>DASTXE010000003.1 GCA_035765535.1 Rickettsiales bacterium | reverse complement strand
ATCCGAGCTGGCTCCAACATTGACCGTGCCATTAGAAATGTAAGCCTTATCTAAGCCACCATTGCTGCCCGTCGTGCCATTGCCGGATATGCTGATGGTGCCCCCGTTAGAGGTGGTAGCAGTATTTCCGCCGCCATTGATAGTGATGCTATTTCCCGTAGACGCAGAAATTGTATTGCTATTACCGTTAATCGTCGCAGAGGCACTGGCTGCCATGGTAATGGTGTTGCTAGCAGCATTCACTGTGTTGCTGTAACCGGACAATGAAACCGAATCAGCACCTGTGGTATTAAATGTATTTCCGTTCCCGGAAATCGTGACCGTATCGGATGCCACTGCATTGGTGATGTTATTATTACCGGTAATCGTAAGGGATGTATTGCTCCCCGTTGTGGTTACCGTGTTGGCATTACCGGCGATGCTCACAGTGTCATGATCGGCTGCGTTAATAACATTGCCAGAGTAATTACCTTTCACATCGGTATTGGCTGCTATATTGATAGTACCGTAATACATATTCACCGTATCAATGCCGCCATTCGCGCCGGTGGTGCCATTGCCAGAGATATTAATCACATCCCCGTTCGCAGCACTGACCGTATTGCCGCCTCCATTGATCGTGATGGTATTGCTTCCGGCAGCCGTGATAGTATTGGTGTTACCGGTTACATAAAGATTATCATTGGCACTGGTAGTAATGGTATTGCTGTTACCTACGACGCTGGTGCTGGATGAGCTGTATAGACCTATTGTATCGCTTGTGGCGTTAACGATGTTAAGCAATGAAGTGGTTGTAGTCTGACCGTTGCCAAACGTATAGATCGTATCTCCGGCAACAGCATTGATTGTATTGCTTGAACCACCAACCGTTACTATATCAGAGGCTGCCAGATTAACTGTATTGCTTGAGCCGCTTATCTTAGCATTAGTGCTGGCAGCAATATCCAAGGTACCACCAGAGACGTTAACCTGGGCTCTAATGTTAGTACCATCCATGTCGTTATTAATGGTGATGCTATCGTTACTATTCAACGTTACGGTCACAGCGCCATTGGAATTAGCTTGCATGCCGATGTGATTAGCCGTAGCTCCTGATCCAAGCACCAGAATATTAGTCCCATTGGCATATTGGATATTATTTACCACCGCATGACCATCACCTATGCCAAAATTGAAAGTGTTATTAGTATTTCCTGCTGTTGCAGTATCGCCACCGGGGCCAAAATTGAATATATTATATCCGAAGTTGCTGCCTATGAGATTGGTATTTGTAGCGGTCCCATTCCAAGTAAATGTGAGCTTCGGATTGGCATTATCCAGCTGCATAGTAGTGCCATTGCTGAAATGAATAGACTGTACTTTACTGTTCGTACCCCCCAGATCATTATTGAAGGTAATACTGTCATTATTATTTAGTGTTACTGTCAGATCACCGTTAGAATCAGCCTGCAGGGTAATATTGCTAGCTGTAATACCAGTTCCTAACACTAGTGTATTTGTACCACTACTGTTTTGCACTCCATTTACTACAGCATGGCCATCTCCTGTGCCAAAATTAAAAGTATTGTTACGACTACCTGCAGTAGCCGTATCTCCTCCAGCACCAAAATTAAAAATATTATTCCCTGTATTCACACCTACAAAAGTCGTATTAGTAGCTGTTCCATTCCAGGTAAAGGTAAGGAGTGGATTGGGATTATCCAATTGCATGGTAGAGCCATCGCTGAAATGGATCGATTGTACCTTGCTATTAACACCGTTCAGATCGTTCTTGAACGTGATACTATCACCCGTATTCAAGGTGACAGTCAAATCGTGATTGGCATTGGTTTCAAAGCTTAGGCTATTAGCTGTGATACCTGCCCCGAAATTCAGGGTATTGATACCATATGGACTTCCCCATTGGTTCAGCCCCTGTACGCCAAGATCCACAATGGCATTGCCATCACCAATACCGAAGTTGAAGGTATTGTTACCGCTGCCTGCAGCAACCGTATCGCCGCCAATTCCTAGGTTGAAGATGTTATTTCCAAAATTAGTACCAGTCAGCACAGTATTATTAGCCGTAGCGTTCCAGGTAAAATTCAACAAATGGCCACCATCGACATTCAGATTCAGCGTGCTGCCGTTACTGAAAGCAATTTGACTCATCTTGCTGGTCATACCCCAGTAATCGCTGCTACCGGACACAAAGCCTAAATCACTTTCAATCGTAATACTGTCACCGGTATTTAAAACAATTATTAAGTCTCCAGCAGCATCAGCCTGCAAGATTAAATTGTTAGATGTAACCCCGGATCCTATATTAAGGACATTGATTCCATATGGAGCACCGTTATTGTTAAGAGCTGGGGAATTAAAAGCTATCATTGCTTGTCCATCACCAGTGCTAAAGTTAAATGTGTTGCTAGCGTTACCAGCGATAATCAAATCGTTTCCGGTTCCTAGATTGAATATGTTATTTCCGAAATCTGTTCCAATAAGCGTATTTGTATTTGTGCCGTTCCAAGTGAAGGTAAGTGCAGAACCTGCTTGAGTATTAAGGTTTAAGGACGTGCCATTACTAAAATGAATCTGGTTCAGAAGGCTGGTTGTTCCCCAGTAATTATTATCGCCAGACGCATAGAATAAATTATTCTTAAAAGTAATACTGTCACCCGAACTTAGTGTAATTGTAAGATCCCCAGCGTTATTGGCTTGCAGAGTAATATCGTTTGCTGTGATATTACCAGCTATAGTCAAACCATATGCAGAAGTTGATATGCCATTATCAATAACCACCTTTCCATCACCTATGCCGAACACATAATTTCCTGCTTGTATGGAAGATAAGGTAAAGGGAAGATTTAAAGTATTAAATGCGTTCTGCAAAGCGGTATTAACGCTATTAATAGATACACCAATACCATTGGCTACTGTATCTGTTACAGAGGTCATAATATTCCAGTATTGTTCGGCCTGGAATGTTCCAGAAGGAGTGTTCTGTGCGATAGTATTTGCGATAGCATTAATATCTATTGTGCCGCTAAGACTATCCGTATCATAGTTAAATTTAACATTTGGAAATAATGATGCTAAAGGACCTTGTATTAACAACCGGGCTTGGACCTCAGGAAATAAGGTATTCCAAGCACTGTTTAATACCTGCCCCTCGTGCGGGTTCGTAGGATTGTTGCTCGTCCCATAACTAGAAAAGCCTTCACCATTAAACGCCTCAAGAAAACCTAGCACTCGTGCGTCGACATATTGTCCACGGCTGGCACGATCAACATTTTCAACACCTGCCCATTGGTATAAAATACTTCTGATCTGACTGGAAAAACTAGCCGCATTGGAGATTTTCTCATCCGCAAAGTTATGCACTTGTTGCAACAAACTAGAATCCAAACTCATGGCAATATACAACGGCGGCAATGTGCCATAGCCCCGTAAATTAGGTAAAACTAATGCTGCCGGGTTTAGTGTATAGCTACCCGTAAATTGTGAGTCCACTTGGCTGTTATTAAAGTAAGCCTCTGCCACTTGATGCGTGGTGCCATTAGTATAGGAAAATGTAGCAACCTGACCTATTTCATTTCCATTTACTATTTCATTTACCGGTGATGTATTAAGACTGATTGAGCTAATACTCAGGTTGGCAAGGCTACGCACTTCTCCCGCATCTGCCACTCCATTACCATTTGTATCGGACCAGACATAAAGATTACTGAAGCTTGAATCAGAGGAATTAATAAGCCCATCCCCATTCGTATCTGCTGCCCGTAATGCTGTAAAACCATCTTCGTTTGAGCTGCCAAAAAGGCTATTAATACTGGTCGGAGTACCAGTATTTACAAGTATTCCTGTTTTTGATCCTACCCAGCCTGTATGTACCGCAAAACCTGTTCCATGCAAATCAAAATAAGCATTTGAGTTTGCAAGAGACGTTAATTTTATACCTGTGCCATCCAAATCCAAAACGATCGGATCAGTCATGCTGCTATTGAAGCCTTTATTTTCTCCAGGAATATAGGATCCAGGTGCCATCGGAAGGCCAGAGGGAAAAGCAGTCGATGGCGGTAAATGTCCACCTGTTGTATGCATCGTGCCGCCAGTATCTTCGTGGCCATGCCATTCACTACCATCGGGATAATGCGCATCATAGTCTAATCCGCCATTGGGGTCGTCTGTAACCTGCAAACTAGATGGATTACCCATATCTGTAACAGTGCCGTCTGGACCTATGACTACCGTTCTGCCACTACCAGTGTCGGTTTCCATATCCCCCATATTGTCACCATTACTGTCTTGCATTCCCACCTGCACTATAGTGCCACCAGGTCCCTGCATATCGCTAATAGTAGTACTGTCACCAGGGCCAAAAGAAATAGAGCTTCCATTGGGGTCATTGATGTTAAAACCGCCATTTCCACCAGGAGTCATTGTGAATTCGCTACCATCGAAATTCAATGTGGAGCCTGAGGGAATGTTAAAGGTATTATTGTTTCCATAAATGCTAGCCGAAGAACCATTTGTTAGGGTGATATCGGCATTATCAAAGTTTGCTACATCGCCGGAACCAGAGATAGTAACATCTGTACTACCACCGGTGCCTACATTAGTAGTTTGTGTAAACTGCAATGATCCGTTTGCGTTAAAGCCCTGCAAGATATCCGTACTACTGCCATTTGCATTTACGGTATGCTGATCAGTTTGAGTGTGGGTTAATTGTCCGGATTTGTTGTAATAGTCTGTTATGGTAGTGGTTGTTTCCCCGTCATAGGAAAAAGTGGTAATTGTAGTTGAACCATCAGGATTGGTTTGGTTCATCTGTGTTATATTGCCCGAACTATCATATTGAAACCAAGTGTTGGTCGTACCACTACGATTAGACATATTATTGATAAACAACTTTCGCACTGCATCAGCTGTTCCATCCGTCATGACATCTTTAGTCATTAGGGCAAGCACGCTTGAATCTATTGCAGAGTTATCTGTATCATAAAGATTGTCGAAATAGTGTTCTGCTCCCATATAAACACCAATATCTAAAAGGCTTAACAATCTTGCCTGTTCGATAGTAATTTGTGGATTGGCTTCCTGGGCCATTGCCATTGTTTCTGCAGCACGTTGATCCATAACAATACGTACGCGCCCATCAATAGTGTCCCAAGGCTGTCCAAGCTGATGGGACTGCATGTAATTGACTACATTATTCCAATATCCCGTGATCGTCTGCCATAACCCCTGATTAGTACCTTGATTCAACGAAGGCTCTACAGTTGCAACAGGATTTCCGCTGCTGTCTTTGCTAATAGTTACGATGACAGTATTATTTAAGGTGGAATTACTCATAATCTTTGCTTATTAATGTTGAATGTGAGACTTGGATATATCGTACTGAACTATATCTAAAATATTCAGTGTTGTGCCGTATAAGGTTAGTAATGCAAAAAGCACAATTATAATTCTGCTAATATAACCCCAAAATTTATATTTAGTGTTGGATGCACACTTCCATACCAATACAACGAGAAAAATGCGGAACACGAGTGTTAGCGCAATGTCTGGTATGGTTATAATATTCAAAGAAAATACACTGAGGGGGAAATGTAAGTAACTATAAACAATGGGTTTAAGAAAGAAACCTATCACCCAACATAATATTAATAGAGTAACAAACCATCCCCAGAAAACGACTCCTAAAGCTTCTTCTCCTTTTATAGCTTTTCTAAAAGAATAAAAAATTTTCTGTAGTGTTTGCATATCTTCAGGCTTTGCGGTTCATTCGTATTGTTAATACGGGCAGCTTAGGTTTTTTAATCAACAGTATTTCCCAAATTGGTGCAACAATTTTCTTCCCTTCATAGTTTACTTATTATTATAGTTTTGTATGCAGAACAGCATTAGCGGCTTGAGCCATTGAGGAATTATATAGGCAGTTCATTATACTGCCATATTATATACTCGTTCCTTTATATCTATCCCCCTAAAACTCTCCACTTTTAAGAAAAAGATAAAATTTTACCTTATTTAGCGATTATTTTTAAAAAAAGTTGCTACTTGTCATAATTCAGCAATACTTCTATGTTAATCTTGGTGTTATAGGAGCGATATAGGAGGTCCTTTATGGAAAGCCTAAAGCAAGTTAACCAGGTCAACATCATCGACGAAGCATCAGAATGGCTGCGCAAAGACATCATGCGCGATAAGGTGGAAACTATCACCTTCCTAGCCCAGGCACTTTCGTCCATTAACCCTGGCACCCGTATTCACCGCGACGTTATCGAACGCATCATGCAGATCACAGCTGATGCCGGGAAGATCGACCCCGTACAGACGATAGACGCGCTTAGCAAGTCCTTCCTGTGGGTGGGACGCGAATATATCACCTCATTTGCCGCACTCATCGTCACATTGGAAAACCCCGCGCTCAACACCGATCCCAATGCCGCACTAGCAGCGCTGGAACGCATTCTCATGGTCTGCTACTGTGCGATCCTGCCCAAGGACATCCACGGTTATGACAAGGTTAGCAACGAATATTGCATCGAATGGCAGCGCCGCACGTTCTTCTCGATCATCAACACGGTGGAAACCAAGCCGCATATCGACCCGATGATCAGCTCCGGCGTGCTGAAGATCTCGGAAATGATGACGGATGTGAGCGGCAAGCTGACGGATATCAACCAGCGCATCAAATTCATCGCCCACGCGAACGAAAATTTATCTTGGCACTAGGAATTATGGCGTTTGCTATAAGCGCTAGGTCGATACATTAATATCTTGCCGTATAAACCTCTGACTCGCTCCATAGACGCTGCCATTCACGCATATAAGCAGTTGCTACCTCTTTATTATGGCGGATCACCATCACGTTTTCAGCGTTCTTGTTTTCAGCTGCAGAGGTGTAGTTAAAGCTACCTAGTTCCGTAAGATCATCATCAATAACCATGAACTTATTATGCATGATGGCGTATTTGTAATCTATGCGAACCGGGATACCGACGTTAGCCAGAAATGTCGCAGAAGTGTATTTGGCTTTAGCCTGGCTCTTATCTACAACCACTTCCACATCGATACCGTGCTTATGTGCGTCTAACAGTGCCTGGGCGATAGGTTTGGAAGTAAATGAATAGGCTGCCACGTGGATAGATTTCTTCGCTTCTTTTATTGCCTTCACAACCAGATCCGTTGCCCCCATTTTGGGCGAGAATGCGATCTCAATAGTAGCCTCATCTTGGGGTATCACTCCTTCGTGAAAAGAGAACGCATAAACGGAAGACGTTATTCCGGTTATCATTACAATGATTGCGAGAGTAGAGCATAGACGACGCATAGAGAACTCTTCCTATAGTGAACGGTTTCTCTTTCTACATTGCCTCTAATGTAGAGAGCCAGAGCTTTCTGTAGTCTGCAGCGTTTTTATCGCTTCAATGATTGCAAACCATACGGAAACTGCCTGCTTATCGCCGCGCTCCCGGAAGATCTTAAGCTGGTTTGTGGCATAACCTTCTGCTTCTTGTCCATGCTGCTTGATCAGTAATTGTGCAGAGCGAAATATATCCTTGCGATTCGGCATTCTCCTACCCGGTCGTTATTTCAGCCGCAGGTAATAAGCCAGCAACCCTACTGCTTCGCGTGTAACTCCATAGACATCAAGTACCTCGAAATATACCGGATAGGTTGCTGATACCTGTGTAATGCCTTCCTGTCGAAAAGCTAGTAAGCAACGAGGTAAGTGGAAATATTGACTCACCACCAATGCCGAATGGAGATGCTTTTCCTGCATGACCTTAACTGTATTGAGCGCAGTGGCGCGCGTATTATCCCCATGCGAATCGATAATAATGTCTGAATCCTTTATACCATGCTGGCGCAGGTAATTAGCCATTACAGTAGCTTCATCATATCCGGATTTACCGACGCCACCGCTTACCATGATGAGAGGAGCAAGATGCAATTTATAAGCATCGAGCGCTGCATTTAGTCTTGCCTGCAGCCTCGTCGATGGTTCACCATTCTTATAGACTTCGTTTCCTAAGACCACTATAAGATCGGCCGATGCTGGTTGCTGAAATAATCCATCTATGGTAACGCTGAGACATGCGATACCCCATATAAGTCCCAGTACAATCCCTATCTGCTTCTTCGTCATGCATTCTTTCCCCGTTTAAGATTCCTATACCGGAATTCCTGGGGTATTACAATATGCTGCTCTAACGCCCTGCTTTCGTCGAGAGTGAGGATAATTCTGCGATCTTTTGAAACTGGGACAGTATTTCGGGATGGTATTGTGTAAGGTAGCGCACGACTTTGGTATTTGCGAGTATATTAAGCAGGTATGATTTTGCTATGGTCAGATTAAGGATATCGGTTCCATAATTTTCTTCTATCAATTGGTACTCACGCTGGATGCTGGCCATCTCCTGCTCCATATGCGCCATTTTTTCGTCATCCAGTCCTTTGATGTGTTTCTTTTTGCCAGGAACTAGCTGTGATGGCGGTGTTGCTGCCAATAATGCCTTCATATACGAAACAGTATAAATGCCTGCTTCATTCATCAATCCAGCCACTTCAATCTGGCGCACCGGTTTCAGACGCCGCAACAGTGGAAATATGCCACCAGGCACCATCTTATCTTTTAACATGTCCGCTGCTTCCTCACAGATACCGTTGAGCAAATTCAGTTTTCGAATAACGGCCTGTACGTCCATGCTCAAGGCCCGAGCGAGCTTTTCTTCCGAGACTCCACGTTTGACCGCCCTTGCAATCATGCGATACTCTTGGATCGGTGCCAAACGGTTCACATGCTTGTTGTAAGTGAATGCTTCATCATCCGTAGAAATCAGGCATGTGACTTCATTTACACTTAATTCTTTTAGCGCTTTGATGCGTAAATGCCCATCCAGTAAAAGATAGCGTCCTCTAGCAGCTCTATCGCGGCATACTACGGGTGGTTCAATAATACCAACCTCCTTAATGGAAGCCATAATCTGTTTATACTTAACCGTCTCATGTGTAAGCGCCGATACTTGTTTTAACGGTATAATCTGATCGAGCTGCAATACAATCATTTCGGAATCGAAACCGAATTTGATTTCCTGTGTCGGAAGCCTTGCCTGAGCTGCCTTGTTCATGTCGCTGCCTTCAACTTAATTAATTCTGATATGGGCTTAGGCAAGGTAGATAATCCTTCCGTAGCCAAGACGCTTTGGAAGCCCTTTTCGCGCAATAGCATTCTCAACGATTCCACTACAAATATGAGTGTGATGCTGGCATATTCCGCTTTACGGGTGAGTAGTTTTTTGCGGTCTACTTCTCTCTGATATGCTTTTACAATATCTTGTCCCGATACTTTCTTTTCGGAACTGTCGGCACGTTTGCTAGAAGTAATGGTTTTGCCACAATGCCTACGCAATTCGACCAGACGCCTGGCCTCCATAAATCTTCTGCCGCGCAGTTGATGATTATCATAAGCATCCTGCAAAGCTTGCTGCACAGCTTTTCCGCCTTCGGCTTCCATAATCTGTACTGCAATGCTAATAGGCATCTTTCCGGCTTCGACGGCAGTCAGCAGTCGCTCTTCCCCTTGTTTCAGCAATTGCATAAGGCCTTTAGTATAATCGTGCCCCAACCCTGTTTTGGCTGCTATTTCTTTAATACCGTATCCTTGTTTTTGTAGTATCTCTATCCCCTGCAGCAAATCTATCGCACGGTAATGGCGCCGTGCATGGTTCTCTACCAGACTCATAATAAGCGCCTGCTCTTCCGTCGCATCAATCACTACAGCAGGAATTTGTGCCTTTCCACATGCTATGAAAGCTTCAAGACGCCCCTGCCCGCATACAAGGTCATAACGCTTTCCCTCTGCAGAAGATGCCGCTCTTACCGTAATGGGACGTTTCAATCCTACCTGAAGAATATTATCCGTAATATTGGTAAATATCCTCTGATTACGTGCTCGCGGATTGAGAATATTGATCTGATCCACCGCAATCATCTGTATGGGAGGTTTCTGTCTCATGCCGCCTCGGCAATCGCACTGCGTTCAGTTAATAAGAAAAAAGGCTCCAGTTCATCGAACCGGTATGCATCGAGTGCCAGCCCATTATATTCAGCCATGCGTATCTGAGTTGATTCCATATCCAGTGTCGGCAGAAGGTAGTAGTCGTGGGGCTTCTGATTGTTGACATCCATGCGGATAGCCAATGTAATGTCAGGGTCCAGACTGCTATCCAGATGAATACGCCAGCGATGACTTCCGGAAGGCATTTGCTTGCAGCGGCAAATGACCACTGATACTTTGAGCTCTTCGTTGATAATTAAAAGCTCCGACGGTTTTTCCTGCCGTACCCATCCTCCCATTTTCTCAATGGTCTGGATTGTCTCACTGACAATATTCTGGTGCAGCCTACGTAGGTGCCGGTTGATTTCGATATACCGGTAATCCTGCCGCGGCATATAACCTATCAACTGGTAAGCACGTATTAGACTGCCAAAACGGTGGAAATACGCACTGCTGGAAGGCATCCCCTCCGTTTCATCAATTACCACACCTGACAACCAGCCGAGTCGCTCTTGCAATTGGCGCAATTTTCCCAGCATATCCTCGTCGCTGAGTTTACGGCAACGCTCGCGGATGATACCTTGAGCCGTATAAAAGTAGCTGGGCTCAACCACCGCTTCAAATGCCTGATCGGCCCGCACCCACATTTCCGGCGGATTATTCACGTGCCGCTTCTTTAATTTAAAGGAGGTACGGTTAAAGACGTTATTGCCGATATATTTCTCATTGGTAAGTACCTGGTGCACTGATCCGCGCGTCCATTCACGCCCCCAATCTGTCAATAAACCTCGCTGATTAAGCGAAGCAGCAATCTGTCCCTCCTGCATCCCTTGCTCGGTAAAGGCCTTGTATATCCAGCGCACGGTTTCGACCTCATTTGTAGGACCTGGGATCAATATCACCCGATCCGTCTGCAGGCTCTTATGCTCGCCCGGCTTTAACTCTGCTTTCCTAGTCCCATGCTCATCCACGAGCATTCGCCGTAATCCATAACCCGCTGGGCCGCCTTGCCGGAATCCCAGTTCGATCAGGCGACATTGTCCGGCAAATACCTTGGCTGATAATTCACGGCTATACTCTCCCGCCATAGCCCGTTTGACGCCTTTGACAATAGTCGAAACGGGACTCCCATCATTCTCGAACTGCTCTGCCACATATTGCACATCAATTCCGGCGCGACGGCAAATATATTCATAATAGGCGCTCTCATCCGCATCCTGGAATCTACCCCAGCGCGTGACATCCAATACCAGAATCACCGAAAACTGTGCTCTACCGGATTGCACATCGTCTATCAATTTCTTAAGCGCATCCCGTCCATCAATCTTAAGACCACTCTTTCCCGCATCCGTATAAGTTTCTATAATTTCCATTTGATGACGATCCGCATATTCTTGGATCGCGCTTGCTTGATTCTCTGTGGAATATTTCTGGTGGTCGGTAGACATCCGGACATACATCGCGGCTTTACGTATCTGCTCGTTCCCGGATTGAAATTTCGATATTAAGTGCATCCTTGCCTCCTACTGGGTTTCCTTCAGTCCTCTACAACCAGGCGCATTTTTTGCAACCTAACATGGTAGGCCGGAAATGTCTTGCACGCAGACTGGTAAAGTTTTACCTGCCCGAATCACGAGTGAAACTATCGCCGCTTCCGTGGCAGGCGTTTTACGAAGGGAACATCACAAATCCGGTAGTGCATTGAAGTCGATTCAGCGTGTTACCGGTGCCAGTTATGATAGTGCATGTAAATGGCACCGCGCTCGCAACGCTCCTAAATCTGCCAGCTTACTAAGGCTCGCCGCGCATTACCCACAAATCCTGCGCGTTATATTGGAATTGATTGGACGAAGTGATGTATGGAACCTCTGCCTGCAGCACGCCATCCCTCAAAAGATGCTGACTGAACTCCCAAGGAAGACCTCACTCTCGTCTGCTTATGACGACACATTTGTCGTATTAAATGTTCTGGTGGATTTACAGACCGGCTGTCAATTGAACCAACGACAGTTATGGTTTCTCGGGAAGCTGCAACAAGGTGGCAGAGCCTGGGCGCAGGATCTCTGCTCTGTATGGCAGGTTAATCATCGCACTGCACAGCGTGATATTGCGGGACTTGTACAAGCTAATCTGATTCGTTTTACGGGTGCGAAGAAGAACGGTCGCTACGTAGTGTTCTGAAGCTATCCGCTGATAACAGTACCCGTATTAAGGTTCCGGGTAGACGGATTGCAGATCCATGGTAGAGACATAAGGAATGAACCCAAATTTTTTGCGCTCGTCCTGATAGAGGCGTACTACGCCTTCCTTATCGTCAGGCGGCCAGTAATCGAGGCTGTAAACTTTCAGGGAGGGTGACTGCACTCTTGCATTCTGCAGCAGCGCCATCAGCGACTGGTATTCCTGCGGCTCACGGATCACATGTTTGTCGCCGGGGAGTACGTTAGTATAGAGGCTTTCCGCCAGTTCCATGTCGATATCGGTAGCGATGAACGGCAATAGTTCAAACCCACGGTTCACCATGATTTTGATATTTGGATAGCGCGCGCGGATTGCTTTCACAAGCAATACAGCCGACTTGATCATATCGGGATATTTTTTCGGATCGGCCTGTTCGGGTTGAATGATGTTATCCAGCGTATCGATAAAGACGCCGTCAAAGCCTTCCGCCATAATCGCAGGCATCATGGTATCGAGCACATACTGGCTCCATTCCGGCTTGCGGATATCGATGACGTATTGCGTGATAATTTCCGGACTCGGAGGCAGTAGAAGATTCTTTTCAGCAAAGATGTGATAAAAATTCCTGCGCGGGTCAGCTTGGCCGAGGCTTAAATAGCCCAATACCGTTTTGCCATCCGCTTTCAGCGGGGCCAGCGGAGGATGCACCTCATTGTCAAACACCAACAGATCGAAGGGTTGGAATTTGCTTAGCTCAATAGGACCTCCGTAATACACCGCCCAATGTTCTTTACGCATATGTTTCCATAACCAAAAAGATCCCACTCCAATAAGGGTGGCCAGCAGAATAATCGCAATGATTCGCATGTGTGTCCCGGCAAATAAGCTATAAGATACCCTATCTTATACTAATTTATACAAATTGCCTTAGAAATTTTTCTATACAGAAATCACTTGGATAAAGGGGGTGGAACAGTGGAAAAAGCAAGTAGATGCGTTTTTACATCAGAGGATAACCTCATCTCTAAAAGCTTCAAAAATGCTATCATTATCTATTTGAAACTCATACCGTGAGCAGATAGGATAAGAACCGGCATTTCAATAGCGATATACTATTGATCGATACACGGTACAGCATGAAAAAACAGCACGCGATCAAACAGGAACTACACGATTTCCTAAAGCATCATTGTGAGACGAAACTTCTGGCCACCGGAAACTCCGATCACAAACACATGACCTACATATATCACACCAAAGATTGTACTGTGTTTATGGCAGAAGCTTACGTACAAGGCGTGCGCAATGCAATTGGTCAAACTGAAGAAGTGATGATGGAAGCTAAAAAGACCGGAGATTTTGGTAACGTCATTATGGCGTACAACTGGTCCGTTCCAGAGCCCGGTCTGGATGTTATTCAGATCCCTGAATCCCTCGTTGAACAGCTAAACCAAGAGCAAGCCGCTATTTTGCTGCGCAACTTACAGCGTATCCAAAAAGATATCGAAGAAGGCCGTAGCCGCCGTGAAGCATTGCAGAATTTATTCGGCAAGGAAGCACAGGTTGTGAGTTCTTATGCATTAGATGGTTCCCGTCAGTTTTTCATTCGTGGCGTGAAATCCGTCAATGACCGGCGCAGCTATGGTGAACGTTACGCGGAGCAAGCTGCCACGAATGTGTTATTCGATCTACCTAAAGCGCTTAATGCCGCGATCCAGGTCTTTCTGCCTGAATATGAACGTGGAGAATTGTTTATTGAAGGCATTAGCCATTTTAATAAAAAGATGCGTTACGGTGCCGAAGCACACACAGAGCTTCTGATTAGCGATGACGGTGCGGCAGTTTTTACTAAGATGCTACGTGAAGCTTCTGGTAGTGCACTTGAAATCGCGAAGATCTTTCAGCAAGCCATGCTGGATCCAGTCGGTCTCTCGCTTAAGTATTACTTAGGTAAGCACGCTCTTGTGAAGTTACCTTTCAAGGAAGGTGAGTCTTAGTCTTAGCTTTACCCACTCTCATAAAGTCCAGATAGTCAATTGCTGCGGCTGGAGCCTGTGACTCTTAATTTGATGGTTTCCATTCCTTTGCTAAGCGCTTTCCCAATGCTTGTATTGCGCAGGATGCTGTCTGCCATAAGGAAACTCCTCCGGCCAAACAATGCAAAAAGGGGAAGCTTTGTGGTCAGACCTGCATTCCCAAAGACAAGGAATGCCATCAAAAAAGTAAGTCTTCCCTCTAAAGGAGCTTACTTTTTCTTATGATGCGTGTAATGGTTATGGGTGCGGGCATTGCGGTAATGCCCGCCTTTATGTGACGAGCCATGCCCTCCTGCATAATGTCCGCCCTGATACGCATAATGTGCATGGGATTTTCCACCTTTAGCGTCACTTGCCAAAGGAACCATTACCAACAAGAGGCATCCAGCTGCACAGACTAATTTACGCATGGTCATTTAACTCCATCTAAATTCGTTCATTGTCCGTTATGAGAGGAGCGATAGCCATGATGGTCGGCTTCATTCTTACATGCAAATGCCCCTTGGGCCGTGCTACCATACCAACGCTGGCCCGGATAATGATAGACGCCAGTTTTCGTATTCACCCATACGACTGTATCTTGAGGGCAATGCGTTTGAGCAGCGTTCTCGGTGGAATATAAAAGCTGTGCTGGAGCTGCTTGCTGGGGAAAGTTCTGTTCAACAATACATCCTGCTACCGATAGCGATATGAGTGCTACCGCTAGCATCTGAACCCGCTTCAATACGTTACGCATAGTCTCCCCTTGTTATCTTCGATTTACTGTCTCGAATATATACAACTGATCATGCCACGCAAGCTTATCTTCATAATTTACCATGATAAATTATACAATTAACTATCTTATTGGTTCATCTAAATAATGTAAATCATAGCAATATATGTTGCATCAAGTGACAGATAGCGATACACATTGGGAATAATCCCATTATTTATATTTGTTTGCTTTAGGAAATTGTTCTGGAAATGTCGCTATGAACCCGTTGCATCTAAACTTGTCTACTCTCTTCGATATCCAGAAGATGAAGCGAATAGAATTTACGCGCGACAATCTTCTTCAGATAATCCGTGCCGGACTAGAATATCACGGCCTTACCATGAAAGAGTTAGAAAGGGCCGTGAATATTTCGGAAGATTCGATCCGAGACTTTTTTCGCGGCAAATGCTACATCATGCGCGCAGATAAATTGGATAAGGTACTTTCTTACCTTTATCCTGAGGTCGATTTCTGGGCCTCAAGGAACGCTAATCGGGTGTTTCCCCTATAAGGGAAAAACACCCTAACAGTCACTCTACAGCGTTTCAGGCTTAGAATTTCTTAGTCAAGAATTCTACTGCAGCTTTATATCCGGGCTTTTTGCGCTCGCAGATGCTTTTTTAACGTTTTCCAGCATCTGGCCGAGCAGCTTGTGGAGATTTTCAGCCGCCGTAATCGGCATAACGAGACGGTTGGTCACCACAAAGCTCTGCTGCGTTGAACCGGGCTTCTGGGTGTGGTCCAGCTTTGCTGTCGCCAGCGTAATGCGCATGGTATTGTTTGCCAGCAGAAAGCCTACCGCTTCATCGGCATAGATATCCGGAGCGTTGAGATTCTCAACAAACGGAATGGTAACGGGCTGTTTCTTTTCTGCGGCTTCAGTCATAAAGTCCTCTAATGGAAATATCGTTAAGAATGAACCCAGAAGCAATAGCACTTCTGGGTTCCTATTGATAGTAAAGCTTAATGCCAGCTTGCTGCGAGCGTACTCTGCAGCGTCGGGTCGGTCGGCATGGCTGTAGCCGTGGCCGGGTTGAAGCCCGTGTGGTTGGCGCTGTAGGTCGCCATCGCCTGTACGAGCTGCGCCAGCTGGCTGTCAATCACATTGCCGCCTGCCGTACGGATATCGCTGAGCTGCGCATAGCTGTTGCTATACCAGTTCGCAATCGTCATGTGATCGGTCGTGCCCAGGATATCCACCTGCAGGTTATTGCCCTTCTGCTCGAACCAGAGCTGGTCCTTGGTGATACCCGAGCCTATCAGCAGTTCTCCGCTCGGTCCCGTATTGGTGGACAGGCCATTGCGGATCGTATCGTAGCCATCTCCACGACCAAACTGATAGGTATCCGAACCACCATTGCCGGTCAGTGTCTGTTTGGTAGCCGTGGCGGTCAGCGTATCGTTTCCGGAGGTGCCGATGAAGTTGGTGGATGTCACGGTACCGGTCAGATCCGCTCCGCTGTAATTGATCTGCTCCTGGCTGACGCCTGCAGGCAGATTCGTATACAGTACCTGGCGCGAAGTCCCGTCCGTGAAGTCGATGGTCTGGGAGGTCAGCGTCCCCGTACCATCCAAACCCGTATAGTACTTCGTATTGGTGAGGATAGTGCTGGAGGAGTTAAACAGCTCTACCGTGGAAGTGCCATTGGCATAGTCTGTTATCTGCTTCGTCAGGCTGCCGGAAAGATCCGCACCGCTGTAATAGAGCTTCTGTGCACTGATGCCGGATGCCAGATTGCTGTACAGATACTGGCGCGACGTACCGTCTGCCATATCGTAGGTTTCCGAAGTCAGGTTACCGGTACCATCCAGACCATCGTAGTTGCTGGTATGGCTGAGCAAGGTTGAAGACAGGTTGAACCGCTCGATCACGGAACTGCCATTGGCATAATCGATGATCGTTTTGGTAAGCGCACCCGTCAGGTCCAGACCGCTATAGAACAGGCTCTCCTGTGTGACGCCGCTAGGAAGATTGCTGAACAGCTTCTGCTGCGACGTACCGTTAGTGTAGTCGATTACTTGCGAGAGAAGATTCCCGGTACCGTTCGATCCATCATAGTACTTCGTATTGCTTGCGATGGTGGAGGAAGGATTGAACCATTCTACGGTAGAGTTTCCTGCTGCGTAATTCCACATTTCCTTCGCCAGCACGCCGCTCATGTCCATACCGCTGTAGAACAGACTTTCTTCGGTAACGCCTGAAGCAAGACCGGTAAATAGGTTCTGGCGCGAAGTACCGTCTGTATAGTCAATCACCTGAGAGACCAACGTACCGGTTCCGTTCAGACCGCTGTAGTTCTTCGTATTGGACAGGATGGTGGCGGATTGGTTAAACACTTCCACTGCAGATGTACCATCGGCGTGGTTAATAGTCGCGCGTGCAGAAGCGCCGCCGGTGACAACAACCCCGTTGCCGTTGATAACAACCGCATCGCCTGCAGCGATGTTTACGGTAGTGCCAGCAGCAGCTGTTACCACATCATTTTGACCGGACAGGGTGACGCTTGCATTGGTGCCGGACAGGATAATGGTTTCATTGCTGCCGGTAATGGTGGCAGAGTCATTATACCCAGACAGCGTGATGGAGCTGTTGCTGCCACCAATCGTCGCCGTATCGGTATCGCCACTGAGCGTAATGGTGTTGCTGCCATACCCTGCTTCCGTCAAGGTTTCGTTCGTACCGGTGAGATTAATAACTTCGTTGCCTGCACCTGTGATCGTAGCAGAATCAGCATACCCGGACAGGGTAATCGTGCTGTTGCTGCCACCGATCGTTGCGGTTTCCGAGTCTCCGCTGAGCGTAATGCTATTGCCTCCGAAGCCGGTTTCATGGAGGCTATCATTGGTACCGATGAGATGAATCACTTCATTCCCGGCACCATTGATCGTCACAGCGTCGGCGTAACCGGAAAGCGTGATCGTGCTGTTGCTGCCGCCGATCGTAGCAGTCTGCGAGTCTCCCCCGAGCGTGATGGTATTACTGCCCGAGCCTGTTTCAGCGAGGCTGTCATTAGTACCCGTAAGGTTAACCGTTTCATGACCTGCACCGTTAATCGTAACAGCATCGCCATAGCCCGACAGGGTAATGAAGCTGTTACTGCCGCTAAGGACCGCCGTCTCACTATCACCGCTCAGGGTAATATGGTTACCGCCCGAGCCTGTTTCAGTGAGGCTGTCATTGGTACCAGTGAGATGAACAGTCTCATTGCCCGCACCGTTGATTGTAGCAGCATCAGCATAACCGGACAGCGTAAGAATGTCGTTGCTGCCGGCAATCGTAGCAGTCTCTGAATCCCCACCCAGCGTGATGCTGTTATTTCCGGAACCGCTTTCCGTAACACTCGCAGCCGTCGCACTCACCACCACCGTATCACCGGAACCGCTGATAGTGGCCGTATCACCATAGCCCGCAAGCGTAACGCTGTCGCTGTTACCCGTTACATTATACATCGTCAGGCTGCTGGAGGAGTCGTCAGACACCACACTCCCGCTACTGGATACCGTCACACCATTGTTATACCCAGACACAGAAACCGTATCGCCGTTGCCAATCGTGATCGTATTGCTGCTGCCGGTGACGACCGCATTCACATTATCAGCAATCGCTATGGCGCTGTTGGATTCGTTGTAGGTAACCGGACCGGAACTCGGGAGCGTAACCCCAAAGTCGCCATTGATAAAGTCAGCCAGTGTCAGCACTTCGCCCGTACCAGACGTAATCGTAAGCGTAGTGCCAGACTGTACATAACTGTTGCCATGGCTATCCGTGCCGCCCGTAATCGCTGCCCCGGAAAGCTGATTGCCGTCAAACGATAACACGTCCGTTGTAAGGTCAGAGCCACCGGCACCGTTGATAATATTGCTATTACCAAACAGGCTGATCGTATCATTTGTGCCCACACTGATGGTGTTGCCATTGCCGGAAATAGTCTCCGTTGTCGCATCCGCTACCGTCAGATTCGTACCCGTTCCGTTTACCAGATTCACGCCTGTCGGATTAGCAATGAAGCCGGAAAGCTTACCCGTGCTGCTATTAGTGTATTCGCCCACGATCTGGCCCGCATCATTGATGCCGTTGGCTATTGTTGTGCTGCCATTCGCTGCAGGTACGTCTATCTGTGTGTAGACACCATTCTGGTAGACAAAACTGTGCGTAGCACCTGCTGCATCGGTGAAGGTGCCGACCACCTGATTCAAGTCGTTAATTGCATCCGCCAACGTAACTTTGGCCGTACCCGGGAAATCAAGTATAGTAATAACACCGTGATCATCGATAAAACCTTCTGCATCGTTATCCGTTAGGCCGAAGCTGCCTGTGATTACCCCTTTATTATTAACGCCATCGATAACCGTCCAGGCTGCACCCGCAATATCATAGCGCGTCAGCGTGCCACCGATATCAATAAGCCCATGGTTCTCATTATCGGCATTGCTGATATACCAGCCAACGATCTCACCAGAATTAGAGACTGATTGCAGTACCGTATAGCTCGCATCCGGGTAATCCAGTGTGCTGATAGTACCGTTATCATCCAACAGACCGTGGTAGTAACCGCTAGTATCAAAGGAGAATCCTACATATACACCATTGTTATTACCGCCCACCAGACTCGTATTAGTGCCCGGGATATAGGTAAAATTACCGGATGCATCCCTATACCCGCCGTTCGCTGTCCTGCCCAATATCTCACCGGCGTTTGTCCCATTGACCAATGTACGCGTATATCCAGGAGCATCAAAGGTACTGATAGTGTATGGATTGACCGTCACATTTAATCCGAAATCACCATTGGTGAAGTTATTCACTGTCAATGTGTCTCCGCTTACGGATGTCACCGTCAGCGTCGAGCCGTTTAGCTTGTAACTGTTGCCCAGCGTATTGATGGAGCCAGAGTTAGCATTGCCTGTTACAGCAGCACCGTCAAACATTATAGTATCGGTGGTGAGATCCGCACCAGAAGCTGCATTAATCATATCACCAGTGCCCGCAATAACGAGACTGTCATGACTGCCAAGTGTAATGCTGTTAGCAGAGCCAGAAAGTGTAGCACTCGTACTATCAGCAAGGGTAATAGTAGCGTTAGAAATATTGGCTTGATCACCAGTACCACTGATAGCAATACTTACCTGTCCACTTGCTGAAGTAATGTCTGTTTCCTGATAGATTTGTGAATCACTTAGATCTGCTCCCGAATACTTCGCAATCACCTTGGTCGTACTGCCATCACCATTATAGGTAATCTGTTCACCTATAGATGTGCCATCGGTGTTATTGATCGTTTCTGAGGTCAGAAGGTCAGTAGTAGTGACGGTCGAAAATGCCGTTAAGCTGGAAGGATTTATACCTCCGGCTGCAGCATTGGCTATACCAGTCATTTCCTCAGTACCCGCGATGGTGCCATCTGTTTCCCACAATGATGTCTTACCATCTGGTCCCCGGGCTGCGAATATAGCCTGATTTCCAACCACTTCTAAACTATCATATATTATCTGCCTGAAGCTGGTATTAAGGCTAGTGGTTAGTTCCAGAGTCCCAGAGGCTGTACCGTCCGTTACCCATAGCTGATATGCTCCATTCGAACCTGATTTGAAAAAGAGCGCTTTATTACCCAGCAGCGAAAGCACCTGAAGCGAGCCGCCACTCCCAGATGCTAATTGAATAGTACCTGCAGCTGTACCATCAGTTATCCATAGCTGCGCACCAGAAAAGAAAAGCGCACTGCTTCCAAATGCAGTGATATTGGTTGGACTGAGGCTGCTGCCATTAGTTACCTGGATCGTGCCGGCTGCACTGCCATCACTAATCCATAACTGCTCATGACCATTTGAATCCGGAGCTCCAAATAGTACTTTATTACCAAAAGCAGCCATATTATCAGGATATATCCCTGCAGATAAAGTTGTAATCTGAACTGTTCCAGCAGCAGTGCCATCCGTTTTCCATAGTTGGCCTTTACCATTTGTATCCAGCCCTTCAAAGAAAACCTCATTGCCTACAGTCACAATATCATCGGGATTCATACCGGAAACGACTGCAGTTAACTGAGTAGTACCCGCGATTGTACCATCCGTTATCCATAATTGCTGGCTGCCATTTGCATCATTTCCAGCAAAGAGAGCCTTATTACCTAATTCAGCAAAATGATCGCTATTAATGCCGCCAGGAATACTAGTTAACCGGGTAGTACCACCAACCGTGCCATCCGTTGTCCATACCTGCTGATTACCATTAGTGTCATTAGCAAGAAAAACTGCTTTGTTTCCAATGGACGTTAAATAGCGTGGGAAGAAATTGGTGATGTTGGTCAGCTGAGTAGCACTACCTACCATACCATTTGTTACCCATATCTGCTCATTTCCCAAGAATATTACTTTATTACCAATAGTAACTATCGTTTCATACTGATGCTCAGATACAGACGGAATACTGATATTTTCTCCAGGCGTTAAATTGCGGGTGCCTACAACCGTACCGTCAGTTATCCATAAACCTCTATTCCCATTTGCATCCGAACCTGAGAATAAAACACCTGCAGTACCGGTAACACTATGGATGAAGCTCTGTGACTCATTCACGATATCAGCCGTGGGATTAAAGCTTTTCACCGTATGGCTGCCGTCGCTATAATAAGTAGCTTGTGATGTCAGCGTTCCCGTTGCATTGGCACCAGCGTAGGTGAAATCTTCTTCAGTCTCGTCACCCTGCAATCCGGTAAAGATTTTCTTTACAGAAGTCCCATCCTCATTATTGACGAGTTCAGAAATTAATATGCCTGTACCATCAAGTGAAGAATATTCAGAAATTTCTTCTGATATCGCAGCAGAAACATTGAACTGTTCTACACGGGAATTGCCCGCAGTATAGTTGATAATTTCGGAGTTCAGCACTCCGGTCGCATTAGCCCCGCTGTAATTCTTGATTTCCTCGGCTTCATCCGTAGGCAAGCTGGTAAATCGCTGCAGCTGTGATCCTCCAACGTTCCAGTTTATGATATTCTCAATATCACTACTGCCACCATACGCATTGCTGGCAGTCATAATGCCATCCGTGCCAGTAATGCTTGCCTGCGAACCTGCTTCAAGAATAATGCTGGTAGGATCGCCGTAGGAGATGCTTTCTTCCGTGCCAGAGACAGTAATAGACGCTTTTTTAAGCGCTGCATCTGCTTCAGTGGTACTGACACCGGCAGAAGAACCGCTAGCAAGCGTAACATTGCTATTTGCTCCTACCGAAATCATGTCTCCTGTGCCGGTAATGAATAGATTACTACCGGTTCCAGCGAATATAGTGTTATTATCACCGGTAATACTTGCATAGGCATTGTTAGCGATAGTTTGCGTACTGTTGCTAACCGTTTCATTATAAGAAATATCAATTCCGAAGTCTCCATTCACGAAATTGGTGATGGTTAGGGCGTCACTACCGGAAGTGATAGTGAGTGTTGACCCGGAGATAGAATAGGCACCGGAAGTATTAGTAGCGTCAAAAGTAATATCCTTTTCGATATCGACGCCATCGAAGACGATACCATCCGTATCATCTGCATCGGTTGCATCAACCGCATTAGTCCCGGTGATGATAAGATCGCTTCCCGTTCCGATCGTAATCGTATTGCCTGTGCCGTTGAAGGTAATGTTGTCCTCATCACCTGCATACACTGCATTATTGGAGCCATTGAGAACCACGGAAGTAGCATCATCAACGACCAGAGTACCCGTTGAGAGGGAAACCGTATTGTACTGTGTGGTATTATTAATCTGGCCATTCCCCGCTACAGTGACTTTGTCACCGTCTGTTGCAGTAAGTGTATTCCCTTTGCCATCAATCAGGAACGTATTGCCAGGATCGGGATGGGTATTAGCCGTGACAGTGTTATTGTCTCCTACCAACGTAATTGCACAGTTTCCCGCCGTAATGGTATTGCCGTCACCATAAATATCGCGAATATCTGTGACACTAAAGGTAGCATTGTCTTCTGTAATAGTGGAAGCATAAGTAGGATTAGCAGAGAAGACGGCAGCCCCAGTAGGTGAATAATAATATCCGAATACCTGACCATCATCCGTGATGTCCGTGGCGGTTGTACCGCCGTGAGCAGCAGCTCCAGCCATGTTAATCGTGGTAATAACCCCGTGATCATCAATAAAGCCATTGGCTACATTGTTGATATAATAGGTGCCGACGATAACGCCATTATTGTTAATACCGTAAACAACCGTATCCGTAGCGCCAGCTACATTGATATAGGTAAGATTATCGCCAATCAGCTCGAAACCGTGCTCATGGCCATTACTATCTACATAATTGCCGACGATAACGCCGTTATCATTGATACTGATAAGTCCCGTGCTGGTAGCGCCTGCAATGCTGACGGTGGAAGTTACCACACCATTGGCACTTACAAAACCATGCTGCACATAATCGCTGTCAAGATAATCCCCAACCGCAACACCATTGTCGTTGATATACATGCCCCACGTATGCAAAGCATTCAGAGTATTATTATTGTCGAGGCCAACGGGCGTCTCCATCCACGTTCCATATGCCGTAGAAAGGATGTAAGTGCCATCATAGCCAGAATGCGCAATGACCTGCCCGTTATTATTAATGCCAGTTACGAGCATCCCATAATAATATTTAATATCAGTGAATGAAACGTATCCAGTGAGTTGCCCGTTCACTAATGCATCAAATGCGAGTACATTATGATTATAGTAGACTCCCGTATCAGGAAGAACCGGGACGCCGTAGTTGCTGCCGACGCTATACGTCATATTGACCCCGAAGTCACCTCGGCGAAAATTACTGATCGTCAGCGAATCACCCGCTGTCGCCCCTGTAATTATCAGGGTTGTACCGTCAGTACCCATGTTGTACGTGCGTCCATACGCATCTACCATGCCGTTGTAGAAATTAGTGGTAATGGAATGCCCCTCGAAAGCAATAGAATCCAAGGCGAGATCATTACTTATCCCGACATCCGCATTAATGGTTTCGGTCGTCGTTACTCCACCCACCACGGCTGTGATAGTAACAGAATTGCCTGGGAAGTTATGAGGATTAGGGTCGTTGTCGTCTTGACTTAGAACCGCTGTACCGTCGGAAGTATAATAAACCGACTCTATATTACTCATAGCAGTCGTCAGGCCATCCGCAGTAACAGTATAATTATCACTGACATTGCTCATTGCAATCGTCTGCGTATTGCCATTGGTAAGGTGCGACGTAATTAATGTATTACCATTAGCATCTGTGGAGATGGACGCGGTTGATGTGGGAGCACTCGTATTGGGTGCCGTTGAGTTATAGGTAATAGAATCACCATTCGAAGCTACAATATTTACCTTATAACCTGCATTGCCAATAGGATTTATCTGCGTACTTACCGGATCCTTTTCATTGATGATGGTATTTAATCCAGAGATATTTAGTATAGTCGCTTGATCAAGCGTGATAGTATTTGTTGCGCCACGAACTGCATTAGTATTGCCAACTTGGGATGTACTGTTGAAGTTCAGAGTTGAACCTATACCTACGGTAATATTATCATTATAACTTGTAATAGTGGCTTCGGAATCAGGCAAGACAACAAAATTTTGAATAGTATTGGTGGTACGCCCTCCAACCCCGTTCACACTACCGCCCTGCGTTGTACTTCCTCCGTACCCCCCCAGAATAATATCACCGTTATATGCGGTGAAGTTAGTCGCAGTACCATCAGGAGTTTGTGTTATTGTAGCAGCGTTACCGTTTGTACCTGGAACGACAACATGACGTGCAACATTTAGATATTCTGAGTTTGGATCCCGAATATCTAAGCTGTTATATGTTGCATCCCAGAAATCACCTGTAGTAAGAATTTCAGCTGTACTTTGGGATTCCGAATGAACATAGACAGGTGTTCCAGCAGCATAAGCACGGGAAGAAGGAACCGGACCAATACTGGTTAGACCTGCATTATGGAAGAAATTAGTATACGCTCCCAGATAGATGCCTCCTAATCCGTTATCATAAAGGTCGCCTGCATCACCATGATTGCCAATCACCGGCACAATAGTGGCGTTATCACCCGTATAATCTGCTGCCGGGAAATAGTCGCGATACTCATTCTGCGCTCGTACTACTACTAAGTTTTGTACGCCGGGAGGGAACTCCATATTTCCATTTACGCCAGTTAGTACAGGATCAATTATAAGCGCAGCCGATACTGCGCCTACAGTTCCAGGTGGGATTAAGATTTTTCCTGCGGAGTTGACCAATCCATTTTCATATAGCATCTCCGCAAAGATAGCTGCAGCCGCTCCACCACGACTGAAACCAGTAATCATGCTAGTTAGTGAACCGCTTGGATGCGATGCTAGCCACTGAGTGGCTTGCTGAGCAAACTTATCATATGCTGCCTGGGCATTTGCAATGGATTGCGCTGTTACTGTTTTATCCCATCCAGCGGAAAAAGGCATCGAACCGGGAACACCAACGCCAGCTTCATATGCCCCACCAACGTTTCCAACAGGTGAAATATTATTTGGAAACACTTGATCATACAATTGCTTTATCGCAGTTGTCCGCGAATCACCGGAACCATCTGCAGGAGGATTAGCACCATTGTTTGTACCATCGAATGCAGCAAAGAATACAAATGTGTTGCTTCCAACACTGTTGGAAACAGCACTTGCGATGGCAGCAGCCTGACTTTGTGCCAACAAGATCTGTTGCAAGGAGAGGGGTTGTGTCTGCGTAGTCATAAGCGTATCTCCTATTACTAATACGAGTAATTACCGCAATTCGAAAGACGTTCAGGATAGAGGCTTTCACATGTACGCTTGTATGCTTTCCCAACTTCATGCGGCTCCGAAGCAATCAAATAAACATAAAGTTTTGTATCTTTAATAAGAAAATGGATTTCCTTATTGTTCATATTTGACGGCAAACGGCTTTTAAGATCAACTGTATCTTGGTATACTTTACCGGTCGATTTAACTCGCCATTTTACATAAAGAGAATCTCCTGGGGGATCAAAAGTCCCAACAGATGTAAATTGTGGAACATGCCCTGAAGCCAATTGGTCAGCGCTAGGGCTGGTTGGAATCGTCTTATTATTACCATATCGATAATCAAGTATCTCTATTCCTTTGTTTTCTTGTCTATTTACATCACCAAAACTAAATTCATGATGAGCTATTGGATCTGCACAAGCTGCCAGTGCACAAAACATGAATGACGCTGCAAGTGTAATTGCGCGCGCTTTTATATGAGGGATACGTCTCATATTGATCTCCGACTATTAAGAGTTACTAAATTAACAGCGAGAAAATTTATAATTTATTTATAGGAACAGTTTTTCAACCTGTCTCGAAAAATAACGATCAACCGAAAAGAAATAAATCTTGACCTTATATTTATCTTTTCACGTTAAACCTTATATGTGATTAGCGCCCTTGTGATCTGCCGTTATTAAGAGAACAAATGATTCTTATTCAATGCAGTATAAATTGTAATTCTGCTCGTGGTTTTCTATACCCCAACCTATCCTTTAGGATAGTTGCCATATCGGATATTCATATTTCATATTGAGTTTTTTATTGGTTATCACATATTATTTGTGTACTTGTGAAACATTAAAACATCTCTTCTGTACTAAGATGCAGGGGAGGTTGCGGTCAAGATGGGAGCGCCATAAGCAATTCCATCAATCCTGAATGTAACGTTCAGCAATCTAGCTAAGCAACAGAAGCACTCAGAGCATTCTAATTAAAAGCCAGCCTTACTATCATATGAGTTCTTTGGCAGCGATTTATACTCGACCTGGGGAAGCCACTGAAAGTGAGGCGAATGAGATAACCTCAAGGAGGCACAATGGCACATTATAAAACTTCTATACTAGTTTCTCTAATCGTTCTATCAGCATGTGCTGATCAGCATACTAGTTTTTCCGATGCAAAAGCTAATACATCATCTGTTGGAATAAGTGCAGATGAATACGTGCTCCCTTCTAAGCCCAGTGCTTTATTGAATTCAACTTCGTCAGTATGTGGGAATAAAATTCCTGAGAAAAATTGTCCGATAGTATCTCCTCCAACGACACCGCAGGAGCTTCTGAGTAACATAAAATATGCAGCGGAGCATAATATCCTGCTACAGGATGATATATTAACTAATGATAAGAAACTTTGGCAGCTTTTTGCAACACGGCAGTTTTATAAACCATATAGCTACAATGAAAAGAGCAAAGAGTATGGGTATTTGCCAGAAGTATGGTTACAGGATTTTCCAGTTTCTATAGATCATCCAGCGCTCCATAATCCAACTAATAAGGCGGCTCTGAGGATAGAGTTGGATAAACATAACTTTATAGACCATAAAGGTAAAAAAATTACCTTGCTTTCGCTACGCATGAATGAATGTCATGTATTAGGGCTATCACGTAAAGATGTAGAAGAAATATACGGTGATGATTGGAAGCCTTTTATAACTACTGCGCTAGATGGCTCAAAGTCACCTGCTGGCAGTATTCCAGATAAAAATATTATTTATGACTTAAAAGATAATAGAGGCAATCCTATAGAGCTTAGAATAATTTATAATCAGGGTGATAAATTAGAAAGCTTAAGTGTTAAAAATCACAGGGAGTGATGTATGTCCTGTTAGCCCATCGTGCAGATGTAAATCTTGCTACCGAAGGATTCAACTCATCAAGAAAAATTGCTTTTGATTGTTCAGGCGCTCCTGGCATTGCAGGACGGACAGCTCTCATGTACGCTGCTGAGAATGCATCGGCATCTACCATAAAGGTTCTGCTTGATCCGGTGCAGATCCTCGGGCAAAAGATAGTAAGAATCGTACTATGCAGGATTATCTATCACTCAACAAACTGCTCAGCGATAGCGAACGTAAAGAGATTCAGCAGCGCATAGAAAGTCATAATTAAGAATCTCGTATAAAGAGTGGGCCACCACCTTCTGAGGTTATAAAATAGTAACATCTTTATGAACGCAATTGAGATTAGATCCTAGCTAACTCGGCAAAGTTGGACGCCGAAATGGCCAACAGAGAGAACTCAGGAAATGGGAGTAAAAGTCTCTCTGATTCGAGCTCTCTGTGATCAACTTTATATCTGAGACCGCGCGATTTCCGCCACACACGAAAATTCACTTAATTTATTGAAAACAAACAATATTTCATGGTAGGGGGAGAGGGATTTGAACCCCCGACCAAGGCGTTATGAGCGCCCTGCTCTAACCGCTGAGCTATCCCCCCAGCAAATGGTCAAGGAAGCGGTTTTAGCAAATCGTATCTTTCTGTAAAGCAATAAATGTTTGAAAGCAAAGGCTGCAAGGCAAGTAACGGCTTCATCTTATTCTAAATTTTATCTCTTTTTTACAGGGCGGTAGCATAAATTGCTGTTATCCTTCGCCGTATTGTTTTATGATGTTGGGATAAGAGCATAATAAATGAAAAGAAAATCGAAAAACGCTCCCCATCACCATAAACGCAAAGGTGGCCATACCACCACCTCTTCCGCCCACTCGTCCGATGTGGCCGAGCTTATTGTGACAGGAGTGAGTGAAGACGGCTACGTTACCGCCACTCCCAAGGACTGGAATCCCCGTAAGAGCCCGCCTCATATCAGCGTTGAAGATTCCCGCTCAGGCCCGGCCGTAGGGGTGGGAGATCGCATTCTGGCAAAGCTGCGGAAAATCAATCCTCACAGGTTTGAGGCACAGGTGATCCGTATCCTCCCTGAAGAAGCGGAAAAGCATATTGTAGGCATTTTCGTTTCGCATAAAGGCGGTGGCGGCGTCATTCACCCGGTCAGTCACAAGAATAAGGAATTTTATAATGTCAGCGCCGAGGAAATAAACGACGCGCAGAACGGCGAGCTGGTAAGCGGACTCGTTATTCCCGGCCCACGCCTACGCGGCATGGAACAGGCGCGTATTACGAAACGGTTAGGCTCTCCCGAGGATCCGCATGCCGCCAGCCTGATTGCCTCTCATATGCATCGCCTGCCGATGAATTTCAGCAAAGCGGCGATGGAAGAAGCGAAGCTCGCCCCTCGCCCTCACCTCGAGCCAGGCCGTGAAGATCTCCGGGCTTTTCCTTTGGTCACAATTGACGGAGAAGATGCCCGCGACTTCGACGATGCTGTGTTTGCGGAACCTGACAGCGATCCTTCCAATCCGGGCGGGTTTCACTTGATCGTCGCGGTTGCGGATGTTGCTTATTATGTTAAGCCGGAAAGCGCACTGGACAAAGAGGCCTTCGAGCGCGGCAATTCAGTCTACTTTCCCGACCGCGTGATTCCCATGCTGCCGGAACATCTTTCCAATGATTTATGTTCGCTGAGGCCGAATGAAGATCGCTACTGCCTAGCCGTTCATCTCTGGATTGATGCGGGCGGCGTTACACGGCGCTATAAGTTTGTCCGTGCGTTTATGCGTTCGCAGGCGCGCCTTACTTACACAGAAGTGGAGAAAGACCTTGCCGATCCCAATCGTAATCCTTTAGTCACCCATCTTTTTGCTGCGTATAAGGCGCTTGCAAAAGAGCGTGACGCGCGCGGCACGCTGGAAATCCAGCTGCCGGAATATAAGGTGATGTTCGACGCGGAAGGCAATATCAGCCATATCGCTCCTCGCCTGCAATTGGAGAGCCATCGCCTGATCGAAGCGTTCATGATCGCTGCCAATGTGGCCGCGGCAAACTATCTCATCAGCCATAAGGCACCGGGTATTTACCGCGTGCATGAAAAGCCTTCGGAAGAAAAAGTGCTGGGACTGCGCAAGTTCCTGAGCCTTTCGGGCTATTCTATTCCCAAAGGCACGCTTGGGCCTGAGAAATTGAACCGCATTTTGCACCAAGCCCAAGACAGGCCGAACGGGAATCTTGTCCATAGCATGGTACTGCGCAGCCAGATGCAGGCTTATTACAGCGAGCGGAATCTCGGGCATTATGGGCTTGCACTGGAAGAATACTGTCATTTCACCTCACCCATACGGCGTTATGCCGATCTTATTGTGCATCGCTCCCTGACGGCTTACCTCCGAAAGGATAAGACTTCCGCTCCTGCAGAAGATACGCTCTCTGCCATAGCGCAGCATATTTCTGAAACGGAACGCACCGCAATGCTTGCGGAGCGCGACGCCATGGACCGTTACCGTGTCAGCTACATGACGCGCCATATAGGGGATGTTTTTTCCGGCACGATTGTTTCTGTCAATGAATTCGGACTGTATGTGGCCCTTGCGGATAATGGTATTAACGGATTTATCCCCGTTCGGAACCTTGGACAGGATTTCTTCATCTATAACCGTAATCTGGCCTGCCTTGAATCCCGTAACGGCAGGCAACGCTTCAGTCTGGGCGATACTATTATCGTTTGCGTTGTGGAAGCGAATGTGACTATCGGAAGCCTTATTTTCAAGCCGGAAGGCAATCTCCCACCTCCTTCTCATAGACATTCGAAGAAGAAATCCAGAAAGCCGCAGGCGCATAAGAAATCGCATGGGCGTCAAAAGTACAAAAAGAAAGGCGCATAAAACCTTTGCCATTCGCTCATATCCGATTCATTATTATGCTTCTTTCCTGAAAGCATATAAGGTGCGGCCAATGGCAAATTCCTCTCCTAAAGCAATTCCCCTGCTTACTTTTGGCATGATGCTGATGGCATTAGCTGCGATTCTTGGGCTCAAGCTCCTGTCATCGTTGTTGAGCGGGCTTCTGGTGTATCTGATCATCGAATCCGGTGCGCGCCTGCTGGAACGCGGCGGCGTGATTCCCGCCACAGCAAAGAAAGTGCTGCTGGCCGTGATCGGCATACTGGTGCTTGGGCTATTCCTGGCGGGGATTCTTTCCCTGCTCTCTTCCTTGTCCAAAGGACAGGAAAGCTTTGAGATGCTGATGCAGCGCATGGCCGATACGGTTGGCACCACACGCAATTACCTGCCCGCCACTATCCAGAATTACCTCCCTGTGGATCTGAGGGACTGGCAGGCCACCATTTCCGACTGGCTGCGCCATAACGCCGACTATGTCAGCATGTGGGGCAAAAGCGTCGGCACATTTCTGGTGCATATTGTGCTGGGCATGGTGATCGGCGGCCTGATTGCGATCCATCCCCCTGCCCGTAGTGAGGGAGTACTGGGTGAACCTCTGAAGGACAGAGTATCGTGCCTGGCAGGCGCATTTCGCAATGTGGTATTCTCACAAGCAAAAATATCGGCGATCAATACGCTGCTGACCGGTATTTTCCTGGTCGTGATCTTACCCCTGATCGGCCATTCCCTGCCGTTCACCAAAACTATCCTGATCATCACTTTTATTGTCGGATTGCTTCCCGTCGCCGGTAATCTGATTTCTAACAGCATCATCCTGCTGATTGCGCTCAGTGTCTCCCCTGCGGATGCCCTTGCCGCGCTCATTTTTCTGATCTGTATTCATAAGCTGGAATATTTCTTCAACGCGCATATTATCGGCACCCAGATCAAAGCACATGCCTGGGAGATCCTGCTGGCCATGCTGGTCATGGAGGCCGCGTTCGGGCTGCCGGGATTACTCGCCGCACCGATTTATTATGCTTATTTGAAAGATGAGCTGACTTCGCAGCATTTGATTTAGGCTAATGCAATCTTTCAGTAAATTCCGCAAGCGATTGCAGTGCTTTCGTCTTATCGAACACACCGATCTTCGCCTGGTTGATAGTTTCACGCAGCCTAGCGAGATTAGCGTCATACAGTTCGCGATTGACCTCGTAAGGATGACCGTCCTTGCCTCCATGGGCGAAGCTATAGGCCGCCGGGTCACGGTGGCTGGCCGGTGCATTGTACACCACTTCCGCAATCAGGCTCAGTGAACGCATTGCCTGAGTGCCTATCCCCGGTTCGCCGAGCAATTGCTCAAATTCAGGCGCCTGCCGCTCATAGGTTTTGAGCAGCACTTTCTTAAGCGCATCAGGACTGATATTGGCTGTCGTTAGTGTATGGCGATGCGGCAGATAGTAATCCGGCTGGAAAGCGGCGCTGTTGCTCTCGAATCGGTCGAACAGCGGGAGGGGCTTATCGGTGAGCAGTGGCCGAATTTCTTTCAAGATACGATCTGGATGCTCACGTCCCAGACGCAGAATGGCCTGCTGATGGGCTATGCCTTCGCGTGCGACGAGGTTAAGTGAGTTTTCGCGCGTGTCGCAGGCGATTGCAGCATGCGGCTCGATCACGAAATCCTGCATCTGCTCGGCCAGCCAATGATAACGCCGCGCATAGCGATTACGCTCGTTCATTCCCTGCTGAACGACGCACCAGTTGTTTTCACCCGGTACAAATAAAAACACATGATGGTATAGCTGATAGCCATCCTGAATGGCGGTGTTATCCACTTTGGCGGATAATTTGCTCGCATAGATAAAAGGCGCGGCATCGGCACCGATCTTACGACAAGCCTGTTCGATATCTCCGGGGGTTTTGCGGCTGGTGGCACCTTTGCCGCCGCAGACGGCAATCCCCATGTCACCGCCATATTTCTTCGTGGCTTCTTTTAGCGCTCCGCACACGGTGGTGGTGACACCGCTCGAATGCCAGTCAAACCCCAAGACGCAACCGAAAGCCTGAAACCAGAAAGGGTCGGAAAGGCGGCGCAGCAACTCCTGAGGCCCCTGGTCACGCACGATCAGCGTGCTGATGGCTCCGGCCATCTCGACCATACGGTTAAAGAGCCACGGAGGCGCTTTGCCGCCATGTAAGGGTAGTTCCGCTGTTTTTCGCATATTTGTATTATATAGCAAAAGACAGCGGATCAGAACTTAATATTCATCCCTTTTCATTCCTCCCAGAGCACCCGCCGCGCTGGCGATGAAAGCGCCGATCAGCATGGAGGCGAAGATATACAGCGAAATCTTCATGCTTACTTTGCGCGCTTCATCTGCTTTCTCTTTTGCCTTGGCTTTGAGCGTATCCATCTCTGCCAGTACATCATCCACACGTTTGTTAGCATCCGCCTGGCTTATGCCGGTGTTTGCCACAATCACCTGTGAAAGATATTGTTTATCTTCCTCGGCAACATGATCGTTCTTCAGCTCCTGGACAAGAATGCGGCTAACCTCCACCCTTGTTTCATGTTCTGCCGCAGGAATTGGCTGCTGTGTGGCCACGGAAGGAGAGCCGCGCAGCAATTTATCCGTGTAATAATCGACAGGCCCCAGCGGATTGTGCGGTCCATGCTCAGCCTCTTTCATTTCCTTACCGTTTTCCATACCGGAGGAAAGAAAAGCAGCCGCATGCATCCCGCCATTTACAACCGTGGCAGTAGCTGCTCCCAGAACGCTGGCAGCAAATAAAGTAGCCACAGACCAGGTAATAAACCCATGAGCCGTATCCCTGAAGAATACTTCATCGGTATGCATGCCCGTCCATTTCGTGCGAAGCCTCCCGGTGATGTATCCTCCGAAAGCGGAAGCAATCCACTGCATTACAATAAGCCATATAGCCGCTTTTACAGTGAAGCTTGCCGCATCGGAAGCGGAGCGGGACCAGGGCGACAGCGAGGATAATCCCAGCGCAGAGCCTAAAATAAGAAGCATGAGCGATACGGCAATTGCAACCGCACTACCTCCTAATATCGCCCCCCAGGACAGACCCGATACGGGACAACTCTCGATGATTGACGTTGAAGAATCCTTTGTAGGTAAAGGTCTGTTCTGCATGATATGCTCCGTTGTCAGAAATTAATGATACATCAGGGCTATCAGAATGATGATCGGAATGGGTACGCCCAGTAACCACAACAAAATTGAACGCATAATGCATCTCCTTGTTTTAATGACATAATATGAGGTAGCGCATCGCGTATAATCAAACGATAGGGAAACGTGGGTGAATAATATAATTTTGGTAAAAATCTCTTTTTGCAACTCTACAAGAAGAGCGTTTTACTGCAGTTTTATCGGAGCTGCGGGCAAAAAGACGGATTTTTAATTTTATTCCTGCAATGCTGCTTCTTTCCTTTCATATTAACATTCAGGAGCGGCGTATGGGCAGCAATGACGATAATCATTACACGCGCAGGCAATTTATTGCAGGAACAGGAGCAGGAATTGCAACGGCTGCTGTTGCGGCCACGCCCGCACTCGCTCAGCATCTTACCCAAGGAGGTTCCATGGCAGATTCCAACACCCCCGCACTTCAGGACCCTACTGATAAATATCCCAAACCTCCTTTTGAGGAGCAGTCGCAGCCCTGGCCAGGTCTGGCCGGCAAGATGAACCCACGCCCGGATCACGGCGAAAAAAGCTATCGCGGTTCGGGGCGTCTGAAAGGCAGAAAAGCCCTTATTACCGGAGGCGATTCCGGCATGGGCCGCGCGGCTGCCATCGCCTATGCACGTGAAGGCGCGGATGTCGCCATTAATTACTACCCGACGGAAGAGCCGGATGCGCAAGAGGTCATCAAGCTGATTAAGGATGAAGGCCGCATAGGGGTCGCTATTCCCGGAGATCTGCGTGATGAAGCTTTCTGCAAGAAGCTTGTGGAGGATGCTATCAAAGGTCTTGGCGGGCTCGACATCCTCGTATGCAACGCAGGCCGCCAGCAAAGCAATGAATCCATTCTCGATATCACGACCGAGCAGTTCGACTGGACGATGAAAACCAATATTTACGCCCCGTTCTGGATTATCAAGGCCGCCCTTCCCCATCTGCAGCCCGGCTCCGCCATTATCGCCACGGCATCGGAACAGGCTTATGATCCGTCTGCCGATCTCTATGATTACGCGCAGACCAAAGCCGCCACGATGAACTATGTCAAATCGCTGGCCAAGCAATTCGCTTCCAAAGGCATTCGCGTCAATGGTGTTGCGCCGGGACCGATCTGGACTCCCTTGCAGATAAGCGGCGGCGCTACGCAAGGCAAGGTTAAGCATTTCGGAGGCGATACGCCGATGAAGCGTCCCGGCCAGCCTGCCGAGCTTGCTTCCATTTACGTCCAGCTTGCCGCGGCGGATGCAAGTTATGCCACCGGCCAGATTTACGGCTCTTCCGGAGGCAAAGGACAGCCTTAATAACGGAAATACTATGTCACCGTATATTACCTGGCAGGATATCGCACTGCGGCTTCTTCTGACAATGGTGGCGGGGTCATATTAGGGTTCAACCGTGAATCCGGTGGTCATGCGGCAGGATTCCGTACTACCATTTGGTAGCGCTTGTGGCATGTCTCTCTATGCTGCAGGCTAACTCACTGCTTCCTCTCAGGGGCAAGACGGAAGAATCGTTTATGGATATGGATATGGATCTTATGCGCCTGCCGCTTGGTGTGCTTACGGGAGTTCATTCTTAGACCAGTGCTTTGCATCGCGGCTTGCAGAACCATTGGCACTGTCGATTGCCTTGCTGTAATCTTTTGGCTCTACGTGATGCATGTCCATCGGTGTTTTCCAATGGCGATTCTTTGCATTTTCATCTTCATTGGCCATGATCGTTCTCCTTAGCCCTTTATGTGTTTGGGGCAGCTGATTGAGCTGCCCCATGCGCTACTTAGCGGTTGCCGGAAGAATTGTTGTTATTCTTGTGGCTCTGGCCGCCCTTCTGGCCCATTTCCTGTGCGCCTTCGCTGCGTTCCCGCGGATTGCCGCTGCGCATCTTTTCTGCAGCGCCTGAAAGATTGCTGCCCTGGCGATTGCCACCCTGAGACTGATTGTTAGACATAACTTCCTCCTTTTTGAATAATGAGAAAATACATTGGCTGCATTCACAGCCATCCCGACGTTAAGAGGAGTTCGATGTAATTCCGATACAGATTCAGGCTGGAAGTATTAAAATGCGGTAAAAACTATAGCACACTGGCAATGAGAAAAAGATTGGCGGCTGCGATACCTAAACCTGTGCACCAGCTAACGGTGCGCAACATTCCTGACATCGCCCAGTTCCCCACGATGCTGCGATCCGTATTGAACAGCAGCAACGGGATAATCGCAAAAGGAAGCTGCATGCTCAGTACGACCTGGCTGAAGACAAGCAACTTTCCTACGCTTCCTTCCCCCATTATCGCAATACATATCCACGCCGGAAGCACCGCCATCATTCGCGTATAGAAGCGCTGTTTCCAGGCGGGAATCCGCAAATTGAGAAATCCCCGCATAATCACCTGGCCTGCCAATGTGCCTGTCAGTGTCGAGCTCTGCCCGGACGCAAACAATGCCAGTGCAAATATACCGCTTGCCATTGCTGCGCCGAGTACAGGTGAAAGCATACGGTATGCGTCCTGAATTTCTACGATGTCGCTATGGCCTGTAAAATGGAAAGCGCTGGCAGTGACGAGCAGAATGCTGGCATTCACAAAGCATGCCAGTCCCAGCGTTATAATCGTATCCAGTATCAGCAGTCTGATCGTATCTGTTTTTGCCGTCAGTCCCTGTTTCACTTCCCTGCTCCTGACCGCATAGGAATGCAGATAAAGGTTATGCGGCATAACGGTGGCACCTAATATGCCGATTGCAATATACCAGGCTTGCGGGCTCTTCCATGTTTCAGCAGAAGGCAGAAACCCACTCGCGACTTTGCTCCAGTCCGGCTTGCTGAACACTATTTCAGCGGCGAACGCGACGCTAATGACCATCACCAGCAGCAAAACAATATGCTCGATACGAAGCATATTTTTTCCCTGCAGATAGAGCAGGATGAATATATCGCATCCGGCAATCAGGATTCCTACCGTCAAAGGCAATCCGAAAAGCAGTTTTATGGCCAGAGCCGTCCCCAGCACTTCTGCAAAATCGCAGGCAATGATTGCGGTCTGGGCTAAAACCCACAGCGTCTTATTCACTTTGGCGGGAAAACGCTCTCTGCATAACTGCGCCAGATCCTTGCCCGATGCCACTCCCAGCCGCACACAAAGCGTCTGCATCAGCATGGCGATCAGGCCGGAGAGAAAAACGACTCCAATGAGGTTATAGCCGAAACGTGAGCCTGCTTCGATATCGGTTGCCCAGTTCCCCGGGTCCATATAACCCACAGCAATGAGGAACCCCACTCCGGCATATCGCTTAATTCGCGTAATCACTCCTGCACCGGCATGAACCGGTACAATCCTGCGTATTTCAATGAAATCAGGACTTTCGGAAATAGCGTTGGAACTTATCGTATCGGATTGCATGTCTTACGCCTTTTTACGAATGACCGTTGGCAATTTAACAAGGTAGGAACGCGGAAATAAAGAAACGATGATGGACAGAAACTACTGCATAATTTTTTATGTAGAATCGTCGCAAACGTACTGAATTACTTTACCGGAAGCGAGCTTTGCCCGCATCGAATTTTTATCGTTATCATGGTGTGCTTATAGAGACTTCACAGCCGCTTTCCCGGCTGCCTTCTCACGATAGAAGCCTGCTGCCGCTTGCAGCCTTTCAGTACCATTTCTTACTTACCGAAGGAGCATTTTATGTTCATGCATAATAAACGTCTTATGTACACTGTACGAGTCGATAGAACCGATCCGCGCATGGCGAATCTTATTCTCGAACAATTCGGCGGGCCGGACGGCGAGCTTGCTGCCGCTATGCGCTATTTCAGCCAGGGACTGGCAGAGGGCGATGCAGGCCGAAAAGACATGCTGCTGGATATTGCCACGGAAGAATTAAGCCATCTGGAAGTTGTGGGCAGTCTGGTCGTCATGCTGAACAAAGGCGTTAAAGGCAAAATGGCTGAAGGCATGGAAGCCGCAGAGCTCATGGCCGATATTACCGGAGGCACGGATAGCCACACAACGGCACTGCTTTATGGCGGCGGCGTAGCGCTTACTAACTCCGCAGGTGTGCCCTGGACTGCGGCTTATGTGGATTCGCGCGCTGAACCTGCAGCAGATTTCCGCTCCAATATCGCGGCTGAGGCTCGCGCGAAGATTATCTATGAACGGCTTATGAATCTCTGTGACGATCCGGGAGTCAAAGACGCGCTCGGTTTCCTTATGACGCGTGAAATAGCACATCAAAAATCCTTTGAGAAAGCGCTTTATGCCATGCAGCCTAATTTCCCGCCGGGCAAGAGGCCGGGAATGCCCGAGTTTACCAATAAATATTACAACATGTCGCAAGGTGAAGGCGATATGCGCGGTCCATGGAATGAGGGCGATCAGTGGGAATTTATCGATGATCCCGAAGAGCAGATGGCGGTCGATGGCGGGGATGGAACTGCCAGCGCAAAACTCAGCGGAAATGAACGGAAGCTGGAAGAACAGCTTAAAGCGCGCACGCTTTCCGATCCCTCGCGCAACCCGACCACCGGCGCGGACCTCGGAGCAGGACCGGGAGCAGGCAAGACCAAACGCGTAACACAGGACGCATAGGAACTGGTGTTCATATGCATACGGGCTTCTTCCGAATCACTGCGGAGGAAGCCCGTTCGTATTTTGGAAGCCATTAGTATTGATTGTTTGCCGGCTATTTGTTTCCCGGCATATTTACAACCCTGTGGGATAGGTCTCCTCCGCTGCGTACGGCACATTTTTCCATAAATGGCCGGGCGTCAGCGGGTGAAGCGCTTTAGTGTGATCGAGATGAATAATACAGTCGAATTCACGCGGGAGGGTTACGTTGTAATAATGGCTCCAGCGCTCCGTATCCGGGCGGTAAATGACGCCGATAAAGCGCTGCAACCGTGGCTCACTTAGCAATTTCCTTACCTCGGTATTGGCGCGCAGGTCGAGCAGGAAATTATCCACCTCTACGCGGTGGAACAATTCTTCCACACTGCCCGGTAATGCATTGCGCACGCGCTTATGCTCTTCGGGTTCGTCCCAATCGGATGAAGCGGTAACTGTGCCGTTATAAGTGGAGAATCCGATCAGCAATGTTTCTGCGGCATGGCGTTCACGCGTTAATTGCCCGATATTGGTTTCACCGCGCTTACCGGCATCCGTTGCGCTGGCATCGCCTATATGCGAATTATGCGCCCAGACCACGATTTTCGCTGGTTTTCCATGCCGCTTGGTAAGATATTCCGCCAGTTTATCCAACGTATCAGCCATATGCGTATCGCGAATATTCCAGCTGCTGGGCCTGCCTTTAAACAGTGCACGGTAATAATTCTCCGCATCTGCCACTACCCTGGCATTTTGTTCGGCGGAGAAAAATTCTTCCCCTGCCAGCGCACCGTCTCGCTGCATATACTTGAACGTATTTTCCTGTAATTCCCGCAGTTGTTCAATGATTTTACGTTCGCAGTTTTCATCGACGCCAAGTGCCGTAGCATAACCGTAGACTTGCGGGTCGTTGCCATAGGCGTCAAAGCAACCATACCGGTTCTTTGCGCGTTTGGCCGCTTCCGGATCAATCTTTTCCAGATAGCGGATTACCGCTTCGGTGGAATTATTCAGGCTATACAGATCAAGCCCGTAAAAACCTACCTGCGGCACATCGCTATTGGTCAGATGGTTATAATCATAAAGCCAGTTGATGAAATTCCTTACCTCGGTATTGCACCACATCCATTGCGGAAAACGTTTGAAATCGCTTAAGGCATCCTCTGCGTTATCGATAGTAGTATCGCCGCGCACATATCGGTTAATCCGATAAGCATCGGGCCAGTCCGCTTCCACTGCTACGGCTGTAAATCCAAGTTCTGTGATGAGGCGCTGCGTAATAGCGGCGCGTATATTGTAAAATTCATGGGTTCCGTGGCTTTCTTCCCCGATCAGCACGAAACGTGCGTTCTTCGCCATGCTGATAATTTCGTCATAGTCATCCGTGCCGCCGGTGAGGCGTGTTGCATAACGATCCAGTTCGGCGGCTATCCGGTCCTCATTCATGCTGCCTCCGACGGTATAAATCGCTCTGCTTCATGCAGCGAGCGCAGAACCTCCTGATCGCTCGTCTGATCGAACTGCTCATACCAGACACCAACGCTATAAAAAGGCTCCGGCATCATCAGGCATATTGTTTCATCCGCTCCCGGCAAATCGGCAAGCGCACTTTCAGGCGCTACGGGAACAGCTACGATAATGCGTCCGGGTTTCATCCTCTTTAATGCTTTTAGGGCAGCACGCATGGTGGAACCGGTGGCGAGTCCGTCATCCACCAGAATAATCTGTTTACCTGTCACGGCAGGAAATGGCTTATCGTCGCGGTATGTCCGGCGGCGACGTTCGAGCTCCTGTTCTTCCTTGGCCGCGATATAATCAATAACGACTTTATCCACCGGTAGATAAGAAAGTACATCCTCGTTTAATACGCGCATTCCTCCGTCCGCAATAGCGCCGATGGCAAGTTCTTCGTGGCCCGGCAAGCCGAGTTTTCGAACCAGGAATACGTCCATCGGAAGGTGCAATTTTCTGGCAATCTCAAAGGCGACCGGCACACCGCCACGCGGTAGTGCTAACACCAGCGTCTCAGATTCATAGGCATGCGCGGCCAGACGGTTAGCAAGTTCCAGACCTGCCTGCCTGCGGTCATGTATCCGCATGTTTTTCATAAATTGTTGATGCATTATAACTCCACTTTTAAAAAAGGCGTTAGAAAACTGTCTGCATCCAGATTTCTTATGATTTATCTGTTCTTACGCCTGAGATTCGATCCTGATTCTATTATTTAAAATATTCGATAAAATAACGAGTCAGCTTTGCCGGGAATGAATTAAAAAATTATAAAATCTTAAGAATAATTCTGATTCTTATTGAAAAGACAGATTGTTATCTGTACAATTGTGGGACAAAAACAGAGCCATACCTGCATTACATGTACTCTTCCGCCCGCCGGGGCACAACGCAAGGTTTTACGCTTATCGAACTGAGTATCGTCCTGGTCATTGTCGGGCTGATCGTCGGAGGTATTCTGACAGGCAGGGATCTTATCGATGCCGCTGCGATACGCGCACAGATTTCCCAGATCGAAAAATACCATACCGCTGTCCGCACATTCCAAAACAAATATGGATATCTTCCAGGCGATATTCCTAATCCCGCCGCCAGCAATTTCGGTTTTCCCATCGCCCGCGGAAGTCTGGCAGGTGAAGGCGATGGCAACGGCATACTGGAAGGGAACTGCAATAATACCGCCGGAAGCAATCTGGGCATTGAAGAAGGATGCGGTGAAACGCTCGTCTTCTGGCAGGATCTGAATTACGCCAGCCTTGTGGATGGCTTTAGTGCTTCAGGCGGAGCTGCTCCCAGCGAAACTACCAATACTGCCATTTATTATCCTGCCGTTCTTCCCGCTTCCAAGCTTGCTTCCTCTATATTCGTTTATACTTACAGCACTTCCGGCACGAATTATTTCGGTATTTCGTCCGCCTCCAATGTCGGGTGGTTTCTGGTGGGCGGCACCGATCCGGGCCTCTCGGTGGTACAAGCCTATAATATCGATAAGAAAACGGATGACGGCATGCCGCAATCCGGCTCAGTTACCGCCTGTTACCTGAATGGAAACATTTCCACTTCCAACAGCATTTGGGCGGCTGGCGCGGGCAATCAGGGTGCAAACGGCGGCACGGGCGATTGCCTGACCTCTACGACGGCTACGGCTTATGCTACCACGAACTGCTATGACAATAATAACGTAGCAGGTGTTCAGACCTATTCGCTGAAACAGAATGCCACCAAACCTAATTGCGCCCTTTCATTCCGGTTTCAATAATGAAAATGACCTTTGCGTCCTGTGTTTTTACAACGGCGATTATGCTTCTGGCTTTCCTTCTGCCTGCACAAGCCGATATGCTGCCGCTGCTTGACCGCTCCGTTTTCAGCCGAACGGATTTTATTTACGGCTCTGAAATCGGCGCATGGGATACGGACGGCGGCACTGCAATCACCCTCCCAGCTTGCCGTCATAAGATAAAAGATGCGGGGATTCGCGTCATACGTTTCGGCAACTGGACAAAATTGGATACACGAGAAGCGGTTACGCGCTTCAGCCACGCCATTGACGGCATGCGTGCTGTGGGCGCTTACCCTATTATTAAGCTGCCGCCCATCTGGGATAAACAATGTAACGGTGCACCTAACGCCTGGAATCTGGAGTGGCTCAAGAACATTATCCAGGTTGCAGGCAGCAGAGTGCAGCTTTATGAATTTGCCAACGAGCCCGACAATTATTGCAAGTGGGACGGTATTACCTACGCACGTTACTGGGAGCAGACGGTACCGCAGCTTAAAGCCTACGCCCGCTCCCTGGGGTTTGAAATCTATATAGGCGGCCCTGCTCTCGCTAACAGTTATCCGGAAGATATAGGCTGGATTAAGAATTTTCTGGATTCGGTAAAGCTTGCCTATCAGCAATCCGGCAACCGAGATTATATTCCCGATTTCATCAGCACGCACACTTACCTGACTGAACAGCAGAATGCTAGTGTCGCGGCTATGCAGAGCGCCGTAAATGGGTGGGGCATCTTTTATGATAATCTTCATCGGGTGATTGACCAGACCTTTGCCGGAGTGAATGATCCGGCGGGTATTCCTTTGGCATCTCAGATCCGCATCGCGGACAGCGAATATAATTTCACCATCAACCAAGCTAATGATCAGCAATACAGCCCCACTTTTACGGAAGCTTATGTGAAGTCTATGTTTACCATGTTTCGCGAGCGTCATATCTGGATGGCGAATCTATTCACACTGCAATCCCACAGAGGACAGGCGCTGGATATGTTCACGGAAGCCTGTACGGCGAAACCTTTATACGATGCGTACCGGTCGCTCCAATCACCTACCAGCCCACGAATGCAGCGTTAATAACTCTTCGAATTTTCGTGTAGTATTTTGATTATGATTAGTGTACATTAATCATAATTCCCCCTAATACTGCAGGAGAAAATATATGGACGATACGTTCCAGGCGGCACGTAAGAATGTGAAAGGACGCGGCACCGGCGAGCTTGCCAAAGGGCGTTTTGAGCGGATTGAGGTTGTTTACGAAGAGGAGGACGCGCAGCAGGTAGAAACTCAGGTTTTCCGAGATGCGTCGCGCTCCATCCTTGCACGTAACGACAGCCCTGATGTGGGGTTCTCGGTTTCACTGAATCCTTATCGCGGCTGCGAGCATGGCTGCATCTACTGCTATGCGCGGCCGACGCATGAATATTTCAGCCTCTCCGCCGGGCTCGATTTCGAGAGCAAGCTATTTGTCAAAACGGAAGCGCCTGCCTTGCTGCGCGCAGAGCTGCGCAAGAAAAGCTGGAAACCACAGCCTATTATACTCAGCGGCGTAACGGATTGTTATCAGCCGCTGGAACGAAAAATGGAACTTACGCGAAGCTGCCTGCAGGTGCTGGCGGAGTTTCGGAACCCGGCTGCGATCATTACGAAGAATCATCTCGTCACACGTGATATCGACGTCCTGAAAGAGCTTGCTTCTTATGACGCCATTCATGTCGTTATCTCCATTACGACGCTGGACAGCGAACTTGCACGCAAGATGGAGCCACGCGCTTCCCAACCCAAGCGGCGACTGCAGGCGATCGAAGAGTTAAGCGCGGCTGGCATTCCGGTGAGCGTTAATATGGCCCCCATCGTTCCCGGTCTCACAGAACATGAAATTCCAACGCTTCTCAAAAGCGCTGCCGATGCCGGTGCGCGCTCGGCGCATTATGTTATGCTCAGGCTGCCCCACAGCGTAAAGGATTTATTCCAGAAATGGCTGGAAGAACATTATCCGATGCGGAAGGAAAAAGTGCTTAACCGCATACGCGATGTGCGCGGCGGCGAACTTTACGATTCCGATTTCGGCAGCCGTATGAAAGGCGAAGGTACGTATGCCGATCATATCGCGCAGATGTTTGCACAGGCCCGGAAAGCCAACGGGCTGGATAAACGCTCTTCCATTCTTTCCACCGCTCACTTCAAGCGTCAGGACGTGCAATTATCATTGCTTTAAGAGCCCTTACGGCATCTGCCATTTCCGTATTGACAGCAAGAGCGTTTCGACTTATATTTAACCAATCAGTTAATTAATCTAACGGTTAAATATGCAGGACCATCTGAGCCAGGTATTTTCCGCCCTTGCCGACCCGACGAGACGGGCCATGCTTGCAAGTCTTTCCAAAGGGGAAGCCAGCGTTTCCGAACTGGCAAAGCCTTTCTTGCAGGATATGAGCCTGCCCGCGATCACGAAGCACCTGAAGGTGCTGGAAAAGGCAGGGCTGATTACCAAGACCAAAGAAGCGCAGTGGCGTCCCTGTAAACTGAATGCGGCGCCGCTCAAAGATGCGACTAACTGGATGGAGCAATACCGCGCCTTCTGGGAAGAAAGCTTCGACCGTCTCGGTGAATACCTGAAAACTGTGACGACTAACCAGACTAAAACATCATCAACCAAGAAAGGAACTCACCATGACCGCAAACCAAAATCCAAATGAACTCAGGATCACACGTGTCTATGACGCGCCCGTTAAAGCCGTATGGGACGCATGGACCGATCCGAAGCAGGCAGCACAGTGGTGGGGCCCGCGCGGTTTTACGATTACCACTCACAGCAAAGACCTGCGCCCGGGTGGAAGCTGGGTCTACACCATGCACGGGCCGGACGGCATAAACTATCCTAACAGCACAAAGTATTTCGAAGTGGAGCCTTATTCCAAGCTCGTTTACGACCATGGCGGCAATGAAGACCAGCCCCCCATGTTCCGCGTGACGGTGCTGTTCAGCGAGAAGAAAGGCAAGACCACGATGGACATGTGCATGGCGCTGCCTTCCGCTGAAGCTCTCAAGGAGACCAAGGAAATCATCAAGAAGGCCAGCGGCAACTCCACCTGGGACCGTCTTGCGGAATATCTGGAGAAATCCTCTTCAGGCCAGGAAATTTTTGTTATCAACCGCACATTCGATGCTCCTCTGGAAACCATGTTCGAAATGTGGACGAACCCGAATCATTTCACTCAGTGGCTTGCACCGACCGGATTTACGATGCAGTTTATCCGCGCTGATATCCGCGAAGGCGGCAACAGCTTTTATGCCATGACATCGAATGACGGCAAGATGACGATGTACGGCAATGTAAGCTATCAGGAGATCAAGCGACCTGACCGTCTTGTTTACACTCAACGCTTCAGTGATGAGAATGAGAATGTCGCACGTCATCCCATGGCGCCGACATGGCCGGAAACGATGCGCACAACCGTCCTGTTCGCAGAAGAAGCCCCTAACCAGACACGCGTTTCGGTACTGTGGGAAGTGGTAGGCGATGCGACGACGGCAGAAATCGAAACCTTCCGCAATGGAAGAACCGGCATGACGCAAGGCTGGAAGGGCTCTTTCGACAAGCTGGAAGTCTATCTGATCAGCGACAGCGAAATCAAGGTTGCCTAAATTTTCATATACTTATTTCAGAAAAGGTTTCACCCATGTCTAAACTTATAGTGCGCTGCTTCTCCATCTCGTTAGATGGCTATGGCGCAGGCCCTGATCAAAGCCTTAAGAGTCCACTCGGAATCAATGGGGAGGCTCTGCATAAATGGATGGTCACAACCAAATATTTTCGGACCATGTTTGGTCAGGAAGGTGGCGAAACAGGCGTGGATAATGACTTTGCCGAACGCAGCTTTGACAACATTGGAGCTTGGATCTTGGGCAGAAACATGTTTGGTCCTGTCAGAGAAGCTTGGCCGGATGATCAATGGAAAGGCTGGTGGGGCGATAATCCTCCTTACCATGTCCCGGTGTTTGTACTCACACATTATCCCAGGGCTCCCATTGTCATGGAAGGTGGAACGACTTTCTACTTTGTCACCGATGGTATTGAAGCGGCGCTGAAACAGGCGAAAGAGGCTGCAAACGGCAAAGACATCAGGCTCGGCGGCGGCGTTTCCACCCTGAAACAGTATCTGCGTGCAGGCTTGGTGGATAACCTTCACATCGCTATGTCACCGGTGTTCCTGGGAACAGGCGAGAATCTGTTTGAGGGCCTGAACCTTTCCGCTTTGGGGTATGAATGCAGCGCTCACCAATCAACGGCGAACGCCATTCATCTCACAATTACTAAAAGCACCCGCTAAGGTCTACGATCCGGGATGCAAGCTGGCACGCCGCTTCCGGGCGGCGTGTCGCACCGGCCGGCGATTTTATCTCTCCGTGGCGAAATGAAACCGCATTCTGCGCCTTGTGTTTTTCCATTGCATGCCTGCACTGCCTCAGGCGGCGGCATATGTCCATGCTCCTGCCCCTCTCGCTGCGGAGGGCGGCTTTCTTCTGTTCGTCCGCTGTCCGCAGGACCAGTGCGCGACGGTTTACCACGGAAGCAGCTCACCGAATAGGGAAAATCCATTGTCATCACATAGTGATAGGTCATGGTTCTCTTACCATCCAGAACGATTTCGCTGGTAATGCCGTGACATTCATCCAAATCATCCGTGGTCAGGTATTTTCCGGGTGACACTTCCGGGCCGGTGATGGGAAAACCATCCAGCGCAAAACCGATGACGCGCTGTTCGCTGACATCCCTGATACAGGAACTCAGGCTATGGTAATGGTACTGGCCGGAGCGCTGGGGATGTCCGTTACAGGAATCCTGTATTTCATGCGCGGCAGCATCGCGCATACCGGCATCAAATCCGTTAAAGAGTGGCACGCCATTCAACATGATCCCAGCCTCACCGCCCATGCAGTAAGGCGTATCGGAATAAGTGGGGTTAACCGGCAATGTATCCTGCAGCGACTGCTGCTGGATATGATTGGGATTGCGGTCATACGCATAAGCGGGGTCGGCTGGCTGCACGGGAAAGATTCCCGTCGTAGCGCCTATCGGTAATCCGTTGCCTGTGAGCACACGCAAACTATCCTTCAGCGTGTCGCTGAATTGCGCCTCACGCCACATCATCCTGCCCTGCACCGCAATTTTCTGATTGAAGTTCCAGCTTTTGCCGTGGATCCAGCTTCCGACGTGCTGGGCACCGCCCCCCCCACCACGCATCGGATGGCACAAATAAATATAGCCCTTGCGCGGCACATCCGTCACATAATGCCCGTCGCCAAGCGGAAGCTCTCCTGATACGTATTTACTGCCTGCCATTGCTTCCAGTTCGCGGTCGCTAAGCGAATGTTGCGCCGGCCATGCCACTAAGGGTGCACTCAACAGCAGAACTGTAAGCAGCGACAGCGTCCTGCCGTTTCTCATCATCATATCGTATACCGCATATTAATCTGCCTTGCATAACACGCCCCCATCAAGCCGTCAAACGCGTTGCCCGACATAGTGGCGTATTATGACGGGATTATTTCAAAGCATTGCCGGAAATATTATGCATCTGCACACCAGAATTTACATACCGTTCAGCGGCTTGTATTTCTGTATACTGACTGCAACAATTTTTTTCCTTTATGTAACTATCTATAATTGCCTCGTTGATTGTTTTTATAAACAGGAGTATTATTAGAAGAACATTAGAAGGATACCGACATTGACTGAACTTACTGCTTCTCTTTCTTCTGTGCCGGAAGAAGTCCGGCCAGCCCCAAAATCCCCGACGTTATGGCAAGATTATGGCGTTATGACCGGCACGCTTGGTGTCGTCGTCATACCGTTTATCGGCATGATCGTCGGCATTATTTCGTTGTGGTATTACGGCTTCGGCTGGCTGCATCTGTCCCTGCTTGTCAGCATGTATGTGCTGACAGTACTGGGGATTACGGTTGGCTTCCACCGCCTGTTTACCCACCGCGCGTTTGAAACGCATCCCATCGTCCAATCCATCTTCGTCATTCTGGGATCGATGGCGCTGCAGGGACCGATGCTGAAATGGGTCGCGATGCACCGCATGCATCACCAGCACAGCGATCTGGATGACGATCCGCATTCACCCGTTAACGCTGGCAAAGGCTTGCTCAACTGGATACGCGGCGCATGGCATGCCCATATCGGCTGGTTTTTTGAACCGGATCCTCCGGAACTGTACCGCTATGTAAAAGATCTCCAGCGCAGCAAACTGCTGCGTACCTTAAGCGACCTCTTCCCGCTATGGGCACTGGTTGGCCTGCTGGTACCCGCCGGAATCGGCGCGCTGATTACCCGCTCATGGGATGGCGCATTCATAGGCTTTATCTGGGGCGGACTGGCGAGAGTATTTCTTGTGCATCACGTGACCTGGGGCATCAATTCCATCTGTCACCTGTGGGGCGGCAGGGAGTTCGAGACCACCGACCAGAGCCGCAATAACTTCCTGTTCGGGATTCTGGCGCTTGGCGAAGGCTGGCATAACAATCACCATGCTTTCCCTGTTTCGGCCAAGCACGGCCTGCGCTGGTGGCAGATCGATATAAGCTACTGGGTAATCAAGATCATGTCCTGGCTGGGAATCGCCTGGAAGATCAGAATGCCTGCCGCTTAATCTTCGATTTATCCTGATTGACTGAGGTTTCTGAGGTTGACATTGTCTGCGCCCTGCTTACGATGCCTGTTTTAGCATCGGTAATTTGAGGTAGACATGGCAACGTGGTCGCTTGACGATATTCCTTGGCATGCATTTGAGGCGAATAAGGCAGCTCCTGAGCTGGTGTCGCTGGTAAAAGCCGCCTGCATGGTGGAATATAACGGCAAGGATTACGGGCGCTATTTGCGCGAAGTATTCGTAGACGATCCGGAGATTTACGCCACCATCGAACAATGGGCTGAGGAAGAAGTCCAACATGGACAGGCGCTGCGCAAATGGGCGGAACTGGCCGACCCTACCTTTCATTTCGATGAAAGCTTCAAAGCATTTACAACCGGTTACCAGCTTCCGACTAACGTCACTACCTCTGTGCGCGGTTCACGTACCGGTGAGTGGGTTGCACGCTGCGTGGTAGAAACCGGAACCAGCAATTATTATACCGCCATCATGGAATATACGGATGAGCCCGTGCTCAAGGCCATTTGCTCCAAAATTGCTGCCGATGAATTCCGCCATTATAAACTATTCTACAAACTGTATAAACAATACCAGCAGAAAGAAAGCATCAGCCTGTGGAAGCGCATTTCCATTGCGTTCGGTCGCGTGGCGGAAAGCGATGATGATGAGCTTGCCTATGCTTTCTTCACAGCGCATATGGGAGTTCCCAACCAGCCTGCTTACGACCGCAAACTTTATGCCAAGCGTTATTTCCAGAATGTCGGAAGGCTGTATCACAGGAAGCACATCGACCAGATGATGGCGATGATTTTTAAGACCGTAGGTTTCAAACCGCATACGATGCTATATAAGATTTCCAGCGCGCTGGCGTGGAATGCCATACGCTGGCAAGCCAGGGCTTAAAAAAATGGGGGCCTGAGCCCCCATCTTCACGTATTACGCCCATTCCGGTTTGCGGTTGCGGTATTCACGGACATTGAGCTTCACAACATCCTCCAGCTTTCCTGTCTGTTTGAACACAGCGCGCTGACGGTCGGCACTCGGGCCACGCTCTACCAGCATCAGCAGATCAGCAAGATATTCCTGATAGCCGAGCTTTTTTGCATAAGGTTTCAATTTCTCCACCCATTCCCTTATATCCTCACGCATGGGTCTGGTCTTGCCGTCGATATTCATCACCAGCTCCGCATCCAGGCCGTGGCGCATGGCACGCCATTTATTCTCGCGCAAAATCCAGACCGGCGGATAGTGCCCGAACTCGTACCAGCTGCCATGATCCGCAAACCAGTGAGCGAGTGAATGGATGAATGCAACGATGGCCAATGTCTCATACAGTGTGGAGCAGCCGTCGCTGATGCGCAATTCAAGCGTACCGTAGCCGGGACTCGGGCGCAGATCCCACCACAGGTCTTTAAGCTGTTTGATCGAGCCGCATTTCTTAAGCGTCTCATATAAATTCTCAAAGTCCTTCCAGTTACGCACCGGATAAGGCTGCCCGGCTGTAGGCAGCGCTTCATAAGCGGTTGCGCGGCAGGAAGAAAGTCCTGTATCCGCACCTTGCCAGAACGGCGAACTTGCTGATAATGCCAGCAGATGCGGCAAAAAGTTGATGAAGAAGTTATTGAAGTAAATCGACTCGTCTCCGCTGCGCATACCGATATGGACGTGCACTCCAAAAATATTCAGGCGACGCGTGAGCCACTGATTGCGGTCGATAAGATCCAGATAACGCTCATTAGGGAAAATAATACTGTCTGAGTATTTTGCAATAGGGTGTACTGCTGTCGCCGCAAGCTCGATACCGAGCTGATCCGTAATGATGTCCAGCCCGTCCATGGTCGCCCGGAGATCTCTTTCGACATCCTGCACATTCGCGCATATGTCCGTGTTGATCTCGACTGTACTCAGATGCAATTCCGGTTTCACGTTCTTCAAATGGGAAGAAGCTTTCAATAACTCTTCCGCACGCTGCGCAAGATTGCAGGTTTGCGGGTCAATCAACTGAAGCTCTATTTCCACCCCCAGGGTTAATACCCCGTTACTTACAAACTCTATCTCGTCCTTTTTAGGGCGAAGGGGACGCGGTAGCTTTGATGCGACATTTTTCAATGTTCGATTAATACCTGCCGCAAGTGTTGTGTTCTCCATCGTCATTTCTCCTATAATCCTGTTATAATCCCTGTTGCTGCAACCAGTATTCAAGCACACCGACCTGCCAGAGCTTGGATGCTCCGAGCGCCGTCGTATGATTTAAGGGATGTTCCAGCATTTCATTAATGGCCTTGTATTCAAACATACCGCGCCTGCGCACGTTTTCCTCCGACAGGACGCCGCGGATAAACTCGAGCGTCGCACCATGCGGATAACGTAATGCAGGTACCGGGAAATAGCCTTTCGGACGGTCGACCACTTCGCGCGGCAATATTTTGCGCCCCAATTGCTTGAGGATATATTTGCCGCCGTCAGGCATTTTGTAGCGCAACGGCATTTTCATTGCTGCCTCGACCACCACTTCATCCAGGAACGGAACACGCGCCTCAAGGCTCGCCGCCATGGTCATATTGTCCACACGCTCCAGCGGGCCATTAGTTAAAGCGAACGTGCCTTCATAGACAAGAAGGTTATCTACCGTGTTTGCGGTCGCATTCTCCCGGCACATCTGTTCGAGGAAGGTGGCCGCATGATCCTCTGTGCGGAAGTCCGGCCGGACAAGCTGCAGATATTCTTCGTAGGTGTTATCCGCGACCGTATTCAGGATCGTGCGTCCGGACTGTTCCGGCGTCGTGGCGTCGTTCGCAATCGAGTGAAACCAGTGGTAGCCCGCGAACATTTCATCCGCGCCCTGCCCCGAAAGCACCACCTTCACATGCTTGGCCACTTCCTGCGAGAGCAGGTAGAACGCAATATTGTCATGGCTTGTCATCGGCTCAGACATGGAAGCAACGCACTGCGCCATCGAGTGCGTCAGCTGTTTGTTGGAGATATACATTTTGTGATGAGAGGTTCCAAAATGCTCTACTACCTTATCCGAGTAGATAAACTCATCCCCTGCTTCGCCGTTCGCACCTTCAAAACCGATGGAAAAGGTTTCGATCTTGTGGCCGCCCATCTGCGCCGCGAGCGCAACCAGCAGCGAGGAATCCAGCCCTCCTGAAAGCAGCACACCGACAGGAACATCCGCAGCAAGCTGGCGACCTGTAGCAAGCAGCAGCGCATCATGCGTCGCTTTCAGCCACTGGCTTTCGTCCAGCGATCCGTTCGCCTGATTTTCATCTACCTGCAGTTTCCAATAGGGCTTTACTTCCGTAGTGCCGTCAGATTTTACCGTCATAATCGATCCCGGCTTCAGCTTACGCACCCCGGAAAGAATCGTGCGCGGCTCCGGCACGGCGTGGAATGTCAGATAATAATGCAGAGCTGCCTTATCGATGGAGGTATCGATCCCTTCAAACTCCAGCAATGCCGGAAGCGTTGAGGCAAAGCGGAATCCATCCGCCGTATTGGCATAATAAAGCGGCTTGATACCCATGCGGTCACGCGCAATCACCAGCGTGCCGGTTTCGCGTTCCCATACCGCAAATGCGAACATACCATGGATGCGAGATACGCAGTCCGCGCCCCATGCATGATATGCTTTGAGCAGAACCTCGGTGTCGCTTTCGGAATAGAAGCTATATCCTTTGGCTTCCAGCTCCTTGCGCAATTCCTTGAAATTATAAATGGCGCCGTTGAAGACCAGCGCAAGCCCCAACGCATGATCCACCATCGGCTGGGCGGCACGGTCTGAAAGATCGAATATCTTAAGCCTGCGATGGCCGAGCACCAGCCCGTCCAGCTGGTACAAACCGCCACCATCCGGCCCGCGCAGCCATTGTTTCAGATTCGCATTCTCCAGATTATAGAGCGCTGCTCCCTGATTATTGAACTGGTATGATCCAGCAATTCCACACATAAAACCTCCTTAGTTTATTAATGCCTTGCCACGAACGGCAAGACAAAACCATGGCGCAAGGCGCCGCTTTCTGCATGACGGGATGCCAGCAGTATTCCGTTAATTCAGAGCTTAAGCTGCTCAATTCCTATTTTACCGTCACGAATAGTCGCGAACGTGTCCACCGGCATTTCTTTCCAATGCTCCATGGACTGGTCTAACGGTTCCGACACCACCACCACGCTGCTGGGGGGGACGGAAGCGCTGTTTTCATTAATTTCCTTCATGCAATCCGCATGAGTGGAGTAGTACTGGCTATGCACCATTTTTTGCGATGAATAGCGTATCGTATAAAGCGATTTACCGTCACTGAGTGCACAAGACATCACCAGCCGGTAGGGAACTTGTTTTTCATCGCATGCGCGCCGCACCCTGAGGATCACTTTTTCCAGCGCTGCTTTCGGATCATCCTGCAGTCCGTAAGTGAGGGCAAGCAAGAAAAGGGTTTCGCTATCCGTTGTTCCCTTTAGATACGAAAAGAACTCCGGTGCAATGTCGAATTGGAGCTCCCTTCTTAGCACATCAAAGCTTTCAAGACAACCATTATGCTGGAAAATCCAATTTTTATACTTGAATGGGTGGGCATTGGTACGCTGGATCGCACCTGAGGATGCGGCACGAATATGTGCCATAAAAATGCGCGCGCGTATCTGCGAACAGAGTTCATTAATATTTTCATTTCCCCAGGCAGGCTCGGCCGTTTTAAATAATCCCGGCTCTTCCCTGTCCATGTACCAACCCAAGCCGAAGCCGTCACCGTTCGTTGCCAGAATGCTGCCATCCGGACGAAAAGAAAATTTCGAATTCAAACTTTGCTCTACCAGCGAGTAAGCCGGTCTCGTTACCAGCGTATCAATATAAATAGGCTTGCCGGCATACGCTATCCACCTACACAATGGAACCTCCTTTTCAAGAAATTGAACCGTAAGGTTGAAACTGGCCGACAACAGGTATAATTTGAAGTGGAAATATTTGTAAAGTGTGTTTTATCAAGCGCTGTATAAGGATCGCATGAATTTATTCGAAAAAATGGATTATTTCTTACGCGACGGCGGATGGAGCATCCAAATCGTAGTAACGCTACTGCTGACATTGCTTGTCAGCATCGTGCTGCAGTGGCTCGTGCGCCGGAAGCGCAATACCGTGCATGCCCACCGAGACACGTGGAAATACGCCATCTTTTCCGCGCTTTCCGCACCGCTGCGCGTTTTCATCTGGGTGGGCGGAATTACAATCGCGCTTAATATACTGCACGACCGCTTCCCTGTGCATATTCTCAGTTCGCTGCTCAATCTCCAGCCGACGCTGAGCATCCTGATTGTAGGCTGGTTCATGCTGCGTCTGACGCGGCATGGCTTTAAGCTGGCCACGGAACATCGCAGCAATATGAGCATGGCTACACTCGACGTTCTGGAAAAGACAGCTACCATTGCTATCGTCATTGCACTGGCCTTATCCATCCTGCCCAACCTTGGCATCAGCATCAGCGGATTGCTGGCATTTGGCGGTGTCGGCGGCATCGTGGTGGGCCTTGCCGCCAAAGACATGCTGGCTAATTTCTTCGGCGCGCTAATGCTGCATTTCGACCGCCCGTTTGCCATTGGTGACTGGGTACTTCTTCCGGAAAAAGATATTGAAGGGAACGTTGAACATATCGGCTGGCGGAAAGTCACTCTCCGCACACCCGACACAAGGCTTGTCTTCATTCCCAACTCCATGTTCGGCAATCTTATCCTCGCCAATCCCGGCCGCATGACGCACCGGCGCATATTAGAAACGATCGGTGTGCGTTACAATGATATCGACAAGCTTCCCCAGATCACGGAAGCGATACGCAAGCTGCTGCATGGCAATCCGCATCTCGATCAAACTTCCGGTATGGTCGCGCATCTGGATAAATTCTCGGCCTATTCCGTGGACATTATCGTCAGCGCTTTCACGCGGCGCACGACCTGGGCTGATTACCTTGCGCTGAAAGAAGGAATATTGCTGGAGATCAATCGCATTATTACAGAACATGGCGCTAAAATTGCTTTCCCAACGCAGGCGCTGCAGATCGAATCGCTTCCGCAGGCCGAGGCAGCACTTCGTTCCGCCTGACAAATTTTTACATTTCATCAGGAGTTACGCATATGACACTGACGCTTCAGTCCACGGCATTCCATCATGAAGAAACGGTTCCTAAACGTTATACATGCGATGGCGGAGATGTATCACCGCCGCTGATATGGTCAAATGTTCCGCGGGGGACACGCAGCTTTGCATTGATTGTCGACGATCCCGATGCGCCGGACCCAGCCGCACCGAAAATGACCTGGGTGCACTGGGTGCTCTATAATATTCCGCCGTCCTGCACCGGATTGCAGGAAGCCATAAAGCAATTGCCCGACGGGACGCGCGAAGGCATAAATGACTGGCATCGCACCGGGTATGGCGGCCCGTGTCCGCCTGTGGGCCAGCACCGCTATTTTTTTAAACTCTATGCATTGGATACTATCCTTGAGCTTCCAGCCAAAGCCACAAAACCGCAACTTGAAACCGCCATGCGCGGGCATGTGCTGGAGCAAGCTACCCTGATAGGAACTTACAAACGTTCCTGATCCGCTATTTCTTGCCGATTTCTACCGGTACGCCACTATGTGCATCCGCAGCCTGCTCTACTGCTTTCCAGTTTATTGCCGCACCGTTTGCATGCGCACGAACGACATCTTCCAGTTCCTTGAATTTCTCCGGACGCGGTGTGTGGAAAATTCCGATCGCATCGTCCTGCGCCTGTGTCGGCGAAACCTCCAGAAACAATTTATCGTCCTGCCAGCCGATCTTATACGGCGCATCGATAACCGTGACCATGGTGCCTTTTTCCACCGCCTTAAAAAGGGTTTCGATGTCTTCAGGATACAGGCGAATGCAGCCATGGCTTCCACGCCTCCCAATGCTGTAAGGAGCGTTCGTGCCATGGATCCTGTATCCGGACCAGCCTAAGTTCATCGCATAGAGACCGAGCGGATTATGCGGTCCTGCGGGCACTTTGTCGGGTAAGGTAGGATCTTCCTCGCGGATGGAATCGGGCGGAATCCAGACCGGATCTTTGCGCTTCAGCACAATCTCCGTCACACCGAGCGGTGTTTTCCAGCCTTCGCGGCCTATGCTGACCGGAAATGTCAGCACGGTATGCTCATCGACAAAATAGAAAAGACGCAGTTCCGGCAGGTTCAATACTATACCGTTATGCGGGCGCGGCAGCACATAGGCCGTCGGCAGAAGCAGCGTCTGCCCTGCTTTGAGATTTTTCGGCGTCACGCCGGGATTAGCGGCCAGCAACGCCACAATGCCCACATCAAAGCGCCGCGCCAGAATATAAAGATTATCTCCGCGCTGCACGGTATAATGGCTGGCACTTCCCGCCATATCCCCATTGATGGTGTAGGAAGCAGCCTGTGCCTGCGATGCACTAAGGCACAGAGATACCAGCAAGCCTCTTATGAGTCTCGAGAAACAATTTTGCATATTCTCTCATGATACTAATATATCGGTCCTGCTGCTTGATTCCCGTCAAACAGGCAGAAAGATTATCCCCAGTGCCGCACGCGGCCTGTGTCGATATGCACGAAACCGGTAGAAGGATAATAGCCCACTCCTCCCGCACGCATGCTCAGGGCCGCCTGATGCAAATAGGACAGATCTTTTCCCGGCAGGCAAATATCGATTGCCTTTCCTTCCATGTGCAGACTGTGGTTTGCGACGCCGTTTGAATGCTCATGCAACATATGATTGGTTTTGGGCGAGCGATAACCGGAAATCACATGGAACTCTCCTTGCGTTTCCATCAGCTGCTGCAAGCGGTACAGCTGCTCGAAAAGCGCCGTATCCATTGTATGAATATCTCCCGTGCGGTAGTCCCTCAGGAAATGCCTTAACTCCTGCAGAGCGGAAGAGACATACTGCCCGTTCTCACGGTAGGTAACTTTCAAAGACTCACCGGTATGGATATTATAGAATGCCAGTTTCCGGTCGGTTTTATCGGCGAATGCGAGGCCTGGCACTGCGGCAGTAACAGCAACACACAGTCCCATTTGGATAAACTTACGGCGAGAAAATTCATGCATATTCCGCAGAATAACATAAAATCTGTGCCCTGTTAAGCCTGATTATGGTGCAATTCCTCTTCCAATACCACACGGAGGAGAGCCGGATGGAGCATATTCCGCTTGCCGTACCGGCTGTAAATATGCAAGAATTGCGGGATTAATCATTATAATAGCTTCATGCATACCAAAACCATCATGATCGTGGAAGATATGGAATTCGACCGGCAGATGATTGCTTCTGTGGTCGAAAAACTCGGCTTCCATTATATTGTCTGCCATAGCGGGGATGAAGCTATCAATCTGCTCAAACAACAGCATGACAATATCGACCTGATGCTTTTGGATCTCTTTATGCCGACCATGGACGGCATTTCCATTCTCGGCCATTGCAAATCGCGTTATCCGAATCTTCCTGTCGTCATGGTGTCCTCCACACAGAGTGAGGACGATCTTGAGCAGATACGCAAATGGCGCGCCAATGCTTTTGTGAGCAAGCCTATAGATTTCCAGAAGCTCAGCGACGCGATTGTGACTGTATTGGAAGATACCGAAAAGAAGGACGCATCAAGCGGCTAGCACGTGTACGCCGCGTTCGTTCTCCAGCGTTATATATTTATCGCTGATACCGAGAATCGTTTCCGTGCTGCCCAGCAACAGCACACCGTGCTTTTCAAGCATACGGCTGATCTTTTCCAGAATACCGCGCTTGGTCGGCTCATCGAAATAAATCAGCACGTTGCGGCATAATATAATATCGAACTTTCCGAGCATGCCGATTTCCTCCAGCAGGTTTTGCTGGCGGAAGGTCACCATTGAGCGCAGGTTTTCATTTGCCTGCCACGTACTGTCCGGCAGCTGCTTGAAGTATTTCAGCAGCATCTGGATAGGCAGCCCGCGCTGGATTTCAAATTGCGTATAAATTCCCTGTTTCGCTTTCTCCAGTACACGCGGCGAAATATCGGTGGCAATGATTTCATAAGTGAAGCCGCTCATCTTTACTGCTTCTTCCAGCAGGCACATCGCAATTGTGTAAGGCTCCTGGCCATTCGAGCATGCCGCACTCCAGATGCGTATCTTTCCGCCGCCTTTAACCTCTTTCAGGCGCGGTAGAATCACCTGGCGGAACTGGTCGAACGGTTTCTGGTCGCGGAAGAACATGGATTCATTCGTCGTCATGGCATCTACGACCTGAGCAATGACTTTTTCATCCGGTTTCGACCGTATGAACCGCACGAATTCAGGAAGGGTTTCGATTTTGAAAGTGCGCGCAATCGGCAACAGGCGGCTTTCCAGCAGATACGTCTTATCCGCCGTGAGCGCAAGGCCGGAACGTTTTTTCAGCAATTGGCTTATGAATTCAAATTCATCTGTATTCATGCGCAGGCCTTTACGATATAAGGAGCAATGTCGTCAATCGCTAAAACAGCGCTACACAATTTATTTTCCGTTACTGCACGCGGCATTCCCCACACGACAGAAGTACGCTCGTCCTGAGCAATAACCGTTCCGCCCGCGGCCACTACTTCACGCGCACCTCCCAAACCATCGCTTCCCATACCGGTCAGAATCACCGTCAGCAATCCCTGACCGTAAATCTGCACCAATGATTTGAGCATCGGGTCGACAGAAGGGCGGCAATAATTGATCAATGGCTCCTGATTCAGGCGTATCCGCACCTGCCCGTTTGCCTTTTCCGCTGTCATATGAAAATTACCCGGAGCAAGATAGACCGAACCCGGCGCCACGATGTCGCCATCCCTGCCTTCCACACTGGGACGGCCGGTATACTGGCTGATATGATGCGCCAGAATTGTCGTAAAGGTCGGCGGCATATGCTGCGTAATAAAAATAGGCACATTAGGAAAGCGTGGTGACAGCGCTTTAAAAAGCGTTGCAAGTGCCTGCGGTCCTCCCGTGGATGATCCGATAGCCAACGCCTTAACAGGATGCGCCGGATATTTTACCGGCACACTCATCTGCGGAGTGACTACTGCCAATTCCGGTTTATTTTTTGCCGGCTCGGCAGCCACTGAAGGCCTTGAAGGTTGAGAGCGAAATTTTCCTGAAAGCGCCTTAATCTTGCGAACCAGCTCTTCGTAGAACTGTCGGGTTTCGTTGTCACCTCCGCGTGAAGTGGGTTTGGTAACATAATCCGAAGCGCCAAGTTCCAGAGCACGTAAGCTGATTTCAGCATTGCGCATAGTCAGGGTGGACACCATAATCACACGGGATCTAGGCGATAACTGCAATAATTGCGGCAATGCTTCAAGCCCATCCATTTCAGGCATCTCCACATCCAGCAGAATAATATCGACTGCCGCATTTTTAATTCGTTCTAGCGCAATTGCACCATTGGATGCAACGGCTACTACCTCGATTTCGGGCACATCATTGAAAGCACGCGTCAACAGACCGCGAATAATAGCGGAATCATCTACGATCATGATCCGCACAACGCTGTCAGCATTAGTTGACGACTGCTGTGCTTCGTTCATTCCAGAATCCCGACTTGCATAAGTTTATTGGTGATAATTTCTTCGTCGAAAGGCTTCATGACATACTCATTTGCCCCTGCCATGATAGCCTGCTGAATATGGCCCATATCATTTTCCGTGGTACAGAACACCACAACCGGTTTGTCGCCTCCAGGCAATGCGCGCAGCTTCGGAAGAAAATCGATTCCGTTCATGACCGGCATATACCAGTCCAGCAGGATGAGATCCGGCAGTTGTTTTTCGCAATAAGCAAGCGCCTGTGCGCCATCTTCCGCTTCCGCAATGGCAAATCCCAGCTTATCGATAATCCGGCTGGCCACCTTGCGTACTACCCTGGAATCATCCACTATAAGACACGTTTTCATAACCGTCCCTGCTGGTTGAATCTATCTCATTCCTTAAACATCGCGTCAATATCATCCTGCGACGGGGCGCTGCCGGGCAGCTGCGGGCCATTGAGCAGGTGCTGATCTTCACGACTTGCGGCAACTTTATGCAGTTCATCCACATTGATGGAGCCGTCGCTCAGGAAAAGCCCGGTCAGGCGGCGTATTTTCTGTTCGGTGAATTCCAGCGCCTGCATTACTTTGACGATACGCTGGCCCGTCAGATCCTGAAAATTACAGGCTTCATATATGCGTGTGGTTGCGGCCATGAGCTTTTCTTTTGAGGCCTCATCCAATCCTGCTGCCATAGCCACCTGCTGGATTTCGTCGGCGGCATCCATAATCCCCTGAGCCGCTTCTTCCGTTGCCTTCAAGACAGCGTCCAGTTGAATGGCTGCCGTTCCCATCTGCTTTCCGCCTTCGGATTCCGGGGTCAGGGCTGCGATCTCATGCTTCGTCGCTTCGATATGGTTGGCAATCTTGATAATTTCATCGCGCAGGAAAGCATCCAGTATCGAAGTATCGCCATCCGGAGACACAAGCTTTGCAACACTTTCCAGAATCGGGCTCAGGTCATCCAGCGCGATGCTGCCTTTTTTCGCGCGTATAAGCATCACCTGTTCGGCAATCGCGCTGTATATGGTTTTACCCACCATCTTACTATCCTTTATTAGAATTGCCCAACAACGCTGACGAGCTTGCTCTTAAGCGTTTCCGCGCTAAACGGTTTTACGATGTAATTATTCACGCCCGCTTCCTTAGCAGCGATAATATTTTCAGTCTTGCTTTCTGCCGTCACCATAATGAAAGGTGTTCCCTTCATCTTATCGTCCGCGCGTACGTTCTTGAGAAGCTCAAGCCCGGTCATCGGCTCCATATTCCAATCGGAAATCACAAGCGAATATGTTTTCGTGCGCATCTTGCTTAATGCCATGCCGCCATCGGTTGCTTCGTCCACGTTCGTGAACCCGACCTGGCTCAGCAGATTGCGGACGATACGCAACATCGTTTTATTATCGTCCACGATTAAAATCGGCATATTCTTATCAACGGCCATAAATACTCCTATCGTTTTGCCACTGCCTTATCGTATAAGATACATATTAATTTTTTACTAAAAAAAGCTAAATTTGTTCAGTGGATACCACTTCTCCACTGTTGTCTCATTTATAGATTCAGCAGGGTTTTAATATCCAGGATCACAAGCAGTTCACCGTCCAGCTTGTAAATGCCCGATGTGACTTCCTTCCAGTAGGCAGAAAGATTGGCCGGATTCTTTTCCATCTGACTCAGCGGCAGTGTGATTACCTCTCCAACGGAGTCCACAATGAGGCTGAAGAACTCACCGCCATGTTCCACAACGACACTCATGACCGTTGCCATATCACGATTTTCAATTTTATGCAGGCCGAGGCGCTCGCGCACATCATAAGCAATCACAATCCTGCCGCGCAGATTGAGGGAACCCGCCACTTCTTTCTTTGCCAGCGGAATGCGCGTCACTTTCAACCCCTGCAGCACATCCTGCACTTGCAATACCGGAATACCAAATAGCTGGTTCTCCACGCGCACGGTCACATATTCCCCGCTGCCTATGCTTGCTGTCGCTATTTTTGCGGCTTCCGCCGCCTGCAGTTTCTGGGCCATCAGACAGTCTCCTTGTCTTCATGTTGCAGCACGGATGCTATTGCCTGCAGCAGCCCTACACGATCCGTTTTCAGCACTACTTCGCGCACGCCGACCTGCTTGCCCTTTTGCATCACCTGTTCGTTTCGTGTGGATGTGAAGGCGAAAATCGGAATACGCGCCAGCCTTGAATCGCCGCGGCAGATGCTGGCAAATTCAAAACCATCCATTTCCGGCATTTCGACATCTGTCACAATCACATCGAAGTCCGGCTTCGATTCTAATGTTTCCAGCGCTTCATGGGCACTTGCAACCGCCGTCACTTTATAGCCTACCGATACCAGGAACGGCATGGTCAGGCTGCGGAAGAACGGGCTATCCTCAACCAGCAGCAGCTTGTACTGCTTTTCTGTTTTAACAAAAGCCCCTTCCACGTCATTGATTCCGACAATATCACGCAGCAGATGCGATACATCTACGATATCGGTCGTCTTGCCCTCAATAACGATGCTGCCCATGAAGCCTTTTTCAGATGTCGCCATCTTAATATCGTAATTGGCTTTAACGATGTCGATAATCTCATCGACAACCAGCCCCAGCGTCTTACCATCATAAGTGAAAACGATGACTTCTTTCGTACCGCTTTCCGGCACAGGCACTTTATCTTCCATCATGCGCAGACGCATCAGGTCATCGCGGTACTGGACAACGGGGCGGTCGCCCGCCATTTCCACCGTTGTCATGTCTATTTTTTCCAGACGCGACACTAATTCCAGCGGCACTGCTTTGGGTGCACCCTTGCCTGCCTTGAACAGCAGGAAGTTCACCATATTCATATCCAGCGCGGCCTGTTTCATGTCTGCTACGGCATCACGGCCCCCGGCGATTTCCTGCTCACCCGTGGCACGCGCCAGACCATTAGGATCAAGAATCATAATGATACTGCCATCCCCCAGGATGGTATTGCCTGAATAAAGCGTTACGGCCTTCAATATTTCGGACACCGGTTTGACCACGATTTCTTCCATATCGAACACGCGGTCCACGATGACCCCGAAATTATAACCGCCCACCTTACAGACCGCTACGAATGCGGTCCTATCGCGTGCCGTTTTTTCCGAAGAAAGACCGAGCACCTCCGCCAGCGATATCAAAGGTAGCAATTTGCCGCGCAGCCTTAGAATTGCCGCGTTGTTAATATGCTCGATATTATATTCTGCACCCTGCCCCACGCGCACAAGTTCCTGCACGTTAATCTGCGGCAATGCAAAGCGCTCGCCGCTAGCCTCTACGATCAGGACGGATACAATTGCCAATGTCAGCGGAATCTTGATATTGAATTTCGAGCCCTTGCCCATCACTGACGTCAGTTCAACCGTACCGCCGATCTTTTCGATATTCGTGCGCACCACATCCATGCCGACACCGCGCCCGGAAAGGCTCGTGACTTTTTCCGCCGTGGAGAATCCGGGGCGGAAAATAAACTGCGCAATCTGCTGGTCGGATAATGTTGCCAGTTCCGCTTCGGTCGCCAGTCCATTTGCGACAATTTTCTGTTTGATCCTGGCGATATTCAGCCCGCGCCCGTCATCGGAAATCTCGATAATAATATGGCCGCCCTCATGAAACGCGGACAGTGTAATAACACCGGTTTCCGGCTTTCCTGCCGCGCGGCGCTCGTCCGGCATTTCCAGCCCGTGATCGGCGGAATTGCGCACCATATGCGTCAGCGGATCCTTGATCATTTCCAGCAGCTGACGGTCCAGTTCGGTTTCCGCACCGAACATGCGCAGTTCTATCTTTTTCCCGAGTTCGTGCGAAAGATCGCGTATCTGGCGCGGGAACTTCGCCCAGGCATTTTCGATCGGCTGCATGCGGGTCTTCATGATCCCTTCCTGCAGTTCCGATGTGATGTGGCTTAAATGCTGCAGCGGCGCGGCAAATACCTGGTCGCTGCGCGTCCTGACAATCTGCAGCAGCTGGTTACGCGTCAGCACCAGCTCGCCAACCATCTGCATGAGGTTTTCGAGCACGTCCAGATTCACGCGGATCGACTGGGCCTGCACTACACCTACCAGCGTTTCTTCACGCTCTTTGGGTGTATTGGCCGTCGCTTCATGCTGCGCAACCGGACCGCTTGCCGCCGGAACGGCCGCAGACTCCGGTTCAGCGACCGCAACGGGGCTTTCCTGCACAACCACTTCCTGTACAGGTTCCGGCACCGCTCCCGATGCTTTTTCTTTTATCACTCCCGATTCGGCAAACGCATTCAGGCGCCCTGTAAGCTCCGAATCATTTCCTTCCGGTTCCTGCCCGTGCTGCCCCAAATAATCCACAATCATTTTGACGCAGTCCAGCGATTCCAACACCATGGAAATCGCACCGGGAGAGACGGGAATTACCTTATCGCGAATTTTGCCCAGCACGTTTTCGCCGGCATGCGCTACCGCTTCCAGACGCGGCAGCCCCAGAAATCCACAAGTACCTTTAATGGTATGAACGAGGCGGAAAATATTACTCAAGACCTGCGCATTGCCAGGATCCTGTTCCAGCTTGACCAACTCAGAATCCAGCGTCGTGAGACTCTCCGAGGTTTCCGTAATGAATTCGCTGATCAGTTCATCCATTGCTCTCTCCGCTTATCCTGAAATGGCTGAGTTGCAGCCAGTGTTTGTAGTGTAGCATACTATATATACAATAAACTGCTTAATATCAGGTTAAGATGCACAAACTTATAATTATCAGTGGGATAGTGATTTATTTGCCACAACACCCCGTCCCGGGGCATTTCCGCGACGGTTTTAACACTTTAGCTTTGTAATCCGATTAACATGCTGGCATAATTGGGGGGAACATCGAGGATTTTCCCATGAGCACCCAAAAGAATATCCAGGACGAAGCCGTCCAGCCGAAGCGTACTCTCAGCATGAGCGATGTAGAGCAGCTCCTGTCCGATAATTCTTCTCATCAGCAGATGGAACTCGTCATTAAACTTTCGGATCTTTACGCCACTGAAGGCAACGGCGCGCTCAGCGAAAAAGAAGCTGGCATCGCCAATGAAATTTTTCATATCCTCATGACAAAAGCGGATGTGCTGGTGCGGAGCACGCTTGCCCTAAGCCTTAGCCAGACCGACAAACTGCCGCCGGATCTTGCAAAGCAAATGGCAAGCGATGTCAGTGAAGTCGCCTCTCCCGTACTCCAATATTCCGATGTACTCAATGACAGCGATTTGTCAGACATTATTCATTCGTTCGTAGACAGCAATAAATTAAGCGCCATCGCCAAGCGCGATACGGTATCGCGCGGCATTTCAGAGATGCTTGCAGATACCAGCATAGATGCGGTGGTCAGCGAGCTGGTGCGCAATGAAGGGGCTGATATCGCGCCTGCCACATTTGAAAAAATCGCCGAACGCCACAGCAACAGCCCGGAGGTGATGGAATCCGTCCTGCAACGCAGCAGCGTGCCAGTTACGGTGGTCGATAAAATCATTCAGCATGTTTCCAGCTCAATGCGCCAGCAGCTTGAACAACGCTATGGCAATCTTGAGACGATGAGAGAACTCAACAAAGCACTGGATGAAAGCGTGGAACTCTCTGCGCTGAAAATGATCGGGCTTCAATCCTCCGACCGGGATTTGAATAAATTACTTTCACAAATGGATGGCAAGAACCGGACAATGCCCTTCATCGCTCTTGGCCTGGCCAATCCGCAATTATTCGAGCTAAGCCTCGCGCGACTGCTCAAGCTTCCATTGCAGAATGTGCATGTATTAATGAAAGACCCGGTAGGCTTCAGGAAGGCCTATGACCAGGCGCAACTTCCCGAGTTGCTTTTCGATGCCACTGCGCTGGCCTTGCGTGCGATTCGTGAAGTCGAGCAGGAAAGCGCCAAGAAAAATGGCCGCAAATTGCCCTGCACACCGGAACAGATGAAGGACCGCATGAAGAAAATCGTGGGGAGAAAGAAAATGGCGGGGCTGGAAGAACTGTACAAGCTCATGGAAACCAGCGTTGCCTAAGAGGCCGAATCCCACGCCAGCCCTATCAGCTCTTTCTGTTAGGACTTTCCATGTAACGTTTGAAGTACATATGCTCTTTGATGGCTTCTACATCATGCATGATGCTGTCGATAGTCGCTAGCATCATCTCACGTGTATAAGGCTTCAGCATGTAATTGATCGCACCAGCGTCTATTCCGGCATAGATATCGTAATCCTGCACTTTCGCCGTTTGCATGATGACAGGAATATGGCTGAACCTGCTGCCTTTCTCCTTAATCTTGAGCAGGGCGGCCAATCCATCCATTTCCGGCATCATCCTGTCCATCAGTATCAGTGAAACATCCGGGTGCTGGTGCAGTACCTCTAAAGCTTCCTGGCCATTTTTTGCCGTTACTACGTTATGTCCCGCCTCTTCCAGATGGATGCGCATAATCTTTAAAGCATCCGGTTCATCGTCCACAGCAAGAATCTTATACATTTTCATTCCCTTTCGAAGATTAACTAGCCTGTTACTCTGACAATTTCCTCCGCGGCCTCCTGCAGGGGCAGCATTACCTCGAACAGCGCTCCTCCGGTCGGCACATTATGTGCATGGACGGTGCCATGAAACTGCTGCAGCAACCGCCTGGAGATAGCCAACCCCAGGCCTGTTCCCCCACCCTTGATGAGCACCTGGCGCCCGTTGATAAACGGATCGAAAATAGTCTCCAGCGCATGCTCCGGCACGCCCGGGCCCTCATCCACAATGGTTATCCTGATCGCAGGCACGGCAATGCCTGCATGCGGTACGTTCATCATTGAGCTTGCAAATGACCATTGAATATGCCCGCCTTCCGGCGAAAACCGGATAGCATTGCTCATCAGGTTCATAAATATCTGCTCGGCACGCCTTCCATCTACTATCACTACGTCGCTTCCCTCCACATCGCCGATAGTAACGGTGAGGCGTTTTTCATTGCTGAGCACCTGGGTAAATGAGACGGCATTCTCCACCAGTTTTCGAACCGAGTGGGACCTGCGATCGAATTCCATATTACCGGTTTCCATTCTGGAGAAGTCCAGGAGGTCCGAGACCAATGCACTGAGCCTGCTGCTATTATTGTATATGTCGGTAAAACATTCTTTCAGACGCTCTGTCTTGCCCTTATCGCAATCACTGGAGCCGATCTGCGCAAAATTCATGATGCAATGAAGCGGCGTCTTGAGTTCATGGGTCACATTGCCTAAAAATTCCGTTTTCAGCTGGTCTGCCTTTTCCGCCCTATCCTTGGCAACCTTCATCTCATGATGGCTGAGCTCGATTTCATCGAGCATGACGTTGATCGTCATCGAGAGACGACGGAAGGACCATAGTTCATCTTCCTTCATTTCCGGCGCCACCGGCAGGCCACGCTCATGGACAAAGTAATCGTTGAAATTCTTAAGCCGGTTCAGGATCGCCACGCGCTCCAGATGCACAACACTGCGCGTGATAATTTCCCTAGCATCCACGGGTTTGCAGATATAGTCTGTCGCACCGGCAGCAAAAATCAGCTCTTTATCCTCGGGCTGCGTCAATGCAGTCTGAATAAGAATGGGAATGCGAGCGATTACGGGATCGCTGTCGCGCCGTATCCTGCGGCACATTTCGCCGCCGTCCATCTGCGGCATCACAATATCGGAGATTACCATGTCGGGGCGGAAGGAGTGTACTTTCTGCAATCCTATCAGCCCATTCTCTGCTTCTTCAATATTACGGAAGCCTTCTTTCTGAAATACTTTCTTGATGATCATCCGGCTGAAGAGATCATCTTCTACAATCAGGATTCTGCATTCCAGTATCTCATTACGGAACCGTCTGCCCTCGCCTTCTTTCCCGCTTACCGGCTCCGCCATCCTAATCCTCCTGGATTATGCACCAACAAAACAACCGCATAGAAAAATAACGTTCGTTAATTATATATTGATACGCTCAGCAATAGCAATAAAAAACCCTATTTTAGGCTTTTTTATATTTTATTATAATACAATTTGTTATACATTGTTTAAGCATCGATGCCCTCGTTTTTGGGGTCAAAGAAATACCTCGCAATTTATATATTTTTTATATAAATTTTATCAATACTATAAATTGTTATGTTATCCACAGAAATCCAACCAGCAGCTCCAAGGCTGCCCTATAGCGCTACCAGATTATGCAGGGACACCGCTGATCTGTGCGGTCTTGCTACGGCGTTTCTTGGTTTTATAGTTATGTTAGGGTGGTGTACGCATAATGTCACCCTGGTCTGCCTCTCGCCTGTTTTTCCCTCTCTTTATTTTAATGCCGCGCTCTGCCTCGTCTTAAGCGGTGCCGGCCTCTATGCACTGGGCCGCATTCCCCGCTTTTCCGTTTTATGCGGCAGTGCTGTATGCATCATCGCTTTTTGCACGTTACTCGAATATATTTTTTCCATCCGTTTAGGGTTAGATACTTTCCTGATACAGCCATTTATCGTGGATAATCCGGCTACACCGGGACGGATGTCCTTTAATTCCGCTTTCTGCCTGCTCATGACAGGCGCGGCATTGTGTTTTCTGGCTTCCGCACGACATAAGCACATATTCTACCCGGTTGCCGCCATTACAACGTGCATTGCGCTCTCCCTGGCTCTGGTAGTGGCCTGTGGTTACATCGCTAATGTTCCGACATTGTATACATTTGGCAGCTCGCCTATGTCGCTCTATGGACTATTCGGCTTTCTTCTGCTGGGGATAGGTTTTTTCATCTATATATTGCATCATACGGAAGAAATTCCGCGCTGGATTTCCGTTCCGGTCTTCGTCATCGGCATAACTACAACGCTCGCACTCTGGCACGGCCTGACATTGCATGAAAATACTAAATTCCAGGCCGTGCTCGATAATGCCGCGGATGACGTGCAAACCGATATGGGGAAATATCTCAAGGAACTTTTCAATTCAGTGCAGCGTATGCAGCAACGCTGGATTAAAATGGACGGTACTCCCCAACTACTATGGCAAAGCGATGCAGCTGCTTATATTGATCATTATACCGCCTTGGTGGGTATGGAATGGCTAGATCAGGACGGCATCATACGCTGGGCCGTTCCCGCCAGCAACCGGCAGCTTATCGGCCGCAATCTCATGCAGGAAGCCGTTCGCAGGCACGCATTGTTAAAAGCGGTTTATACGCGTCTTCCGCAAACAACGGGGATTGTTTCCCTGATACAGGGAGGTAATGGCTTCCTAAGAATCTATCCTGTTTCCAGTCACGGGCATCCCAATGGGTTTCTGGTTGCGGTCATCAGCATAAACGCGCTGTTCGATAGCACCATACTACCGCAAGCGGATAATTATTATATCCGCCTGCAGGAGAATGGCAGGACCGTATTCAGTACTACCGATAATCTTCAGCGCAATCCCGGTCAATGGCATGCCGCCGGAAAGATTTCTGCGGATGGCCTGATGCTCGATTTCTCCCTTTTCCCGTCCGGTCGCATTCTACGCATCCAGCATTCGTCATTGCCTGATATTCTGCTGGGTATTGGCATTCTGATTTCGATATTGCTCACGCTTACCGTTCATACCAGCGGCGTGGCGCATCGCCGCTCGGCGGAAATCGAAAAAGCGAAATTCGCGCTCGAGCGCTATGCGACCGAACTGGAAGCAGCAAAGCGCAAAGCAGAAACCGCTAACGAAGCTAAAAGCCTGTTCCTGGCAAACATCAGCCATGAAATACGCACGCCGATGAACGGCATTCTTGGTATGGCCTATCTGCTTCAGGATACGCAACCCAACGAGCAGCAGCAGGAATACATTAATACCATCAATCATTCCGCAGGCAATCTTCTGCTTCTGCTGAATGATATTCTTGATATTTCGAAAATAGAAGCCGGTGCGCTGGTGCTTGAAAAAACCGTCTTCCCGGTCCGAAATGCTTTTCTGGAAACGGTTAAACTTTTCAGACTGCTTGCAAACGATAAAGGGATTGTCATTAAAGAGATTATCGACGAACAGGTGCCGCACTATATTCGCAGCGATCCGGGCAGGTTCACACAGATACTCACAAACCTGCTTGGTAATGCTGTGAAATTTACCCATAAAGGGTATGTCGAGGCTATTTTGAAATATGATACTGCAACAAGATTATTACATTGCGAGATCAAGGATAGCGGCATCGGCATTCCCCTAAACCGTCAACAGGATATTTTTAAGAAATTCATCCAGGGTGATGCTTCCATCAGCCGCAAATATGGCGGCACCGGGCTGGGTCTTGCCATTTCACGCCACCTTGTGCAGATGATGAGTGGTCATATCGCTTTTGAAAGCAAGGAAGGCGAAGGAACGCGTTTCTGGTTTACCCTACCGGTCGAAACCGCCAAAGCTGAAGATATCGTACGCGATACGAAAAATAAGGCTGTCAGAAAATCTAGCATTAATGCGGCCAGAGCGCATGTGATGATTGCTGAAGATCACCCTGTGAACCAGATACTGCTTAAAAAAATATTAGGTAAATTCGGCTTCACCCATATTGATATGGTGGAAAATGGAAAGCAGGCTCTTACGCAGACAGGAATCTCACGCTACGATGCCATATTCATGGATTGCCAGATGCCTGAAATGGACGGATATGAAGCCACTCGCCTCATACGAAAAAGAGAAGCCGAAGCAGGCCTTCATACGCCCATTATCGCCATCACTGCGCACACTATGGCCGGAGATAAGGAAATATGCCTGCAGGCCGGCATGGATGAATATCTCAGAAAGCCTATCAATCCAGCACAGTTGAAGAGTGTGCTCGAACAGTGGTTTGTCTTTCCCGATGCAGGCCCTGCCGCGCCGCCTGAAAATATCCCCGCAGGACAGGTCCTCGATCTTCAGCGGCTTCGTATGGTAGCAGATACGCCGGACGAGGAACGCCAGGTGATGTCCCTGTTCTTTTCCCTGGCAGAAGAAAAGCTGGCTATCATGGAAAAGTCACGTCGCGATACGGATCGCCAGGCATGGAAGGAAGCAGCGCATTACCTGAAAGGCAGCGCCAACAATCTCGGCATGCAGATGCTGGCGGAACAATGTCGTCTGGCAGAGATTCATCCTCAATCCGGCTCTACAATCAGTCAGTTGCTTACAAATATTCGCAGCGAGCTTGTGCGCGCCCGGGCTTATTTCGAAAGCCTGCCGCACTAACCTTTTAATGCGACATCAGCAGGGGAATATGCGTTTCTTTCAGCATATGCCCGGTGACACCGCCCAAAATCGTTTCATGCAGGCGCGTATGACCATACGCTCCCATTACCAGCAGTTCCGCCCCATATTCTTTTGCCTTCTGCAGCAAGGCTTCCGCCGTCGAGTGTTCTCCCCGGTCCAGCGCCACCGCATCGCAGGCAATACCATGCGTATTCAGATATTCCATTACCGGCGCTTCATCGCTTATCTTATGGCGCTGGCTGTGGCTACGCACTGTCAGTAAATGGACTTTCCCTGCACGTTCGAGAAACGGCATAGCGTTATAGAGCGCACGCGCTGCTTCCAGACCTCCGTCCCACGCAATGCAAATTACCCTGTTGAGCCACTCCCTGGGTATCGCCCCCTGCATCCTCGGTGCCAGAAGAACCGGCCTTCCCGTTGCGAACAGGATTGCTTCCAGATCATCCTGACTTATGCAGGTCTCGTGTTTTACGCCTCCGGTTACAATCAGATCGCTCATGCGTCCTTCCCGGGTTAGAATATCTTCTACCCTTCCCTGCCTGTGTATGAACCTGGCCGAGGGTTGGTTAGGCGAAACATCGGCAGCATTCAGAACGATATTATGCAATTGTGCATAATGTGCGGCATGCTCCTTTGCCTGTTTCAGCCGTTTGTCATTATCCTCTTCTATCGCCGCGGCAATTTCAGCATTTGCCGTCATGCCATCTACATAATAGAGCTCCAACTCCGGGGTTACGTGCAGAATGCGCAACTGCGCCGTATAATATCGTGCAAGCGCAAACGCCATGTTCATGGCATGTACTTCATGTTCCGTGCCGCAAGCAATATATAATATCGATCGTATGCTCATAATTCCTCCTCATGATTTGTATCAATCATATGCCTCGTTTCGCATGTGCGCTTTGACCAGAGTCAAGAGCGAGCATTTGATTTCGGTCAATGTAGCTTGCGGCATAACTGGTATCGTAAGCTTATCCGGTTTCCGGATTCGTTACTCATATAACCTATGGAGGAATCTATGCAAAAAGATCAAAAATCCTGTGCCGTTCCGGTAGAAAAGAATACCAGCGGCATTGATCTGACCAGCCCGGTGCTTGCCCTGCAACAGGAAGTCAACAAGGCATTCGCTAAATTCTTTGGCGATACTTTGCCTTCCCTCTGGCATTCTTCCGAGAGAATGTTTAATATCAGCCCCGCGATTGATGTAGCCGAAACGGAAAAAGAAATTAGAATTACGGCCGAATTGCCCGGTATAGATGCCAAGCATGTACAGGTAAGCCTCACGGATAATAGCATCACCATACGCGGTGAAAAGACCGAAGAGAAAAAAGAGGAAAAGCCAGGCTATTCGCGCCGCGAACGTTCCTATGGTTCTTTCCAGCGCACTTTGTCGCTGCCGGATTATATTAACAGCGATCAGGCGGAAGCCTCGATCGACAGGGGCGTGCTGGTCGTAACTGTTGCGAAGAAAGAAGGCGCCCAACATAAAACACGCACGCTTGAAGTCAAACAGGCGGCTTAAACTTAAGGAGTGACAGCACAAGGCGTGTTATGCCTTGTGCTGGCTCCTAGCTATGAAAGGCAGGTTCTTATGCTATTTACACGTACCGCGATGACAATCGATATGGGATCGCTTGGCGCACGGCTCGAGGAAGAACTTCGCCAGCATAAAGGCAAATATATCCTGCAGGGCATTCTGTTCATCCTGGCCGGAACGCTCGCGGCTATGATACCGACAGCCACCGCATTAAGCGCAGAGTTGCTGCTTGGCGTCATTATACTGGGTATCGGTGCTTTACAGCTTATGCTCACATTACGGGCCCGCATGCACTGGTGGTCTCTTCTTTCGTCGATCCTATCCATTGCCATAGGCCTCATCATGATCTGGAAGCCTCTGCCTGTCCTGCTGACTTTCGTCACATTGCTTGCAATTTTCATGACGCTGGAGGGTATATTCGAACTGTTCCTCGCGTTTCAGTTCCGCCCTTTGCGCAATTGGGGATGGATGCTGTTCTCGGGCACTATTACTCTGCTGCTGGCACTCCTGCTGTGGATTGGCTTTCCCGCATTCGACATTCTGTATATGGGCTGGATTATTGCGGCTAATCTCCTGCTTTACGGAGTCTCCCTGCTGATGCTGGTCTGGCGCGTATCTCCTTGACGGTATGACGCAGTAATTGCTATTAAGAGTAATAATATGACCGGTATTCTTGAAGGAAAAAAGGGGCTCATCGTCGGCATTGCCAATGAGCATTCCATCGCGTGGGGTTGCGCGAAAGCATTTCGCGATGCCGGAGCCGAACTTGCCATTACATACCTGAACGACAAGGCCTACCCTTTTGTTGCTCCTCTTGCCGCCCAGGTGGAATCGCCCATCGTCATGCCGCTCGACGTCAGGGACGATGCGCAGATGGAAGCATTATTCAGCACTATTTCGACTCAATGGGGCAAGCTTGATTTTCTGCTGCATTCGATTGCTTTTGCTCCCAAGATCGATCTACAGGGCCGCGTGACCGACTGCTCGCGCGAGGGTTTCCTAAGCGCCATGGATATTTCGTGCTATTCCTTCATTAAGATGGCACGTATGGCGGAGCCGCTGATGAAAGATGGCGGCTGCCTTATCACCACCAGCTATTACGGCGGCGAGCGCGTAGTGGAGCATTATAACATGATGGGACCGGTTAAAGCTGCGCTTGAGGGGACCATCAAATACCTTGCTTATGAACTGGGCGATCAGCGCATTCGCGTCAATGCGCTTTCCCCGGGACCAATCCTCACACGCGCTGCCAGTGGCATCGCCAATTTCGATGACCTGATTGAGGGGGCACGACGCAAGAACCCGCATCACGAGATGCCGACGATTGAGGATGTAGGGGCAATGGCAGCATTTCTGGCCAGTGACGGCGCACGCCATATGACCGGCAATGTTACCTATATCGACTGCGGCTATCATATCATGGGGTAAAACATGCGAGAACAACTGGATATTGACCATATCGCGCAGCATTTTCTGGAGCGGGCCAAATCCGTGCCGAAGATACGTACGGCCATCGTGCATCCCTGCAGCGACGATGCGCTGGTAGGCGCGGTCTCGGCAGCACGTGAGGGGCTGATCGAGCCATTGCTTGTGGGGCCGCAGGTAAAAATCCGAGCTATTGCCGAACAGCAAAAGCTGGATATTACACCCTATACGATTATCGATGTACCCCATAGCCATGCTGCCGCGGCTGAAAGCGTCAGGCTTGCCAAAGAAGGCCGCGTCGAGGCGCTCATGAAGGGAAGCCTTCATACGGACGAACTAATGGGCGAAGTAGTAAAGCAGGAGAATGGGCTACGCACGGAGCGGCGTATCACCCATGTATTCGCGCTGGCCAGCCGAAACTATCACAAACCCTTCTTCGTCACCGATGCCGCCATGAATATCGAGCCTGATCTGCTGGTGAAGCGCGATATCGTACAGAATGCAGTGGATCTGCTGATTGGTATCCATGAAACCCCGATTATACCCAAGGTCGCTCTGCTCTCTGCCGTGGAAACGGTGAACCCGGCGATGCAATCCACTGTGGACGCGGCGTGCCTGTGTAAAATGGCCGACCGCGGCCAGATCAAAGGTGCGATCTTGGACGGTCCGCTCGCGTTCGATAATGCGATCAGCCTTGAAGCCGCAAGAGTTAAAGGGATCGATTCTCCCGTTTCCGGCGACGCGGATATCTTTCTGACTCCTGATCTTGAAGCCGGAAACATGCTGGTCAAACAGCTCATTCTACTAGACGGCGCATCCGCTGCGGGTGTGATTCTCGGCACGCGCATTCCTATTATCCTGACCAGCCGTTCCGACAGCGTGCAGTCACGCATCGCCTCTTGCGCGCTCGCTGTGCTGATGGCGGATGCCATGCGCAATGGCAAAATCACCTACCTCAAGGTGTAATCGATGCGCATTCTTGTCATTAATGCCGGCAGTTCTTCGGTCAAATTCAGCGTATTCGATATGACGCACGGCGAGCAATGCTTCAAATCTGAGATCGAGCGCGTAGGCGTGATGGAAGATGCATTAAGGGAGATTCCTAGGGCACTGGAAAACGCGGGACAGCAGCAACTGGATGCGATAGGTCACCGCGTCGCCCATGGCGGCAGTCTTTTTCGCGATGCGACACTGATTAATGAAGATGTGGTGGATGATATTGAAGCCTGCGTGCCGCTTGCGCCGCTGCATAATCCGCCGATTCTTGCCGGGATTAAGATGACGCGCAAGCTCTGGCCGCTGCTGCCGCAGGTCGCTGTGTTCGATACGGCATTTCATCAGAACATCCCGGAATATGCTTATACTTATGCCGTGCCGAAAGCATGGCGCGATGCGGGGTTGCGCCGCTATGGGTTCCACGGCACATCGCACCGCTATATCATGGAACGCGTTACGGAAGAGCTGCGAACACCCGCCGCCAGGCTGCGCATTATCAGCTGCCATCTTGGCAATGGCGCAAGCATCTGCGCCATTCAAAACGGCGTTTCCATTGACACTTCCATGGGCATGACTCCACTGGAAGGGCTTGTGATGGGCACACGTTCAGGCGATGTCGATCCGGGTATTTTCACCTATCTGGAGCGCACTTTGGGACTTTCTGCGGATCAGGTGGAAAACGCTCTTTATCATGACAGTGGCCTTGCAGCGCTATCAGGCTGCGGCAATGACATGCGCGATATTGAGAAACAGGTTGCCGCCGGCGACGCGAAAGCACAGCTGGCGCTTGAAGTCCATACTTACCGCGTAAAGAAGTATATTGGCGCGTATGCGGCAGCGATGGATGGTGTAGACGCCATCGCCTTCACCGGCGGCATCGGTGAGAATTCCGCACTTATCCGCAGCCGCATTTGCAATGGGTTGGAGTTTCTTGGCCTGCAATTCGACGAGGCAAAGAACGCACAGGTCAAGCTCACCGGCTATGAAGCGCCGCAAATCCAGCGTGACAGTTCACAGGTGCGCGTACTCGTCACGCAGGCGCGGGAACAATGGATGATTGCGAAGGAAACCGCACGCATTGCCGCTTAGGCCGCCTGCGTATTCTCCTCTTCCAACGCTAGGGCCTTAGCTTTCTGATAGTCCACCTTGCCCGTACCCAGTAGCGGCACCTGCTTCAACACCATGATCTTACGCGGAAGGGAAAGCTCATTTATCTTTTCATTACGGAAATGCTTCAGCAGATCGTCGCGATTTGCATCTGTGTAATCCGTGAGCAATATGATCTGCTCCCCTTTCTTTGCATCCGGCACCGTGACAACAGCATGCATATTCGAGGGCCACAGCTTACTGATGGCACTTTCCACCGCCGTAAGCGACACCATCTCACCGCCGATCTTAGCAAAGCGTTTAGTGCGGCCCTTGATCGAGATATACCCCAGATCATCCACAGCGACGATATCGCCCGTATCATACCATGGCCCGTCAAGCGGTTCCAAGATGCCCGGTTTTTCCGCACGGAAATAGCCCAGCATGATGTTAGGACCTTTCACGAAGAGCTGTCCGCCCTCTTCGATGCCCGGCACTTTCTCAAGCTTATATTCAATCCCCGGCATGAAACGCCCTACCGTGCCCGCCTTGTTCTGCATCGGCGTGTTCGTGCTGACGACCGGCGCGGTTTCGGTTGCTCCGTACCCTTCAAAAATACGCACGCCGAATTTTTCTGAATAAACTTTGCGTGTTTCTTCCTTGAGCTTTTCCGCGCCTGAGAATACATAGCGCACACTATGCAAGTCATAGGGGTGCGCCATACGCGCATAGGCTGACAGGAACGTATCCGTGCCGAACAGGATGGTCGCGTTCGTATCGTAAATCAATTCCGGGATGATGCGGTAATGCAGCGGCGACGGATAATAAAACGACATGATACCTGAAAGTATAGGCAGCAGCGTACCGCCCGTCAGGCCAAAGGCATGGAACATCGGCAGGCAGTTGAAGACTATGTCCTGCGGCCCGAAATCCACACGGCTTGCCAATTGAAAACGGTTAGCCTGAATATTGGCGTGGCTCAGCGCAACGCCTTTAGGCGTTCCTTCCGAACCTGATGTAAACAGGATTACCGCGGGATCATTAAGCCGCGCGCTATTGCACAGCAGATAAGCAAACGATGGGAACCTTCCAGCTACCAGCCCAAAAAGCTTGTCTCCTATCGTGATTTTCTTGCGCAGCTTTTCCAGGTAGACAATCTCTATGCCTGCATCTGCCAGTTCGGAAACCGCCGTTTCCAGCTTTGCCATTCTGACGAAGCGCTCCGATGTCAGTACCGTTGACACTTGCGTGCTTTTGCAGGCTGCCGCCATTTGCGCGCCGCCTGCCGTGAAATTCAGCATCGCCGGTATACGCCCGAATGCATGCAGGCCGAAGAAAACAAGCGATGTATTCACTGAGGTTGGCAGCAAAACCCCTACTGTTTTCTGCTTACCGCAAACACGCTTCAGCAGACGCCCTAGCACAAAACTGCGCGTGATAAATTGCGAATAGGTCAGTGGTTTGCGTTCTATATCCTCCGCAATCACATGCGAACGCCCATGAATACACTGCGCATGAATCAGCGATGCGAACAAGGTATGATTTTTGTCGCTGCTGTCGAACATCATCTGCGACATGACATCGTAAAGCTGCATGCCTGCTACCTGCCTGCGTTTACGGCCTTTGATTTCTTCCGGTACATTAAAGGAATGAGGCGGCAGCACGGTTAAGGTGATCTTGGGGAACCAGCGTATCCGCACTTTACCTTTCAGGCGTGAAAGCGGCGTATATTGCGCGCCGTCAATGCGGATCGGCAGCACTTTTGCGCCGGATTTATCCGCGATCATGCCCGGCCCTTCATAGACCTTCATAAGCGAGCCGGTGACCGTAATGCGACCTTCCGGGAAGATCATGCATTTGCGGTTGCCGCGTATCGCCTCGATGAGCGACTTGGTTGCAAGCGGATTCGTGGGATCGAGCGCATAGGCATCCACCAGCACGAGCAAGGGCTTCATCCACCAGCGTTTGGCAATATGCGTGTTCACCGCGAAAGTGACTTTCTCCGGCAGGTAGGCTGCAATCAGAGCCGCATCCAGAAAGGAAGTGTGATTGGCAATGAGCAATACCCTGTCGCCTGCTGCCGTGAAATTCTCCATGCCCTTCACTTCCACGCGGTAAAGCAAGGAAAGCAGCAGACGCATAACGGAGCGCAGCGCCGCATCCGGCAATAATTTGCAGATATAAATCGCCACCAGACCATTGGCAATCGCCACGCTCAGGAACACTTCCGGTATCGTGAAGGAAAACTTCAGCATGACCAGCGTGAGTATGGCCGAACCGACCATGAACAGCGCGTTCAATATATTATTGCTTGCGATGGTGCGCGCTCTGGAAGCCGGATCGCTGCGCTCCTGCATGATCGCATAGAGCGGCACGATATAAACGCCCGAACTTACCGCCATCATCACCAGGTCAAACAGTATGCGCCAGCTTTGCGGATAGCGAACGAATTGCTCGGCGCTCAGTAACGCGCCTGCCGCTGCATGCGGCGTATGCTGGCTGGCAAAATACAGATCGATTGTGAACAAGCTGATACAGATCGCTGCCAGCGGCACAAATGTAGCCTGCACGCTGCCGCGTAAGAGTTTGTTGCACAGCATAGAGCCCAGACCGATACCAACGGAGAACATTGTCAGAAAGAGCGTGACGACCGTTTCATCCGAATGAACAACATCTTTGGCGAAGGTCGGAAACTGGGCAAGGAATGTTGCGCCGACAAGCCAGAACCACGAACTGCCGAGAATGCTTAAGAACACATCTTTCTGCCTGCTGCTTTCCGCAACAATGCGCCAGGTCTGGCGGAACAGGTTCCAGTCCACGCGTAAATCCGGCACGGGCGCAGGTGCCGTGGGGATGGAGCGGCTTGTGATATAGCCGAGCAGCGCCACAGCTATAATGCCGATTGCTACCATCGTGATACCGCCGTCTTTGAGCACCAGCAATCCGCCCAGAATCGTGCCGAGCAGAATGGCAAGGAATGTGCCTGCCTCAATATAGGCGTTGCCCTGAATCAGCTCGTTTTCTTCCAGATGCTGCGGCAGGATCGCGTATTTTATCGGGCCGAAGAAGGTTGCCTGAATGCCCATACAGAAAAGCACGAACAGCAGGAACCATGCGTTCTGCATATAGAACCCGGCAGCCGCGATTACCATCAGCACGATCTCGGCGATTTTAGTGTAACGCGCCATCGTAGCTTTGTCATAGGCATCCGCCATTTGACCGGCAGGCGCGGAGAACAGGAAAAACGGCAGAATGAAGAGTCCCGCTGCGAGCGTTACCAGCAACTGCGCGTTCTCGCCGGTTTGCGCCGCAATACGGTACGTGATAAGAATCACCAGTGCATTCTTAAACAGGTTATCGTTAAACGCTCCGAGGAACTGTGTCAGGAACAGGGGAAGAAACTTTTTGCTGGCTAGCAATGCCGGTTTGGCCATGGTTTTACCTTTAGTTTATTTAAACGCCCGCTCATATTGCACGGGCGGGTTTATTTCCGCTTTCAATATTTTTGCTGCATGCAGCGGCCAATAGGGATCGCGCAGGAACTCGCGTGCCAGCAGCACGAGATCGGCCTGACCTGTTCTGATGATATCGTCCGCCTGCTGCGCCTGCGTGATAAGCCCGACTGCTCCGGTCATTATATCAGCCTCTTGCCGGATATGCTGCGCAAAGGGCACCTGATAGCCCGGGGTATTGGGAATGCGTACATGCGGCACCAGACCGCCGGAGGAGCAATCGATCAGGTCCACGCCCTTTGTTTTCAATAATGCTGCAAGCCGGATAGATTCCTCTTCGTTCCAGCCGCCTTCTGCCCAGTCGCTCGCGGAAATCCTCACGAATAACGGCAAACGCTCCGGCCAGACCGCGCGCACGGCATCCGTCACCTGTAGTACGAAACGGATGCGGTTCTCAAATGAGCCGCCGTAACTGTCGGTGCGTTTGTTGGAAAGAGGGGAAAGGAACTCATGCAGCAGATACCCATGCGCGGCATGGATCTCCAGCACTTCAAACCCGGCCTTGAGCGCGCGCTTCGCCGTATCGGCAAAGGCCTGCACAAGCCCCGCTATCTCTGACTCGCTAAGTGCTGCGGGGACCGGTTCGGTTTCCCGGAATGCCACAGCACTCGGCGCGACCGTTTGCCAGCGTCCTTCATCCTCCTCCAGTACCGCACCACCATTCCAGGGAAGGCGACAGCTTGCCTTACGTCCGGCATGGGCGATCTGAATGCCCGGCGCGGCGCCTTGTGATTTTATAAATGCAGTGATCTGCGCGAGCTTGGCGATATGTTCGTCTTTCCACAGACCATGATCGCCCGGCGTAATGCGCCCGCGCGGTTCCACCGCAGTTGCTTCCATCATGACGAGTCCTGCCCCGCCCACAGCGCGGCTCCCCAGATGCACGAGATGCCAGTCTGTTGCAAATCCGTCCTCACAGGAATACTGGCACATCGGCGAGACGGCGATGCGGTTGCGTAGCGTTACGCTTTTTATAGAAAGAGGTGAAAAAAGATGTGTTTGCGTCATACCATATCCCACTGCGGCGCGAATGCCGGATTTACAAGCCGTGTATTGCCGCTGAGTTTCGCGATGGCTGCCTGCTCGTCTGCGGTTAGATTAAAATCGAATATTTCCAGATTCTCACGTGCATGCTTCTCGCTTGCCGCTTTGGGCACTGCCGCAACGCCTTTTTGCTCCATCAGCCAGCGCAAAGCCACCTGCCCGCCTGTTTTGTCATATTTATTGCCGATTTCCATAAGCAATGGGTTGCTTGCCAGTGAACCGTTTGCCAGCGGGCGATATGCCGTAACAATAATATTATGGGCCTGCGCATATTCCAGCACGGCACGTTGAGACAGCAGCGCGTGATATTCCACCTGATTACAGGCAATGGGAGCTTTGCATTCTTCGACCGCACGCTTCATCCAGTTTACTGGAAAATTACTGACGCCGATGGCCTTCGTCTTGCCCTGATGCAGCAACTCCTGCATTGCATCCAGTGTTTCTGCCAGCTTCACCGCCTCGCTCGGCCAATGCATCAATAGCAGGTCGACATAATCCATGCCGAGTCTGGACAAAGATGCATCTGTAGAAGCCTTTACGCGATCCCGTGCGTAATTATCCATCCATATCTTCGTGGTGATAAAGAGGTCGCCCCGCGCGATGCCGGATTCTTTGATCGCCTGCCCCACTTGTGCCTCATTCTCATACATCTGGGCTGTGTCGATATGACGGTAGCCGAGATCGAGCGCCATCCTGATTGCACGAACACCTTCACTGCCTACAAGCCGCCAGGTTCCTAACCCGAGCGCTGGAAGCGACGTTCCCTGCACATCAAGAAACTTCATAGTTGTCCTTGTACATAAAGAGGGGGCGAATAATCGCCCCCTTAACTCTTCCCTTTTTAAAGGAATCTTTCTTACTTTACAAGATTGCCGAGTACATATTGCAGAATGCCGCCGCTGCGGAAATACTCGATTTCATCCAGCGTGTCGATGCGGCACATCAATACCGTATTTTCTTTGCTGCCATCTTTGCGTGTGATGGTGCAATGGATATCCATACGTGGTTTGATCCCAGCGCTTAATCCTGCGAGTTCAACGGTTTCCGTGCCATCGATCTTAAGCGATTTACGGTCCGTACCTTCCTTGAAGACCAGCGGCAGAACGCCCATGCCCACGAGGTTGGAACGATGGATACGCTCAAAGCTTTCCGCAATTACCGCTTTGACGCCTAACAGGTTCGTGCCTTTGGCTGCCCAGTCGCGCGAGGAGCCGGTGCCATATTCTTTACCAGCGAAGATCACCAGCGGAGTGCCCTCGGCCTTGTAACGCATTGCCGCATCGTAAATCGACATCTGCTCGCCGCTCGGGATGTATTTCGTCACGCCGCCTTCCACGCCGTCCAACATCTCGTTCTTAATACGGATATTGGCAAACGTGCCGCGCATCATAACTTCATGGTTACCGCGGCGTGCACCGTAAGAGTTGAAATCCCTCGGCTCAACGCCGTGATCCGTCAGGTATTTTGCTGCAGGGCTGGTTTTGGAAATATTGCCTGCGGGCGAGATGTGGTCTGTTGTGATGGAATCACCCAACACTGCAAGGATACGTGCTCCTTTGATATCGGCGATCTCCTGCTGGATGCCGCCCTCAAAGTAAGGCGGATTGCGCACATAAGTGCTCTGTTCATCCCACGTGTAGGTCTTGCCTTCGGGAGCTTTAATGCCTTGCCAGAATTTATCGCCGCTGAATACATCAGCATATTTGCTGGCGAATTGCTGTGCATTGACGGATTTAGCCACAGCCTGTTTCACTTCCGTCGTTGTCGGCCAGATATCCTTCAGGTAAACGGCTCTGCCGTCCCTGCTCGTGCCGATGGGGTCTTTCGTAATGTCGATATTCATCGAACCGGCAATCGCATAGGCCACCACGAGCGGCGGAGAAGCCAGATAGTTTGCTTTCACGAGCGCATGCACGCGACCTTCGAAGTTACGGTTACCCGAAAGCACCGCCGCCACAACAAGGTTATTATCCTTAATGGTCTTTTCGATCGGGTCCAGCAGCGGGCCAGAGTTACCGATACAGGTCGTACAGCCATAGCCAACAAGATTGAAGCCCAGCGCATCCAGGTCCTTGTTGAGGCCGGAAGCTTCCAGATATTCGGTTACCACCTTGGAGCCGGGTGCCAGAGATGTCTTCACCCAGGGTTTTACCTTGAGCCCGAGCGCATGTGCTTTGCGTGCGACCAATCCCGCACCGATCATTACGGAAGGATTGGAAGTATTCGTACAGCTCGTAATGGCCGCAATGACAATAGCGCCGTGTTGCAGCGTGAAATCACTGCCTTCGACCTGAGCAGGCTTATCGGGCGCATTGGCGCTGTTAAGCGTCGGCATAGCATCCGCAAAGGATTTAGTGGCATCCACCAGCGATACGCGATCCTGCGGGCGTTTCGGGCCGGCAATGCTTGCTTCCACCGTGCTCATATCCAGCGACAGCGTATCGCTGAACACGACCTGCGGATAGTTCTCATCACGCCACATGCCCTGCGACTTGGCATAGGCTTCCACCAGCTTGATACGGTCTGCATCGCGGCTGGTCAGATTCAAGTAATTCACCGTTTCCTGGTCGACCGGGAAGATACCGCAGGTCGCACCGTATTCCGGCGCCATGTTTGCAATCGTCGCGCGGTCTGCGAGCGGCAGGCTGTCGAGCCCTGCACCGTAGAATTCGACGAATTTACCCACCACGCCTTTTTTGCGCAGCATGTTCGTCACCGTCAGCACGAGGTCCGTTGCGGTGACACCTTCATTCAGCTTGCCTTTCAGCTCGAAGCCGACCACTTCCGGAATCAGCATGGATACCGGCTGGCCGAGCATCGCCGCTTCCGCTTCAATACCGCCTACGCCCCAGCCCAGTACGCCCAGACCATTGATCATCGTAGTGTGCGAGTCCGTGCCGACGAGCGTATCGGGATAGGCCACGTCTTCATCCGTCCAGACGACCTGCGCAAGATATTCCAGATTCACCTGATGGCAGATACCCGTTCCCGGCGGAACGACGCGGAAATTATTAAATGCTTTCTGTCCCCAGCGCAGGAACGCATAGCGCTCACCATTGCGCTCCATTTCGAGTTTCACGTTTTCATCGAACGAGCCTGAGTTGCCGTAAGCATCCACCTGAACGGAATGGTCGATGACCAGATCGACAGGCGAAAGCGGGTTAATCACATCCGGGTTGCCTTTTGCTTTTTTCACGGCATCACGCATTGCGGCGAGATCCACCACCGCAGGAACGCCTGTGAAATCCTGCATCAGTACGCGTGCAGGGCGGTAAGCGATTTCGCGATCCGAAGTTTTATTCTTGAGCCAGTCGGCAAATGCCCTGATATCATCCGTGGTGACGCTTTTGCCATCTTCATGACGCAGCAGGTTTTCCAGCAGCACCTTAAGCGAGAAAGGCAGGCGCGAAAAGTCGCAGTTCAGTGCTTTTCCGGCGTCGGTAATACTGTAATACTGGTACGACTTTCCTTCGACGTTCAGCTGTTTCTTCGTCTTCAGAGTATCATTTGCCACGTGTTTCATAGGATTCCTGTTGATAATGATTGACCGATTCCGGCCCGAAGCTCTCTATGTATAATAAAAATGTGAATAATAGGTTAATATTACGCACAATCTGCATATTACCGTAAAATAGAGCGTCTTTTTATCAAAGGCAAGTCACCATAAAGTCACACCGGGTATCAATTTGATGTGAATTTTAGCGCATATGACTAGTAGCAGACTGACTAACGCCAGCCTGCTACTTATATAAATATTCTGGTACAGTTCTTACCGGCTGATCGGCTTAAACTTAATACGGTGCGGCGTAACTTCTCCACCCGTACGGCGCTTATAGTCTTCTTCATAATCCTGGTAATTACCCTCAAACCATTCAACGTGGCTGTTGCCTTCAAAGGCAAGCATATGCGTCGCGGTACGATCGAGGAACCAGCGATCATGGCTGATGATAACGGCGCAGCCTGCGAAATCTACCAGCGCTTCTTCCAGCGCACGAAGCGTTTCCACGTCCAGATCGTTCGTTGGTTCGTCGAGCAGCAGCACGTTCGCGCCGGATTTCAGCATTTTGGCCAGATGCACGCGGTTGCGTTCACCGCCTGAAAGCGAGCCGACTTTTTTCTGCTGGTCCGATCCCTTGAAGTTAAACGAAGAGCAATAAGCGCGGCTTTTCACCGTGCGCTTTCCCAGTTCGATTTCCTCATGGCCGCCGGAGATTTCTTCCCATACGGTTTTATTGTCGTCGAGCGAATCGCGCGACTGGTCGATATAACCGAGTTTCACTGTTTCGCCGACCTTGAAAGTACCGGTATCCGGCTTTTCCACTCCCGTAATCATCTTGAAAAGCGTTGTCTTACCTGCCCCGTTGGGCCCAATGATGCCGACGATGCCGCCCTTAGGCAGTTTGAAAGACAGATTATCGATAAGGAACTTGTCGCCAAAGCTTTTGCTTAAGCCCTCCGCTTCAATCACGAGATCGCCCAGACGCGGTCCGGCGGGAATAATGATCTGTGCCGTGCCGGGCTGCTTATCCTGGGTCTGCGCAAGCAGTGTTTCATAAGCCTGCAGACGCGCCTTGCTCTTGGCCTGACGAGCCTTGGGCGACTGGCGCACCCATTCCAACTCGCGGGCGAGCTGTTTCTGGCGTGAATTTTCTTCCTTTTCCTCTTGCTCGAGGCGTTTCTCTTTCTGCTCCAGCCATTTGGTATAATTGCCTTCATACGGCATGCCTTTGCCACGGTCGAGTTCCAGAATCCAGCCGGTCACGTTGTCGAGGAAGTAACGGTCATGGGTAATCATAACGACGGTGCCCGGATATTGCTCCAGATAATGTTCCAGCCATGCCACCGATTCCGCATCCAGATGGTTGGTCGGTTCGTCCAGCAGCAGCATTTCCGGCTTTTCCAGCAAAAGCTTGCACAACGCCACGCGGCGGCGTTCACCGCCGGAAATCTTGGTCACATCCGCATCCGCAGGCGGACAGCGCAGTGCATCCATCGCGATTTCTGCCTCGCGTTCGATTTCCCAGCCATTGCAGGCTTCGATCTTTTCCTGCAGCTCGCCCTGCTCTTCCATGAGCTTGTTCATTTCATCGTCATCAGTCACTTCGCCGAGTTTCATGCTGACTTCGTTAAAACGGTCGAGCAGCGCCTTCTTTTCGGCAAGCCCCTCCATGATGTTGCCCATCACGTCTTTCTTCGGGTCGAGCTTTGGCTCCTGCTCAAGATAACCGATCTTCACGCCTTCCGCCGCCCATGCTTCACCAGTAAAATCCTTATCGAGTCCCGCCATGATTTTCAGCAGCGTGGATTTACCCGCACCGTTGGGGCCGATAACACCGATCTTCGCCCCCGGGAAAAAGGACAGCCAGATGCCTTCCAATACTTTCTTGCCGCCGGCATACGCCTTGCCGAGATCTTTCATTACATAGACATATTGATACGAAGCCATAATGCTGTATTTCCTTGTATATTTTGATTATTAAGGCGGATTTTCATCCGCATTTATTTGCTGGGTCATTGTATAGCCCGTATGCGGCCCTGTTGTAAACCGTTATTGAGAAGCGTTGCACGTCCCAACTCATCCCTGAGAAACTTACGTGCCGAAATTAGGGCGCGGTTCAGGGTTTTCATCTTCAGCGTCATGCTTCTGCTCTAAATAATGCTGCATATCGTTGAACTGACTGAAGGCCCCCTCCAGTACTTTAGCCCCGTGCACTGTCTGTAAAGTCAGGTCAATGGTAAAGCATGTTCCCTTACCAAATTCGCTGCGCACCTGGATGGTTCCACCCATTGCCTCCAGCAATTTCTTTGTGATCGCAAGTCCTAGTCCTGCGCCGCCGTATTTCTGAGCCACATGCGAGTTCGCCTGCACGAATCGCTCGAAGATATGAGGCAGCTGCTTTTCCTTTATACCGATGCCGGTATCTGCCACTTCCATGCGGATATTTATATGATCGTCACCGGCATTCCTGCAATCCACCGTTAATTTCACACCGCCTTGTTCTGTGAATTTTACGGCATTGTTTGTAAGATTCATCAGTACCTGCTTCAATCGCAGCGGGTCTCCTACAACCAATCTATCAGGATGCGCCAGGTATTCGATCTGAAGCGAAATATTTTTCTTCTGCGCCTGAACGCCATTCACTTCTATGATCTCTGTTAATAATTGTTCAAGATCGAACGGCTTTTTGTCGAGCTCGAGATATCCTCCTTCAATCTGACTGAAATCGAGCAGGTTATTAACAAGTTCCAGCAATGTTTGCGTACTGAGATGGAGTGTTTTTACTATTTTCTTGTATTGCTGCGGGCTGACCGTCTGTTTTTCGAGAATAGAAGTCAGGCCAAGAATCGCATTCGCGGGCGTTCTGACATCATGACTCATATTCGCAAGGAATTCCGACTTTGCACGATTAGCGCGTTCGGCACGTTTTGCATTCTTGCGGGCATAAATCTCGCTTCTCTTGCGGGCCTTTTCATCCCGCAGACGCCTTTTGGCCACGGCGACATAATACGCAATCGTCTGGATGAATTCTATTTCATCCTGTTCGAAACCGCTTTTGCGACATTTTCCAAACGATACGGTGCCTATCAACTCGCCATTGCTGATCAGCGGCTGGCAAATATAAGCGTATATTCCCATTCCGTAGAGGCGTGAGGATTTCGCGCTGGGATGATTCTGGAAGTCATTGATGATAATGGGGGCGTGTGTCTGCGCCACTGTGCCGCATATATCCTGCCCGAATTCCAGTCTTGCCACACCGGTCACACTGGTATATTCGCCGCTTGCGACATATAATTTCAGGTAAGGGAGCGTTTCGTTATCCGCTACGTCATAATTCAGGAAAATATCTGCCTGAATATGCATGGATGCTTTCTGGAAGATGCGCTCCATCATGCTTCTCGGATCATCGCTCTCTCCCAGTTCGGCCGAGAATTCTGCCAGGAGCCGCAGCCATTTGTTGCGCCGCTTCAGCATTGTTTCCGTTTCCTTACGGGCGCTGATATCGACCAGCATGTTAAGCGCACCTGCAAATGATCCATCTTCTTCATACATAGGAGTGGGATGCGGCAGAACGGGTACGAGCGTACCATCGCAATGCTTCAGAGCCACCTCTACACCCCGTACAGGGCGTTTCTCAGCAAGCGCTATGCTGAAAGGATGCTGTTGCCACGGAAGCTCCACTCCCTCCGGCGTATAAACAGATGCAAACTGATGCCATTTTGTTTTTCCGATTTCGGGACGCTTTTCCCATAATTCCGCCGCCGCGTTATTATAGAAAGTTAAAGTCCCTTCCTTATCGGTGGTATATAATGCAGCGGGCATTAATTGCAGAATATCTTCATAGCGCTTCATGCGCGCCTTGTACCGTGCAACTCCACGTTTATATCCCAGCCCGAAACTGATTATTGCTGCAGAAAATAAGAAGACAGAGGCCGCTGAAATAATAAAAATATGCATAACATCATCATGTAATTAGGCGAATCCATCCGCTTCTCTTATTCGAATCGGACTGGTAGTCAGCGGCGCGCACTCATATGAGTAAATTTCTTCAGCGATTATAGTTAGAATTTCGCTGAATAGTTATATAAAGGTGTTTCATTCTCCACTCAATACCATAAATGTTCACCGTGAATAAAAATAGAGAATGTAAGGTATGCATAAGCATTGCAGCTTATCATTCCTTTATTCCCTTTCTTAAACAACACACCGAAGTTTTACTGCCTACCCATTAGATTGGTTCTCCCCATGCAAACGCATGGAGTCTTTTACAATTTATCCGGGAGGAGACCATGAGATTACGTCATATATTAGCAACCGCAAGCATTCTGGGCGCCGTTTGCCTCGGATCGGCAGCCTACGCGAATAATTATTCAACCAAGGATTTCGTAGAAAAAGCAGCTGTAGCCGGCAAATTCGAGATTGAATCGAGCCAGTTGGCCCTGACTAAAGCGCATGACAGCGATGTAAAAGACTTTGCGCAGAAGATGATCGACGACCATACCGACGTCGATAAAAAATTGCATGATACTGTCGATAGCAATCATATCGACGTAAAAATTCCCGACAGCCTGGATAGCAAACATGAAAAATTGCTTGAGAAACTCAAAAAGGCTTCTGATGATAATTTTGACAGTGAATATACCGACATTCAGGTGAAGGCCCACAAGGAAGCTGTCTCCCTCTTTTCCGGCTATGCAAAACACGGGGATAATGATGCCCTGAAAACGCTGGCTAAAGATACGCTTCCCACACTGAAAGAGCATAAGAAAATGGCGGACGATCTGAAGTCCAACCAGTAAAGAAAGTAAGTTCGGCTTCAAGCCGTTTTTTTATGTTAAGCCGGTTGCCAGATTACCTGGCAACCGGCTTTTCTTTTTAGAAATGGAATCGAAGACCTAAATCCACATTATTTGCGCTCAAGCGCTTAGATGTGCGGAATCCGACATTATCAGTTGCATCTATACTGGCGCTTCCCAGATGGGTATATCCAAGAAACCATTCGGTATTAGGCATCTGCTCCAGCTGAAAATTTACGCCCGCCATGACCTGATAAGCAAAGACATCGTCATGTTCAGAGAAATTTCCGCTATTATCCGTTTCGTTGAAATGAACCGTCGCATCGCCCAAGCCTACACCCAGATAAGGCACGACCTTAAAGGGCGTATAGGCTTTGAAACTGTCGAAATCATAATAGAGATTACCCATATAGGTAAAATAGTGACTAGGTGAGATATCCCGGTATCCGCCTTGCAGTTCCGCACGGAAATCGCCGAAATCGCTAGGCAGGAATCGTACCCCCACTGCAAGATCGCCGCCGCCGCCGGTATTGTCATGGCTTGCCCATGTGACGCCACCGCTGATGCTGCCATATACATCAGACATCGGCCGGTTTGCGTTATCCGCATAGGCGGCCCCTGCCCCCAATCCTGCCAGCAGGCTGGTGGCGACCAGTAAATTTTTTACATATGATTTCATAACTCGCTCCCTGAATACAAATTAGCATGAGACTGCACCAGCACAGCTGGTTAACTGCCTTCGCGATTCTGGGAGCGAATGCATAAGAAATAAATGTTACACAGTCAGCTTAGAATAAAATCCCAATAAATCGGAACCCTAGGATTTGCCTTCCTTCTGCTGCTTTGCAGTGCGGCCCTCATGCTCTTTCTTTTTAGTATGCTTTAAGTTCTTTTTATTAGTCTCCTTGTCTTCATACTTTGAAGCACCAGCTTCGTGCAGCCCGATGGCAATCGCCTGACGCTTACTTTTCACTTTCTTGCCATGACTTTCGAGTTCACCATGTTTGTATTCATGCATGACACGTTTAACTGTTTTTTTCTGCTGTGCGGATTCTTTTGGCATATTCCCTCTCCCTTCTGCAGATGTACAAATGATCGTTTTTAATTTTACGGCACCGGCAGTAAGATTTCGTGCCTCTTGATCGCCTTTCACGTAAAGGCGCGGTAAAATCCTTGCGCAAACATTCGGATTACTTGGCCGGATGGCTATTTCTTATCTTTGCCCTTGCTTCTTCCGACTGCATCAATTCCATAAATGCCTGCAGATTCATCTGCAGAAACTGCTCCTGCGTATAGCTATGCCAACCTGGGTGTTCACGATCCTCATGCTTGGTCTTTATCCCGTAGACTCCACTTAAGGTTTCCGCCAGCAGCTCCAGCATTTTATAGCGGTAGCGCGTAATGAGAGGATGCTCCCTCTGCACTATTTCCATAATTTCATGCTTCAGACTCTCGTACAGCATTCTCACGGGTAGACGTATGGGCAGCTGGCGCTTGGGTTCATAATCCGGAATCATCAGGATACATAATTCCTTTGCATCCGGCAGGAGACGATCCTTATTGGCGGTAACACGCGAAGGAGGAGCAATTATCTGCATGGCAAACGCATCTACCGCATTTCTGCTTTTCATCGCATATGCCATTTGCCGGAAGCTCATTGTGATATCTTCCGTCAACTGCTCTGCATCACCCCCGCAGCGCTTTATTGCCTGTCTCAGGCATTCCCTTATGCCGCCGAATACCGGAAGGGTTTCCGCCTCTTTCTCCACCATGCCGATTCGCACGTTTTTATAGGCCTGTACCGCACAGCAATGCATCATCAATTCGCACACCCATCCTGAAACATGGCTTGAAGCCACAAACACAATCGGAATGCGCGCGTATTTGATACGCTGCATACAATCCTGCCCGCATTCGAGAAGAGACTCTATATAGTCACGGTCATTGTCCAGGATACTGGCAATCATCGTTTCTCCAGGTGTTTCTCCCGAATACATGCTCTCATAGCTTATAATAAGGCCATCGAACAATTTTTCGGCCTTCTCTATGCCTCGCATGAGCAGACTGAATATGCTTCGCAGATCAGGGTGCCGTTTTTCTTTTATTTCAAGACACCCAATATTATCCTCTATGTCCCACAGCCTCACAGCCTCCGATTCCATCAGCGGTTTCGTACCTGCCGTTTTACGGCATAGCGTCCATTTTTCACGCTCCAATATGCGCCTGTGGTAGAATCCGCTGAAGTCGAGGTACATTTCACCTTTATGCCGTTCGCTGTAATGACAGAATCCCTGCACTGCCGCCTGTTTGAGCAGGAATGGCACCGGTAGTTTCTGTTTTTCCATCTGCTCGCTCAGCCATGCAGGCCCCAGGCGGTCAATGATCCCGAACGGACCGTATTTCCAGCCGTAACCATTCTGCAAGGCTGCGTCGACATCCAGAATATTGTTGGCGATCTCAGGAGTGATTTGAATTGCATAGCTTAAAAGCCGCGTCAAAGTACGTATAGCAAAGCGGCTTTCCGGCGTATTTCCGGTGAGAAAACGATGGCAATGCGTGATCTGAATGGAACGCGGTTTGTAATCCCGGTACGTTCTGCTTTGTAAATCCCAGGCTTTTTTCTTGCCGTTGACGGTCATATAAAATCCCGGCTTTTCTCCCTCTGCAGCCTCTTCCGCCACTTTCAGGATCAGTTCCACCGGTGCTGAGAGCATCTGGAGCGAATCTGTGTAGGGAAGGCAAATCTGCATCAGCCCCACCACATCCGGTATCAGCTTTAATCCTATCAGATCGGCCAGCGCAAAAATCCCTGTCCGCGGAAAACCGAAACAGCCGTTCATCACGGCATCTGCCAGCTCAATGGGAAGGTTTTCCCTGGCTGCTTCTTCCATTGCGCTTAAGAGCCAATACATGCCAATACGATTAGCAATAAAGCCTGACGTATCGTGCGTGAAGATGACATTTCGCCCTAATGCGACATCGGCAAAGAGTTTGATATTCTCCACCGCCCTCACATCGTTGTAAAGATCCGCCACCATTTCCACCAGCGGCAACTGGAAAGGCGGATTATAAAAATGCGCCACGCACACACACTGCCGGAGCTCATCGCTTAAGCCTTCTTTCAACCGGTAAAGCGGGATAGCAGAGGTATTGGAGGAAATGAGCGTGCCTTTTTTAAGATAACGGACAATCCGTTTATAGACTTCCTGCTTCGTGGTCAGGTCTTCGGGCACGCATTCTATAACCCAGTCGACTCCCTTGAGCCTCATCAAATCATCTTCGATATTGCCCGGTTCAATTAATGAGTACTGACTGTCCGCAAGTGGCAAATGGTTTGATGTTCTGAGCTTCCACAAAGCGTCTTGCGCTATCTTATTACGCCCGGAAGATTTCGGTGAGGCAAGATCCAATAAAAACACCGTTGTATTGGATGCAGCAATGAGAGCTGCAATCTGGCTTCCCATCGTTCCGGCCCCAATTACGGCTACGCGCTCTATAGCTCTCATTGTTTTTTCTCTATTCATATCCACCCGCACTGCAAGACAGTATGCATTGGATTATGCTTCGACTCCTGAAACTATGCGGCCCTTTGGCATAAAAAGGCTACAATGTTTTTCTCCGCGTCCGACAGCTCAGGAGCGCGGCTCCCGAAATGGCAGGATCTTACCTGCCGCACTTGTGGCCGGGTCCAGATCGTTCTTTGCTGTCGATGATTTGGTAACTACTGAGGAAATACCGGTCTCATTATGTTCTATATCTTTTCTTGGGCCAGGCTTTTTAGGTGCTTCTTCAGTCTGCCCGGAAGTGTTTAATACGTCATTCATAGGAATGCCCCTTCCCTTTGTATTTAGTGGCTATAATGAAGGTGAGGAGGCAGCCGAAGCTGCCTCCTCTACTCGCTTAGTAGCGATCATCGCGATTGCGGCGAGCATATCTTTCCTGCTCGTAACGTCCGCCACGGTTCCCGTAAGAACGGTGGGATGAATGTTCACCCCATCCACGGCGCGCCGCTTCGGAATGGCCTTCGGAATCGCCGAACCAGCCGCTGTCACCATGGTTGGGATTGTCCCAGCCGCGACGAGCTGCCTGAGAATGGCCTTCAGAGTCACCAAACCAGCCGCTCGGACCGTGATTGGGGTTATCCCAGCCGCGACGGGATGCTTCGGAATGACCTGCCGAATCGCCGAACCAGCCGCTGTCACCATGGTTAGGATTGTCCCAGCCTCTCTGGGCTGCTTCAGAATGGCCTTCCGAATCGCCGAACCAACCACCATGACCACGACCGCGGCCATAGCTTTCCTCGCTGTAACGTCCCTGATTACGACCACGGGAATAGCTCCGCTCGCTGCGACCATAACGATCGTCATCATCTTCGCTCATGAAGCGGCCGTATTCATCACGCGGCCTCCTGGAAGCGCTGCGCGAACGATTGTCATATTCATCGCGGTCATAATCATGGCTGCCGCGATAGGAGGAACGTCCATGACGCGAATTATCGTTGGAGTAATCGTCATCATATTCATATCGTCTTGCTGAATTCCTAGGCATAAAACACTCCTTATCTTAGTAGTGGTGAAGAAACGGAATTATTTTCAGACGCTATACAGCCGCAACAGCCGTTCAATGCGCTTTAGAAAGCGCTTAAGATCACTATGCAATTAGCGGCATTGACTGGCAATCAAGGAATGGTATTGCCACGTTTTGACATGAAAAATGTCTGAAAAATATTTCCGCTCTGGAGACTCCAGAGACCCACAAGCTAACTGTTGCTCAGTAAAAACTCCGTAACAGTTTTTTGTACGAATAATAAAATAATTGTAAAGCTTCGCCTTTGCTTACCAATTCTTTTACAGACTATTAGAATTTTTATAATTACCGGGTACGCATTCCCTAGCATTTTAATTCAATGCGCCTGATCATTCCTGCGAGCTCTTATGTCACCTTAAAGGGCGGTCGCTATTATCGGAATCTGATAGCGTCTTTATTCATCCAGATTGAAAGAGGCATCCTATGAAAAAGCATTTACTTATTATTAGCGCGTTCCTGCTGGCGTCCGCATCTACGGTCGCCGTAGCGCAGACATCGCAGACAACCGGAACTTTCGGCAATACGCGCTCCAACGGATCTGCCACCCCGTCCAATGGCACGAACACCGGCAATAGCGGCACTCTGCCCTCCCAGAACGGGTTCAATAACAACTCGACGAATAATGGTGTGAATAACGGAACCGGAACGACCAACTCCACAACCGGTACCGGCACTTCGGGCACTGGAACTACCGGCACCGGCACCACGGGAACGGGTATGTCCGGAACAGGCGGCACCAGCGGTAGCGCTTCCGGCTCCGCCGGCGGTACAGGTGCAGGCGGCTCGGGCGGTGGCGGCGGCTCCATGGGCGCCGGACATTAATTCATCCAGGCAGGTGGTGTGCCACATCACCTGCCTGATTTTATCAATGACTGTTCGTATCCAACTTATCAGCCTGGGCTTTGTTTTCCTTTAATTGCGGTAAGGCCCCTGCAGCAAAATTTCTTAAATCCGCATTATCCCCTTTTTCGGCATATTCCGAAAAAAGCACAACCATTTCCTTGTCCGTATCCTGCTGCATACGGCTATATTCATTATTGAAATTATCCGTCACCAGCGGCTCCAGCTTTTTCATCATGTCCTGATGCGCCTTATCCATATCTTTCTGCGCAGCCCCCATTGTGCTTTGCTTATAGGTCGTCAGGGTATTGAGTATTTTCGTCTGGCTTTCGATCATCATCTGCGCGTATTGTTTAACATCTTTATTCTGAGATTTTTCCAATGCCAGTTTACTTGACTCCACTTCGAATTGACTGTTGCTAATCGCCTTGGTTAAGAAATTTTCCGAAGAAGCAGATGCGGAAGCTGCAATGGCATCAGCCCCTACCAGCGTACCCATTCCCACTGCCGCCAGTGCGATAAATTTTTGTATTCTCATAAGTCATTCCTCCCTTAATAAACCGTGCTTCTCCCTTCTCTCTTTAAGATGCTGTGCATAAAAACACTGCCTCTAATTTATATGGAATTATAAGGGGATAATAAACTGCAGACATCGAAATATTATCACTTTTTTATACTTTCCCGTTATCGCAGTACCGCAATTTTATGTCACAATTTGTACCGTGGGTTCTCGTTTTACGAGTGGATTTATGTAACTAGAGAACAGACAAGGAGTTTATCATGTTTAGGAAAGATTTCAGCAATGGCATGGCCAATCACACCGTAGAATGCGTGCGCCGTTACGTGCACGAAACTCCTCCTTCTACTTTAGCCATCATCGGTGTGCTGAGCTTTGCCCTTCTGGTTTCAGCCAGTGCCCATCTGTGCGGGCGCAGCCGTCGCAGAAACGAAGAAGAATGCGAGCAATAAATCTAATTACCGTTTTTATCAACCTCAAGGAGACTATTACTATGAAAAAACTAGCCCTTCTTACTGCTGCTTGTTTGCTTGCCGCATCCCCCGCGGTTATGGCGCAGACGGAAAATGACCAGGATGTCAAATCCGATGTCAATGCCATTAACAAGGACAATGCAGCACTGCAGAAAGATCGCGACCGCCTGGCTCAGCATCGCCAGGATAAAGCAATGGACAAAGCAACCGATAGCTACGGCAGCCAGGCTGTAGACAGCACCAAGATCGGCGCGGATAAAGCTGCCATCGGTGAAAAGGAAGCTGAAAAGTCCGTCGATAAAAAGATCCTGAAACATCATAAGAAGAAAATGAAGCGTGAAAGCGATACGTCCGGAAACCAATAATCACTTCCGGAAAATCATTTGACCATTATCCCAAAGGAGACGTCTTATGCATGTTTCAACAATACGTAATCTGGCGGCCCTGGCACTTGTTCTTGTAAGTGTGTCGGCATGTTCATCCCATTGCACATGTCCGCCTCAGACCCAACCCCAGACGACCATTGTCCAGCCATCCCACTAAAACCGGGATAGCAAAAGAAAGGGCGTTTTCCTTATCGGAAAACGCCCTTTTTATTGGGCTGACTTATTTTCAGTCAGCAATTTTCCACGTTCCGTCTTCTGTACGGCAAGCTGTCCCGCTAGCACGGTGCTTCTTTCCTTCAATGTAGATAGTCTGTGTATATTCACGGCATAGGCTTCCATCATCTGCGTGGTAAGATTTACGAGGCGTTATATAACCGCGATGGCCGCTATCCGCGTTCTTCCAGCTCTGTCTGTGACCGGTTTCCATGGCATGCTGTGCAGCACGGTCATATTCAGCGCGGTCCGCATTATCCAGCGACTTACCGATGCTATTACCCAGAATACCACCCAGCAATCCGCCACCGATCGTCGCGATTACCTGCCCTGTTCCTCCACCGATCGTGCTTCCCAGTACACCGCCAGCTACTACGCCTGCCGCAGTTCCGACATCGGTTTTGCTCAGTGCGCCGCCATTTTCAACACCGCGTCCCGGCGCTCCGTTAGGTTCAGTACATCCTCCGAGGATGGAGGCTACCAATAAACATGAAATTATTTTCTTATGTTTCATAGTCATTCTCCTTATAGGGTTATATTCGTATGAATAGGTGAAGCTGTTCTTAGAACCTCGATACGATGACTATCCCTATACAAAAAAGCTATACGGGTTGAATCGGGAATTTTATAAATTTATCATAAGGATATTTCCCCTTATTGGGCGTATATAGCGTGAAAATTACCACTTTCTTATTGTATATGCGTTCCATCCGCATTCTTATTTAACTCCTGCCTCTATACAATTGATCCTGTTCCCAATTCAGAAAAGTAATTATGAGGAGGAAATATGCTTAGTTGGATCATCACATTCTTTATTCTCGCAATTATTGCGGGATTTCTTGGATTCGGTGGATTGGCAGGCGCATTTGCGCAGGTTGCACAATTCCTGACAGGTTTATTCGTTATCCTGTTCCTCGCCAGCCTGATTTATAACCTTGTTTCAGGCCGAAGAACTACTCCCCCTTTATAAGGGATAAGAACACAGCAAAAAAAGAACCGGCTGTTTTCAACCGGTTCTTTTTTTGTCTGGATTAATGTAATGCGGGATGAATTTTATCAGGATGCATTCTTTTCTATTACCTTATCGTCTTCCATATATTCCATACGGTAGCCAATGCCGGTTTCGGCCATGATAAGATTGGCAAGATCAGGGCGCACCTTCAGCTTGTCACGCAGCTGTCTCACATACACGCGCAGATACTGTGTATCTTCCGCATGAGCAACACCCCAGACATGTTTCAGGATCTGCTTGTGCGTAAGCATTTTGCCGCGATTGGACATGAAGTAACGCAACAACTCATATTCCTTGGGAGTAAACGGAATCTGCTTACCGTCAATATAGACCTTATGCTTGACCAGATCCATACGAATGGCGCCGTTTACAATATCCGGCTCGCCCGTATCCCTGATCGCAGATTTTCTGAGATTCGCATTAATACGCGCCACCAGTACTTCGATACCGAATGGCTTTACGATATAGTCATCGGCGCCGATATTTAAAGCATGCGCGATACTTTCATCTTCTGAGCGGACGGTAAGCACAATAATCGGAACCTGGGACCATTCGCGTATGGCGGTGATCACTTCCATCCCATCCATATCGGGCAGCCCCAGATCCAGTATTATCAAATCGGGTTTGATGGATGCCGCCAGCCGTATCGCTTCTTTTCCAGCTTCACTCTCGGTTACCTTGAACTCGGAAACCTCAAGAAAAATATTTAGCATCTTACGAATTTCGGGTTCATCATCAACGACGAGAACTACATTTCTTTTTTCATGCATAAAATTCTTACATAGTTGTGCCAGAACAGGTTTAGTACTAAACCCTTGAAAACATAAAAAGACCTACCGGAAAACCTACAAGAAAATAAAAATACGATAAAAATCCTTCTTAGACAGCATCTTTCGCATGCGTGATCTCTGCCTGCATCACGTCCGTGCGGGCGGTTGTAAATGCCGCGATACAGCTGGAAAGGTAGAATCGCCACATTCTGATGAAATGTTCGTTATAACCTAGCTTGCGTACTTCCGCTTCATGCGCATTGAATCTGGCCATCCAGTGCCCGACGGTGCGCGCATAATCCTGTCCGAAGGTAAACATTTCCTTGCATACAAGTCCAGCTCTTTCCACATGTGAGCGAAATACCGGTCGCGACGGAAGCATTCCGCCCGGGAAAATATAGGTCTCTATAAATCCTTGCTTATCGTGCGTTCTTTCAAACACATGCTCATCTATGGTGATGCTCTGGATCATCGCCTTGCCGCCTGGGCGAAGGCGCGCCTTTACCGTGTCAAAGTAAGTGGGCCAGTATTGCTCTCCCACATGCTCAAACATGCCGATGGATACGATATGGTCGAAAACACCTTCCACCTGCCGGTAATCGATCAGTCTAATCTGCGCGTACTCTTCCAGACCGGCCTGCTTTATTCTTTCTTCAGCCAGCGCTTTCTGTTCGTCGGAAATCGTGACGCCGGTGACTTTTATCCCTTTACGCGCGGCCGCCATCGCAAATGCACCCCACCCGCAGCCGATCTCTAGAATATGGTCTCCGGCCTTTGCACCAAGTTTGGTCAGAATACGGTTGTATTTGGCCTGTTGCGCATCTTCCAGCGTCATGTCGATCTCCCCGCCGAACAGACCACAGGAATAGGTCATGCTCTCATCCAGCCACAGCTTATAGAAATCATTTCCAAGGTCATAATGCGCCTGCACATTCTGCCTGCTCTTACGAATGGTGTTCGTGCGCAGCACGCTCGTCAAATAGGTAAAGAACGCATAGATAGGCCTACCATAGAAATAACGCTCCAGCACCTCTGCATTAGCCAATCCAAACACCAGCAGAGATACGAGATCGCGAGAGTCCCATAATCCTTCCATATAGGCTTCCGCAAATCCTGTCTCGCCCTTGGTGATAAACCTGTCCAATGCGCTCCAGTCATGGATCTGTAAATCCGCCGCCGCACCGATCTGGGGACCAACAAACTTATGAATCCTGCCATCCGGTCCCTGCACAGTAAGCTGACCGTATTGCGCTCGTCCAAATGCTCTCATAATCGGGTGAAGCGATTCCCCCCGTGCTGGTTTTTCCGGCTGAATCTTCGTATCGAGCAATATATCTTCCATAGAAGAAGTCTGGGACTCGGTATTCATAATGATCTTATCTCCTGAGAATGGAACATTGGTAATTCGTAGGCCGGTATTATCCGTTTAACACCGTACCCCCGTTAGGATGCAATACCTGGCCTGTCATGTAAGACGCATCTTCCGATGCCAGGAATATATAACATGGCGCGACTTCATCAGGTTGGCCAGGCCTTCCCATAGGAGTATCGGTTCCGAATTTTGCGACATGTTCTTCATCGAAGCTTGCGGGAATAAGCGGTGTCCAGATGGGGCCAGGCGCGACCGCATTGACACGTATATTTCTTTTCACCAGCGACTGTGAAAGCGAGCGAGTGAATGTGACAATAGCTCCTTTGGTGGCGGAGTAATCGATAAGCTCCTTATTGCCTTTATACGCGGTTACCGATGCCGTGTTGATGATGGAGGCGCCTTCTTTCATATGTTTCAGCGCTGCACGCGACAGGTAAAACTGGGAAAATAAATTGGTACGAAATGTCCGCTCCAGCTGTTCGTGCGTGATATCGTACAGATCCTCCTGCACATGCTGCTCGGCAGCATTATTAACCAGAATATCGAGTTTTCCGAATTGCTGAACGGTGCGTTCAATTGCATCGTCACAAAATTCCCGGTCCCCAATGTCGCCTTCCATCTTCAGGCATTTTCTGCCTTCCGCTTCCACCAGCTTGCAGGTTACGTCCGCATCATCATCTTCATTCAGATAGATAATTGCGATATCTGCCCCTTCTTTTGCGAATCCTATCGCCACCGATCTTCCTATCCCGCTGTCGCCACCGCTAATAAGCGCCACTTTGCCTTTCAGCTTGCCGGCCGCTTTATAATTCTTCATTTCGTTCTGCGGTTTGGGATGCATTAATTTTTCGCGTCCCGGCTGTTCGTCCTGATGCTGTTCAGGAAGGGATTTCATTGCTTTTTGCGGCATAACATTCTCCTTTTTTCTGTATTAAGCACGATTCTTAATCGAAAAATTATTTTAGAGACGGCATGATCCTCCTATGAAGGAGGGATCATTATGACATCGCAGAAAAAGCCTTACCAGAAAGTGCAAGACGATAAATATTCACACGATGATCCGGAACGCTTGCAACGGCAAAATAAAACAGAAAATACCAAGAAGATCGGAAAGATTATTAAACAGAAACAGACCGGTCATAAGCAGGATTAATAGGCTTAGATCAGCCGCATATCCGCAATTTCTGCTTACATAACTTTTCCGGAAAAACTACTTCCGGTATCAAATACTCTCTTTCTGCATATTATGCAAGTGAGGCATTCTCCCCTTATCTTGCAAAGGGGAGAATGCTGATGGATAGTCTCAGGCTACCTTCTTGGCGTTGGCATTGGCCGCACCCTCATGATTGCGCCCTTCATGAGCACCATGCCCCTGATGTTTTCCTGCCTGACGGGAACGACCGCCCTCCGTAGCATTGATATCGATCCGGCGCGATCTTGATCCTTCAGATGCCATACGCTTCTGGAGCGTAACGGTGAGAATGCCGTTTTTCATCTGCGCGTCGACCGTCTCGTGATCCACATCTTCAGGCAAGGAAAGCACACGCTGGAACGCACCGTAAGAGCGCTCCATGCGATGGTAATTGCGATTCGTGTTGTTATCGCCGCTTTCAGCACGCTTTTCACCTGAAATGACCAGCATGTTTTCCGGGGTCACTTCCAGACGCAGATCGCGTTCATCCATACCCGGCACTTCTACCTGGATATTATATTCTTCATCGGTTGAAGTAATGTCGATATGCGGAGAACGGAACATCATGTTCTGCAAGCCGGTCATACCGTTCATCATTGCGGGTGCGGTAAAATGCTGGAAAGTAGTGTCGAACATACGTTCCATTTCCTGAAAGAAATGCGACATCGGCGCGAACAGCCCCGACATATTTCCTAATGCCTGATTCTGCGTTGCCCGCATGTTTGAAGACGGCAAATTATCATGCCTTGTCCAATCCCATTTTTTATTCTGCATATTGTATCCCTTTCTTTAAACCTAAATATAAAACCGATATACGCACCGCATATACCACCACACCCTGCCCGTATGACCGGACAGGTAGTCACTTCCTGCCAAGCAGGAGAAGAATCATTCATGATGGGAAATTTAAGGCGAAGGCGCGGCAGGAGTATGGTAGCCGATCAAGACATAGGCAATATACCATAAGGCTGCCAGCGCCAGGATTACCGCAAGCGCCATCAGCATTTTGTTATTTTGCCGTATCTCCTTTTTATCCTCTTTTCGCGTATCCATGCTTCCCGCCTTACACGCTAATAAGTGCTCGGCGGATCGCTTGCCGGAAAGCTGTCGCTTACCATTTTGTCGATCTTGCGTTCACTCATTTTATGACGTAATTGCTTGTCCTCCTGAATCGGCTTTACCGATCCGCCTTTCCATCCATCGATAAAATCAGATATGAATTTTAAGATGCTCATAATGATTAATCGCCGGGAGGATGAGAACATCCCCCCGTGCGCTCCTATGTGTTGTTAATCGCGTGAAGACCTGCGGTAAGGACGATCTTCATAATCCTCATCTCTGTCGCGATAGCCTTCCGAACCGCGGCTGCCGTAGGAAGACGAGCCATAACCGCGTGAGGGTTCTCCATACCAGTCGCGATCTATGTTGCCGCGTGAGCTGTAGCCACCACGGGACTGACGACGGTAGTCATCGCCATAGGCTCCTTCACCGTATCCCTCATTAAACCTGCGGCTATTACGCTGCGAACGGTATCCTTCGTCTTCATACCTCTGCGGCTCATTATACCTACCCTCTGAAGAGCGGGTGTAATAATCACGGTTGGACGGGGAACGATCACGATAATCATCGCGATAATCATACTCTTCCTGACGCTGGCGCGGAGCATAATATCTGTCTTCGTCGTACCCTCTGCGCGAGCCTTCACCCGACATTGGGATTACGCGCGAACGGCCATAATTCTGCTCGCGATCCGATTCATAACGGTTCCGGTCTCCGCTGGAGCGCCCATAATATTCCTCATCGCGTGAACGGCCATAACGCTGGCGGTCATCACCGTAATCGTTCCATTCGCTCCGGCGGCTATTTTCGTCTCGCTGGCTGCTGCCATAGCGCCTGCTGTCTTCGCGATCCGATGAAGAGGAACGACGACCCGACTGATCCCTCTCATTATCACGCGAGCTATTTCTGCTCTTACCATATTGCTGGCCTTCTTCTTCCTCGTCGGAAGAATCTGTGGAAGAGGAGGATGAAGCCGTTTTAGAAGCAGAGGATGAACGTTTATTCTTATCCTTGCTGCTCGTTCCTTCGTCTTCTTCATTTGTATTTGCAGCAGTCGTAAGGGACGTGCTGTCGTTATCCTGCGAAGTGGTATCGTTCGTGTCTTCGCTGCTCTGATCGCCCGTCAGACTCGTTGTTTTATCGTTTTGATCGTCAGTGCTGGTGCTTGACTTCTTCGAATAATGTTTGGTCATATACCTCTCCTTGCGAGTAATAGATTCGTAATCGCCGCGCAATGGCGGAAATTAAGAAATATGAAAGACTTGGCTTTATGCTGATAGGCGTAGAAAGATTCTTGGAAGACGCCTCGCTTCCGATATTTAAAATAAGTATCACCGGCTGAATAAAATTGCCGTCTCTTGTTTCAGGGGGGAGATAAAGAAGCGGTAAAATGAATTTTTATGAAGCATTGCCCGCTCAATACTTATGGAATATTTATTTGTATGGGGGCAGAACCTAAGCTAAGATTTATATTTCCCTCGTTAGATTCCAGAGTGCCTGTTTGAGTCAAGATTGTCTTCTTTTGAAATTTCATTATTACAGGAGTGCTCACGGTGAAAGAATCAACTTTACGTTCTGATTCCCTCCCATGCGATCAGGAAGAAAGCTTCCAGGGCACTATCCTGCTCGTGGAAGATTACCAGCCCAATATATTAGTCGCGGCGATAATGCTTGAAAATATGGGCTTTAAAGTTGAATCCGTTGATTCCGGCCTGCTTGCTGTCGAGAAAATAAAAGAGTGTATCGTACCTTATACTGCCATTCTGATGGACATCCGGCTCTATGATATGGACGGCCTGGAGACTACCCGTGCCATACGCCAGCTGGAGAAAGAAAAACACTTCCGCCAGCCTATTCTGGGAATGACGGCACACACTTTAGGGATCCATCATACAAAATGCTTGGAAGCGGGAATGGACGATTATATCAGCAAACCTATTAATTTTGACACACTGGCCCGGAAATTATCCCACTTCTCTTCCTCACATTGAGCATGTCTTTATTTTGTCTTTTATCAATTACACAACATCTTTATTTCGACTCCGATATGGTTTTATCATACGCATCATGATGTTCTTTGTGTTATGTCAGAGTTGTCCCTAAAAACATTTGAATATTCGGAGTTTTTTAACACGGAACGTGAGCGTATCCAGCGGCAGATGTTTCTGGCTATTTCTCATGACCTGAAAACCCCGCTTGCTTCGATTATAGGTTCGCTGGACATTTATATGCATACCTACCAGAAGCTCTCCCCCGAAACACAGCTTTCCCTGTTGAATACTGCGTTGCAGCAGGCAGTGCGACTGGATAATTTTATTACCAATATTCTGGATATGTCCAAGCTGGAAAGCGGTATGGTGAAACCGCATAAGCAATCATTCGATCTGCTTTTGATGCTGCAGGAATGTATTATTACGCTTTCCCCCACCCTCCAGAATTCCAGCGTCCATCTCCATGAAATTCCCGAACCCGTTCTTATTACGAGCGATCGCCTGCTATTACACCGCGTTATTTTTCTGCTGCTGGATAATGCAGTTAAATATGGCGGCAGACCTTCCGTAATCCATATTTCATATGGTGTGGACGAAGCAGGTGATGCCTATATACACGTACAAGATAATGGTAAAGGAATAGAAAGCGCGAGAATGGAAGAAATATTTTCCAAATATACGCGCTTTGTTAAAAGTGACCGCCAGGTTGCAGGAACCGGGCTTGGGCTTCCCATTTCCCGCGAAATCATGCGCTTACTCAATGGCACAGTCACCGTGACTAACCATAAGGATAACGGCTCCGTCTTTACCGTGCGCCTTCCCGTCCAATAATTAATGCCTGACGACATCCATTACCCGGTTACTGAATTCCCTGGAATCGTTCTGAGGCGGCATCTTTCTGAAGTCGCCACGCAGTGCTTTTAGCGCATAGCGCTCCTCATCAATTTCCGTCTGTGTTCTTACACCAAAACGACGCCATACAGGCAAGGGCGGGCACCAGCCGTTGACGGCATGATATAACAGGAACCCTCCCACAAATACGGGCAGAAGAAGCCAGCGCTTATGAGACAGCGCACCAAGCAGTACGCTTCCTACCGCCACCGCACCGGCATTGGCTTCCAGCGTGCGCTCTATGTCCCATTCCCGCTCAAGCTGCTGCAGCCTTTCATCTATTTTCTCCGGATGCCTTGCATAATAGCTTATCCTACGCTCCATGCGGCGGCGAATTTTATTGTTCACTTTCTGAGCGGTATGCATAGGAACGCGGTTTACTGTGCTGGGAATCATAGCGAGCCTCCGTCTTCTGTTATTCCTGAGCCTGTTATGCTAGCAATATCCATCGTAGATTTTCCATTCAAGGTTGCACCTTACAGGTAAAATTTCTATAAACTTCGCTAGGATGGCGCAGATTTATTGTGAGCGCTGAAATCGAATATAGCTACCCCTTCCTTATTAGTAGGAAGTTTTAACACTGCGGGGTTTTGCAGTGTTTTGATCGTATCGTCATAACCGGACTGCCAATGCGCTTTCATGCTCAGGCGTGAGAACTCAAAGTCCTTAGAGTAGCCTTCATAATCCTTATTGTGGTAAATCAGGTGCACAATATTGTACAGATGGTCGTTCACATGCTGCTTCAACAGACCGACTTCCGGTAGTTTCTGCAGCTCCGGCGGAAGTTTTTTAATAAGGCTGGAAATCTGGTGCGATAGTTTATGATGCTCTTTGAACCGGTCCGTATTGGCGCGTGTGCGGCTTGAATACTGAATATCCTTCTGGCGCGTATATACGTCTGCGATGTTGTGAGGAAAGTTATTGCTGGAAGCGCTCCACAGATCGACCTGGAATACAAGCGTATCCATATATATCTTGCTGTCTACAATCCATTGCAGCGGTGTATTGGAGATCAGGCCGCCATCCCAGTAATGCTTACCGTCAATCTCTATCGGCGGAAAGCCGGGCGGTAATGCCCCGCTTGCCATGACATGTTCGGGAGTAATGCGATGTTCCTGATTATTAAAATCCATGAAATTACCGGTCTCGACGTTCACCACCCCCACGTTGAACCGGATATCGTCATTATTAATACGGTCAAAATCTACAAGCCGCTCCAGCGTTGATTTCAGCTTTTTGGTATCGTAGAAGCTGATAGCTGCCTTTGAGCATTTCTCCGCTATGAATGGATTGATAAAACGCGGTGTAAAGAAGCCGGGAATGCCATTGAATATTGTATTCATAGCACTCATGAAATTAATCGCCTGATGGCGCGCATTGTCACGCACTAATAACGACCGGAAATCTTCCGGATAGTACCATAATTCATCTATGGTCACCGAATGCCAGAATTCCCTGAGTTTATTCACTCTCTCATTAGGAGCATTGCCTGCAATAATAGCAGCATTAATAGCTCCGATGGATATTCCCGCCACCCAATCCGGCTCGACATCCGCCTCTGCGAGCGCCTCATAAACTCCTGCCTGATAGGCCCCCAGCGCGCCACCTCCCTGCAGTAACAGGGCGACGCATTCAAACGGATGACGAGCATCTTTTTTATGTTTATGCGCATGCTGGTGACTACTTGCCATATACTTACGGGCCTTTTACTTAGAGAATAAATACAGCGCTGCAATATCTGCAGGCCGGTCCTACGCTATGAATGCAAAAATAAGAAAACCATAAGGAATAAGGGTGCTTCAGATTAAAAGATACATGCCGTATTACAGGCTTTCAGACACCTCTTCATAGTCTTATGCCAATTTTACGGCTGGCCGCCCTCAAAGGCATATTATTTTTACCTCCATTATAGGATATTATTCAGAATATCTTGTCTTCACCTTAACTTAACAGGAGGGTTTTATGACTACCGTTGCAGGAATTTTTGATAGCCGAATTGAAGCTGAAAGGGCTTTTTCCTTACTTCTTGAACAGGATTTCCGGAAGGAAGATATAAGCTTGCTGATTTCGGATAAAGCACGTCACACCATTTTCCCGCCGCCGGTTAATGATGAAGGCGAGCGTGCTACACGCGGTGGCGCAGCAGGCGCATTATTTGGCGGTTCGATCGGCGCACTGGTTGCCGGCCTGACTGCCGTAGGCAATATCGTTGTTCCCGGTATGGGGTTACTGGCTTCCGGTCCGCTTACCGCTATTCTGGCCGGGCTTGGAACCGGCGCCGTTGCAGGTGGCCTAAGCGGTGCTCTTATCAGTGCCGGTTTTGCCGTCGATGACGCCAAAAAATATGAGAATGAAGTCAAAAGAGGCAAGGTCGTTCTTATCGTCCATACAACGGACGAAAGGAAGGATGCTGCCCGCACTATCATGCAGACTTCGAACGCTACGACAAAAGTAGCTTAACGCATCCCCAGTGTGGAGGATCTATGCGTAGAATTAACTACGATCAGGAAGAAGTGGGTACGGGTAATACCGCTACCCACTTCGCTACGGATGTCTCTGTAGAGCAGAAGTTCGGCAATATGCAGAATGCTTACAAAGAAGGATTTATCGGTAGTGATGATCAGCGCATGGAAACAGTGGCTGTTACAGGCCGCCCTCCACAGGGGGATGAGCCTATGCTTACCGATCCGTCCGGTGTGCGCGATATGCAATGGGACATGGCGGATTAACTTCCTCTGATTCAAAGGAGAGAATATGCGTCATTCTACAATCTGCAGCATTATAGGCGTATTAGCCACCACCGCTGCTCCTTTCTCAGTCCTGGCCAATGATAACCGTGCAGTGGTACATGATGCACGGCATGGCGTTCTTCATGATAGCATGTTCGGTACCTGCGTCCGCACCAAATGGGATACGGGTCAGGATGAGTGCGCGCCAAAAGTTGTTGTCGCTCCGCTACCGCGTCGTGAAATTGCAGAAGAAGACAGAACTGTCTATTTTGACTTTAACAGTGCCCGGTTAATGGATAGTGAGCGCCGCAAGCTCGACAGCCTCACCAATATACTCCGGTCCGATACGACCATCCGGGATGTCAGGATTGCAGGTTTTGCTGACCGCATGGGCAGCACGACTTATAACCGTAAGCTTTCAGAAAAAAGAGCAAAGGCGGTTGAACAATATCTGCATGATCATGAGTATCTGAACACGCAACTCGCAAAAACGCGCTGGTTCGGCAAAGAATATCCGACAGCTAATTGCCCTGCAAAACTTAAACGCCAGGCACTTATCCGTTGTCTGCAGCGGGACCGCAGAGTGGTCATTGAGATCGATTATATCGTTGAGCAGAATACTCCTCCGGCTCCAGTTCAGTAAAACTCCTTTATACAAGCAGGTAAAAAATCAGGGCATGCGGGTTAATCCGCATGCCCCTTTCTTTAATTCTCCAGCCTGTTATTAACCAGCCTGGGAACGACGCTGAGTGCGGTTTTGCGGTTCCACTTCTCCGCGTAGATATTGCAGCGTACCATAAAGATGACGGTGCAAATCACCTGGTTTGCGGGCGGTAATAAATTGTCCGTCTTCCACCAGTGCTTCATCCACATAGGTTGCACCTGCTTCCGTGAGTTCTTTACCCACTTCCGGCCATGCAGCCATCTGCTTACCCTTTACAAGCCCTGCAGAAATCAGAACCTGTGGCCCGTGGCAGACCGCTGCGATCGGCTTGCCGTTTCTGGCGAATTCCTTTACGAAAGCCAGAACATCTTCGTTTTTACGCAACTCCGACGGGGCCTTTCCACCCGGCAGATAAAGCAGTTCGTAATCCGCTGGCTTCACCGCCGTTATCGCTTTGGTTTCGCTTAGTCCTAAATCGTGCTTTCCGGCAAACTTTCCGCCGTCCGGTGTCACGACATCCACTGTGTAACCTTCTTCCGTCAGGCGGTAATACGGATAGAAGAACTCAAGGTCTTCCGTATTATCAGCAGTGATCATCACCACCTTCTTATTCTTCTTCAGCCTTTCCGGAATGGGTGCCACTTTATAAGTGTCTTCTTTCTTTTCGTTATTATTGGAAATTTTATCGAGCAAGCTCATAGCGCCTCCTTTAATTATGTTTGTGGAGCGGCCGGAATATGAAAACATCCGGTCATATGCTACGGGATAGGTCTGTCATGTTTATACATAACTCCCGAGCCTACACACTCTGCGCTCATGCATAAAAAATATAGGCGTATGAAGACGGCAAGGATAAAAATGCAATTAACCTATTATACAATATACTGATATATATTGTGTTTTTACCATTTATTTATGAATTTTCTTTCTCCTCCTATCGCTTCTTTAAATGTAAAAGCGGATAATAATTTTTGTTGGTTATTATATTCATTATCAAAGGAGAATGACCATGAGTGTCAAAGGTGCAATTAAAGAAGGCGCCGGTTTTGTCAAAGAGGAAACCGGTGAAATGTTCAATGATGATAAAATGGCTAAAGAAGGGCGTGAGCTGCGTAACCAAGGGCGTGCCGAAGACGGCAAGGCTCCGAAGGTAACAAAGCCCGGCACGACTGACCGGTAAGACCGGCTAAGCCAAAAAACCGGAGCGCTCTTTGGAACGCTCCGGTTTTTTATATGCTAAACTCAGCTATTCTTTTCACTCCAGGATTTGAGTTCCTTCCACCATTCTTCCACTTTTGCGCTTGCCTTATTCATCATGGATGGGTCGCGCTTCTGAATGGTTTTATCCAATATATCAATTTCCTTTTCCAGCTTGCTCACCTTCTTATCCGGCTCGCTCCGGGTTTTTGCATATTCATTCAAAGCCGACTTCGCATTATGCAAGGTATAACGCGCGCCGCCGTAATTATTCTGCCGCAGAAGAACGCGCGTCAGGTAAATATTATCCTGCAGCCGCGTGAAAGGCTGTTCTTGTGAAGAGACCGCATGAATGGATTCATTCAGCAAATTCGCCAGTTCCGTTTGTGCTTTGCTGTAATCTTTCTGAGCAACATCGTTCTGCGCATTATGAATACGCTGCGTGGATTTATCGGGATCGATAGCTATATTCACCAGCACCAGCTTCACATCGCTCACCGCCATGCCTTTCTTGGAAGACCAGAAAGGTCCCTGTTTATAGGTCCGCACGGCATAGGTATCGTCTGCAATGGGAATATAATAGCTATGGCTGTCGCCGTAGAACACGCGTCCGAATACGGCCCCATTCATTTCCATATAATTTTTGATGCTGTGAATTTTATCCAGCTCCTGCGCTGCCAGGTCCAGATCCGTGTTGGCATCCTGTATATCCTTGTCATCCAGCGCAGCCTGCGCTTCGGATGCATAGCCCAGAATTTTTCTGGCCGAATATTCGAATTCGCTGTTTCCCTGCGTTGTATTGAGCGGAGTCACTTCCTGCGCATCGGCCGCCACTACCTGCGTAGCTCCCATTGCCGTACATGCAGCCAATGCATAGGCATATAAGCTTCTGGTTTTCATCCTATTCTCCTTTCCATTATGATAGGTATGCCATTAGCGCAAATGCCATATCAGATTCCAATAGAGAGGAGCTTTTTGTTTATAAGGATGAGGTAAAATATGATACTTGATATTTTACCGTTATTTCTCCCTTTCCAGAGGATCCGCCGGAAGCGTTCTGGTCTTAGTTAAAGACCATACCAGCAGGAAAACCCATCCGATGATCGTCCAGCCAAATATTACATTCAGCATGAATATCCTCACCTGATCGCCCTTGCGATAGGTAACCGCCAGAATACTGGGAAGAAAATGAAGAAAGAACAGTACAACCCCTATTGCAATCAACGCAAACGGGTTTATTGAAAAAATAAACTTATCTATTTGTTCATATGTCGTCATTTTTCTAGCGTCCATATGGTATTATAGATTCACCATTTATTTTAGGATAACCGGAATAAAAAATACGCAGCCTCTTTCTCATTACAGGATAAAGAACCGGTTAATCCCACCTCAAACTCCGCTACTTACGATTTCTTTATTCTTTCTCGGCATTGGCTCGGCTTTAATTTTTATTTCCGATTTTCTATCCTTTTGTGCGTGCCGAAAGCGTATTCACTTACAGGGGAGATGGAATATGACCGCAGAAAATCATGAATGTATTACATTATGCTGGGAAGCCCGGACTACATGCCTGGATACGCTGATGAATCATTGCCTTGTGAAAGGTGGCGCCCATGTGGATGCCGACCATGTAAAAATCATGCTGGATTGCATTGAGCTATGTCAGGTTACCGCCGATTTCCTGAAACGGGGCTCTGAACTGCACCGGGCTGTCTGCACTGCCTGCGCGAGCGTGTGCGAAGCATGTGCGCGTTCCTGCGAAATCGTGGGAAAAGACGAAAAGATGAAACATTGCGCGGAAGTCTGCCGTCGCGCGGCGGAAGCCTGCCAGCAGGAAGGCCGTAAACTCAACCGTGCAGCATAGGTAAGGCATGTCCAAATATCAGGAACCTAAATGGGAAACTGTCCCGGTCAGTGACGGCGGCCAGATGCGCATGTTTGTCGTGCGCACCGGCGCTCCGGTCGACAAAGCCCCTGCAGTCATCATTTTCCATGAAGCGTTCGGCGTCAATGCGCATATTCAGGAAACGGCAAAACGCGTAGCCGCCTTAGGGTATACCGCTGTCGCACCTGAGCTGTTTCACCGCACCGCCCACGGTTTTATCGGTGATTACGATAATCTGGGGAAGTCCAAACCGCATATGGATGCGATTACGCATACCGACCTCGAAAACGATATCCGCGCCGCTTATCACTGGCTGGATGCCGATAAACGGATCGATAGTAAACGCATAGCCGTCACAGGATATTGTTTCGGTGGGAAAGTGGCTTTCATCGCCAATAGCATTCTTCCGCTATGCGCTGCCATCAGCTATTATGGCAGCAGCATTCCTTCCGTTCTTTCCGATTATGCAGACAGCCAGAGGGCGCCGCTGCTACTGTTCTGGGCAGGACAGGATAAGCACATTAATACCAGCCTGCAGCATTCCATTGCCGAAGTCTTACGCAAAAAGAACAAGACTTTTCGCAATGTGGAATTTTCAAACGCCGGTCACGGTTTCTTCTGCCCGGAGCGAAAAACTTACGATGCCGATGCCGCAGGTGAAGCCTGGGCGATGCAGGCCGTATTCATGCATAATCATCTGCAGGAAAAGCAAAGCTCAGCTTCGGTCAGCAGCCGTCTTCAGGCAGCGGTATAACTCCTCGATATACACTCCCATATCGATTAGCGCCGCACAGACCAGCACGGCGATTACATAAAATTGCGGCAAAGCATGCCGTTTCCAATGCAGCGAGAAATCCGCAGTGGCATCTCCTGTTCCGATCAGCGCGGAAAATTGCTCCCAATAGATGCAGCATAAAAGGCTGAATGCCATGAATGGGAGTACTTCAAGGAAACTGTGCGTGTGCTGTTCGAGCGTCGTGATTTTACGGCGTGGGTCCGCATATTCCAGATCCCAGATGGCCGTCAATTCATGGAGCATCAGCAGCACTAACATAAATGCCAATACTAAAGCGTTAATCTCCAGAAAAAGCCCCGCAAGTAACGCTATGCCCGCTTCGATAAACATCAGCAGGTGAAGGATCGATTCCCTGGTGCCGGAAGTATGCTCTATGCCTGCTTTCTTATGGCACCACCAGTCCAGCACTCCGACTGCAAGCCAGACAGGAATCAGTGCATAAAGCAATATGATGTCCGCCGGATTCGACATACTACCCTATCAGAATCGCCCGCCCATTCTTCTGGAAGGAGGATAATTGATCGTTTTCACCCAGTGTACGTATCTATCGATAAAGCCCTGCAGGAACTGTTTCGTCCCCTCTCCTGCCACGTTTCCTTCACTATCGATCATCGCGTCCTTGCCGCGCAAATAGAGTTCCGGCTGTTCCATCAGCACTCCTTTCAGACGCTTGAGGAGCTGACGCAGGCTATGCTTGGCTTCCACACCTGTGCCGCCACCGGAAGTACCGCATATCGCAACAGGTTTACCGGCAAAAGCGTTCTGGTTATAAGAACATCCCGCCCAATCTATGGCGTTTCTTAATGCGCTTTGCACTGTGGTGCCATACTCGGGAGTCACAATCAAAACAGCATCTGCGTTGGTGATTTCTTTTTTGATGCGCATTGCTTCAATGGGGAAATTGGTATTATCCGCATGATGGTAAGGAGGTAGATCATTGATGGAAAGCATCTGTGCTTCGAATTTGTCGGCTCCCAGTTTAACCAAGGCCTTCGCCATTTTATGATTAGGCGATTCCTTCCGTGAGCACCCGACGATAATCGCAAGTTTAAATCCGCTCATAAATCCGTCCTTTCCAAGGTGTGCACTTATTGTACAGTTCAATTCTTAGAAAGGCGGTGCAGCTATTTCGATGATGAAGACTCCGCAAATCTGTAAAAAAGCGGTAAACCTTGACACTTTTACCGCTGCATCCTCATTAATTCATCCATCGGCATATTGTGTTCGCTCAAGTGCTGCATGATCCAGATTGAACCGAACATAATAAGGCAGACGATCAGAATACCGAAGGCAAGCGCAAGCACGTTGTTTTTATTATCGGGTGCCGTGGTGATATGCAGGAAGAACACGAGATGGATGCCCATCTGCGCGATTGCGAGCGTAATCAACGTCATTGGCAGCGCCGGTTCGTACACCAGATGCGTACGCGCCATCCAGAAGGATGCCACCGTTAACGCTATGGACAGCACCAGCCCCAGCAGATAGCCGGAGAATCCTGTGGTTGGCTCGGCCCCGGTTCTGTTTTCATCTCCGGGAGCCTTATCATATTCGTCTTCGTGATGATTGCTCATACGGCTACTCCTATCAGGTACACAAGCGTAAAGATCGCTACCCAGATGATATCCAGCGCATGCCAGAACAGACTGAAACACAGGAAACGGTGGCGGATATTGCGCCGAAAGCCCTTGAACCATATCTGCGCCATTATCGTGCCAAGCCACAATAGCCCTATCGTGATATGCAAACCGTGGCACCCCACCAGCGTGAAAAAAGATGAGAGGAACGCGCTGCGGGACGGCCCTGCCCCTTCATGTACCAGTTTTACGAATTCGCCTATTTCCAGCAGCAGGAATGCCAACCCCAGCACACCCGTGACCAGCAATGCCAATTGCGTCAGCAGTTGATTACGTTTCTCCAGCGCAAGGCCTGCCATGCCGCAGGCAAAGCTTGAGAACAGCAGGCAGGCTGTTTCCCATGCCACCGTATTCAATTCAAAAATATCCCGCCCCGAAGGCCCTCCGGCCGTCGCACGGGATAGCACCGCATAGGATGCAAAAAACACTGAGAACATGATGATATCGGACAGCAGGAATATCCAGAATCCGTATCCGATAATAATACGTTTGGAAGCAGGCCCACCCGATCCATGTCCCGGACTGCCGTGATGCAGCTTGGCCTCATAATTGTGATGGCCTATCTGATTGGGATCATCATGTAATGGTAATGTTACTGTACTCATATCCGTTCTTTCCTTATTCGCATCATTACCGCCGTTCCGCCGATGGGTCGCAGGCTGAAACGCGCTGTGTCTCTGCGCGTACCAGACGGTTTGCCTGATCGAGGCGCGCCACTTCTTCGGCCGGAATTTCGAATTCCGATATATCACGCCACGCAAACACCACGAAGGTGACATAAGCGCCGATGAATCCCAGTGCCGCCATCCACCAGATATGCCAGATCATGGCAAAGCCTGTGACGGTGGCGAAGAATGCCGTCACGATGCCGGTGGGGCTGTTACGGGGCATTTCGATAGGCTCATAATGGATCTCAGGGCTGGGCTTGTGCAAATCCTCGTATGCTTTTTGCTTCATGCCCCAATAAGCTTCTTCCCCTTTCACATCCGGCAGGATGGCAAAGTTAAAGGAAGGTGGCGGCGATGCCATAGCCCATTCGAGCGTTCTTCCGTCCCATGGATCGCCGGTCACATCACGGCGGCGGTCGCGTGTGCGGATGGAGACAACGAGCTGCGCCACCTGAAAACACACGGCAATCAGAATAAGTACCGTTCCAATCGCAGCTACAATCAGCCAGGGATGCCATTCCGGACGGTCATAATGCTGCATGCGCCGCGTCATGCCCATCAAGCCCAGCACATAAAGCGGCATGAAGGCTACATAGAATCCCACAAACCAGAACCAGAATGCTGCTTTGCCCAGTTTCTCATCCAGTGTGAAGCCGAACGCTTTGGGGAACCAGTATATATAGCCTGCGAATGCCCCGAATAATACACCGCCGATAATAACATTATGGAAATGGGCGATCAGAAACACACTGTTATGCAGGACGAAATCTGCAGGCGGCACGCCGAGCAGTACGCCTGTCATACCCCCGATAGCAAAAGTTATCATAAAGCCGATGCTCCAAAGCATGGGAGTGGTGAAACGCACCTTGCCGCCATACATGGTAAAGAGCCAGTTGTATATTTTTACCCCTGTGGGCACGGCGATAATCATAGTGAGAATGCCGAACACCGCATTGACATCCCCGCCTGCACCCATCGTGAAGAAATGGTGCAGCCATACCATGAAAGAAATGATGCAGATCGCCATTGTGGCAATGATCATGGAGCGGTAACCGAACAGCGGTTTGCAGGAGAATGTGGAAACCACTTCGGAGAAAACACCGAATGCGGGCAGGATGAGAATATATACTTCCGGGTGACCCCATGCCCATATCAGGTTCATGAACATCATGGGATTCCCGCCTGCGTCGTTGGTGAAGAAATGGAAATCCAGATAGCGATCCAGCAAGAGCTCGGCCAGTGTGGCGGTCAGGATAGGGAATGCAGCAACGATCAGCAGGTTGGACGCAAGCGAAGTCCAGCAGAACATCGGCATGCGCGTGTAGGTCATGCCGGGCGCGCGCATTTTCAGGATCGTCACCAGCATGTTGATACCCGCAAGCAGCGTGCCTATACCCGATACCTGTAAGGCCCACAGATAATAATCGACACCGACGCCTGGCGAATAGCGCAGCTCGGAAAGCGGAGGGAAAGGCAGCCAGCCCGTGCGTGCGAATTCTCCTACCACCAGCGAGATATTGACCAGCATGGCGCCTGCTGCGGTCAGCCAGAAGCTTACCGAATTCCATGTCGGAAACGCCACATCCCGCACGCCTAACTGAAGCGGCACGGCAAAGTTCATAAGGCCGACGACAAACGGCATGCCGACAAACAGAATCATAATCGTGCCGTGAGCGGAAAATATCTGGTCGTAATGTTCCGGCGGGAGATAACCCTGGCTATGGAGCGCTATCGCCTGCTGTGCGCGCATCATCAGTGCATCGACAAAACCGCGTATCAACATGACAAGGGCCAGCAGGCAATACATCACGCCGATGCGTTTATGATCGACGCTGGTGATCCATTCGCGCCAGATATAAGGCCCGTATCCTTTAGCAACCACCCATATACCGGTCGCGATCAGTATAAGCCCCACTACCGCAGCTGCGATAAGAGGTATCGGCTGATCGAACGGAATTGCCTGCAGCGTTAATTTTCCAAACATCTTAATCCTCTTTCCCCGAAGGTGCCTGTGTTGATTTCGGAGTCACTTCCGGTGCGGGTCTGCCTTCTTTCGGCCCCTCTCCTTCCGGAAGTTTCTGCATGACCACATCGGTAAACAGTCCCGGCGCAACATCACGGTAGGTATAGGGCTTCACATTATGGCTCTGCACCAGCAGCGAGCGATACTCTGTCTCGCTCAACACTCTCCCTTGCGTTTTCGCTGTCGCTACCCAAGCCGTAAATTTCGCCGCCGGAACTGCTTCCACATTGAAATACATGTCGGAGAAGCCGTCCCCGCTGAAGTGGGCAGAAAGGCCCGGATAAACACCCGGCTTGTCCGCTTTCAGATTCAGCTGCGTCGCCATACCACCCATGGCATAAATCTGGCTGCCCAGCTGCGGCACAAAGAAGTCGTTAAATACCGAGGCGGATGTAATATAGAAATGCAGTGGCATTCCGGCGGGCACGACCAGACGGTTTATGCTCGCAACATGCTGCTCTGGGTAGATAAACAGCCATTTCCAGTCCAGCGACACAACTTCTATTTCCAGCGGCTTTTCCTTAGAGGTAAGCGGCTGCGAGGGATCCAGATCATGGGAGCTGAACCAGGCTATGCCGCCCAGGAACAGAATCACAAGCGCAGGAATAGACCAGACCAGCAGTTCCACTTTCCCCGAATAAGACCATTCCGGCAGATATTTTGCGCGCTTGTTCGAAGCGCGGAACCACCAGGCGAAGCCCAAGGTTGCCAGTATCGTAGGAATTACGATCGCCAGCATCACCGCAAGCGAATCGAACAGGATCAGACGTTCCTGTTCGGAAATCGGGCCTTCCGGTGCCAGCACTCCTTCATGGCATCCGGTAAGTCCCAGCACGAGGCTAAGTATTGCGGCTGTGCGTAAAATATGATGCCTATTATACGCCATAAAGCACCTTGTCGAGCAACAGCAGCGTGAATATTCCTGCCAGATAGAGCAGTGAATAGGTAAACATGGGCATGGCATATTTCAGGTCCTGGCTGTACCAGAGGCTGATTGCATAGCCAATGAACGCGAACCCCAGGATGCTGGCACCTGCCGCATAGGGCAGTCCTGCCATGCCCAGCGCATAAGGCAGCAGGATGAAGGGAAATAACAGCAGGCTGTAGATAAGCATCTGGCGGATAGTCGCTTCGCGCCCCGCTGTGACAGGCAGCATGGGGATGCCTGCGTTGCGGTAATCATCGGATTTCAGTAAAGCCAGTGCCCAAAAATGCGGCGGCGTCCACAGAAAGATAATCATGAACAGGATAATCGGCTCCAAAGACACATTCCCCGTTACGGCTGCCCAGCCAATTACGGGCGGTAACGCGCCCGCCGCTCCTCCAATAACGATATTCATCGGCGTGCGGGGTTTAAGCCAGACCGTATAGACCACGGCATAAAAAACAATTGTGCCGAGCAACAGCGCAGCAGCTATAATATTAGCCGCCTGAGCCATCATGGCGATGGAAACGCCTGCACATAGTAATGCAAAGCGTAGTGCCGTATCAGGTGAAATACGCCCTGCCGGAAGAGGGCGATGTTTTGTGCGCTCCATCAGCGCATCACGATCACGCTCCAGCCACATGTTCAGCGCACCTGCCGCCCCTCCTCCCAGTGCCAGTGATAGCATAACCCACAGGGCATTGGACACAGGGAGATGACCGGGAGCAAGTTCCATCCCTACCATGCCTGTAAATAAAGCGAGTGACATGACACGAGGCTTGAGAAGTGTCACATAATCTTTCAGGCCGGCAGATGCCGGTGCTTGTGCGTAAGCTAATTCCATATGGCCCCATATACTTTTGGAATGCCATTAACACTTAAACACCGATAAAATTTCGATTAAGAGTATTCCAACCCACGGTGAAATTTACATAAATTTCCCTCAGGAATTGTCCTTATGCGGCTCATGCGTGTTGTTACAGCACAAACATACTTATAGCCGCCAGGAACATTGCTATTGTTGCAATGCCTACTACCACCTGATTAAGCACGCTGCTAGGCTGGTCCTTCATGATTTTCCTATCCCGGCTGATGATAAGAATGCCCACCAGCATAAACGGTGCAACGATACCATTGATAATAGCCGTCCAGAACAAAAGCTGCATGGGGTTAAATTTCATCATGTCCAGTAGAATTCCACATAGCACGGAAAACAGGATGATCGTGTAAAACGCCTTGGCTCTGTTGAACTTCTTATCCAATCCCTGGGGCAGATAAAATACATCGGCAAACATATAAGCGGTCGAACCGGCTAATGTCGGAATTGCAAGAAATCCTACGGTGATAATCCCAACAGTATATAGCAATGCTGAATAAGAACCTGCGATAGATTGCAGTGCCTGCGCCGCTTCCTTTGCGGATTGAATATTAGTCATTCCCTGCTTGTGCAGTGTCAGTGCCGTCGTCAGTATAATAAAGAACATCACGACATTAGAAAGTAAGGCACCGGCAGTAATATCAATTCTCTTATCAGACAGCTCCTGAGCCGTAGCGCCGGGCCGGGTCTCACCATATTCTTTCTTTTCACATTCCACCTCCTGCGCTGCCTGCCAGAAGAACAGATAAGGGCTGATGGTGGTACCCAGAATGGCCACAAGCGTCTTCCACCCTTCCTGCGTTTTGGGGGGTGAGATTGTAAAGGTCTTGCGCATTACATCTGCCCAGTCCGGGTGCAGCAATATCGCAGCTAATACATATGCCATCAGAGAGAAGGCCAGCCATTTGAGTATTTTTGCAATCTGATCATAATGGAATTTGACTACCGCATAACCAATCATCACACCAAACAGGATCATGTAGAATGCTGGGTTTATCTTAAATATCAGTCCCGCCGCATCCGCCATACCCGAAATATCCGCCGCAATATTAATGGTATTGGCGACAAACAGCCCGCAGCATATGATGAGAATTATGGATTTAGGAAACTTCTTGCTCAAGCTGCGGGTGAGCCCTTCGCCGGTTACCATGCCGATTCTTGCGCACATCATCTGCACCGCAGCCAACAACGGCCACGTTATCCAGCTTGTGTAGAGCATAGCAGTGCCAAACTGCGCACCGGCTATGGAATAAGTGGCTATCCCGGAAGGATCGTCATCCGAAGCGCCAGTGATAAAGCCGGGTCCCAGAATTTTAAGATAACGTTTAAACCCTGAAGCGGGCTTATCGGTATGTTTGATGTTTTCCTGTGCCAGCGCGCCCACTGAATTATTCTCCTGATAGAATTGTTGCCATTCTATATGCAAACACCCGGAATAATATTTCGATAAGGTTGTGCTAAAGGGGGAATATAATTCCTGTAAAACCCTTTTAACTGTCTCGCTTTAGTAAATGATAATCCTATCTTTTTTACTCTTCGATCAAAGCTGTCACATCGAATTTTTATTCGATCCCATGCTAAAAATAATGCCACGTGATTCGGCGTAACATTCAGGAATGCCGTACGGAAATTCACGGCTTCGAGCCGCTTGTCTCCTCGTATATTGCAAAAGCATTCCGTCCTTCACGTATTAATTCTTTTAATCAAAGTATTCAGGAGAACAGTTATGGCAATATCTGTAATGAACAGGTCCCTATATAATGATTACGATCCGGGTTATGGGGATGCTTACCGTTCCTCGCGCCGCTACCGCGACAGCGAATATTTCAATACCGATCCCGGTGCATATTCCGACTATTATGACCGTGAGTATGGCAGGTCACCTTACTCAGCAAGGAATAACAGCTATTACCGCGGCTATAATAACGTTCCCTCCTATGGCTCATACGACGATTACGATTATCCGAGTTACGGCCGTTCCTCGCGCAACAGCAATATGCGCGGTTATAACCGATATGGGCGTAATCAGGGCTACGGCAGCGACTACGGTTATGGCTATGATTATGACTACGAGCTCGAACCATACCGCAGCGATGCGCAGGGCAATAACTACTACACCGGAGGGTATTACAACGGATACCCGTACTATAGCGGCAGTTATGCTCCTTCCGCCTCAAGCTTCTATCAAAGAGGAAACCGTTTCGATAATCGTTCCAGCGCCCGGTATGCGGGTGAATATGGTTATGACAACCGGGACCGAGACTATGACCGAAGCTATGACGGGGATTACGGATATCGCAACCGGTCCCGCAACTATAATAGCTACTGGTAGATCCAGCCTTTTTCACATCTACGTTTTATCAGACAGAAGGAGAAGAATATGCAGAATATCGCATCCCTGAAAGACGTTTTCATCACCGGGCTTTCCGACATTTATGACGCAGAGCAGCAGCTGGTCGCTGCTTTGCCCAAACTAACGGAAGCTGCTTCCAATGCCAAACTTGCAGAAGGTTTCAGAAGGCATCTTCAGGAAACTGAAGGCCAGATCGGCAGGATTCACCGGGTTGTCGCAGGTTTGAATCTCAGACTCGAGAAGAAAACCTGCGCTGCCATGCAGGGGTTAACGCAGGAAGCCGATGAAGTTATCAGCAGCCTCAAGAAAGGTCCCGTTCGTGACAGCATGCTGATTGCAGGTGCTCAGAAAGTCGAGCATTACGAGATGGCGTCTTATGGGTTCCTTGTAGAGCTGGCGAAGAAGCTTGGCTTCCACAATGCCGCACAGCTGCTGCAGGACACACTCACCGAAGAGAAGGCAACCGACGAAAAGCTGAATAAAATCGCGATTTCGGATGTTAACGATCAAGCTATGCGGACCGCGGCCTAAACGCCTGGGAAGGCGGTGCCGCACCGCCTTCCCAGATCATGGGGATGATATGGCCGGGCTAGAGGAGAAAGTTCATGAAAAAAAAATCTTCATCCGATATTTCCAAAAGCTATAACAGCGTAAAGGAGTTCGAAGGAAAACAATATACCGGCATGAAAATAGGCCGGACGCATCACTGGCATTACGATCAGGGAGACTGGAAGGAAAAGAAGGTCACACCGGAAAAATGGGAGCTGACCTACAGCACCGTCAAGCGCAGGGCCGGCAAAGCACCCGAAGGTTCCGGCGTTCCCGTGGGAACAGCATATCACTGGTTTATCCTCGCGCATCAATATGTCGAAAAACTCAATGCCAATGATTATATGACGCAGATGGTGGGGCTTAAATATAAGCTCTCCCACCGGCGGGCCGAGAAAGGCGAATGGAACGCTTCCGGCAGCGCCCAGCGCAATCATCTCATCAAAATACTCAAGAGCCTGATCGAAGAGCTGGAGCGCAACCCGGAACAGCTGACGCCAGTCCCGCTCAATATCGAATACAAGAACAAGCTTTATACCGGCAATGCCATACCTGTTCCCACCGCCTGTCAGGAAGGTGCATGCTATAATCTCGATATCACCCTCAACGGCGAGCATATGGGTATCATGCGTTATGATAACGGCAAATGGAAAATTACCGAAATTAAAAGCCAGGGGCTTGTCAATGCCATAGGCGAACAGATTATGGACTGGTATAAGCACGCGGCTTAAGGTTTTATATATTCTTTACAGCCCGATCGTGTACTTCTTCTCTCATTTTTATGCGGATCATGCTATGGTTAACTTTCCTGCATGCTTCGTGCTTGCGGGTTTTGAACCAGGAAAAATAGCGTTGTCTGAAATAGTGGCAGCGAAATTACATTTCCTGGTTCTCTTGATTTTCGCTTCCGTTCATCACATTATTTCCAGAGCGCCCTTATGAGCAACGTATTTGAAGTGTTGCTGCGCCTGTTATCTGAGGCAGGTGTCCAGCATATTTTCGGCGTACCGGGTGATGCCATAAACGAATTGACGGAAGCCATACGCACCCAGAACAAAATCCGATTTATCCATGTCGCCCACGAAGAATCCGGCGGCTTTGCCGCTGTAGGGCAAGCGAAGCTCACCGGACGGCTGGGCGTTTGCGCAGGCACTGCGGGCCCCGGAGCCATTCACCTGCTTAACGCGCTGTACGATGCCAAATGCGACCGCGTTCCTGTGCTCGCCATTACCGGACAGGTCGCCACCTCTATGCTCGGCTCTTCTTACCAGCAGGAAGTGGATCTGATAAGCCTTTTCAATAACGTGACCGTTTATAACCAGATGGTCACCAATCCCGAGAATTTTGCATGTCAAGCTGCACAGGCTATTCAGACGGCCATTGAGCGAAGCGGCGTCGCTCATCTCAATATTCCGCTCGATGTAGCTGCAAAAACTGTTCCGCATGCGGATAGATGGCGGCTACACCTACCTTATCGCAATGTCGTCCAGGGTAACCGGGAGCCTGTATTACAGGCGATAGAGCTGCTGAACCAGAGTGACCGGGTTGTTATTCTGGCAGGCTTGGGATGCAATGGAGCGGCGGAGCGGGTTTATACTCTGGCAGAACGTCTTTATGCTCCCGTTATTCATGCGCTACGTGCTAAAGAGCTTTTTCCTGAATCTCACCCCTACTCTATCGGCGGGCTGGGAATGCTAGGTGTGAAGCCCGCCATGAAAGCGATCGAGCGCTGCGATGCGCTTATTATGATTGGCACAAATTTTCCCTATGCGGATTTTCTTCCGCGCCATGCAAAAATTATCCAGATTGACCTTGATCCATGCCAGCTTGGCAAACATATGCCGGTGGATATTGCCATCGCGGGCGACAGCGGTGCCGTTATCGACAAGCTGCTTGAGCGTCTGGAGCCTAAGACCGACAAGCGTTTCCTCCAGCAGATGCAGGATGAAACGAAACGCTGGAAAGAACAGGTGCAGCGTGAAGTTACGGATTTGTCCGTTCCCATTAAACCGCAGCGCCTTGCCCATCTGATCGGCGAACTCGCTACGGAGAATGCCATTTTTGTGTGCGATACCGGCGAAGTGACCGCATGGGCCGCACGCTATCTCTCGATTAAAGCCGGTCAACGTTTTATCATCTCCGGCATGCTTGCGACCATGGCATTCAGCTTAGGTGCCGCGATCGGCGCAAAGCTTGCCTATCCCAAACGCCAAGTGATCGCTATTACCGGCGATGGCGGATTCACCATGCTTATGGCGGATTTCGCGACCGCCGTGCGGTATGGGCTCGCGATTGTTTTCGTCATCTTCAATAACAAACGCCTTGGCATGATACGGATCGAACAGGAAGCCAGAGGGATGCCGGAAACTCAGACCTCCCTTCATAATCCGGACTTTGCTGCATTTGCTCGTGCTTGCGGCGGCGACGGCATGCAGGTAACGGAGGCGCAGGATCTGGAAAACGCCATCACGCAAGGTATGAAAAGCGCCAAACCTTTTATTGTCGACGTTGTGATAGATGAGACCGAAAAAATCATTCCGCCACATATCAAACTCTCGCAAGCCGCTAATTACTCCATCGCGAAGATCAAGGAAATCCTGTAACTGTGACGACGGTTTTCACAATTCTAAAACGTACCGTACAGGAATGGCTGAAAGATAACTGCCCACGTCTGGGCGCAGCTCTGGCTTTTTACAGCGCGCTTTCTATCGGCCCGCTGCTTATTCTCTTTTTCGAGCTTGGCGAGGTTTTCTGGACGCGAGATGTTCTGACCGGGCATTTAAGCCAGCAGATGGAGCAGCTCATCGGCAAGGACGGAACCGATATTATTTCCATTATTGTGATGCACTCCCAGAACAACGAAAATGGTGTGCTTGCGACTATATTAAGCCTTGTAATTCTGTTCGTGGGCGCATCGGGTGTGTTTTCCGAACTGCAGGATGCGTTTAATACTATCTGGCATGTCCCTGCCCCGAAAAATATGCCGCTATGGCATATTATCGCTGCCCGTTTTGTTTCCTTTGCTATGATTCTGGGAACGGGATTCCTGTTGCTTACGTCCCTGCTGATTACGATGCTCCTGCATATCGTCACGCAATATTTTATCCTTTATGTTCCCGGTTTCTCCTATGTCGCTCTGGTTGCGGGCTGGCTGCTATCGCTTGGGATCAATGTCCTGCTTTTCGCTGCTATATTCCGGCTGCTTCCCGATACGGACATACGCTACAGGGATGTCTGGTGGGGAGCTTTACTGACGGCATTGCTTTTCGATGCAGGCAAATGGCTTATCAGCTTTTACATCAGCCATAGCGCCGTACATTCCACCTACGGTGCAGCAGGCTCCTTCGTAGTATTCCTGATTTGGGTCTATTATTCCGCACAAATTCTTTATTTCGGCGCGGAATTTACGAAAGTGAGCAAAGAATACGGGAAAAACCCGCGTTCTTTATCATCTCTTGATTAAAACCGCAAAGCTTCTCTATCGTAAATACACTCTGCTTTTCCTACTATTGGTAGGCTAATTCGTATGCATACGAATAGTTTCATTTTATTAGGGAGGAAATTATGCCTAATCAGAATCAATCCGATAATCAGCGTTCAAACGTTTCCGGTAATAACCAGAACCAGAAGGGCCGTACCGACAACACTGCCGGACGCAATGAAACCACCCAGAAACCCGGCGGCCAGCAAAGCCAAAGCCATAAGAACGATAACTCTTCGGGTAATCGTTAATCTGGCTGACACAGGGAGGCCTCGCACCGGGGCCTCCCTTGTCGTTTTATAAGGCGCTGTTATGAATTCCCCCTCTTTCCTTACTATGGCTGTGGGGCTTTTTGCCATTACCGGCCCCATCGCGGGACTGCCGGTTTTCGTTGCAGCAACGAAGGGGCAAACCGTCAAAGAACAGAATAAAACCACCCTGATACTTGCTACCACTTATGTCATTGCGGGCCTCATTGCACTTTTTGCTGGGAATGCGCTTTTAAAATTTTTTGGTATCAGCGTGGCAGCCCTCAGGGCAGCAGGCATGGCAGTCATTGCCACTATCGGATGGAAGATGATGAACGCCCCTACCCCGGAAAAAGATAAAGCGGGCGTGGATGCAACAGGACATATTAAACCGGAGTCGGAGCAACAACATCCACCACCGGAAAAACTCTACCACGCGGCCTCCAATATGAAAGTGGCAAGCGCGAGCACCGTGCCTTTATGGCGAGTTCCCACCCCTTCGGAAATCGGCATCGTTCCACTTGGGTTCCCCATGTATGCAGGGCCAGGGGTATTATCCATCATTATTAGCTGGAGCAGCGAATATAACGCTGTGTATATACCCGCCGCCATAGCCATATTACTGAATGCGCTTGTGATTGTTGCATTTAATTTCCTTGCCAATCCCATCACAAGATTAGTGGGCGCACAGGGGCTGCTAGTGACAGAAAAGGTTTTCGGATTGATTGTATTGGCTATTGCAGTGTCCGGTATGGCTAGTTCGCTGATCGTCCTGTTTCCGGGACTTAACGGTTTGGCGCATTAATGCGCTTAATAACTTAAAAAGGAGATAAATATGGCAAGAGCACTTATGAAAGCTGGGCATCAGCATACTACACACCATCACCACCATTGCGACGCGCATCACGGCGACCATCATGTCTGCAATCAGAATGCCAGCAATGCTTATATGAATTGCTTTCATCCTAATTACTATCACCGTGTTCACGATCACATCAGTAATGATCACCAACGCCCCGAACAGCAGGATCGCAATTTCGACAGGGTCGGCCATGGAAGCCCGGATATGGGTTATCCGGGTATTGTTCGCGTATTATAGAACTTAGAATCCGTCGGCAGTAAACATTAATGCGCATGTCGGTGCGTTTGTAACTGAAATAGGATACTGGGTAGAAGCGGTGATCGTCGGACCGTCTGTTGTCGAACAGGCATTCTGGAAATAGCCATTATTGGTAAACGTCGTCACCGTGCCCCGGGCAGGCGAACCGTCATCTATTTTTTTATCTATCCTGTAGGCATCCATGGCACTCAAAGCAGGAAATGCGGCTTCACCGATATAATTATCGTCATTAACGGGATCCTGCGCACCATAAATAAAAGTATGCGCGCAATGACCGTTATCAAAGAAATAGCCGTTGTTCATGCAGATAAAAGAAATGGAATAGCCCGTTTTGGCTTTCGCTTTGGCTGCAGGTATGTTACCGCCTACGACTTCGTAGGGATTCGTGCTGACACCTGCCTGCTCATAGGGCGAATAATTACCCTCTATCATGCCGGCGCTGGCCAAGTGCTGCCAGGCCAATATTCCTTCATTGCAAGTAACTGCTGTATAATAAATGCCGAATGCAGAACATATATGGCCATCTCCGTCACCGTTGCAGGTGTCGGTACCGTTCGTGCCGCCGTTATTACCATAACAGCTGCTTGTATAATTATCCGACGTATTGCCCCGTAGCACGCCAAACAACTGTGTTGCCGTTGCACAATCGCCCGGCAGGCATCCGTATTTGTTACGAAACGCATTCATGGCAATGGAATATTGGGCTTTCTGCGAAACGATGGAGTGCAGTTCAGCACTGCGAATAAGCTCCTGCCCCGCCAGAATGCCTCCGACAATTAATCCAATAATCACCAGTACAATACTTAGCTCAATCAGAGTAAAACCTGACTGAATCGAAGTTATTGTTTCGTTGTTATGTCTTCTGCATTTGATAATATTCATGCAACTATAAGTGTATGTTTTTTACACACTTACTGCAATAGCTCATGATAATTTATTAGAATCAAATACTTCTTTCGCCGCAAACAGCCCATTCAAGGCTGCCGGGAACCCGGCATACACCGCCATTTGTATCATAATTTCGGTAATTTCCTCCCGGGTCAGACCCACATTCAGCCCTGCAGCGATATGCACCTTAAGCTGTGGCACGGCATTGCCCATCGCAGTCAGCGCCGCAATGGTAGCGATCTCGCGGTCACGTGCATTCATTCCAGGACGGGAATAAATATCACCGAATGGGAATTCGATCACGTAACGCGCAAAATCCGGTGCAATATCTGCCAATGCCGCAATCACGTTCTTGCCGGCTTCGCCGTCGATTTCTTCCAATGCCCGTAAACCTCTTGCGTAACGGCTTTCATCATTCGTCATCGTCTATTTCCCTTTTCTTATAATATCGTCGTATAATGCAATTTTTACATCCAGTGCAGAAAGGCTTGCCTCCAGTTCCGCCATTTGATGCTCAATGCGTTTCTTATGCCGCTTTAGCATTTCCTGCCTTTGTGCCGCTGTTTCCGCTCCACGTTCGCGAAGGTTCCCGTATTCCAAAATCTCACGGATCGGCATCCCCGTCATCTTGAGGCGATTCAGAAACTGTATCCAGCCCAGGATGGAGACATCGTAATCCCGCTGCCGCGACTTATCCCTTACCGCATAAGGCAGCAGGCCTATACGCTCGTAATAGCGAATCGTGTGGACTGTCAGCCCGGATTGTTTTGCAAGCTCTCCGATTTTCATACTGTTTCCCGTTCTGCTATTGATTTTGTTCGACCACCTTCTTCAGGCTGTTTAACCACAAATCATGCCCTTTATGCATTCCGTCCGGATGTTTTGCTTTCATAGCCACGGCCCCGGCCCCCTTTACCACTTCTTCCGTTATAACCTCACACCCTTTGGTATCCGGAGTCAGCAGCCATGTATGATAAGCAGCAATATCGGCTGTGTTACCGGACCAGCCAAGTCTCTCATTCACAGCGAATTCCTGTACCCGGCTTTTTACATGTAATCCAAATGTATCCCATGTGAATGCGCTATTGTCGTGCAATAACGTATCATCACCTGCTATATGCACATTCGCGGCATTGGAATACCATTGCGGCCACCCCGTTGCGTTTACCAGATAAGACCATACTTGCGGGCAGGCGGCCTCTATATGAATCTGGTTATGGGCAAATACAACGGCTGAATCAGGCGTAAACTGCTGCGGCCAGTGTATTGCTGCCGAACGGGCTGCCCTGTCCTGCTCCTCCGTGGTCTGGTGATATGAGCAGGCCGCTATGCCTGCCATCAGCAACACACTAGCTACGCTCCTGCAGATTTTCTTTATATTGTGATTATTGTTCCTTGTGGCTAACATATCCTTACCCTTTTCTCAGTTTCTTTGTTAACGGTAAGTTCAGCCTAAAACTTCGAGTGCACTCGAGGTCAATAGGGTTTTTTAATAAAAATATGAAAAATTATAAGCTCGTGAGATTATTGATATTCTCATCGGCTTGTTTTTATTACCGCAGCTGCTGCTTATAATGGTCGCGATATCCCAGGAAGGCGACAAAGGAAATCGCTGCGCAAAGCATGATGCAGACCGCAACTGAAAGCCTGCTGCCTGTCAATTCGACCAGCCAGGCTTCAATCATGGGCGCAAATCCGCCCAGCACCGCCGCCACGTTATAGGATAATGCCATGCCGGTATAACGTACATCGGTTGGAAACAACTCGACCAGCAGTGCCGGAATACTGCTAATATAAAATGCCGTGACAACGGTAAATTCGAGATCGGCCACCAGCGCACAGAAAAAACCTCCATGCTCCATCAGCCAGAAGATCGGCAATGCCGTGACGAAGAAGGCAATCGTCGTGCGCATCAGGACCAATTTACGACCGTATCTATCGCTTAAGTATGCGGTTAAGGGCAGCAATATTACCAGCATGACCATGCTGATCGAATTAATGATATAGGTTTTTTCCAGCGATAGACCTAATCCGTGTGAAATGAATCCTGTGCTGTAGACGGTCAGCGTATAAAAAGGCACGGTCACGGAGAAATATATCCCTATACCGCGCAGCAAACTCACGAAATGCCCTTTCATCACCTGGCTGAGCGGCGCACCGGAAAGCCTGCTTTCCTGTTTGGCCTGTTCGTAATGCGGCGTTTCTTCTGTATGATAGGCAATGTATAATGCCATGAAGGCGCTGCACAAACCGAGCAGGAACGGAATACGCCATCCCCAGCTCTCAAAATCCTGCTGATTCAGCGTCGCCGATAGCACCATCGCCGTCAGCGACCCAAGCAACATTCCCGCGCACAAGCTTACTACCGTAAAACTTCCGGCAAACCCGCGTTTATGAATGGGAGCATGTTCAACGGTAAAGACCATTGCACCGCTATATTCCCCCGCCAGCGCCACGCCCTGCAGCAACCGGATTATGGTCAGCAATATGGGGGCAGCGATGCCTATAGCCTCATAGGTAGGCAATATCCCAATAAGGGCCGTGCTTACCGCCATAATTAAAATGGCCGCCGCAAGGGAAAATTTACGTCCATACCGGTCACCAAGCATGCCGAATACAACCGCGCCGGCAGGGCGCATCAGGAAACCAGCCGCGAACACGCCGTATGCCGCTATCAGATGTGCGTCTTTGTCATGACCGGGAAAAAAGAACTTGCCTATCAGAGGGGCAAAATAACCGTACAGCGTGAAATTATACCATGCGAGTCCGTTGGCGATCATTCCCGCGATTACTGCTCGGCGTACTCTTGCCATTCGCTACCCTCGCTACGTTTATAACTTAGGTTACTCACACTGGGCTACTATCTGTGACGACTTTTCTTTCGACACGCAAGTCCTAATCTTATTTTCCCCTACATTTACTATTTAAACGGGAATTTATGCTCTCCTTATAAGCCCCTTATGGCGTAAAAGCACCGGTTTTTCCCGCTTTACCTACTATATATTGTAGTGATCTGCTTTTCCCCGCTCTTTCGTAACCACAACTATAAGTAATTATATCAAGCAAACTTTTTAACTTAAATTAACAGGTTAGTTGTTACAGTTTCATGAAGATTTCCGGTCTCATAGTATTTCGTATAGAAACAATAAATCATTATTGATAGAATGTTTTGTACAGATAATAAATCACTGGCGGACCAAAACTTATGGCCGTTTACAATGTTACGAATCCTTCCTCTGCGATCGCTACTGTGGAGTTTGTCCCCGTTTCCAATGGCAATCTTAGTTTTTTCCATGCAAGGACGGCGCAAGACCGGGGTGAGCTGGAAAAATGGCTGACTTCAAACCAAGTCGATCAGACCATCGTCGCAGAAACGGTAATTCATGGTAATCCGGTACTCGTCACGCATGGCACCAAAGCTCCCGATGCCATGATGGCATTATTGCGCTCTTCCGGCTCGCCCGTCACGCTGCGGGAAGCAGAACATCATTTGCAGCCCTGGAAAATGCGCGGCATGATGAGCAATATCGGCCAGAGTATGAACTTATGGTCGGCATGGCGAAAACCCGGCGGCATTGCTACGGATAAAATGGCATTTGCCAGCCTTAACTTTGCGGCCAGTTATGTCAATGCCAAGTTTGGCGGCCAGAAAAGCGAAGACCCTTACCGGCTTGCCTATCTCAAACAACATATCAATAAAGTCCTCGCTGAACATCTTCCCGAAAGCGCAATTGCTCCCGATCTTAATGAAGACCATGCCGCAGTGAGGGCCGAGCCGGAAACTTCCAAGACTGTCGGGCAACGATTCAATGGCTTTATGCGAGAGCACTCCGTACGTATCGGCGAGATCGGCTTGCGCTATATGGGCTCACTCGCAATGGTGATTCCCATCAAAAACTGGAAGGCTGCGGGAGAGCAGTTTAAAGCCGGTAATATCGGTGGTGCAATTCAGGCCGCGCGCAATAAAGATACCACCAATTTATTGACCGGCATCACGTACCTGGTCGGTAAAACGACAGGCTTTTTTGCCAAAGTGCCTGATCCTTATAACCCTCACCCTTCCACTGCGCTTGATCGTTTTCGTGAGAAATATGTTTTCCGTCTCAGTTCACTGATTGAAACCGGTGCGGCAGGCACCCTGGCCGTCGGTAACTTCAAGAAAGATAAAAACGGCAAGCGTGATTATATCGGCGGCCTTGCCGGTGCCGTGCTGATGGGAGGGCTTATAAGCCGTCTCTTTGCTCCATTCGGCGAGAAAGAGCTCGATAAGGAAGAAATCTTTGCCTATGCAAGCGACATGCTTGCCAGAGTACCGCCGCAGAATATTCCGCAAGCTATTGCGGATACTGCCGCGTTTCTCAGTGACAATATGAAAACTGACTACGGCAAAGTCTACACCCATCTCATGACGGATCTATACCGTTACGACAATATTGCCATGAATCTCGGCAACGGACGTGAAATTAATGCCAGCATCACTCCCGGCGATAAGGAACATATTACCGTGATGGAGCCGCAACGGGCAGCTTCCTTAACGGATGATGCTTTTGCCAAAGAACTGGATGCAATGTTAAACTCAGCCCTGAAAGACATGCATGGGATAAACCTTAAGGCAGCCAATGACAGCACGCTGCATGGGCAAGAGTCGCACGATTCTACAGACAACAGTAAAACCGCTTTTACCCGCTCTTCCAGTGCTCTGGTGAATAAGATTCCTGCACGTTCACTCAACTTAGGAAGCGATCTGTCCCATAGCGGGAAACCCGCACAAATCATGGGTTGAATGGCCGTTAGCTAACATTACGCTTTTGTAATCCTGCGTAGCAATTACTGTAATATAGTTTATTATATATTATACGTAGTTTTTGCGAACCATAGGAGGTCTATATGCGTAAATATTTATTGGGCGGTCTGCTTGCTGCAATGCTGATTCCAGCCGTTCCATTTGCCGCCCTGGCTGATCATGACGATCATGATGAGCACCACGACCATGGACATCACTACGGCTGGCATGAACGTGAGTGGCATCACCATCATCATGTCTACCGCGACAATTATTACATGGAATACCCGGCGACTCCGGTTTATGTCCAGCCTGCCCCGGTCTACGTCCAGCCGCGTCCGGTTTACGTAGCGCCGCCGCCGTCATCACTGAATATTGTGATTCCGATTCACTAGAAGAATCGGATACAGAATGAAGGGGGCGTTCATCGCCCCCTTTTATTTTTTACAGCAATGCCGCCCATTCTGCTTCCGCTGCTTCCAGTTCTTTCTTAAGCTGTTCATAAGCCTTCTCCAGCCGCTTCAACTGGCTGGGATTATCCTGCGTGCAGCATACTGCCATTTCGTTTTCCATGGCATCTTTCTTCTCCAGAAGCTCCGCTACCTTACGTTCAACCGCATCCGCATCGTTTTTCGGCGCAGAGGATTTTTGTTTTTTACCCTTGGCCTCTTTCTTTGCGGCTTCCCTCTCCTTGCGGCGCTGCTGCACCACTAATTGCTTGTAGGCTTCCAGATCCTCGTGATAAGGTTTGCAGGTGCCGTCCGCTACCAGCCATAAACGGTCCGCCACACGCTCCACCAGATGCGGGTCGTGGCTCACGAGGATGACAGCTCCCCTGTAGTTGTTCAGCGCCTGCGTCAATGCTTCGCGCGCATCCATATCAAGATGGTTCGTCGGTTCGTCCAGCAGCATGATATGCGGCGCGTCGAAGCTCATACGGCAGAATAGCAAACGTGCTTTTTCACCGCCGGAAAGTTCGCCGATCTTCGTATCCGCCTTATGCTTATCGAAGCCGAAGTTGCCCAGCGCCGCGCGTACTTTCGATTGCGGCCTGTCTTTCATCGCTTCCTGCATGACCTCGTAGGGTGTCAGAGCCACATCCAGTTCGTCTGTCTGGAACTGTGCGAAATAGCCAATCTTCAATTTGCCTGATTTCAGTATCTGCCCGTGTTGGGGCGGCAGACGTCCGGAGATCAATTTCACCAGCGTCGATTTACCGTTACCGTTCGCGCCGAGCAGCGCGATGCGGTCATCCATATCAATATTCAGGCCGAGTTTCTTCAAGACCGGCTTAGCTTTTTCATACCCTGCATCCACATCTTCCAATGTGATCAGCGGCGAACTCATTTCTGGCGGGTCGGGAAAGGTGAATGATGTCACGCGCTCGGCCATCACCGCATCGACAATATCCATCTTCTCGATCATCTTCAGGCGACTCTGTGCCTGACGCGCCTTGCTCGCCTTCGCCTTGAAGCGATTGACGAATTCCATCATCTTGGCCTTCTGCGCCTGCTGCTTTTCATGCAGCGCCTGCTGGTTCAGCAGACGTTCAGCGCGGCGACGCTCGAACTGATCATAGTTACCCGTATAGCTTACGAGCTTGCGGTCTTCCAGATGCAGGATATGGCTGACCGTCTTGTTCAATATATCACGGTCATGGCTGATGATAATCATTGTATGCGGGTAACGCGCCAGATAATTTTCCAGCCAGATCATTGCCTCGAAGTCCAGATGGTTCGTGGGCTCGTCGAGCAGCAACAGATTCGGCTCCAGAAACAGCGCCGCTGCCAGCGCGACACGCGCGCGCCAGCCGCCGGAGAAATCGGAAATCGGACTGTTCTGCGCCTGCTCATCAAACCCCAGGCCAGCGAGAATGGTCGCTGCGCGCGCGGGGGCATCATATGCATTGATTTCTTCCAGACGCGTATAGATATAGCCCATACGGTCTGGATCTTCTACTGTCTCGGCCTCCTTGAGCAGGCTGGCGCGTTCCTTATCGGAATCCAGCACGACATCGATCAGGGTCGTATCATCATCCGGCAGGTCCTGACGCACCATGCCCATCGTTGCGCCACGGATCATCGTGATATCGCCGCCATCAGCCTGCAATTCACCGGAAATCAATTTAAATAGCGTGGACTTCCCTGTCCCATTCGGCCCCACCAGACCTACGCGGTGACCAGCAGGAATATTCACCGTCACTTTTTCCAGCAGCGTTCGCCCGGCAATGCGGTAAGTCAGATCATTTATAGCAAGCATTTATGTATCTCGTTTAGTTGTGGTATTACGCTCTACGGGTTTCCTGAGGCGGAACGATAAAGAACCACGGCGTTACCACGTAAAATACAAAGGCGGCTGCAACGTTCCACCATGCGAAAGCAGCCCCTAACAGATATCCCGCCGGTCCGACAAACGATAGTGCGACAATGCCCGGAACATGGAATTCCGCCATTTCCGGTTTTATCCGGCGGCGCACTATATAGGCTTTAAGCCCAATAAACAACAGCGTATTGAACGCCATCACCAAGCCGAAAAAGCTTACCGCGAGCGCATTGTCCGGATAAGAGCCCATCAGAGCGGTCGGAAACGGAACAAAAGACTGAAACATCAAAAAGATAGAATTCAGCCAAATCATGCCGTAATCGGCACTACGCGCGAGCCGCAATAAATGATGATGGTTCAGCCAGAATTTACAGACAATAACAAAACTGATCAGCCAGCTCAGGAAACGTGGCGCCTGCGCCAGCAAGCTATGCCAGAGTTCCATAACACTCTTAGGATCATGCAGTTCAGGAGTTTTCAGGTCCAGCACGAGCAGCGTCACGATAATCGCGAACACGCCGTCGCTCAGCGCTTCAATACGGTTGAGCGGCAGATCACCGCGCAGGAAACGATGGAAAGGTTTTTTCATCAGCGAATGCTCCATACGAAAAGGGCTGCCTCTCCTGGCAGCCCTTTCTTACAGGCATATCGTCGCTTACGCAAACGCCTCTTCCCAGGTACCGGTGGTGGCGGCCTTGGTATATTCCGTCACGCGGTTTTCAAAGAAGTTCGTATGCTCGACGCCGTTGAGGATTTCGTCCATCCACGGCAGCGGGTTCTTGCTGACCTTATAGAGCGGCTCAAGACCCAGCTGCAGCAGGCGACGATCTGCGATGTAGCGGATGTAAAGTTTCACTTCTTCCGCCGTCAGGCCTTCAATGCCGCCGACACCGAATGCAAGCTGGATGAAGTTATCTTCCAGACCGACGATTGTATCGCAGATTTTGTACAGGTCTTTCTTCAAAGCATTATGTTCAATTTCCGGGTTTTCCGACACGAACGTCTTGAACAGGCGGATGATGGATTCCGTATGCAGTGTTTCATCACGTGCGGACCAGGCCACGATCTGGCCCATGCCGCGCATCTTGCCGAAGCGCTGGAAGTTCAGCAGGATCGCAAACGACGCGAACAGCTGCAGCCCTTCCGTGAACGCGCCGAACGCCGCGAGTGTCCGGGCGATAGCGTCATTGCTTTCCGTGCCGAATTGCTGCATGTAGTCGAATTTATCCTTCATTTCCTTATATTTTAGGAACGCCTGATATTCATCGTCCGGCAGGCCGAGCGTATCGACCAGATGCGAATAGGCTGCGATATGGATCGTTTCCATGTTGGAGAACGCCGCCAGCATCATCTGCACTTCGGTCGGCTTGAACACACGCGAATAATGGCGCATATAGCAGTTATTCACTTCGATGTCCGACTGCGTGAAGAAACGGAAAATCTGGGTCAGCAGATGCTTTTCTTCCGGCTTCAGGGTGGTCTTCCAATCTTTTACGTCGTCCGCCAACGGCACTTCTTCCGGCAGCCAGTGAATACGCTGCTGCATCAGCCAGGCTTCATAGGCCCAGGGGTAAGCGAACGGTTTATAAATATGGGGTGCATCCAGTAACGACATAGTCTTTTCCTTTTGTTAGAGGGGGCGAGCTTAGTTCGCCCCCTCGCTTACGCTGCCCCCTCTAAAGGGGTCGGCTACGCCTCCTTTGGCATAACCTTAAGTGCTTATTGTTCAGAGGGCGGGGCCGCTAAACAGATCGTCGGAGCCGAAAACCGGCTGTTCAAAGTTGCGGATATGCTGCTCGATATTCTTACGCTGAAACCCGCTTAAAAAGGGCGATTCCCCGTCTTCGGTATAAATGGCGGCATATAATATGCCCCCGAGTGCATTGCGCCTCCATAATGTACGGCGCGGATGATTCAGCACGCAGAATTTCACATTGTCGGATTCGCTGACATCAAGCACGAACGGCAGCTTGAAATCCTCCGTTGCTATCACAAATACTCCCGGGCGCTCCTCTAGCTCATGTGGACTGGAAAACCAGCCGGAAACTGTATAATTCCAGCGTTTGAAAGTCCGTTCCTCAGAGCGTGGAGCAAGTACTGTCGCCATATTCATCTCCGTTCTTATTACACCAAAATACCGGGTAAAACGATATGCCCGCCTGCCATTACTGGCAAGCGAGGCATTCTTCGTACTTCTCATCCTGTTTATAGATGGCGGAAGTCTGTTTCTTGACCAGTGACATTTCCAGCTGCAGGCCGTTACCGGCAACTTTATGCGACACTTTTTCTGCGCGCTGCATGGAGGTGGAGCGACAGTAATACAGACTCTTCATACCCTTCTTCCACGCATTGAAATGCAGCAGGTGCAGATCACGCTTATGGATATCGGGCGGCAGGAACAGGTTGACCGACTGTGCCTGGCAGATATACGGCGTGCGGTCAGCCGAATGTTCCAGAATCCAGCGCTGGTCGATTTCCGGCGCGGTCTTGAAGACGAGCTTTTCGTCTTCGCTCAGGAAATCCAGATGCTGAACGGAACCTTCATGCGAAGAAATCGAGCTCCAGGTGTCTTCATCATTGTAACCATACTTTTCCAGCAGCTCCGTCAGATGCTTGTTGCGCACGTTGAACGAGCCGGACAGGGTTTTCTGCGTAAAGCTGTTTGCCGCATACGGTTCAATACCGGGTGAGGAGTTTCCAGCGATGACAGAAATAGAGGCCGTCGGTGCGATAGCCAATTTGTTGCTGAAGCGTTCCATCATGCCGCAATCCGCTGCATCCGGACATGCGCCGCGTTCTTCGGCAAGCTTCTGCGAAGCAGCGTCAGCTGCCGCCCTGATATGCTGGAAGATCTTCTTATTCCACACTTTCGCAATGACGGATTCAAACGGAATCATCTTGCTCTGCAGATAAGAATGGAAGCCCATCACGCCAAGCCCGATGCTGCGCTCACGCATAGCGGAATAACGCGCTCTTGCCATGCTGTCCGGTGCGGTCTGGATGAAACCTTCGAGCACGTTGTCGAGGAAACGCATAACATCTTCGATGAATTGCGGCTCGTTTGCCCATTCGTCATAGGTTTCCAGGTTCAGGGACGACAGGCAGCATACCGCCGTGCGTTCCTTGCCCAGATGGTCCATTCCGGTGGGCAGCGTGATTTCACTGCACAGGTTGGAGGTTTTCACCAGCAGACCGAGTTCCTTATGGTGCGCAGGAATGCCGCGGTTCACATTGTCAATGAACAGCAGATACGGCTCACCCGTTTCCACACGCGCCGTCAGCAGTTTAATCCACAGATCGCGTGCACGCACGCTGGTAATCACCTGCTTGGTCTTGGGGCTTAAGAGATCCCACTTTTCGTCCTTTTCCACCGCTTCCATGAACGCGTCAGAAATTGCTACACCGTGATGGATATTGAGCGCCTTGCGGTTCGGATCGCCACCGGTCGGGCGGCGAATGTCGATGAATTCTTCGATTTCGGGATGGTCGATCGGCATATAAACAGCCGAGCTGCCGCGACGCAAGCTACCTTGCGAAATTGCCAGCGTTAGCGAATCCTGCACACGCATGAACGGTACAACGCCAGACGTTTTGCCGTTACCGCGCACTTTTTCGCCGATGGAGCGCAGATTGCCCCAATAGCTGCCGATGCCGCCACCACGGGCAGCAAGCCATACATTTTCATTCCACAGATCGACAATGCCTTCCAGGCTGTCCTGCGTTTCGTTCAGAAAGCAGGAGATCGGAAGGCCGCGATTGGTGCCACCATTGGAAAGGATCGGAGTAGCGGGCATGAACCATAATTTGCTGATATAGTCATAGAGCCGCTGCGCGTGCTCCACATTGTCTGCATAATGACTCGCAACACGCACAAACATATCCTGAAAGCTTTCGCCTTCAAGCAGATAACGATCCCTCAGGGTCGCCTTCCCGAAATGTGTAAGTTTATTGTCGCGGGAATGGTCTACTTGAATCTGCTGCATATCATCTCCCTCGCGTTTTGTTTTCGTAACTCTCGCGGTAAAACCGTAATAATAATTTTATAGGTCACAGTCAAAAAATGTCAACATCTAGCGAAAGAAAATAAATCAAACACTATATATAGTATGTAATACCGTTTTCTTATCAATCCGGGACAGGGCTATTTATGGGATTTTTATACGCCCGCTCAATCCATTGGGCCAGTTATTCACATGGTACTTCCCTATGGGATAATTTTCTATATCACGCTCTCAAAATGCGGGCAAGATTTTTCAAAAATACTGCAATCAGCTCTTGATTGTTGCTTTATTGCACAAACTGCAGAAAACGTAGTGTTTCAGAAGGAAAAATTTTACCCGTTTTCGGGGAATTTTATACATTTCCACTCCCGCAAAAGTCTTTGCGGTGAGCCGATTATTCTATCATGAATAAGAATTATACTTGCTTGGTTCTGGACGGGGGAACATGGACCGTCCGGTCATATCCGCCGTAACTGGTGATACCGATGGCGGCCATATAGATTGCGATGCAGATAATATCAATCGCGCCGCCCATTTCGGCCCCGATATCATTGAGCAAGGTAGCAATCGTACTTATTATTGAAAAAATCACAGACAACTTGGCAACCAGTCCGCCTAGCTTTACAAATATCACGCTTTTGTACATTAGTTGTCTGAACATAACCCAACGCGTAATTCAACTTGGACTGTTGAGTATAGTATAGTGGCACTACATTAGCAAATATTTTCATTAATGTTTATTAAACTTTTATGAAATTTGTAACTTAATAACAAAATTCCCAACGCAAGGTTTTAATATTAAAAATGCTATTCAACAATGGGTTGGTAAATGCAAGTGAGTAATTCCTTTTGCAACCCACCGGTGCGGGCTTATCAAAATTTCTTAATATGGCGCATCATTTTAATATCTGCGCGCTCATATAAAACGTCGCCGGATTCGAGTGGAACCTCGGTAAAACCGGCTTTTTTATAGAGATGGATGGCGGGGCTGAGTTTGCGATTACTGACCAGAAACAATGTATCGAACCGGGTTTTCTCCGCCTCCTGAAGCGCGGAACTTAATAGTTGCTTGCCTATTCCACTGCCTTGTAACGGCTCAACCACATACATTTTAGCGAGTTCCAGCATATTTCCGTAGGGCATCAGGGTAAAACCGCCGACCGGGTAGCCCGCAAGATGGGCTATATATATAGTACCGCCTTTTTTCAGCACATGCGTGTGCGGATCGCTCAGGACTTCTTCATCATGGGGCTCGACATGGAAGAATTTCTCCAGCCATGCGCGGTTATGGCGCTCATAGAACGCATGAAGCTGCTGATTATATTCCCTAAGCTGCAGCCTGTGCTCTCCTTTTGTCAACGCAATCACGCGATCGAAGAGCGAACGCTCCCGCAGACAGGACTCCAGTTCGGTTAATGCTGCCAGCGCACCACCGGCAGGCCGCTCTATATGCGAAAAAGCCTGGTTTATAGCTTCCACCGCAGGTTCGATATGCTTTAAGAGCCCTTCTGCCGCCTGCGTCAGGATAATGGATTTGGAGCGCTTATCCTTTGAGCCGCCTGCCTCGCGAATTAATTCCTGCTCCGCCAGCCGCTTGAGCATTTTACTGACGCCCGGCTGGCTGATACCCATCAATGCGGCCAGTTCATTCACTGTGCAACCGGACGCATCCCGGATATTCATCAAATAGGGATACCAGGTAGGATCGAATTCTATGGAAAACGCCTGATAGATCAGGCGCACTTGCTCAAAGCAATAATCGCTGATGCGTTTCGTTCGGCTGCCGAAGCTTCTATAAACCAGTTGTTCCATATACCCCCATAAATGTATAACCGGTTATATATTTAATGAAACATATGTCAAGCGCTGGGCCTATTGCCTATTTATAAACACAGCAAAAGTGTTTCAGGCGGCGAAGCTCCGGGCAAGAAAGCGGTTGATGCGCAGCGCGAAGGAAGCCGGATCGGCGATCTCCTCTCCTTGCGCGATCTTAGCCTGATCCAGCAGCACGAAAGCAATATCCCGTAAGTTGGCATCTTCTGCCGTTGCGCCTGCTGCCACTTTCTCTGCCAGATGGCGAATCACCTCATGCTCAGGATTGATCTCCAGTATCTTGGAATAGGTGGTGGAAAGCTGTTTCTGCTCACGCAGGAAACGCTCCAGACGAATATCCATCGCTCCCTGATCGACTGCAAGACAGACGGCGCTTTCATCAAGCTTGTGCGTGACGCGCACATTCTTCACTTCTTCGCCGTACACTGTTTTCAGTACTTCGATCAGCGGTGCCATATCTGCCTTCTGCGCTTCATTCTGGCTTTTTTCTTCCGGCGCAGCTTCGCCTTCAATCTTATCCAGCTCTTCGTTGCTGCGCGTAACGGACATCAGCGGCTTGCCTTTGAAGTCCGGCACCACATTCACCCAGAAATCATCCACATGATCGGCCAGCAGCAGCACTTCCACACCGCGCTTCTTGAAGCCTTCAAGCTGCGGGCTTTTCTTCATCGCTTCCAGATTATCGCCGGTCAGATAGAAAATATGTTCCTGCGCCGATTTCATGCGTGCGATATATTCGTCGAGGCTGACCAACCCATCGCCATGAGTGCTGTAGAACCGGCAAGCGGTCAGTATCTGCTCTTTGGGTGATGTTGCTTCACACAGTCCTTCTTTCAGTACCGCACCGAAATTCTTCCAGAATGTCGTATAACCTTCCGGATCTTTTTCCGCCTGCTTTGCGAGGTCGGATAACGTGCGCTTGACCACTGAGTCGCGGATTTTATCCAGTACCGGATTCATCTGCAGCGTTTCACGGCTGATATTGAGCGGAAGGTCTTCGGAATCGACCACACCGCGCAGGAAACGCAGGTAATGCGGAATGATATCCGTTCCTTCGTCCGTAATGAATACGCGCTTCACATACAGCTTCACGCGGCGCTTACGGTCGGGGTGGAAGAGATCGAAGGGCGGCATGGACGGAATGAACAGCAGGTTGGTATATTCCACCTTGCCTTCTACTTTATTATGCAGCATCATCCAGGGTGTATCCGGTGCATGGGCGATATGGTGATAGAATTCCTTATACTGTTCTTCCGTCACCTCAGATTTCGGGCGCATCCATAATGCCGAGCCTTTATTGATGGTTTCCACCACTCCGGCTTCGTCGATATATTCAATCGGGAAGGAAATATGGTCCGAGTAGGTTTGCGCGATATGGCGCAGCCGGAATTTGTCCAGATACTCTTCCGCGCCTTCCTTAATATAGAGTGTGATCTTCGTGCCGCGTGTCAGATTTTCCACTTCACCGATCATGAATTCACTGCCCGCATCCGATTCCCAGAAGTGGCCCTTTTCTTCCCCTGCCCGGCGGCTTTCCACACGCACCTTATCCGCCACTACAAAAGCGGAATAAAAACCAACACCGAACTGTCCGATCAGCGGTATATCCTTTTTGGCATCACCCGTCATGCGGTTCAGGAATTCCTGTGTGCCAGATTTCGCAATCGTGCCGAGATTTGCGATCAGTTCATCACGGCTCATGCCGATGCCGTTATCGGCAATGGTGATGGTCTTCGCGTTCTTATCCGCGGAGATTGTTATTTTCAGTGTTGCATCCTCTGCCAGCAGTTCCGGCTTCGTCACGGCTTCGTAGCGCAATTTGTCGCACGCGTCGGAAGCGTTGGAAATCAACTCGCGTAAAAAGATGTCGCGGTTGGTGTAGAGAGAATGGATCATAAGTTTCAGCAATTTGCTGATCTCTGCGCTGAATGTGTGCTTGTCTGTCATAGGTTTCCTCTGTATCATGCTGCGTCGTGTGCAACTATATGGAGCGGTTTATGCGTAATTTCAAGAGGGGCAAACGCTCTTCTAAGTCCGGCGGGCTCTACTTACGCGCGCAGACATTCCTGCTGGCCGCCACAATGCTTACCATATCCGGCTTTGCGCAGGCGCATGCCGCAGGCTATTCCCTCAACGACGAGCTCATTTACCGTATCAATTTCGGCAGCAGTGACGATGTCAAAATATTGCTGGATAAAGGCGCCAATCCCAACTCTCTTAGCACGACCGGGGAATATGCGCTGACGGTAGCCATCGGCCGCAATGACGCCGAAGCCGCGCCTATCGTAGAGGCGCTGCTGGAAAAAGGCGCCAATCCCAATGTTTTTGACAAGGCCAATGTCTATCCCCTCATCAATGCCACGCTGAACAATGAAACCCAGGTGGTTGCCGAACTGCTGGCGAAGAATGCAGACTTTCATGTTAAGTCGGCCAATGGCAGAACATTGATCGAAATTGCCAAGAGCAATAATAATCCGGACATCGTCAAGCTGATCCAGGACAAGCTGGACCAGGAAGCAAGAGCGGCGCAGGCTCTTCGCAGCCCCGAGCGCTTTAAGAAGATTATCCGCCAGTATGCCTTTGACAGCTGCGCTTACCAATATTGGAACTTCATTGTCGGCTCACGCCAGCAACCCGAGAAAGACCAGGAAAATCAGGCTAAGATTACCGCCATCCGCACGGAGATTTCCGACCTGATTGCACAGGTCCAGCAATATTATCCCACCACACCTTCTGAAAGCCTCCAGCATATCGCGGATACTTCTTCAAAGAGTATATACAGCACGCTGAACGATATGGTTTCCAACCGCAACCGTGAAAAGCTCGGGATCGGCACGCAGGAAGACGCGGATACACGCTGCAAAGCCCTTTCCGATGCGGTGAATTAGCCAATAAATAAAATCCCTTAACAGGCAAGGTGTCTGTTTGTGAATTTTTTATGACAGCGTTGTGCCGTTTTGCACCACATGTTAACCTTTTGCCAACTTTCTGGATTCTCGGCGAACTTTGTCGTGCAATCCTCGGAATAAAGGTGTTCCCACACTCCATGTGGGATGCCTCCTCGTAAGAGAAAAAGTCAGCCGGCGCTCACGCGTCGGTCAGATATCGGGAGCCATTATGGCATCCAGTATTCGCAGGGGCTGCATGCTCCTTGTGGGCGCGCTACTTGCGCTGTTTCTCTCCGGCTGCGCAGCAGGAGACATCACCAGCACCACCACCAGTGCAGCTCCTCGAAGCACCAGCACCAAACACGTTGACGGTCCGCAACTCTCGGTACCGAAGAGTGTGAAGAGCTTCGGACCTGACACTAAGGATCGGGAGGGTGTAACCGTTCGGGTCCTGGCAGCACACGATTCCGACCAAACAGTCAATGTGACGCTGGGGGCCTACAACGCTCGACTGCAGACAGCATCGCCTTCCATCTTCACACGCCTGAAGGGAGAAGTGCAACACGAGGTCAGCGTGACCATCAAGAATGGCACCATCACCGCAGTACACTGACGCGGTGATCCTCTCCGGCGGTTCGGTCTCAATCACAACAGAGACCGGCCGCCGGGAGGAGCGTTTTCACTTTTCAATCTCAAAAATATATTACTGCTTAATCTTCGCGTTTCCGCACATGGAGACGTAAGTCTTGATGTGCTCCGCGATAAAGCGCAGCAGAATTTCCGCAGGCATGCGGAAACCATGCAGCACGACTGCGGCCGCCATAATGGTCAGGATCAATGCTGCCGAATTGAACCGGGGTATCGCACTGCGCGTTACAAAAGCATGGATGCAGGCTAATACCATACTTCCCACCGCAATGCCGACAATTACTTCCGTAACAGTGTGCGCGCCGAGCTCCACGCGCGTGGCCGCGATGGCAATCGCAAGCGCTATTCCGCCCAGGAAGGGTAAGTGCCGCCAGATGCCACGCCACTGGCTGCCGACCAGCAGGCCGAATGTTCCCAGCACCGCCATCGAAAGCGCCGCATGGCCGCTGGGTGAAGTGATATTGTAGTTGCGCCAGTAACCGTCACAGCCAATGAAAAGCAGCTTCAGCAGGCCGATGAATATGCCCGCTCCCAGAAAAGAAGCCGCCATAGCCGCTGCGCCTTTACGGCATCCCGCCCATGCAAGATAGGCAGCGCCCGCCAGGGCAATTCCCCCCAGCACTGCGCTGTCGCCGATATCGGTTATCATGGTTGCATTCATCAGGTAACGTCTCTAACAGATTCTCAATTTGGCATTCGTAATTTGTACGTTGGTATACCGGATTCTATGCTGCCGTCCACTGCATAATGGGCACAGTCATTTTGCCAATCTTCAAATCCGGGAACAAAAAAAGAGGCACCGAATCACGGCGCCCCTCTTCCTAAATCTCTACAGACCTATTAAGCAGCAACCTTCAGATTGACAGCCGAAGACTTGCCTTTTTCCTGAGCGATTTCGAAGTCGACCTTCTGGCCTTCCAGAAGCGTGCGAAGCCCTGCTTTCTGCACAGCCGAAATATGAACGAACACGTCTTTTGAACCATCTTCAGGCTGAATAAAACCATACCCTTTAATGGTATTGAACCACTTAACCGTACCAGTAGCCATAATAAAACCTCTTATAATTAAACGATTCAGAACAAATAAGACGAGGCTTCACTTACAGAGATAACACACTGAAGGTCTCCTTCAGCACCCGTATCCACAAGCAGTCAATGCCAGCAAATTATTCAATCCGACCGCCTGATTCGCATATAACTCTTCAGGCAGCCTAAAATGGATATATCAAAAAGCAAACAAAAGAAAGTGATTTTTGCGTGTCTCTTTTTAAACCACAACGCACACAAGCGCCTTTTCCAACAAAGCTTTATCATCTTTTTATAGTGATTGATTTAACGAAAAATATTCTCTAATTTAGAGGGGATGGAAAATGAGACACAGGATCAACTGACACAGAGCATTGAAGACGGCACTTATTATGCCGCCGCACGTGGCTGGTATTCAGAACTTTTTCACTCTCCCATCGGCCAGCGGAGTTTCTACGTTATCATACTGGTTCTGGCGGTGCTGAACCTGTATTTTGCTTTCTTCGCTTTCACCGGTATTTTTCCGCTCTCACCACGCGTTCCCTTCCCTCTATACTCGCAGGACGTGTTCAATAACATTGCCAACATCAAACGCCTTGCAAGTTCCAGCACTGAAGATCGCAATGCCGTCGTAATGAAATACATGCTGAGTTCCTATGTCGCCAATCGGGAATCTTATGACTTGAAGCAATATGAGTTGCGTTATCGCAACATCTGGAGTGAAAGCACACCGGCCGTATTTAAAGAATACAGCTACTCGGTATCCGCCTCCAATCCACTCAGCTATTACCGTCAGTATGCCGACCTTGCAAAGCGCACGGTTCAGATTCAATCCATCGCCTATGACCAGGGACCGCAACCATCTCATGCGCGTATCGTGTTTGATGCTCTCGTTGTTTCCACCGTTAACGGCAAAGAAGTACGGCATACGAAATGGGAAGCCGATATCACCTATCAATATAAAGGCTTTAAAGTCAGTCAGGCATTGCGCACTAAAAATGCAATGGCATCGTTTTTTGGCTTGACGGGAAAAGCTCTCAAGGGTAGCGGTGAAGAGCAGGATGTTACTCCAATGAGCTTCATTGTGTCGGATTATCAATTAAAAGAGCTGCTGGAATGATTAAAAAGAACCTTTTCCTCGGAATGCTGGCGATTTCCACGATGCTTAGCGTACCATCCTATGCCCTCATTAAGCCCTCTCCGCTGGCGACTGACGCGCGCATCAAAACCGTCATGTACAGCCCGAACGAGGTAATCCGTTTTTCGGGGTATTATCGCTATCAGTCCAATATCGAATTCGCTGCGGAAGAGCAGATTAAAACCATCTCGCTGGGCGACTCCGTAGCATGGCAGATCAATCCCGTCGGCAATCGCCTGTTCATCAAGCCGATCGAGCAGGACGCCACCACGAACATGACTGTCATCACCAACAAGCACACCTATTTCTTCGAGCTGCATGCGGGTGACGTTAAAAGCATCGAAGATAAGAACCTGATTTTCGAACTGCGCATCATCTATCCGAACGATGAATCCGCAATGGAAACCCTGCACAGCGCGATAGACCATGTGCCCGACCTGGAGCAGGATGACCTTAACAAATACAATTTCCGTTATACGGTCAGCGGCTCTGACGATATCACCCCGATCCGTATTTTCGATGACGGTGAATTCACCTACTTCCAGTTCCACGATGTGAACGCGGAAGTTCCCGCTTTCTTCATGGTGGATAAGGAAGGCAATGAATCGGTCATTAACTACCGTGCCCGCGGACCTTACATTGTGATCGAACGTGTCACAGCACGTTATACGCTCCGCCATGGAAAGAGCGTTGTCTGCGTGTTCAATGAAGCGATGAAAGATGGCAGGGCGCCGCAGAAATCCCAAAGCAGTTCCTGGTTCTAGCAAATGAAATCAGGCAATCCTATTCTCCTGGCGATGGCCGCCCTGCTCGTGCTTTCAGCGTGCGGCAGCAAGAAAGAGGAAGACAAGGAAAAGCCGCCTGAGTCTGTCCAGAAGCTGTACAATGAGGCGATGGATCAGCTTCAGGAACATGACTACAAGGAAGCCATCAAGACATTTGAAGAACTGGAGCGTCAGCACAGCTATTCCCCTTGGGCTTTGCGGGCTGAAATCATGGCGTCCTATGCTGCTTACCGCAGCCAGCAGTATGACAGCGCAATCACGGATCTGGACCGTTTCGTTAAACAACACCCTGATAATGCCGAAACGCCTTATGCTTTCTATCTGAAAGCCATGTGCTTCTATGTGCAGATTACGGATGTAGGCCGCGACCAGAGCGTTACCGCTGATGCACAACAGGCTCTGACCGAAGTCGTCAAACGTTTCCCTGACAGTGAGTATGCGCGCGATGCCCGTATCAAGCTTGACCTTGTGAAGGACCACCTTGCAGGCAAGGAAATGGAAATCGGGCGTTATTATGAACAGCATCAGGAATATCTTGCTGCGATCAACCGTTTCCGCATTGTTGTCGAAAAATACCAGACCACAAGTCACACTCCTGAAGCATTGCACAGGCTGGTGGAATGTTACCTGAAACTCGGCGTGAAAGACCAGGCAAACCGCTATGCGGCCGTGCTCGGTTATAATTATCCCGGCAGTGCATGGTATAAAGACAGCTACGCTGTCATGAGCGATAAACCGCTGCCACATGAAGCAGAAGGCAAAGGCCTGGTAGATAAGATCCTGCACCTGCCGTTCAGCGGCTCGGAATAGGCATCGGCGATGTCGTTTTTCAATCATCATATTTTCTGCTGCACGAATCGCCGTGTTCCCGGCCATACGCGCGGATGCTGCGCTGAGAAAGATGCGGAAGCTTTGCGTGACTATATGAAAGCGCGTGTGAAAGAGCTGGGCATTGAGCAGACGCGCGTCAATAATGCAGGCTGCCTGGACCGCTGCGAACTTGGCCCCTGCATGGTGATCTATCCGGAAGGCGTCTGGTATAGCTGCAAGACGAAGGAAGATATCGACGAGGTTATCCGCGAGCATCTGCAAAACGGCAGGGTCGTCGAAAGATTAGCGATATAACTCGCTGTATTTAAGCCGCGAAGCGTTCACCGCTTTCTTTGCATTCAGGCGATGCCAGTTTTACGAAAATATCCGTCACTGCATCCGGTTCCGGCAACGTCATCGGGTCTTCACCCGGCATTGCATGCGCGCGCATCTTAGTGCGCACTACGCCTGGATCGACCAGATTCACTTTCACATTGGTCTGCGTCACTTCGGCTGCATAGGTTTCCACCAGTGTCTCCAGCCCCGCCTTGCTGACCGCATAAGGCCCCCAGTAAGCAGATGCTTTGGGGCGTTGCGTTGTGCCGCTGGTGACAAATATCGCCCGCCCGGCTTCAGAGCGGCGCAGTAATGGATCGCAAATACGTATAAGCCGCCAGTTTGCGGTCAGATTCACAGCGATCACCCTATCCCACATGGAAGCTTCGGCATGGGTTAACGGAGTTAGCTCACCCAGCGTTCCCGCATTACCCACAAGAATATCGAGCTTGCCGAAACGTTCTGCAATCGCCACACCGAGATGGTCTATCTTGTCATGTTCCGCCAGATCCAGCGGCACGAGCGTGGCTTTTCCGCCCGCTTTGGTAATCGCATCGTCCACGGCTTCCAGCCCGCCGACGGTACGCGCCGCCAGAATAACATGCGCGCCTTCCGCCGCAAGCCGCTTGGCCACTGCCGCGCCAATCCCGCGCGAAGCCCCTGTGACCAGGGCGATTTTACCTTCAAGATGCTTTTCCATGAGCTGTGAACCAATCAGATTAATAAATTTGGGCCGATATTAGTTAAAATATCCGTCCCGGCAACCGTAAGTTATTCATAGGCGCAGAATTCCAGCAAATTCCCTTCAGGATCATGGAGATAGCATATCCGTTTGCGCTTTGCGCTGCTATCGAACTTCACTTGTGCAATAGGCACATCGTGTACGGGACTGGTCTTTATTCCCTTTTCCTTACAGCGCTCTACCATTGCACTCACATCCGCGACGCGAAATGCGATATGGCGGATGCCACGGCTATTGGAGATGCCTATATTCTGCGGTGTTTCGCCTACCGGGTTCAGATACTGGATCAGTTCCAGATTGCTACCCGTAAACCCGCGCAGGAATACAACTTTTGCCCTTACCTGCTGCAGCCCGACAACGTCATCCACCCAGTCTCCCTCGATGAAGGCGTCCTTGTACAATTCAAGCCCGATGACATCCCGGTAAAACGCAGCCATTGCTTCTATATCGCCGACTACGATATTCACATGATCGATCGCTGTTGTTATGTTACTTGCCGTTTCTCGCATAGTTAATTCACTATTCTATAATTTAGCTCATACCAAGGAAAACCCAGCCAGCCTGCGTGTGTTCTTAATATCACCTGGCTGTGATTGAGTCTGATAGTTTCATATATCGTGCGATTAACTCGAAACGGCTCTTGATTGCTTATATAAAATGGCAGCGGTGAAGAAAATGGAACAACCACATTGAAACTGTAACTGGTATCACCCCATTTATCCGTATGCATATTTTTATCGGCAATAGGCAATATCATTATTTGGGGCGTGGAGCGATCCATAACACGATTCAATAGCATGATGACTATAATCGCACTGCCAATGGGGTATATTAGTTTAGATAAAGCCTCACGATTTGTTTCTGTTTTCTCTGTTATGCCATCAGGCATAGCTGTCACCGCAGCTTTGTCTGAAAATATACACCGTATGAGGTATGAGGACAATATGCAAAACACTGTGGAAGCCGCTCCGACAATCAACAATGTTTCCATTCCATAAAATGTTTTGGTTCCGCCTGCAAAGGCAAATACTACGGCTAAGAATAACAAAGGCCGCGCTTTTTTTAAGCGACTGGCAGCCGTATCGCCCTGCTCAGCTGCCACTGCTTATATCTCCGAGAACCCGCCGAACAGGTCGCCGTTATGGTTCTGGCCGAGGCTGTTCTTGTAATCCGTGAGTTCGATCGGATAATCGCCAGTGAAACAGGCATCACAGAATTGCGGTGCGCCGCTATCGCGCTTGGCTTCGCCCATGGCACGGTATAAGCCATCGAGCGAGATAAAGGCAAGACTATCCGCCCCGATCAGCTTGCACATCTCTTCTACATTATGCTGGGCGGCAAGCAGTTGCGAACGTTCCGGCGTATCCACACCGTAATAGCAGGAATGCGTGGTCGGCGGGCTCGCAATACGCATATGCACTTCCGTTGCCCCGGCGTCACGCACCATGCTGACGATCTTGCGGGACGTGGTGCCGCGCACGATGCTGTCATCGACAAGCACGACACGTTTGCCCTTGATCATGGCCTGATTGGCGTTGTGTTTGAGCTTTACGCCTAAGTGACGCACATGGTCTGTCGGCTCAATGAACGTACGGCCGACATAATGGTTGCGGATAATGCCCAGTTCAAAAGGAATACCGGAAGCAGCCGCATAACCGATGCTCGCTGGCACGCCGGAATCCGGCACGGGCACGACAAGGTCAGCCTCCACCGGCAGTTCGCGCGCCAGTTCCGCGCCGATATGCTTGCGGACTTCATAAACGTTGCGATTGTTGAGATAGCTGTCCGGTCTTGCGAAGTAGATATATTCAAAGATGCAGAAACGCTCTTTATGCGGCGTAAACGGCTTCAAGCTGTGAATGCCATCCCCGCTGATAATGATAATTTCACCCGGCTCCACGTCACGTACAAGTTCCGCGCCGATAATGTCCAGCGCACAGGTTTCAGACGCCAGCACGTAAGCGTTATCCAGCTTGCCGAGCACCAGCGGACGCACGCCGAGAGGGTCACGCACGCCCATGATTGCCTTGTCCGTCAGGCAGACCAGAGAGTAAGCGCCTTCAATCTGCTTGAGCGCGTCGATCAGGCGGTCTTCAATCGAGGTCGCCGTGGAAAGCGCCATCAGATGGATGATCACTTCCGTATCCGACGTTGCCTGGAAAAGGCTGCCGCGCTTGATCAGATTGCGGCGCAGCTGCGTGGCATTCGTCAGGTTGCCGTTATGCGCGATTGCAAGGCCGCCGAAGCTGAATTCCGCAAATAGCGGCTGCACATTACGCAACAGTGTTTCCCCGGTCGTGGAGTAACGCGTATGACCAATGGCCATGTGGCCTTTCAGCTTATCGATCGTGGAGGCGGAGCTGAAGTTATCGCTGATGAGACCCAGTGCCCGGTGCGTGAAGAACTGCCTGCCGTCGAAGCTGACGATGCCTGCCGCTTCCTGCCCGCGGTGCTGCAGCGCATGCAGCCCTAACGCTGTGTGTGCCGCCGCATGCACGGTTTCCGGAGAGTTACCGAAAATACCGAAAACACCGCACTCTTCATGCAGCCTGTCGTCATCAAAAGGATTCGTTGTGATGTTGTCCATACTACTTACTGTTGCTACTCGTTACTACCTGATCGCGTTGTTAAGATTCGGGTGAAAATCATGCTTCGTATCCGGCGCAGGATAATTTTGCGGATTATTGGCATGATCGGCCTGCGCTTTCATTGCCTGTTCGATATCCATCATATATTCCGGCGCGGCACTGACTAAAATATCCGCTCCCTGTTTCAGGAAAGGCTTTGTGATCGACGTTTTCAGCCATTGCGGCTCTTCCGGCCCTTTGGGCGTCACGGCGGAAATTGCGATATAGGCGAAGGAAACGATGAAGATGCCGCGCAACAGGCCGAACATCAGGCCTAAGAAATTGTCCAGCAGGCCAACTTCAAGTCCGGTTTTAGCATAACGTAAAATGATGGAGTTGACGATGGAAATCGAAATCAGGGCCACGAAATAGGTGATAAGCGCGCCGGCACCAGCGGCTACTTTGATATTCTTCACATAGTGGCGCATCATCTCGTCCGAATGCGGGAAGAGATAGATCGTAATCACCGCCGCGCCGACCCAGGCACCGAAGGACAGAATTTCCCTCAGGAATCCGCGGAAAAATGCAATAATGGCAGAAAGCCCAACCACTGCCAGAATAATTATATCAAACGTATTGATGCTCAAATGCACGTTCACATCGGTCATACATTTCCCTTTCGTGCGGCAGCCGCCCCGTTGCCTGTTTCGTCTCCTGCTTCCGCCAGCTCCGGCATACGTGTCTGCGATCTATCCCTATTCGGGCGAGATTGACGGAAGAATGACAGGAGCTCTTGTACATGATGCAACCCCTCATTGCCAATAGCCAATTTTCCCGATTTGATCACGGGGGTAATGGAGGTCTTAAACCCTAGTTTTTCCGACTCTTTCAGGCGCGCTTCGCTGCGGCCGACCTGGCGCACTTCACCGGAAAGACCGATTTCGCCGAAAATAACGGCCCCGTCCGGCACGGGAATATTCGTCAAAGCCGATAAAAGCGCCGCCGCCACCGCCAGATCCGCCGCCGGTTCATTCACTTTCAGACCGCCTGCTACGTTAAGATATACTTCCTTATCGTGCATGACCACTCCGCAGCGCGTTTCCAGCACCGCCAGAATCATGGCGAGACGAGCACTATCCCATCCCACCACTGCACGCCTTGGCGTTGCCAGCGGGCTTGCCGCCACCAGCGCCTGAATTTCCACCAATAACGGTCTTGAGCCTTCCATAGCCGCAAGCACCGCCGCTCCACTCACCTGCCCCTGCCGCTCGGACAGGAACAAAGCAGAAGGATTACTGACTTCTTCCAGCCCCTTATCCGTCATCGCGAATACGCCGATTTCGTCCGTGCCGCCGAAACGGTTCTTCACCGCACGCAGGATTCGGAACTGATGGCCGCGCTCGCCCTCGAAATACAGCACCGTATCCACCATATGCTCCAGCACGCGCGGCCCTGCGATTTGCCCGTCCTTCGTTACATGGCCGACGATGAAAAGCACCATATCGCGGCGTTTGGCGAGCTTGATAAGCTCAAGCGATGCCGCGCGCACCTGCGTCACCGTGCCCGGTGCGGATTCAATGTTATCCAGAAACATGGTCTGGATGGAGTCGATCACCGCCACATCCGGTGCGTTCGGCCCGTCGAGCGAGCTGATAATGTCACGCACATTCGTTGCCGCCGCAAGTTCTACATTTGGCTGCAGAAGGCCGAGCCGGGAAGCGCGCAGGCGCACCTGCGCTATGGATTCCTCACCGGAGATATAGGCCGTCCTGCGGCCCGATTTCGCCAGAGCGCTTACTGCCTGCAGCAACAAAGTGGATTTGCCGATGCCCGGGTCACCGCCGATCAAAATCGCGGAACCGGCCACGAGTCCGCCGCCCAGCATCCTGTCCATCTCACCGATGCCCGTGGCAATGCGCGGCGGCTGCTCCATACTGCCGACTAAGCTTTCAAACTGGATTTTGCGGCCTTTGCCGACACCGAGCCCCTTGGGAGTAATTTCCGCTGCCTGTTCCTGAACAATGCTGTTCCACTCGCCGCACGCTTCGCATTTGCCCGCCCATTTGGTATAAGACGCCCCGCAGGACTGGCAGACGAAATGACTAGAGGATTTGGCCATGTATTTTCAATGCAATATGGGTGTTGCGCTAGACTATACAGTTTTATACGCGATTGATCAAATCTTCTCCAGCAGGGCGGCAAAAAATCCGTCCATGCCGCCGGAGTCTGCCCAGAAAGACGGCAAAGTACGTACCATTCCCTGCTCATTCACACATTCTGCAGGTACGCCTGTGGCCGGAACCAGCCTAAAATCCGGATGCGTGGACAGGAAATGCTCGATCTGGCGCTCCCCCTCTTCGGGCTGCAGCGAGCAGACGCAGTACACAAGCCTTCCGCCTTTGCCGAGCCAGCCGGAAACGCGGTTCAGCATTTTGCGCTGAATGCCCATGAGTTCGGTTACGTCTTCAGGCTTTTTATGCCATGCCGCTTCCGGGTGGCGGCGTAATGTGCCCGTGGCCGAGCAAGGGGCGTCCAGCAAAATGGCATCGGGTGTAAAAGGCGGTTTCCAGCGCAAGATATCGGACTCTGCTATTTCTACTTCTAATTTAAGGCGTTGCATGTTTTCCTGCAAAAGCTGCAACCGCCGTTTCGACTGGTCTACCGCCAGCACTTGTGCTCCTGCTGCGGCTAATTGCGCGGTCTTACCGCCGGGAGCCGCACATAAATCCAGCACCTTCTTTCCCGCCATATCCCCGAGTAGCTTAGCGGGCAATGAAGCTGCGGCATCCTGCACCCACCATGCACCGTCCGCATATGCGGCAAGCACATCTACCCTGCCCGCCTGTGTGAGCCGTACGGAGCCTGTGGGTAGTACCACACCGCCCAATTTTTCTGCCCATATTTCGGCATCTTTCTTCACGGTGATATCGAGCGGCGGCGGGGATTCCAGCGGGAGGGCGAGTTTGTGTGCCGCTTCCTCGCCATATGCCTGGCTCCAGGCGTTAAACAACCACTCCGGCACGCTGAGAAGCGCCGCATCCTGCTGCGCAATGATGCTTTCACCCTCGCCTGCCACGCGCTTCAGAACCACGTTCACAAGTCCTTTCATGCGCTCATGCCCAAACTCAGCCACCGTATCCACCATTGCATGCACGGCTGCATGGACGGGCGTTTTGAGCCAGATAATCTGCGCGACACCCAGCCGCAGCGCGTGCATCACCTCGTTGCCCTTGCCGTGCAGCGGCTTTTCAAGCATTGCGGCCAGCAGCGCGTCTATCTGCCCGAGGCGGCGCAGCACGGTCATTATCATCAGGCGCGCGAAATTACGGTCACGCTCGGAAAGCACCTGCAGCCCTGCATGGCGTGCCACAGCCTCATCAAACGGGCGCTTGCGGTCCAGTATCTCGGACAACAGCTCAACCGCACAAAAGCGGGCTGAATTTTCTTTTGCAGACATAGCCTTGTTCATAATAACATTGTATAATTCGCTGCCGTAAGGTAGATGGATAACTATAGCAGTAGGATTAGGCAACGTTATTTTATGTTCTGGCCGGACGTTATAGCCCTTAAGGAGTTCTACAATTCGGCGCTTGGCCGCATTACAGGGCGGCATATCGGCACCTGCATCAGACAATTCTGGTCGGATACCACAGATTGTACGGTGCTGGGAATCGGCTTTACCCTGCCCTATCTGCAGCATTTCACCGCCAATAACCGCTGCACCTTCTCCCTCATGCCTGCCGGTCAGGGCGTAATCCACTGGGCACCGAATAACCTCAATCTTTCGCTGCTGGCGGATGAAACCGAGCTTCCTTTCCCTGATAACAGCATTCAACGCGTGTTGATCGTCCATGCGCTGGAAAACAGCGAAAACACCAAGCAACTCATGGCGGAAATCTGGCGCGTGCTGGCTCCCACAGGCAGGCTGCTTGCCGTCGTTCCGAACCGACGCGGTATCTGGGCGCGTTCGCTGCAAAGCCCGTTCGCCCACGGCCAGCCTTTTACACACTGGCAGTTGCGCCAACTATTCGCCAAGCATTCCTTTACACCGGTCAGTATCGGCTCTGCCTTGTTCTTTCCGCCCAGCAACCGGCAATACATATTGCGCAGCGCCGGATTCTGCGAGCAAGTGGGAAGGAATTTCTTTCCCGGATTCGGCGGCGTGCTGATCATGGAAGCGGAAAAGCAAATTTATGCTCCGGCAATACAGAAGGCGATGCGTTCCCCTAAGATGACTTATATTCCTGCGGTACAGCCCATATGAACGATTTGCAATCCGTCACCGGGCGCACCTGGCGCGAACGCCCTTTCGATCCACGCACCGCAATGGCCATCTCGCAGCAGCTTGGCCTGCCGGAGATTGTAGGAAGAATTCTTGCCAGCCGCGGCATTGCTCCGCATGAGGCCGAAGGCTTCCTGCAGCCAACACTGCGTGCATTTCTGCCTGATCCGTTTCATTTAAAAGACATGGACAAGGCCGCGCGGCGCGTGGCGGAAGAGATAATATTATCTAAGGGGGCGAGTGCATCGCCTTCCTCTATCGCTATCTTCGGCGATTACGATGTGGACGGGGCTACCTCCAGCGCACTGCTGGTGCGGTATTTTCGTATGCTCGGGATTGAGCCGCTCGTGCATATCCCCGACCGTATTAAGGAGGGCTATGGTCCTAATGCTGCAGCATTGCTGGCCTTAAAAGAAAAAGGTGCAAGACTTGTTATTACAGTGGATTGCGGAACGCTTTCTTTTGAGCCACTGGCAGAGGCAAAAAAAGCAGGACTGGATGTCGTTGTTATCGACCATCACAAAGGCGAAGCGAAAATGCCGGAGTGCTATGCTCTCGTCAATCCGAACCGTTATGACGAGACCAGTCCCCATACACAGCTTGCAGCCTGCGGCGTAGTATTTTTGCTGCTGGTAGCGGTGAATAAAGTATTAAAGGAAATGGGGGGCACGCTACCTCTTCCCGATCTCATGCAGCTACTGGACATCGTAGCGCTTGGCACCATCTGCGACGTTGTTCCGCTTACCGGTCCTAACCGTGCATTCGTGACGCAGGGTCTAAAGATCATGAGCAGGCGTAATAACCCCGGCATCAATGCAGCGATGGATGTTGGGCGACTGACCGAGGCTCCCACTGCCTATCATGCCGGATTCGTGATCGGCCCGCGCATCAATGCGGGAGGGCGTGTCGGCAAACCGGACCTTGGCGTGCGACTTCTCTCCACCGATGATGTTCTGGAAGCACGCGCTATTGCGGCGGAACTGGATGCATTCAATGCGGAGCGCAAAGCGATCGAAGCACTCGTGCAGGAAGAAGCGATGCAGGATGCGATCACCTTGCCGGAATCAGATGCAGTTATTGTAGTTGGGCGCGCGAGCTGGCATCCCGGTGTGATCGGCATTGTGGCGGGCAGGCTGAAAGAACATTTCGGCAAACCCACGGCGGTCATTGCATTGAAAGACGGCGTCGGCAAGGCATCCGCGCGCTCTATTCCAGGAATCGATCTGGGCGCAGCCGTCATTTCGGCAAACCAGGCGGGGCTACTGCTCGGTGGGGGCGGTCATGCGATGGCAGCGGGGTTCTCCGTTGCTGAAGATGGTATTCAAGCCTTACGCGAATTTTTTAATCAGAGACTTGCTTCCAAAGTGGCCGAATTGGCGCGTGAGAAAATCCTGCATTATGACGGGCATGTGAGCCTGCAGGGTATTACGCCGGATCTCGTACAGATGATCGAGCGAGCCGGCCCATTCGGCGCGGGCAACCATTCCGTGCGCCTGCTGCTGCCAAAGGTCAGGGCGGTACGTGTGGATATCATCGGCGACGGGCATGTGCGCGCAATATTAGTGGATGCAGAAGCCGGCTCCACTTCTTCAGGATTAAAATGCATGGCATTCAGAAGCGCCGATACTCCCATCGGCCAGACATTGCTGAATGCACGCGGAAAGCCGCTGCATGTTGCCGGGCAGGTTAAAATCAATCTCTGGCAAGGAAGGCAAAGCGTCGATTTCTATATCGACGACGTCGCTTGTTAACCAACATTGCAAATAATTAATGTGACGGTAAAACTGTCATAATGAAAGCGTTGTATGATGGGTTGCAAGTTAAATGAAAGTCAGGGTTTTGGGTTGTCCTTTAAACCGCATTTAGCCGCTTACGTAATCTAACAGGAGACAATACAATGAATAAACTTCTCGCCACTGTTGCCGCTGCTGCAATCCTTTCCGCTTCCGCTGCTTTCGCTCAGGAAGCTGCTGCTCCGGCTGCTGCTCCCGCTACCGAAGCTGCTGCTCCGGCTGCTGACGCTGCTCCGGCTGCTAAATCCGAAGCTCCGAAAGCTAAGAAGCACGCTAAGAAGCACAAAGCTTCCAAGAAGCACAGCAAGAAGCACAAAGCTGAAGACGCTGCTGCTCCGGCTGCTGAGGCTCCGGCAAAGTAATCTTGCCTTAAGTCAGGTATAAAGAGATCCGCACCAGTTTTTCTGGTGCGGATTTTTTTTGCCGGGTATAATCGATCTGCCGGAAGTATAATGATGAGATAATGAATATTTTAGGTAATGCATCATGCGCATACTGATAGTGGAAGACGATAAGAGTAATGCTGAATATGTCCGCGACGGGCTGATCGAATCCGGTCATAACGTGGATGTGGCTTATGACGGCATGGATGGACTTTACCTTGCGACCGAGCAGAAATATGACGCGCTGGTCGTAGACAGGATGCTTCCCAAGCTCGACGGGCTTGCATTGATCCAGGCATTGCGTTCTTCCGGCAATAAAACACCGGTGCTTGTGCTGAGTTCCCTTGCCAAAGTGGAAGAGCGCGTGAAGGGACTACGTTCCGGCGGCGATGATTATCTCGTCAAGCCATTTGCCTTCTCCGAACTGCTGGCAAGATTGGAAACATTAACGCGGCGTGGTGACCCTGCGCAGGCACAGAACGGCACCCTGCAGGTGGGCGATCTGGTGATGAACCTGATCAGCCATACGGTCACGCGCAGCGGAAAGGTTATTCCCCTGCAGAATCGTGAATTCAAATTGCTTGAATTTCTCATGCGCCATGCGGACCAGGTGGTCACGCGCACGATGTTGCTGGAAGGCGTGTGGGACTTCTATTTTAACCCGCAGACTAATCTCATTGATGCTCAGGTCAGCAAACTGCGCCAGAAAATCGACAAAGGATTTGATAAGTCCCTGATCCATACGATTCGCGGCGCAGGATACAAGCTTAGCACAAATATGTAATAATTGCAGTAACTTACCCTTGTAACAAATCTTTCACTACCGAACCGCTTTTTGCCCATGCTACTATGCCTAGGTTGTATTGGTGTGGTTTTCGTTCCATCGCGTATTGTGGTTCGTTGCTCCCGCCAATTGCGGCGTGAGTACCATGCCCGTATGACAACCGCAGTACAGCATTGAGGAAGGGACCAGCCCTTCCCAGTCCCCGAGGAGGACCTATGCTGGCACAGCTAATCGCAGAGAAGGTGGCCCGGCAGCGACGCGCTGGGCGGCCGTTCTTCGCTCCGCAGGACGCCGTCGTGTTCGTCGTGGGTGGGATCGTGGTGTGGGTCGCCCACAGCCCCGACCCGGTCGCACAGCACGTCCGCCGGACCGCTTCCACCGCCCGGAACGCGGCTTCCGCGGGTCTGACGGCGTTTGTCACGGCCTGGAAGGCGCAGACCACCGACGCGGTCGACGCCGAGATCAAGGACGTCCCTGCAAACAGCGCCGCTCCCGGAGTCACCGGAGGCGGTTGCACGCAGTAACACACTGCGTGCTGAGCTGAACTGAACCAGGCGGCCGTTCGTGAAGGAAGAAGTTTTTCCTTTTGTGCCCGATGCACCACGAACGGCCGCTGCAGCTCTATCTTCTATTATTCCTTACGCATTCGCCCCGCCATCGACATTCAACGTCGCGCCCGTGATGAAGCTCGCATCCGGTCCGGCAAAAAATGAAACCGCTGCGGCAATCTCCTCAGGTCTGCCATAACGCCCCAGAGCTGTCATTGCACGCTGCGAGTCCGCATGGTCGCTGTCTTCCGGATTCATATCGGTTGCAATCGGCCCAGGCTGCACGGCATTAACGAGAATACCCTTTGCTCCAAGGTCCTTCGCCCAGCTGCGTGTGAAACCTGTGACTGCAAATTTCGACGCGTTATAGACGCCGAATGCTGGCATGATTGCACGTTCGCCAAGAATCGAGCTGATATTGACGATACGGCTACCGGATTTCAAATGGGGTACGACTTCGTTAGTCAAAGCAAATACCGCCTCCACATTCACGCTGAACACTTTGTTATATTGCTCCAGCGTGATTTCACCGATCAGACCACCTTCCGCGACACCTGCATTATTGACGAGGATGTCGATGCTGCTGTAATCCTTCAGCACATTCTGCACAAGCGCTGAAAGTGCTTTAGCGTCGGCAGCATCCGCGCGGTAGGCTTTCGCTTTCGCACCTGTTGCCGTCAGTTCTTTTACAAGCGATTCCGCTTCGGCGGCAGACTTGCCATAGGTGAACGCAACCTGCGCCCCATCCCTTGCCAGCCGCCTGACAATCGCTGCACCAATGCCGCGTGAACCGCCTGTAACGAGTGCAGTTTTTCCTGAAAGTGTTTTGCTCATAACCTTCTCCTTTTTATTATCGTTGTTATTAATGTTGTGCAGCGGAACCGGCAGGCACATCGATCACGATCACTTCCGCATCGCTTTGCGCAATAATGGAAAGTTCTTTCTCGTCCGTGACTTCCGCACCGTCACCCTGCTGCAGTGTCTTGCCGTTCAGCGTGATGCTGCCGATGGATGCCAGCACATAGGCCTGATGGCGGATCGTTTGCGTGACTTGTGTGCCTTTCAGCAGGCGGCCACCGTAAATCGCCGCATCCTGATAGATCATCAGCGCATCGCTTCCGGCATGTTGTGCCTGCCCGGAGACGAGCACTTTCAGGCTGCCCTGCACGGGTTCTTTCGGAAACTGCTGGCTTTCCCAGCGCGGTGTCACATCGCGACGGTTCGGCTGGATCCATATCTGGTATAGCGTCGTGTCTTCCGGCTCCAGATTATATTCGGAGTGAAAGACTCCCGTGCCAGCACTCATGACCTGAACATCACCCGCCTCTGTGCGGCCTTCATTGCCCATACTGTCGCGATGCGAGATAGCCCCCTTGCGCACATAGGTAATGATTTCCATATTATCGTGCGGATGAGTGCCAAAACCCATGCCGGCCTGAACGCGGTCGTCATTGATCACGCGCAATGTGCCGAAGCCGACTCTTTGTGGGTTCCAGTAACGTGCGAAGCTGAAATGATGCCTTGCGTCCAGCCAGCCGTGATCGGCGTGGCCCAGCGCATTATAAGGATATACTTTAATCATAATATGTCTCCTTTCGTGTGGTGAATAAGGCCATCTTAACTCTTTCCTAAAAAATGATAATATAATAATATTGCACTATATTAGTAATTTTTAGTTATTAATTAATATGGATTGCGTTCAGACGCTAAAGCGTCTTGGGCGCCACGTGAGGCTCACGCTCCCGCTTGGTCGCTAGTCGTCGCTGCGCTCCTCCCTCCGAGGAAATTAACTTGAGGATAGAAATATGCCTACCATCGGACGTACGGAAATCTTTGTAGAAGTGGCGCGGCGGCAAAGCTTTGCTAAGGCCGCCAAGGCGCTGGGCATTACCGGTCCCGCTGCGAGCAAACAGGTCATGGCGCTGGAAGCGGAACTCGGCGTAAAACTGCTGCACCGTACGACACGTCTCGTTACGCTTACGGACGAGGGCCATATTTATTATGAGAGCGCACGGCTTGCGCTTGAGCAGATGCAGGATGCCGCCGAGCAATTGCGCAATATGCGTATGGCACCGCAAGGCGCGTTAAAAATCAGCGCACCGGTTTCCTTCAGCCTGGTGCACCTGCTGCCTGTGCTTTCCGGTTTTGCCAAGAAATATCCGGATATCACGCTGGAAATCGTGCTGGATGATAAGATGATCGACGTGCTGGCGGAAGGGTTCGACATTGCCATCCGTGTCGGCGCACCGACGGATTCCTCGCTTATCTGCCGTCATCTGGCCGCCTGTCCGCCTCACCCTATTGTTGCATCACCAGCTTACCTTGAGCAACATGGTTTGCCAGAAACGCCTGCTGATCTCAAGCAACACCGCATGATCGCCTACACCAACCAAGGCGGCACGGCGCAATGGCATTACCGCACACCGCAAGGACGAACCGGCATGTTCCGCTATACGGGGGCATTCCGCTCCAACAACGCCAGCATGATGCTGCAGGCAGCTTTGGATGGCGTCGGTATTGCCATATTGCCGATGTTCTGCGTGGCGACACACCTTCAGGCTGGTCAGCTCGTGCAGTTACTGCCGGATTATGAAACCCTGCCGCAACGCCATATCTGCGCACTCATGCCGCCTAACCGTTATCGTCTGGCCAAGGTAAACCTCTTACTGGACTGGATTGCGCAGTCCTGCAAGGCCATGCCTCTGGATATTTAGAATAAGGGGGGAACGCTTCCCCCATTCCGGCTCCGCCGGAATCCCCCCGCGAGGTCGTCGTATAGAACTCCTCCGCGTACCCTCGCTTCTTTCGTGTTACTTATTGCTTGCTGCTTGCCACCAGCCTCGCCGCCCGCTAAATATTGTAAATCATGCTGACCCGCAAGCTTTTCAACTCAACTATCCTGCGCCTGACCCTGCTTTACGCGGCGTTTTTCAGTATTTCGATCATTTTCATCCTGACCTTTGTTTATTTCGCCACCGTGCGCGAGATTGAGAACCAGATCACGCACCGTATCAACGTTCAGCTCAATCAGGCGCAGAGCATTTACCATGCAGGCGGGCTGGATGCGCTGAAGAAGGCCACCAGCGAATTTCTGGAAGAGGATGATGACGGGCTTTCCATTTACCTGCTCGTGGATAATCAGGGCAAGCAGCTTGTGGGCAATATGGAAGCCTGGCCGCAGGAGGTGGAATATTCCGATAACTGGATGATGTTTTACATCGAATCCCAGGTGGAGGCAGGCGGCATTCATGTGCTGGCGCGCGAGCGCACTTTCCCAGGGGGTTACCGCCTTCTCGTCGGTTACAGTCTCAAAGGCCCCGACCGAACGCGCAAGATCATGTTTGACGTCGTCTCGGCCAGCATCGTGCTCGCCTTCATTATCACGGCCTTCGGCGGCGCGATGTTTTCCGGCGTTATCCGCAAGAAACTCGAAGGGGTGAACCAGATCTGCCGTCAGGTGATCGGCGGCAATCTCGATGTGAAAGTGCCGGTCACCGGCAGCGGCGATGAATTCGATCATCTGGCCGATAATGTTAACGGGATGCTTACGCGTATCGCCGAGCTCGTCAACGGCCTGAAACAGGCTTCGGATAATATCGCGCACGATCTGCGCACACCGCTTAACCGCCACCGCATCCGCCTGGACGGTATCCTTACGCATGACCTGCCCGTTCCCAAGATGCGCGAGAATGTGAAAGCGGGCATCGAAGAGGTGGATATGATCGTGGAAACGCTCAATTCCATCCTGCGTATTTCACAGGCGCAGTCCGGCGTGGCGAGCGGGCATTTCGTCACATTCGATCTCTCGCTTGTGGTGGAAAACGTTATCGATTTTTACGGCGATCTCGCCGAACAGAAGCATATTACTTTGGACAGCACGATTCCTCCCGGCATCTCCGCCACCGGCGATAAACCGCTGATCACGCAAGCGATCGCCAATTTGATCGACAATGCGATTAAATACACGCCCAAGAACGGCAAGGTCAGCGTGACGCTGCGCGTGAACGAACAATATGTGGAATGCATCGTTGCCGATAACGGCACCGGCATCCCTCCGCATCTATACGACAAGGTCAAGGAACGTTTCTTCCGCATGGAAGCAAGCCGCACCTCCGCAGGCACCGGGCTCGGCTTAAGCCTCGTGGATGCCGTGGCCAAGCTGCATCGTGGCGAGCTTATTTTTGAAGACAATGCGCCGGGGCTTAAAGCGACTTTCAAATTTATGCTTTTGTCGTTGTAGTAATGGAGCGACGGTATCCAGTATATTACACTGGTGGTTGTACCATACCGGTTAATTATATTGTATAATAAACTGTCTGAATTTATAGTAAGACTATCAAATAATTGATATTTTCGCTTGGTTATTATGCAATATCGCAACTCCGGCTTCACTCTCATCGAAGTTTCTATTGTTCTGGTTATTATAGGACTGATTGTGGGAGGAATACTGGCAGGACAGGATTTAATCAATACTGCTGCAATTCGTGCGCAGATAAGCCAGATTGAGAAATACAATACCGCTGTCCATGCATTTCAAAATAAGTATGGGGGATTGCCCGGGGATTTATCCAATACTCTTGCAAATCAATTCGGATTTGTTACCACCAGTTGCAATGCTAGTTTGGGCCAACGCGATGGAAATGGAATCATTGACGGGTATTGGTCCGGCGGTCCTGTTTATACGACAGAGCAAGGTGAAGCTGTGTTATTCTGGTCTGATTTAAATATGGCAGGCCTCATTGGAGACGTATCTCCCAATAACTCTGCTGGCATTTTTACTGTTCAGTGCGGCGCCCCGAGCACTGCGTTATCTCTTACCGCTGGAACTTATTATATCGGTAATTTTTTACCTGTCGCTAAGATAGGCAATGGTAACTTCGTTTATGTATACGATAGTAATACTGTTGATAACGGGATCGATAATAACAATTGGTTTGGTATTTCCGCGGTTACATCCGTACCGACAAACGGCAGTATGCTCACCAATCCTGGAATGTCGGTAACGCAAGCCTACCGAATTGATCAAAAAACAGACGATGGCTTCCCTCTTAAAGGAAACGTGAGAACAGGTTATCTAACGGGAGAATGGGTTCAACATTCTCCGGATGCTGCAAGTGATAGCACTACAACATGCTATAACTGGACTACAAACACCTATTCTATCAGTATCAATCAGGGAACAGGTATAAACTGTGCACTCTCTATGAGACTGCAGTAATAGAAATTACTGCTGGAATATAGTTGTAACCTCTCCGCCAAGATTAGTGTTGCTGATCACACCGTAGGTATTTAATCGTTGCTCTACAGCGTCAAAACAGGGTTCTGCATAACAAAATGGCGGTATCCATGCCTGCCTTGAATTATGTGTAATCTCATCAGTCTGCTGCTTTATTCCGGTTTTGGCCTCAAAATCGCTTTTATCATCCATTCCCTTCAGTACTACTTTTGCCACGCGACCAATCGCATTATTTCCTCTGCTTGCTTCATTGATATTATTTGCTCTAGCAAAAGCCGCTATCATTGAAAGCGGTAACAGAGCATACTGGTGATAACTAAATGCTCTGGTCTTGCGTGCTAACTCATTGGGTAGATATCCGTCTTTATCTACCTGAGTAGTAAAGTAATCATATGTTTTAAGCGACCAATCGAACATGTCCTGCCTGTTGAGCACGACCGAAGTGGCCATTACCGCCCATGCAGCCCAGTAATAATGGTTATTGATCTTGTGCGAGGAAGATGAATCTATGTTCCAGTCGGACATCACCTGTTCACCTAATCGTCCTAACCATGCTTCTATCTTTTTATTCTGCTCAGGGTAGGCCTGTAATGGCTCAGAACGTGAAAATTCCAGGCGAAGATAGGCACCGCTTAGGCTTCCCAGTGCCCATTTCCTTACCGCTTTTCCCATGTAATCATTCGTAGGTTGCTCCAGAGCATGCGCATCGCTCCATGCTGCCATCCAGGAAAGTATACATTCTAATCTTTGTGGGTCGCCCTGCTTCATATATTTATTCGTCATCACCACAATCCCTTTTTCAAGATCATCAACGGCTTTGGTTGACTCTTGATATTCAGCAAAGGCTTGAGGGTTCAGTTGATCCTGGGAAGGGCCGGAACCTTGATACTTACTTGTAAAAGCCAAAGTGCCAGTAAAAGGAGGGGGCGGTGTTTCACAAGTAAAGGATTCTCTTTTTTTCTCGATAACCGGTTGGTAGTAGCCTGGAGGGGGATGCAAGGAATCTGCGTAAGCTTGTACGGAGAAGAAAGGTAACGCTATCAAGAAATACAAAAAACGCATATTGCCGCCTGCTGAGCCATATATTCTCCATAATATACGGAACAAAATTGATATTCAACAAAAGCGAACTAGCAGATTAAGGTTATGCATGAAGGCCTTTGCCCCTAAAAAGCGCCACCTTACCGTGTCTTTGAACATCCACCTCTTTGAAATGCTTTTCCAATATGAATTTCAGCTCCTGCATTGTGTCGGCCTGATTGCCGAAAATGCCTTTTTGGTTATAGATTTTCATCAGTTTTTTGCCGAACCGATTATGGTTTGCCTCTTCCCCCAGAATGGTTGCGCCATAGAGGATTCCGCTCGGAGAAAGTTTCTGTTTCAGGTTGGCGATTGCTTTTTCCTTTTCGCTGAACTTGCCCGGCAGGCAGTGCAGCAGATAGAACAGGGAAATGGAATCGAACTCTATCTGTTGCGGCAAAGGCTGCATGATATCATGCTGAACGCGCTGCGTCTTCATATGCGGGATGCGTGCACCGGCGGCTTCAAGGCTATTACGGTTCAGGTCCAGTAATGTGATCTCCGCATGGGCCGGAAATTCCGTATTCGCGGGATAGAACCCTGTCCCTACGCCCACATCCAGATGCCGGGTGCTGGTATGACGGGCGAAAAACGGCAGCAATATCTGATGCGTCGGGCATTCCCAAGCGAAGCGGTTGGAAACACCGAGCACCCACCAGTCGTAAAGCTTTAGAATCAGCGGTGTGTAGATTGCCGAGCTTTTCTGCGCATGATGAGCTGAAGCCATGAGAAATACATCCCTGTTGATATTGTATTAAGCGGCACGCAGTAAAGCATAACCGCTTCCCCGCGAACAGAGCGAAATGGTGGGTATCGTCTCGATGATGGGCTTTAACCCCTCCAGCCCTGCAGGCTTGGTGATATAGCCTTTCGCACCCAGTTTCTTCGCATTGTTTACGTCCTTACCGTAATCGGATGTGGTGCACATGACAACGGGTATACGATGCAGTTCCTCTTCTTTCTGCATGTGCTCAAGCAGCTCGAACCCATTCATGCCCGGCATATTGATATCCAGCAGCACCAGATCCACCGACTCATTCTTTTCCTGATTTGCATGCATGGCGGCAATCGCTTCCTGCCCATCATGCGCCACAATCAACTTACATTGCAGCCCTGCTTCTTCAATCAGCATGATACGCGCAAGTTCAATATCCGCTTCGTTATCTTCGACCAGCAGGACATTGGCAAGAGGGAGTTCACCGGTTTTCGCAGGCCCGTTCTGGGTTGCTTTATCCTGTGCAGCCGATTGACTCGCTGCCGCAGAGGCAGGCTTGGATATGGTAAATAAAAATGTTGTGCCCTTGCCTAGCTCAGATTCACAGCGGATTTCTCCTCCGTGCGATTCCACCACTTTCTTGCAGATCGCGAGCCCCATGCCCATTCCCTGCTCTTTGTTATGCGAGAATTTCCGGAACGGTTCAAAGATCTTCCTGCTGAGCTCGCTGCTGATGCCGGGGCCATTATCGCTCACCAGGAATTGCCAGTTTCCTTCATGTTCTTTCACGCTGACATGTATTTTGGGAGTCGTCTGCGCATGATAAATGGCATTGGCAATCAGATTCTGCAGCACCTGAATCAACTGCATCCGGTTCGCGTACACTTCAGGCAGATTGTCGCTGGTCACCACAGCGCCACGTTCGCGGATAAGCTCGCTGAGATTCTGTTTTGTCTCTTCAAGCACAGTGTTGGCATCGCACATTTCCCTTGAAACCTGTGCATTATCCAGCTGCGTATAAAGAAATACCGTATCGATTAACGCGTGCATGCGCTTCGCCGCTTTCTGGACGTAATCGAAATGCACTTTTCCTTTTTCCGAGAAATTCTCGTGCGCTTTCATCACGTCCAGAAAAGAGCGGATGGTTCTTACCGGTTCTTTTAAATCATGCGCAAGCGCATGCGCGAATATTTCCAGCGACGCACGCTGTTCATGAATGCGTTTATGCAGGACGCAGCGCTCAATGGCGCTCTCTATGACGCGTTGCAGGGATTCCGGTGTGATGTTCGCCTTGGCAATATAATTCTGCGCCCCTTCCTGAATGGCGCTTACGGCCACCTCCTCATTCCCCTGCCCCGTCAGCATGACGACCGGCACAAAAGGAAACTGGCTGCGGACCTGTTTTAATACTTCAATGCCGTTATGGCCGGGGAGTGAGTAATCCAGCAGGATACAGGCGGGCAAACCGGATGACAGGCTTTGTATCCCCTCCATGCCATTTTCCGCTTCCGATACGGCATATCTTTGCTCAGCAATTTTCTGCAGAGTGCGCTTGTAGAACATGCGATCATCTTCGCTGTCATCGATGATCAGTATTGCGGTCTGTTCACTCATGCATTCCCTCCTTCGGCAGCAAGGCTATTTCAAACCAGTATTCCTTGAGCTGTTTTAACGCATCTATGAGCCCGTCAAAATCGACCGGTTTCTGGATGTAGGTATTGGCCCCCAGATCATAGCATGCCGTTACATCACGCTCATCGTCAGACGTGGTCAGAATCACCACAGGAATATGTCTCAGTGATTTATGTTGCTTGATAGTCTCAAGCGTTTTTCGACCATCCATGCCGGGCATGTTCAAATCCAGCAGAATGAGGCCCGGTTTTGCATTGCTTTCGTCTCTCAGATAGGCAAGCGCTTCCTCGCCGGAATAAGCATGCACGATGGGATTATGCAGATTCGCCTTGGTGAAGGCGCGGCGCGTTGCGTCGTAATCATCTTCGCTATCCTCCACGATCAGAATAGGTTGCGACTTACTCACCGGCTTTCCGACTGTCATGTTGCCCTCCTAAAGTGAAATAAAATGTGGTGCATTCCTTACCTTCAGATGCGATCCAGATTCGGCCATTATGACGTTCCACGATTTTCTTGACGAAAGTGAGGCCAACGCCTGTTCCCTCCGTCTTTGCATTCTTACTGCTCTGCAGGCGCTTGAATATCCTGAAAACCTCTTCGTGGAATTCGGGAGCAATTCCTCTTCCGTCATCCTTTACATAAAAGACGTTGTGCAGCATGGTCCCATCCGTATAAGGATGCGCTTCCAGGAATCCTATTTCAACATGTTTTTCCGGCCTGTCATTATACTTTACAGCGTTGATGATCAGGTTGCGGAATAGCTCAGTTACACGCGTCTTATCGCAAATGATGGCAGGCAGCGGGAACGGTATGATGATATGCGCGTTATGCTCTGCCATAAACACGTCCAGCGTGTTTTCAATATCATGAATCACGGCATTGATATCGGCCTTACCGATCGCCAGATCCTGACGCCCCAGACGTGAAAAATACAGCAGGTCGTTTACCAGCTTTTCCATACGCTGGCTGAGATAGGTCAGACGGTCCAGACGCGCTGTGCTGTCGGGATCCAGCTTATCCTGATTGTCTTCCAGCAGGAACCGTGCGTGATTATGTATGCCGCGCAGGGGTTCCTTAAGGTCATGCGAGGCGATGTAGGCAAAATCGTCCAGCTCTTTATTACTGCGCTCCAGCGCCCTTGTATAATGCAGCAGCTTGGTTTCAGCTTCCTTGCGAGCCGTAATGTCGCGGATCATACCCACAAACGCTTTTTCACCCCCGGCCTGAAACATGTTGATTCCCAGTTCCATGGGAAAAATTGTTCCATCCTTGCGTTTGGCTGTGACTTCCCGCCCGATTCCAATGATCTTGGCCGTACCGGTGCGCAGGTAATTGGAAATATAGGAATCGTGCTCGGTGTGATAAGGCTCAGGCATCAGGATCTTTACATTCTGCCCCATTACCTCTTCGGCCTTATAACCGAATATCCGTTCGGCCGACGCATTGAATCCCTGAATGAGGCCCCTGCTGTTTATGATAATGAGCCCATCCAATACCGTATCGAATACGCTTTGCAGACGGGCAGTGCCATATTTGATTTCTTCAATATTGCTCTGGACTGCCTGCAATACCTGCGTCAGTTTTCCTATTTCATCATGGGTGTTGGCGGCATGCGGTACGGATACCGTTTCGCCTTTCGTTGTTCTGACCAGTGCGGACACTATCGCGTTGATGGGATAAATAACACGATGATTCACCACGCGGAAGCTGTATAAGGACAGCGCCAGAACAAACAGGAGAAATACGGAATCCATCATAATTCTATGACGCGCTTCGGCTTCCAGCCCGGTCATATATCGCCCGCTTTGCCGCAATGCTTCATCCTTCAGCGCATACAATGAATCCGTTGTCTGTGTTGCAAGTTCCAGCCAGAAGATGATGCTGATCGGATAGGAAGCCCCATGACCGCCGGCACGTGGTATGAAGAACATATCCCTGGTCATATTATAAAGCATGAAATAATGGCTGCGCGCATCTTTAAGATAAGGAGTAATGGCAGGCGTTAAACTTCCCTGATCGGCCAGTGTGGCGCTGATTCTCCAACCGAGATCCACCGCCCCCTGCCATTGCAGCAACGCTGCCTGCTCGGACGCCTGCGGATCGGCATTTTCCGCTATCAGCCGTCCAATCACAGAACGTTCCCTGCCGGAATATTCCATGATAATGCCCAGCACATGCTTGAGGCGCACATGTAATGTTACCAGCGGGTCGATATCGCTGAAGTGGCCCGCAAAATCCATCCATAAATTTTGTGTCTGCAGAATCAGGGAAGTTGCCTGCTCAAACCATTGCGGCGACAGCGCATGGTCTCGCTCTTTTGGGGGCAAGGACAGAGCCGTATCTATTTTCTTGCGCAGCTCCTGCAGTTTTAAGAATTGCTCTGCAGTCTGCTGCAGCTGTTCAGCCTGACCGGGAAAATGGTATTGCCCTATTACTTCCAATACTTTCAGTAACTTCTCATCCGCTTGCTTACGGACAAGAGTCAGCCTGGGTGTAAGATCAGCAACACTACCTTTATCCTGTGTGTAGAGCAGCGAATAGGCTATGTCACGCTCCTCTGCAAGCTTCTCAGTGGCATCAAATATCTGGTCGCTTATGACCATGGCACGTTTCAAAGTCTGAATCCTGTCCAGACGCTGCCATTGCATATAAATTCCATGCGCGGCAAATAACACGATGAGTAAGGCCAGCGTACTGATCGTTGCCAGCAAAATGGTCCGGATGGAGGGTTGTTCCATACGCATGGGTTATGGCCTCCCACTTCCCAGCACAGGATGCACCACCGTTACCAGTTTCAGCAGGCGATCCTGTACCTGCAGACGGGCAGCCGTGAGCGCCTCCATATTCAGATCAACATTTATATGATCATTTTTGCGGCCGAATTCGATCATTCCGCCTTCTTCTGCAAACCCCTTGTAATCGCTGACAGTTAACACTGCCTTGCCTGCAATTGTCTTTTGTACTTGCGGCCAGACCGTTTTTTCATCGGCATTCAGGAATAACAGATTACAGCCCTCCGTTTCCTGCGGGACGGTAATTTTATGCAGAACTATTTCCGCCTGATTGACGGAACGTCCGGCAATCGGCTGTAAATAACCCTCGAACGGATCTTGTCCGTAAATACATATCACCATGGAGCGTGGTGCTGCGGGCCATTGCGTGTATTTCAGAAAGTTATAGAGCAGCCCGGCTTTGATTTCCTGCTCCTGCAACTGGAGTTCCGTATCCGCGCAGACCCACGCCGGAAAACCCGCCGTTAATAACAGCACAAAAAACCATAGCTGTCTGATCAGTAACGCCATGTGATGCTGCCAAAAATACTGCGCGGAATTTCCGCGGCGCTTACATCGGTGGCCGACGAGAACTCCCGGTGGCTGGACATCAGCAGGTTCTGTCCTGTAAGACTGAATTGAAGCCCGTCCATAATCCGCCAGCTATAGCGTGCATCCAGACGCCAGTAATGCGGTATCTTATAATATGGCAGCTCAGACGTATAATACAGCGTCGTATCGAACGAAGTATTGGACGTCACATCCCACCGTGAGGTCGCGTTAAACTGACTGGTCGGGGACTGCGTATCAGCTTGCTGCGAGGAAATGGCTTTGCTGCTGGGGGGACCATGCAGATCCACCTGCAGCAGGCTATAGGATGCCGAAAGTTTCAGGTTCTTTTGTGCACGCCAATCTGTCAGAAGCTCAATACCATGCGTTTCCCCGGAAGTATCATTGGTAAACTCAAAAGGAAAAATGATGTGAGTTGGACTGCTTCCCACTGAGAAAGGCATCAACGTATTCGTTTCCAGATTACTGTAATCATTATAAAATGCCGCAATGTCAGTGGATAATTCAGGCGTAATCTGACGCCGGTATCCGATTTCATACGCCACGAGATCCTCGCTCGCAAAGTCCGGATTCGCTCTTAGTATCAGGTCAATAGGGGTGGTGGATGGCGCTCTTGGTGGAATAGTGAACTCATTAATCGTCAAATCGTGCTCAAGGCGGCTGGGAGTGCGCACCGCGCGGGAAACGGAGGCCCATGCCATCTGATTATCGTCGGGGAACCATTGCAGCCGTGCGTTCGGTTCAACCTCAACCCCTGTATAGTCGTTATGCTCTATCTTGGAACCCAGCGTCAGGAACCAGCTTTTGGGCACAAGCGTTATTTTATCCTGCAGGAATCCGCTGAAGATCGTCGTCCCTTCAAATGCGCCAGGATAACTAATAAAAGACGAGGAACTTGACAGATCGTCCGCACTGTAACGATAATCTCCGCCGATCGTTATAGCATGACGCCCTATCGGTGCCAGATCGTATTGCGCCTCCACGTCGAACGTCGTGCGTCGGTCATTAATTATCTCCTGGCTTTGCGTAAAATAATCTACATAGCTCTGAAGCATAAAGGTGGACTTATCCGCAAATGTCCGGTTCCAGCGCCCCAGAATATTGGCGCCGTCCTCATTCAGATTTTCGATCTGCGTTAACCCGTAAGGAGCGACCAACAGCGGGGTCGTTCGGTAATCGCTCGCCTCATTACGAAAAATATCACCCTGCACGGTGAAGTTATCCCGGGAACTACTGCCGTTCAGGTCGGCACGGAATCCGGCGCGGCTATCCGTCATGCCGTCATGCGCATCGGCACCGGATGGTGTTTTGTCGTCGGCAACGCTGCGGTATTTTCCATATATGCGGTAATAACCTTTCTCGCCATTCTCCCCTATGGCACCGCCAAAGCGGTCCTCCACGGTTCCCCGCTCCTTATTACCCGCGGTCACACTTGCCAGATTGCCCTGCGTATCCTTTGCTTTCTTTGTGATGATATTGATCACGCCATTAACTGCATTGGCTCCCCAGAGGCTCGCGCCCGGGCCGCGAACAACCTCTATGCGCTCAATATCCTCAAGCACCATATTCTGCGCATTCCAATGCACTCCTGAAAACAGAGGATCATACACTGTTCTGCCATCCACCAGCACGAGCAGTTTATTCGCCAGAGCGCTATTGAATCCTCTTACACTGACTGCCCAGCTATTGGCATTGATCTGTGCTACCTGCACCCCCGGAACCAGCCGCAAAGCTTCGGGAATTGAGGTAGCGCCTGAACGTATGATATCTTCATTGGTCAGCACGTATACCGCTGCCGGCGCATCCATCACTCTTTCAGGAGCTTTGGAAACTGATATAACCTTTGCATCAAACAACTCTTCGGGTGAAAGATTAAAGTCATCTATTGGGGCTTCTGCATACGCTTCGCAATGCATACCGGCCGCTGCAAGTATAACAGCCATGCATTTCCAGATACTGTCTCGTTTTCTGCGATATCCTGAACGCCGCTGCATCCACCCACCCATTGTATTGGTTGCTTCATTTTGAATGAAAGGCGGTTTCAGCATACCCCAATTAAAGAGAGTGTAAATAATTTTTTGCCTACTATCAGTTGTGCATTAATAACAATTGCTACAGATGCAATGTTCCGCTAAAGGCTAAGGAAGCAATAACTCACAATGTGTTTCATTGTGAGAAAATTATCTATGCAATATTCCGGATACATTGTAACAAATTAGTAGTTATTTATTTCTTACTAAAAGATATGCAACGTTCTGACTATTTCAGCTTCTGTATTGGCAAAAATTTTAAAATACCTGGCATAGTAAAGCTGACCTTATTGATATGCCTGCTCCTGATCACAGGCATTGACCATGATCCCTGGTGGAAGCGTGGTGAAGCCTATAGTTTCGGCGTTATTTATAATTTTTATATTACTCATACATGGATCATTCCCATGAATGCGGGCGTTCCTTTTATGGAAAAGCCTCCGCTTTACTATTGGACAGCCGTTTTATGCATGAAATTATTTGGCGGGATATTGCCTTTGCACGACGCGGCGAGGCTTGCAAGCCTGCCATATCTCATCCTGACGGGTTTTTTCATCTGGAAGACTGCAAAGACATTATTTCAGGATCATGATCATTGCGATACGTTAAGTAAGATAACAGTATATCTTCTGCTGGGCACTTACGGCTATATCCGCTTCAGCCATGTGTTGATCACCGATACCGCTCTCGTTGCCGGCACTGCGATAGCGCTTTACGGTATTGCCCTGCAATGTAAAACGCCAATGCGCTACCTCTCAGCAGGATGCTGGCTTGGCATCGGCCTTGGCATAGCTTTTATGTCCAAGGGGCTCGTCATTCCCACTATCATGGGAATATCGGGTATCATTTTGTGGCTAACGCTTACATCACTCCATAACCGCTATACCTGGCGCGCTTTGCTGATCGCCGGCATCACAATATCCCCGTTCCTGCTGATCTGGCCTTATTTAGTATATACGCATTCTCCGGAACTATTTCATGACTGGCTGTGGGATAACAATATAGGCCGCTTTTTCGGTTCATCTGTTGCACGGCTGGGGGCGGAAAACCGTCCCGGATATTTTATCTGGATGGCGCCGCTTTATGCATTTCCTGTTTTTCCGCTTGCATGCGTTCATATCGTCAGAGCCAGAAAAGAATGGCGCACACCTGAATATTTATTGCCGGTCTCCGTATCTTATATCGGGCTGCTTGTCCTTTTAATCTCCGCATCCGGCCGAGCCCCTTATCTTTTACCGCTTATGCCGGGATTTGCGCTGCTGGCTGCACAGGCTGTGATGCGCTTCTCCGATGGCTGCAGGATCATTCTGAACAAAATTTTGTTAACTGCATTCAGCGTGGCTGCTGCTACAACATGGCTGATCTGGTGGACATTGCATTATCCACGCGCTCATCGCCCTCTGGTCTGGCTGTCTTCCATGTTCAAAAAGCTCCCTCCCGATTTTATACCGCCGGCATCGCAGGGACTGGCATGTCTCGTGGCACTTCTCGCAGCATTATTCTGGATATCATGCTTAAGACTGGAAAAACATAATCCGCTGAACCTCGCCCGTATATGGTTTCTGGGCGCTCTTTTGATGTGGTGCACGATCTATACACTTCTCATGCCCTGGATTAATGAAAGCATGAGCTATTTGCCTGTCCTGAAACGCCTGGATAGTTTCATTCAAAAGTCCGGTTATTCCACCGATTGTATAGGGGACATTGAGCTAGGTGAGAATATTGCTCCCCTGATACAATATTACTATGAAAAAACGCCGTGGCCCCGGGTGACATGGGAGAATAGCAGATGCCCGCTTATTCTTGCATTCATGCCCCGGGAGGCTTCCGAAGATGCTTATCCTCAATGGAAAATGGTATGGAAAGATTCTCATCTTCCCAGCATCAAGAATATGGACTTACGACTGTATAAGAGAAATTAACCCGCTTTCTTATTCCTTCCATCCTCCACCTGCCGCAGCGTAAATATTCACGAGGTCTTTACGCAAGTTTGCATCTGAAGCGGCCTGATTTGCTTCCGCATCAAGCAGATTGCGCTGCTCCACCAGCAGATCCAGCAATCCGGTGTAACCGTTCTGATACTGTTCCTTGGCAAGTGCAGTGGCTTTGCGGTTCTGTGCAACACCCGCAGTTAAAGCAGCGTTACGCGTCGTTTCATGGATATAACCCGAAAGCGCATTTTCCATGTTTTCCAGCGCCTGCAATACGGTCTGCTGGTAATTCAGGAAAGCCTGTTTCTGCCTTGCGTCCGCAGCATCGATCTGTGACTCGATACGGCCGAAATTCAGCACGGGCTGAACGAGGCTTGCCCCCACTCCCCACGGCGTGGAGGAAAACGGAGTCGCAGATTGCGCGCCAAAAAGCGCGGTCAGGGAAATGTCAGGGAAGAGCTCCGCTACAGCGGCTCTGCGCGCTGAAATGCTTGCCGCAAACTGGCGCTCTGCCGCACGCACATCCGGCCGTTCCGCCAGCACTTTAGCAGGGGCTGAGATGACAATATGCTGGTCGAGCGGCTTCATTTCCGCTTTGGCCGTCAGCATGGCATCCTTGCTGCCGGGGGCATAGCCTAAGAGTACGTTCAGTCGGTTAAGCGACGTATCATACGCCGTCTGGAGGTTCGGTATAAGCGCTTCTGTGTCTGAAACCTGAGCCGCCGCACGCTGTACGTCAAAGTCGCTGGCCAATGCGCCTTCCTTTTGGACCTTAATCAGCTCCAGTGTCTTTTTCTGCGTGTCGAGATTTTCTCTGGCGATAGCGACCTGACGCTCGAAATTACGCATATCGAAATAGGTGCGCGCCACCTCCGCCAGCAATCCTACGCGCACAGCCTGCCTGCTTGCTTCCGCAGACTGCCATATCGCTTTTGCTTCCGCAGTGCGTGCCTGATTGCCGCCGAACAGGTCCAGCTCCCACGTCGCTGCAATATCGGCCTGAGAAATATTGACCACCTTGTTGGCGGTCGCAAATCCCTGATTACCGCGTTGCGCACTTGCTTCCGCGTTGATCTGCGGTAACAGACTGGATTGCGCCAACAATCGCCCTGCCCGCGCTTCTTCCACACGGGCGGCGGCTATCTGAAGGGTTTTATTATTCTTCAGCGCTTCCGCAATGATGCTGTCGAGCGTGGGATCATTGAAATGTTTCCACCATGTCTGGTCCACATCCGCATCGTTATTCGCCACGAGCGGCTGATTAGACGGCCCGGATGCTGTTCCCGTCAGCCTGCTCCATAACGTTGGTGTTTCGATGCCGGAGTTCTGCTGCCCTGCCGGTTCGGTGCAGGCAGAAAGCAGAATTGTGCTGGTGAGAAGCACCGCAAAGAAAGAGCGTGTTGTGTTATACATGATGATGTACCTTTTCTGTTTTGGTGATGCGCTTTTCCAAAGCACGGATCAGCACATAAAATACAGGCGTGAGAAATATGCCGAAGACCGTCACACCGAGCATGCCCGCAAATACGGCAATCCCCATCGCATGACGCATTTCTGCACCTGCACCGGAAGTGAACACCAGCGGCGTAACGCCCATGATGAACGCCATCGACGTCATCAGAATCGGGCGAAGGCGCAGGCGGGCGGCTTCAATGGCAGCATCAAGTGTCTTGCTGCCCTGAATCTCCAGCTCACGTGCGAACTCCACGATCAGAATGGCGTTTTTGCAGGCCAGACCGATCAGAACGAAGAACCCGATCTGCGTAAAGAGGTTGTTGTCACCACCGCTGATCCATACGCCTGTAATAGCAGACAGCAGGCACATCGGCACGATCAGGATGATGGCGAGCGGCAGGAAGACACTTTCATACTGCGCCGCAAGCACGAGGAACACCAACAGCACGCAGATAGGGAATACAAGCAGCGCCGTATTGCCGGAAAGAATCTGCTGGTACGTCAATTCCGTCCACTCGAAGCCCATACCTTTAGGCAGCGTCTCATTCAATATCTTGATGATCGCTTCCTGCGCCTGCCCGCTGGAATATCCGGGAGCCGGACCACCGTTGATATCGGCAGAACGGAATGCGTTATAGCGCATTGCGTTATCCGGACCGGTAGTTTCCGACACATTCACGATCGCACCGAGCGGCACCATCTTGCCATCGGCATTACGCGTCTGCAGCTTCTTGATGTCATCCGGCTTGGAACGGAACTGCTTATCCGCCTGCGCAATGACTTCATACGTACGGCCGAATTTATTGAAGTCATTGATGTAGAGCGAACCAAGATAGATCTGCATGGTGTTGAATACATCCTGCACATCCACCCCGAGCTGCATGGCCTTGGTACGGTCCAAATCGGCGAAGAGCTGCGGCGTGTTCACGTTATAGCTGGTAAAGACACGCGACAATGCCGGGTCCTGATTGGCTTTGGCAAGCACCGCTTTCACAGCCTTATCCAATGCGTCATACCCCTGGTCGGTACGGTCTTCCACCTGCATCTTGAACCCACCAATGGTGCCGAGACCATGCACAGGCGGCGGCGGGAAGATGGCGATGAACGCATCTTTTACACCCATATATTTCTGCTGCAGCTTCTGCGAAATGGCAAAACCGGACAGCTCAGGCGAAGTGCGTTCTTCAAACGGTTTCAGTTTTACGAATACAATACCTGCCGAAGGCGAGTTGATGAACCCGTTGATCGAAAGGCCGGGGAATTCCACGGCGCCTTCCACGCCCGGTTCTTTCAGCGCGATGTCAGACATCTCGCGGATTACCGCTTCCGTACGGTCAAGCGTAGCGCCGTCAGGCAACTTGGCGAAGCTCACCAGATACTGCTTATCCTGCACCGGCACGAACCCCGGAGGCACTTCATGGAACCCGACAAAGGTAAAGGACAGCAGGCCGACATAGATGGCAATGGCCAGTGTCTTACGATTCAGGATTCCTGCCACGCTGCGCCCGTATTTTTCCGAACTGCGGTGGAAGAAACGGTTGAACATCGCAAAGAAAGGCCCGAACAGATTGTCCATGAAACGAGTCAAACCGTCTTTAGGCGCATCATGTCCCTGCAGCAGCAGTGAAGACAATGCCGGTGATAGTGTCAGCGAGTTGAACGCTGAAATCACCGTTGAAAACGCGATGGTCAACGCGAACTGGCGATAGAACTGTCCCGTCAGACCTGTGATGAACGCAATCGGTACGAATACCGCGCACAGCACCAGCGCGATGGCAATAATTGGCCCGGTTACTTCGCGCATGGCTATCAGAGTGGCCTCACGCGGTGTATGTCCGTTCTGAATGTTACGCTCCACATTTTCCACGACCACAATCGCGTCATCCACTACGATACCAATAGCAAGCACGAGACCAAAGAGGGACAAGGCGTTAATCGAGAACCCGCACATATGCATGATGGCAAATGTGCCCACAATGGAGACCGGCACGGCGAGCAGCGGAATAATCGAAGCCCTCCATGTCTGCAGGAACAGAATCACCACAAGCACGACCAGTACAATCGCTTCCAGCAGTGTGTGCACTACGGCTTTAATGGAGTCGCGCACGAAGATGGTCGGATCGTAGACGATTTCATAGTCAACATCCTCAGGGAAGTTCTGCTTCAATTCCGCCATCGTCTTGCGAACGCTATTGGAAATATCCAGCGCGTTAGAACCCGGAGCCTGGAAGACCGGAATAGCAACGGCAGGCTTATTATCCAGCAGCGAACGTAAGCCGTATTCGGCAGCATCGATCTCGATGCGTGCCACATCCTTAAGGTAAGTGACGACGCCGTTCTCACGTTTGATGATGATCTTATTGAACTGCTCCACATCGGTCAGGCGTCCCTGCGCGTTGACGGGCAACTGCAGCTCAATGCCTTTATCGTAAGGAGGACCACCGATCACACCTGCAGCCACCTGCACGTTCTGGCGGCGGATTGCAGCAACCACTTCCTCCGCTGTCATACCGCGTTCTGCAATTCTCTGCGGATTGAGCCAGATACGCATAGCATAATCACCCGAACCGAACAGACCGACATTGCCGACACCCGGAATCTTGGCCAGCTGATCTTTCACGTTCAGTACCGCATAATTGCGCAGGTAGAGCATGTCATACCGCTCATGGGGTGATTTCAAATGCACCACCATCGTCAGGTCAGGCGAGCTCTTAACCGTCGTCACACCAATCTGGCGCGTCACTTCCGGCAAGCGGGAAAGCGCCTGATTCACGCGGTTCTGCACGAGCTGGGTCGCAAGATCCGGGTCCGTGCCGAGCTTGAAGGTCACCGTTAAAGTCAGCGTACCGTCGCTTGCGGCCTGCGAGAACATATACAGCATGTTTTCCACGCCGTTGATCTGCTCTTCGATAGGCGTTGCCACCGTTTCAGCGATTACCGTGGGGTTAGCCCCCGGAAACTGCGCTTTCACTACCACTGAAGGAGGAACAACTTCCGGATATTCCGAAATCGGCAATTGGAAGACCGAGATCAGCCCCGCCAGAAAAATGATAATAGAAATCACTCCGGCAAAAATCGGCCGGTCGATGAAGAACTTGGATATGTTCATAATACTGTTTCCTGAAACGGAGCTTGTGAAAGACTAGTTAGCGGCAACCTTATCAGCGGCGTTCTTGTGAGCGACTGCCTCCTTCGGCTGCACGACCGCATCCGGCCTTACATGCTGGAGACCGTCAACAATCACCTTATCGCCGGGATTGAGCCCACTCAGAACAATACGCTGGCTTTCATCTGCCTGCTCGCCAAGGCTGACCTCACGATATGCCACCTTGTTGTCATTGCCGACCACATAAACGAACCGCTTGTTCTGGTCGTTGCCAATGGCACGGTTGGGGACAAGCAGTACATTCTCAGCCATATTGCTGGCAAGCTTCACAGAGACCATCATTCCCGGCACGAGGCTGCCGTCTTCATTGGCAAATTTAGCGCGTGCCCTGATCGTGCCCGAGCCTGTATCGATATGATTGTCAAAGCTGTAGACGGTCCCTTTATAAAGATGTTTTTCGTCCCCCTGCACTGCCAGTTCCACCGGAATGGATTGTTCCTCATTCTGCGTAGCGGCATGCGAACGGATGCTTCTCATATAGGTTTGTTCGTCCACCTCAAAATCCGCATAGATGCCGTCATTAGAAACGATCGACGTCAGAAGCGGCGCATTCGAGCCAGACTGCACGAGATTGCCTACTGTGATTTCCGCGCGGCTGACACGGCCTGAAATCGGCGCCTTCACATAGGCATGATCCAGATCCACTTTTGCCTGCTTCAGCGCAGCTTCTGCTGCTTTTACATCGGCTTGCGCAACGCGGTTGTCGTTCGCGCGTTCGTCATAGACGCGCTTGGCAATAGCCTGTGATTTAATCATATGGGTGGCGCGGTCCAGCTCGGTTCTGGCAAAGGCTGCCTTGGTGGTCGCCGCCGCAAGGTTTGCTTCCGCCTTGGCGACTGCCGCTTCGTAAGGCTGCGGCTCGATCACCATCAATACGTCACCGGCTTTCACCACCTGGCCGTCATTGAAGCGCAGGCTGGCAATACGTCCGCTGACTTCCGGACGAATCTCAGCGTAGTCCACTGCTCTCATCCTGCCCGAAAAGGCAGACCAGATGCGGATATTCTGCGGATTGACGGTCTGCACATCCACCGGAACCGCCTGACTTGCCGCAGCTGCAGGAGGGGTAGACTTGGACAGGCCATGGATGGCAAATCCCGCTGTCGGCAGGATGATAATGGCAACACCTGCCAGTAACAGCGCTTTATTTCGTATATAGAGTGAAAATTGAGTCATGGCATTTCTCCTGTGTCTTTTTAGGATTTGACCGGTCGGTTTAGTAAGGGTTTCAAAAAAAAGCCGTGCATACGACTTCCCTACCGTTAGATCCTTATATTAAATAAATTCTTTGTTACTTCTGCTGGTGTTGAGGGTTGATAATTTTCAGTAGTCCTGGTTTTAAGTCACGCTTTAATAGTTCAAGATCATTCTGAATCCGGGCAAATGTGAGCTGCCCAATCAGATAGGTTACTATTTCCTGCCCTTTTGCCTTCACATCCGTATTGGCAGGCAGCAACCCATCTGCGATCAGATCACGAACCCCACTTTCATAATAGCGCTCGAAGCGCTTGGTGAGCTCGGTCATTTTCTCGCGTATACCCTTTCCTTCTTCCTGGCCCGCCATCTCCGAACTCAGAGAAGCGTGGGGGCAGCCACATACCTGACCATGCTTGGTGGCCGCTGCTTCCTGCATATTATAAATAAAATCTGCGAGCTGTTCGAACCGCTGCAGCGCAGGCGTTTGCGGTGAAAAAATACTATCATAAGCCATCTTCTTGCTCTGATAGAATTCTTCCATTGCAGCGATCGCCAGATCCACCTTGGAAGGAAAGAAATGGTAAAAACTGCCTTTTTTTACATTAGAAGCCTTACAGATATCGTCGACACTGACCGAGCCATAACTGCTCTTCCAGATCAGCTCCGAAGCCGTGTCGATTAATACCTGCTTGGTATCTTTCGTGTTTGTTGTTGCAGCCTTGATCATACAAAGCCTCCTTATTTACTCACTATAAGGAGATTTGACCGATCAGTCAACAGTGATTTGCTGGAATCCGCCATCTCTCTGGAAACAAATAAAAAACCCAGCATATTTCAACCGGATGCTTCGCCTACAGCAACAGGATCAGAGCTTTCCGTATCCATTTCGCTGGTCGCTCTGGACTTCTCAAGGGTTGCCACATCGACAGGCTTCTTTGTCTTCGTATTCGTTTCGCTGTTCTTAATATCCTTATTCGTTTCGATTGTGTCAGTCATATATCCTCCTCAAAAGAAAGAAGGCTGTCATTATTCATCTAAAATTTCTATGTGATATTAATTCACTTTCTCGCGTTAGTGCATTGGAGTATATTAGTACTTCTTACGCTTTATACATGCACTATCATCCCATTCATGGAATATTGATATGTCCTCATCCTTTACCGGTTCTGTCGCCCTCAATATCAGCGGTGGAACATTATCGATCACCAACAGTTCGGATCTGGGGCCTACGCAAAGCCCTTATTATTTCTTTCATGGTTTCGCCGGGAACCAGATTGCGGGAGATCCGGTTTTTTACGATATGTCCGGCGCCATGGATAATGCCGTATTTGGCACCCAGCTTATTTCCAGCGTGGCGTGGGGAAACAACGGGTATATTTCGACGCAGCAGCCTGCATCGGCTTCTTTCACAGGAACGATCTCCGGCACAACGCTCACGGTCGTTTCCGGATTGACCGGCACTATTACCATCGGACAGACTGTCACCGGCACAGGCGTCACCGCGGGAACCTATATCGTATCCGGCAGCGGTTCCACATGGACGGTCAATCTGAGCCAGACGGTTGCCTCCACTACCATCAGCACCAGCGGCACCAACGCATCGCTGCGTATGCCGGCGCTTAATCTGGATTATCTGGGAGGTGAAAAACTTATTCTCTGGTGGCTCGGCAGAATCGCGACACCGGCTGCAACGCTCCAGATTATGGGAGACGGTGCCAGTGCAACCTATCACGGCCTCAATGTCAGGGCCACCACTGCCGGCAAGTGGCAGCTCAATCTGGTTGATGGCACCAACAGTATTTTCAGCGGCACCTCTGTCGGCGTTCCTTTTGACGGCGGACTGCATAGTTTCGGTTTTGTAATCGACGGTACGGCAAAACAATACGGCGCATGGACCGATGAGCTATACGATACCAACCTGGGCGGAAACTATGCAGCATTAGGAGGCGGCACAGCAGTGGATACGCGTACGACTAATACTTTTAACATAGGCACGGCATTTCCGGCGGTAGCCAATAGCACAAGCGGCACGATCGTGCAGACAAGAGCCCTGGCCATTCTGAGGCTCCCTTCTGCGACTGCGACACCGTCTATCGCCACAGTCACGGCATTATTCCAGCAGCTACGCGCCAATCCCGGCCAACTTGTAACCAACTCGGCTTTTTAATATGACACAGATTATTAATTATCCGCTATCCTCGACCTTTGCAGGCGTGAATAAACTGCAGGCTAACGGTATTATTGACACAGGCAATAATCTTCCTAACGGCATCCCGGGAGCGCTGGTGATATCCAACAGCGCCATGCTGGCTACCATCAACCAGAGCATGACACCGACGGCTACCGGTATCCGGTCGGAAATTACAATGCCTGCCTGTACACCAACCGGAGAATACTGGTTCTATTGGGAGTTCATGCTGCCTACAGGGTTTGCGCCTCTGCTCGACCCTATTATTCTAATGCAGATCCATACTCCGGATGCCGATCCGGTCAATCCGATCCCGTTTGCCTTTCAGTATCAGCAGCCCGGATACCTGGCCATTTCTGTTCCTTCCCAGACGTTACCCGCAAGCGGTTCAAGCACTACGATCGTAGGGAGCATCAATCCGCAATATAACCACTGGTACCAGGCCTGCTTCCATGTCAACTGGCAGCCCAACAGCAATGGTTTTCGCGAATTCTTTATCGACGGTCAGCCTTTGTTTCGCCAATATAATGTCGCCACCACTTATAACGATCTCGGCAATGGCGGTAATTACTTCAAGGTGGGCTGTTATGACGGCACCCATAACGCACGCTTCGGTTCCTGTCAGATGTATGTCAGAAATGCCAATTGCTGGACAGGCAATGACGGTTACCAACAGGTTATGGGCCGCCTGCCGCTGCCACGCACATTGTTGACGGCCTTATAATAGCGATTACCGATATCGGTGAACACCAGGCTGGGTAGACATAACGGCTAATTCCAGTTCTCTGTCTATGACATTGAGATCCTGCCGCAGCTCAAGTGTGCGCATTCTCTCGAGGAATGTTCTGGGGCTCATAGGCGGCTTTATCCTGAAATCACGGACATGAAGCACTTCGCTATGCATTTCGACACCTTCTTCCCGAACACGTATTCTCTGAACAGATTTATTCCCGGTATCGATTTTCACATCCCTCAGCGACTCCAGCTCGTCACGTATAATATGAGCAATACGATTGGCAGGCGCTTTGTCATCCCCATCCGGTGACACCACAACGCCTATACTGACAATTTTCCCTGTTGTGCGTGATATGGTCACTCTCTGTATCCCGGTTTCACTGTCCGGAGCATAGAAATGCTTTACGATATCAGGTAATGGCAGTTTTTTATCAGCGGAGTTGCGAAAACGTCTCGTATATGAAGTTGCTCGCTTTATCATAGGCTCGATTCCGTCATTCGCCATATTCTCACGGAGAGCCGCTATACCGTCATAATTCTCTTTTTTCTGAAGTTCCTTTAGCTCCTGGAGTTTTCCATATAAATCCTGAAAGAGATATAAAGGTGCCTTGCGATGCATTCTGTCCGCAGCCGAGGTGGCGACGTCATACCCTTTCAGCGCAAGCCGAATTGCCTTTCTGGTCTCCCTCCACGCAGCTTCGTGCGAGATATCCGCCGCCGTGCCGCTGCCGGGCATTGGAAGATGCATGATGTCATCCAGGACGCTGGCCGCCTGATCCACTATTTTTATAGGTTTGACGAGCGGGCTCATGCGAGAGGCCTGATCGACCTGATAACTCCGTTTGCCTTCAAAGCGAATTGCACCAAGGCTCATTTGATATACGCCCTGGCATATTTTAAGGGACAACGCCTCCGCCTTATCTACGCCAAGTTCGGCTATATCCGCATCTATATCGCTATCCTGCAATGGTCTGCCGCCGTTTTTGCGCTCGCCAAGACTCGTAATCACCGCATCGTCCCGGATCGTGCACGGGACCTCAAGTTCTTCGCACAGCTGCCGATGGAGTTCTTTCACGGATTCCAGCTTATCCTCTACCGTATCATGCAGCAGGGCAATGGCTTTCTGTTCGCTACTGCAACCAAACTTATCCAGAATATCATATATAAGCAGCACATGATCCAGATACGGCCTCTGGCTATTGCGGCGTTCCTGCCCTTCATGTGCGCGTTCTGCTACCGTGAGGGCGGCTTTCAGCAGTGGATCATCCGGAATAGCGACCGGATAATCATGGCCATACAGATTATAGAGCATATTGATGGAGAAATTGCCTGATGCGTGCAGCTAATCTACCTGCACACACATGAAAATCCACTCCTAATTACCCTAACTTGCGTGAATCATACGCCGCAGGTCATGCACGATCTTTTCATCTGTATCTTCCGGGGTTGCCAGCAGCCGCGCCTTTCCTGCCGCATTAAAAATATACACAGCGCTGCTATGCGGCAGATCGCCGCTATCCCGGCTGCCGGGTTTATGCGTAGCATGCAGACGCAGGGCAAGCTGCTTGATTTCGCTCTCGCTGCCTGTCAATCCCGTAATATTGGATGAATGAAAACGTGCCAGGTAGTTATGCAGCACAGGGGAAGTATCATTTGCAGGATTGATGCTGACAAACAGCACCTGTACGTAGTTCGCATCATTTCCCAATTGCGAAAGCACATGGTTAAGCCGTTCGAGCGTCAACGAGCATTGCTGCGGGCAGCCTGTGAATCCGAAATACAGCAGCAGAATATTACCGCGATAGTTTCCTTCATTCACATGTTTTCCGGTATCATCGATAAGCGAGAAATGCAGATCCGATACGCGGCCCTTTACATTCCTCAATTCCCACTTATTTCCCGAGAAGGTAAACAGCAGGATACTTGCTGTCACGAGCGCAATTATTCCACCGGCAATCCAATGTATCTTGGGCATACTTCCCTCGCTGGATCACCTTATTGTGCCTTGTTTGTATCGGGCAGCGCATAGGCGATGACATAATCACCCGATAATGTCTGCAGCCCCCCATGTCCGCCTGCAGCAATCACAATATACTGCCGCCCGTCGCTACCTTTATAGGTCATAGGCGTTGCGTTCCCCCCTGCGGGCAGGTGATCCCGCCAGAGCATTTTTCCGGTTCCCTCATCGAAGGCGCGGAAATCGTCATCGGCAGTGGCTGAGATAAAGACAAGGCCGCTTGCGGTAATTATATTACCTCCCATATTGAATATTCCGGTCGGCAATGCGGGACCAAAGTGCGTGCGGAACAGGCCGCTGCCATAGGTGGTTCCGAGCAGGCGCTGCCATACGACTTTACGCTTGTCCAGATCGATGGCCGTAAGTTTACCCCAGGGCGGTGCAATACAGGGCACGCCGAGATAGTTCAGCCAGGGTTCGATCTCAATCGCATAAGGGGTGCCATATTGCGGATTGTAAGATACGTTAAGCAGCTTCGGCACAGGATGGCCCCAGCCCTGCCACGGCAGAACCTTGCCTTCTTTGAGTGCCTCCTCCTGCGTCATGTAGTGCATGACCATTGGCAAGTAGCTGGAGTTGGAAATCAACAGCTTGCGCGCAGGATCGATCGAAGCGCCGAACCAGTCCGTCACCCCGAAGAATGCGGGATAAGCCAGGTATTTTCCTACAGTGGGCGGCGTGAACTGTCCGTCATACCGGCGCTCACGAAAATCGATACGGCACAGAAGCTGGTCGATAGGTGTCGCACCCCATGTGCCTTTTTCCGTCACGTCCGCAGGAGCGAGAGATGGAAATCCGACAGGATAAGGCTGGGTCGGCGACAGATATTCTCCCGACGCAGGCTTTTGCGGCACGGGTCTTTCCTCAATCTGTGTCAGAGGCTTTCCGTTACGGCGGTCGAGCAGGAAAAACTCCCCGCGCTTTGTCGTCTGCACCAGCGCGGGGATAGTACCTGCAGGAGTATTCAAGTCCACGAGCGAAGGGCCGATGGGCAGATCAAAGTCCCACAGATCGTGATGCACGGTCTGGAAATGCCAGCGCTCCTTCCCCGTTGCGATGTTCAGCGCTACGACAGCGCTGGAATATTTGTCGTCAAACGGACGGCGCTTGCCACCGAAATAATCCGGGGTGGCGTTACCCATGGGCAAATACACCAGACCAAGCGCAGCATCGGCGGTCAATGTTCCCCATGCGTTTGGCGTGCCGCGGGTAAAATGCTCACCCGGTTTCAGCGGCGCTGTCGGGTCTGCGCGCCCCAGATCCCACGACCAAACCAGCGCGCCCGTTGTTGAATCATAAGCCCGCACCACGCCTGAGGGTTCACCCTCTGCCTCGTTATCATATATCCACCCGCCCACGATAACGCGGTTATCCACCACCATCGGCTGCGAACTGATGAAATGAAAGCCCGGAGGCACTTCTCCCATATGCTCGGTCAGGCTTACATACCCCTTATTGCCAAAGCCCTGACATAACTCCCCTGTATCCGCATTCAGCGCCACCAAGCTGGCGCTTCCCGTGCCGGAAATAATGCGGCGCGGACATTCAGCGCTTGCCATGTTTTCGGAGTAAGCAACTCCGCGGCATGTCACAAATATGGAGTGCGAGGTTTCACTGTGAGGATCGAATTCCCAATTCTTCTTGCCCGTAGTGGCATTGAGAGAAATGATATGGCGATGGGGCGTGCAGAAATAGAGATTATCATGCACTTTGATCGGCGTTGCTTCGAAACTGAATTCTTTTCCCTTTTCGATATCCTTCTGCGTTGGCAGATCGCCCGTGCGGAATTGCCATGCAACCTTTAACTTCGAAACATTCTCAGGCGTGATTTGTGCCAGAGGTGAAAAACGATCACCATCAGCCGTGCGGCCGTAATAAAGCCATTCATCGTCAGCCACGGGGGGAACCGGCTGCGCTGTAGCGGTTTGCTGCCCCATTGTACCGGGGCGTTGGTATTCCGGTGCAGAAACACGGTATCCCAAAATTATCACAGAAGCTGCCAATACGAAGCAAGCCGTTGTTCCTGCCCAAATATAGCATTTCCTGCGTTGTGCATTTCCCTGAATTCCCTGCATCCTGCCCGCAACCCAGGGCAGGTAAAGCCATATGCCAATGATGGCAGGCGCAAAGACGCGCGGCAGGAGCTTCCAGCCGTCCAGTCCCACTTCCCATATCGCCCAGATCACCGTGCCAAGCAGAATAAGTGCATAGAGCCAGAGGCCCTCTTTCTTGCGCGCAGTTACGAGCAGGCCGGAAAGAATCAGCAACGCACCGGTAATGGCGTAATACCAGCTACCGCCGAGCATCACCAGTTTTGCACCCAGCACGAGCAGCGTAAGCCCGATCAAGGCGACCACCAAACCAGTAATACCCGGTACGGAAATAATATTGCGCCGTGAAAATAAAAATTTATTCTGGGTGTCCATAATAGATTCTTTATTTGTTTGTTAAATAATTTGGGCTCAAATATTCAAGTAACCTCCCTAAGACTTCAGTAACGAAATGTCCTGCTTGCGTAAAAAAACAATAAGGCGGATGTCCGGCATTGTTCTATGTACCATGGCGCAACTGACTCCCTGCCTGGGGCGGGCTGATGTCACTAAGATCACTATCAATCCGCTGCCTAAACCTGTCACGGTGAATGAAGCGCGGCAGGAAGAGGAGCAAGTGCTGAACGCGCCCGGAGGCACTTCCTTCACGGACGATAAGGCCTGGAGCAACCAGCGCGCCACCACGATCAAGGATATTACGGATTACATTCCGGGCATCATCGACCAGCCGCATGACGGTGCGGAGTCTTTCCGCCTTTCCATGCGCGGCTCGGGGTTGGCCAATACTTTTCAAGGACGCGGGCTGCTGATCATGCAGGACGGCATTCCCATCAATATGGCGGACGGAGAGTTCGAGTTTCCCGTCATCGACCCATGGCTTATCCAATATGCCGCCGTTTATCCCGGGGCGGATGCGCTTAAATACGGCTCCAGCACACTTGGCGGCGCTATCAATTTCATTACGCCTACAGGCGCCACGGAAAATGGCTATTATGCACGGGCGGAAGGCGGAAGCTTCGGTACCCTGCACGGCCAGCTTGCTGCAGGGAAGACATGGAATGGCGGCGATATATTTGCTTCTGCGACAGGTTTTTTCCAGCAGGGCTTCCGTGACCAGAACGAACAGCGGACACAACGACAGAATATGAATCTGGGCTGGCAGGTCAGCGACCATTTTGCCAATCGCATTTATGCAAGCCACACGACCGCCGACGCGGATATTCCCGGAGCCATTTCGCTTGCCATGAGCGCACGCAATCCCGAGCAGGCCAATCCTCGCAATCTCTCCGGCAACTACCAGCGCAACCTGGATATTACCCGGCTTGCGGATCAGAGCGTATGGGACAAAGGCAATGATCATGTGGAGACGACGCTGTATTATACCTACCGTACGCTCGTCAATCCAGTGACGACCTTTGAGTTCCAGCAGAATAACGATACCGGCATGCGCATGGAATATACGCATCAGTCGGGCCTCAACCAGTGGCTTATGGGATTCAATCACTATTACGGCAATGCAGGCGAAACACGTTACCAGAATAATGCCGCCGTTGCAGGCTCGCGCATTCTAAACCGCTCGCTCTATGCCTACACTGCCGAAGGGTATGCGCAATACCAGCAGCATGTGGCAGGCGCGCTCTATGCGATCGGTGGCATGCAGACTTCTTATGCCATGCGCGACATCCATCAGGGCTTTCCCTCTATCGCTTCACAGAATGAAAGCTATCGGGGTTTCAGCCCTCGCATCGGACTACGTTATGACATGGCGGACGGTACACAGCTCTTTACCAATTTGAGCCGTAGTTTCGAGCCGCCCACCTGGAGCGAGCTTTCGGGCGGCAATGTGCCGGGTTTCAGTTACCTGCGCGCCCAGCGCGCCACAACCGCGGAAGTGGGCGGCAGAGGAACGCAAGGCAAGCTGCACTGGCAGGCAGCTTATTACCATAGCTGGCTTACCAATGAGTTCGTGCAATATCGTTTCGCGGACGGCGACACCGCCACCATCAATGCGCCGCGCACCCGCAAGGACGGCATCGAACTGGGGCTGGACGGGGATATAAAACAGAATATCTGGATGAAGAACGATGCGCTTGTGCTGCGTACCGCCTACACTTTCAGCCGCTTTACACTCAATCATGATCCCCTATACGGCAATAACACCGTTCCCGGCGTACCGGAACATTATTTGCGCGCCGAGATGCTGTACCGCCTTGCTTCCGGCATCAGTTTCGGCCCTAATGTCGAATGGTCGCCGACCGCATCGCCGATCGATCTTGCCAATACGCTTTATGCGGACGGTTATGCTATTTATGGCGCTCGTGCTTTCTGGGAAAGCCCGGATCAGAATTACGGTATCTATCTTGAAGGCCGCAATCTCGCGAATACAAACTATATTGCTACCTATAATGTTATTCCGGACGCTTCCGGACATGACGGCAATTACTTCTATCCCGGTGAAGGCCGTGCGGTCTATCTCGGGCTGAAGTGGAAGTTATAGAAACCGTTTAAGACGCAAAAAAAGCGGCTCCTGTTCGGAGCCGCTTTCTTGAATATAACCGCCAGCGTTAGCGCGTAGCGGGCTGCTGCAGGTTATGCATGTCTTTGCGTATATCGTCCTTCTGGCGGGCGGCATCCTGACGCTGCCTGTCGATATCCGCTTCCTGGTGCAGGATATCCTGACGGTTCCTGTAGAGATCGCGTTTTTGCTTGTCGATCTGCTGGTCCAGTCTAGCTGCTTCCGCCTTGTCGCCTTTCTTCAGAGCGGCCGCACGTTCTTTCATCTCCTCGTTATAACGGATCTGATCGCGGTTATAATTGGCTTTTTCGTCTTTGATGGCCTGTCCTTCCTGATTGATCGCTTTCATATCGTTCCTGATTGCCTGTCGGTCGGCATTCATATCATTGCCCGCATCCTGCGCTATTGCCGGCGCTACAGAAGATACGGTTGCCAGCAAAGCCAGCACGGAAAGTAATTTCTTCATAGTAAGCCCTTTCTTTTTTTAATGGCATTGCACTATGCCACTATTTTCCATCAGGAAGTTATAGGCGGGGCGATCCTATTTAATAATGATTCCATTAGCAGGACTTAGTAGCAATTCACAATGGGGCCGTTGGAGAAACAGGTCATGGGTTGCCTTGGAGCCGTCATCATCTGTTGCTGCTGATAAGCATTTACCTGATTTGCCCGAAACTCGATCCACTTCCTTCTGGCCTCTTCCTGCGTCATTTCACCGCTTTTAACCGATGCCACGAGGCTATCCGTATAGGCTACGAATGCATTGTCGTTCGACGTGCAATTCTGATGCTCCGTGCACCATGCATTGCGCTTAGTTTCCCCGCAATTGGCTATGGCGGAGAAAGAGGAGAGTTGCTGTGCGCACTGGTCGTAGAAGGTCCAGGGCGGAACATAATTGTTTGCCATGCAGCCTGCCAGCAGGAGAATGGATGGAAGAAACAACAAAAAACGTTTCATGACAGCCTCCTTTTTCCGTTATTCTAGCATGGATTGCTATTCATATCAAATCAGCGGCCACCGCAATTTTATAAGGATGTTCTTATTTTACTTCCTGCGGCAAGCGCATTATGTTTAGCCCTTATTCATTAACAGGAGAATAGGATGCATATTTTCAAACAGGCGGCTTTTGCCTTTATCTCTCTGGCCTGCATAGGAGCAGCCGATTCGACTTTTGCAGACTCCACCCGCGATATCGGGGCGATCAGCACCGAATTCAAACTTCTAGGGCCGAATCACAAAATCGTTGTTTCCGCCTTTACCGATCCGAAAGTCAAGGGGGTAACCTGTTATATCGCCCGCCCAAGGACCGGTGGGATTAAAGGCGGGTTAGGACTCGCAGAAGATCCTTCTATCGCCAGCGTTTCGTGCGTGCAGACCGGGGCCATTACCTATAGCGACAGTATCGAACCCGGTGAAAAAGGCGAAGAAGTGTTCGATGAAAGCCGTTCGTTTATTTTCAAGACATTGAAAATAAATCGGCTCTATGACCAGGAAAACGGCTCTCTTATTTACGTAGCCCGCACCACGAAGATCATTAACGGCTCGCCTATGACCGCCATCTCCGTCGTCGCTCCTGCAAGCTGGAACGGCACGCCTGCCCAGAAGCCTGCTTTGAAATAAGCAGCGCTGTCTTGTATTTATAGAATTTTTGTATATTAATTATTAATATAATTGCTCATAGGATATTGATTATGAAAATGCTTTTAGAATGCCTGCGTAACGAAAATGGTGCAACTGCTATCGAATACGGCTTGATCGCAGCGCTTATTTCCATCGCAGCTATTGTTGCCATTCGCGCTGTTGGCGGCAACCTTACGAACACATTCAATAAAGTTTCCGCTAACCTGAGCCGCTAGTTATTCTCTACCGCAAGGGAGGCACACCCATGCGCTACGGGATTTATTTCTGTTTTGACCCGGAAACAGAGAAACGGCTGCAAAGCCTGCGTGAGCGGTTAGCATCGGATATTCCCGGTCTGCCAAGCATTACCGGTAAGATGCGGCCTCATCTTACCTTGCTCGTGTTCAATGGTTCAGATTTATCAGAAATCCAGCAGCTCTTTGCGGCTTACGCAGAAAGTGTAAGCCGTTTCGCCATCACCCTTCAACAGATTAATGTCTTTCAAGGCCGTAATCATGTTGTCTATGCGGAGCCTTCTCCTTCGCAGATGCTGCAGCAGCAGTTTATTTCCTGCCAGCAACATTTTCCACACTACGTATTCCCATCCACATACAGTGATGCCGCACACTGGCATCCGCATGTGACACTGGCGAAAGGCATGGATCTGCAGTCGTTTCAGATGGCCCTGACACTCGCGAAGCAACTCTGGCACCCGTTGGAAGCGTTAATAAGCAACATTGGACTTATCAATCTTCAGAAGCCGCTGGATGTGCTGGCGGAGCGCCAGTTAACTGGCTGCACTTAAGCCATTTCCACTAACATATTTAATAATCACAATAATATTATTGTGATACAAAATCACTTTATTTACACAACCAACGCTTGCTTTTTTATTAATTGCATTTATGTATTACTTACACTTTTAACAATTACATTTATGATATTTTTATGAAAAAACTCGCCGTTCTGCCTTTATTGCTTATCACTGCCGCATGCTCCACCATCATTGAGGGAAAATCACAGCAATTAACCATTAATACCAATCCTGCAGGTGCTAAGTGCACCTTGAACCGGAAAGATACCGTTATAGGAAGCGTTGATTCCACACCGGGCAGTGTCAATATCGAAAAAACCAAGAACGATATTAAAGTCATCTGCAATAAAGAAGGTTATCAGGAGACCACCTACCTCAATCATTCTGGCATTGCAGGCGCCACATTTGGCAATATTGCATTAGGCGGGCTCATTGGATGGGGCGTTGATTCTGCAACCGGCGCAGACAACAAATATGACTCGCCGATGAATATCACCCTCGCACCGGAAGAGAAACACGCAGCGCGTGCGGATCGCGCAGCTTCTGCTAAGAATTAAGCTATAGAGCTCTACTGCAACTTGAGTCAGCTGAAGGCGTAATCTATTTACAGTCCTTCAGACTGATCTCAAGCGTGGTAAGTTTATTACCGGCAGCGTTTTTATAATTATAATCAAGCGTTGTGCCCAGTCGCCGGAAGTCCGGCATGGCATCGCAAGCTTTCGTCAGCATCTCTGCCTTACGCATATCCTGATTGTTCTGTATCAGCTTTTCCCCTTCCGGGCTCAGCAGCGTATAATTATAGGTGAAGCGGTTGTCCGGTCCGGCTGAGACGCTATCCAGCCTTGTTACAATATCTATCTGCCGGGGCAAATCGGGCATTATCTTATCAGCGGCCTTCTGCAATAATGGATCCGGACCCGCCTGCCCGTAACGCACGGCGGCGAAAGCTATCGCAAAGCCTACAAACCACGCTATATTCTTAAGATTTCGTTGCATACTTGTCCCTTATTGGATGTAAGGAATCATTTTACAGACACGCATATCAGGAGACAAGTTGGTTTGCTTGCGGATCAGCGGCAACAACACGGTTATCGGCAATATCTATTCCCGCCACTTGATTGAGCAGCCGATACTGGAATTCTGTGTGGTGGGACCATGGCCGGTTTGTGCAACCTGCTCCATCGCTTCGAATAACTCCCGGCGATTGCCCGCCGTGCGCTGCATGCCGGAAGAATCCAGCCTGCCGCGATATTGCAGCGTGAGGTTCGCATCAAAACCGAAAAAATCCGGCGTGCATACAGCATCATATTCCTTCGCAACCGCCTGCGTTTCGTCGATCACATAAGGAAATTCAAAGCCGTGCTGCTTTTGGAACTTAGCCATATTCTCGAAAGAGTCTTCCGGATAATTTTCTGTATCGTTGGACATGATGGCGATGCTGCCCACGCCCAGTTGCGCTAACGCCTTACAGTCCTGAGCAATCTTATCCGCCACAGCCTGCACGAACGGGCAGTGATTGCAGATAAACATAACCACGAGCCCTTTAGGCCCTTTTGCGTCTTCCAACGTGTAAAATTTTCCGTCCGTCCCTTTCAGGCGGAAGTTCGGCGCGGGCCAGCCGGTAATGACTTTAGGGGTGGTGAGTGCGGGCATAAGGCCTCCTTTTCGTTTGTAAGAGATGCTATTCCTAGGTCATCCGGATAGGAATTTGAAGCAGAAATACTGAACCATCAAATCTTTGACTATGGTTATTCATACAATGTTAACTGGTGCCTCTCAAACAAGGACACAAGTAACAGAAAATTAACATTTATATCATATAGTGGAGATTGTCCCATAGAAAACCGTATTTTACGGGGAATGCATGAAGACTGAAGATATCGTTCGTCTGACAGAACAATTAAGGAGCGCTAATCCTCCTAAGGATCTTAGCTTTACCGTAACACCTTTTGGTGGAAACGAACCGATTGTACGTACTGGAGAGAGGGCTGCAGCTTTCGCGGAACTTGTACAAGAAATTGTTAAGGTTCCTTCTGTTGACGAACTAAGCATTGAACGGGGGGTGCTGGCGCCTGAGGAGTTAACAGAGCTTTTTTCCGCCTTGGCTCAAAAAGATCCTGCAGTAAAGCGGCTATCCATATGGAATCAGTTGCCTCCAGAGAGCCTTCCTGCTCTCTCTGAATATATAAAGAACAGCAAGAGACTTAAGGAATTGTTCTTTAATGACAATTCTAAAGGCGAAATATCTATTGACGATGCAAGTCTGGAAACATTGTCCGATAGTATCAAACAAAATCGTTCTTTAGAGTGGTTCGAGTTAGCTAAAGCATCTGGAAGTGAGTCGTTCTATACTACCGTCGCAGATATTATAGAACACAATAGTACTATTTCACGTCTCTCCCTACATAGCCCTAACAATGATGGACATCATAATGCCGCAACCAATGTGAGCAGTTTCGCAGCAGCATTAGGTAGAAATAAAACTTTGACACGTCTTGCAGTAACGGATGCTCATCTTTCTGGTGGCGGACTTGCAAATTTAGCAACCGGGATTGAAAAGAATGGTTATCTTACCGATGTTGAACTGAGGGATAATAATTTGGCACCGCCGGATGTTCAGGCAATAGCGCAGATATTAAGGAACAACAATACAATTAGCTATATGAACCTAAATCGCTGCAATCTAGGTGATAGGGGGGCTACTACTATTGGAGGAGCATTGCCAGATAGTGCTCTACAAATATTGACTGTAGAAGATAACAGTGTCCGTGACCAGGGAATCAGTGCTATTGCACAAGGCCTAGAAAGCAATACTAGTCTTCGGCGTCTTCATGCTGGAAGCGAAGCCTTTCGTTTCAGAGACCATAGCAGCACTCCAAATTGCATCGGAGCGTCTGGAGCAAGGGCATTGCGAGAAATGCTTGAAGCTAATCAGGGATTATGCAGCCTGGATATTGTAAACTCGTATGGACAGAATTCTTGGGAAATTTCACCTATTATATCTGAATTAGCAGCAGGACTAAGAGTTAACCGCTCTTTAGTGAGCCTCAGGATTGATGACGATTTCAAATATGGCGGAATTGGGGCCCCGGGAAAGCTTTTATTCTCTCCTGCGGATGCAAGAACACTTGAGCAGGCCATCATTGACAGCAGCCACCCCACCCTAAGCGAGTATGGCTATTCACGTATTGATCCTAGCTTTGTTGAGTCTCCTAATATGGAGACAATATCCAGCCTGACACGACTTTACGACTATTGTGCGGCGAATAAAGCAGTCTTCGTGGATATGATTAATAAGATCCGCTCTCACCCCGATACACTTACCAGTGGTGATATTGTTGTCTGTAAAAAGCAGATGAGGGTAATTCTGTATCTTGCGGGTAGGGATGCAGACGATATCCAAACAACTCTCACCCGCCGTGAAGCGGAGATACAGCGGGCGGAAGCGCTGGTGGTGCGTAAGGCCAGTAATGACAATGTGGTGTGTGACCTCACCGAGTATGCAACTCATAACGGCCTGACGCTGGATACAATGCAGCAGCAGATCGGTGCTGACAATACGGGGACGGCGGAGACTTTCGGACGACTTGTGGGAGGGGATTATACGTTGCGGGATATCGACACGCTGCTGGCTCTCAGCGATGGCACCGGCCAGGAACCGTTTCAGACAGCGCTGCGGCAGTTCGTCAATCACTCCATGATTCCGCATCTGGACTATTTCCTGATCCAGGCAATGAAGAGCGAAGACTTGTCGCAGGTGCGCTCGGAGGATTTTCCCAACATCGCCCGTTTCGGCCAACAGCCCATGCTGGAAGCCGGAATCGCGACTTTCTCCGCCGCGCCGGATAACCCTGCCCTTGCCGCCACCGTGGCACAGGCAACAAATGAACTCGACCTTTCATTCCTGCATGATGCCAATGCCGGCGGTATTCGCGAGCGCCTTGCACGCGCAAGTTCCATGGTGGATACACAGGTGACGGAGTTTGAGGGTATTTTTGATGGTACCAGAGAACGTATTGCTGAAATTCTTTCGCAGACTTCAGATGCGCAGGATGCAAAACAGACCACTGGCAGCACTCTGGATAAGGCTCGAAAGGACAATACTGCTTTAAGAGAAAAAGCTGCTGCCATTGCATGGGATATTGAAACAAAAGAACGATCACTGGCTACAAAAAGTACGATACGAACGCAGACATCAAGACGCATCGCTACAGGACAAATTTTAGGCGGTATTGCATTAAAATTTCTTCCTCCTCCTATAGGAGGGGGAGGCAATAATTCTATCGTCGCTGGTTTGGTAACACTTGCTAATGCCCGTGCTCAAAACAGGATTGAAAAAGCAGGACACGATGTTGAAACGACTCGAATGGGAGAACGCGCTGCGGGGTATCGCTCCCAGATAGTATCTGAGAGCGCCCTGGAAAAACAAATCTCCCAGATAGAGCAGGAAATCGATAAATTGCTGGAATCCCGCGACTATCAGGAGAAATACGGCACGGCGCAAAAGCTCGAATCCGTTCGCAAAGCTTACCTAGCAAAAGACATATTGGATGTCGGCCAGCGCAACAGCAGAAACCTCGAACGCATCAGCCAGCAGCACGGCATCGCTACATTGGAAGATCTCATCGGCGCGTTCGATGGCAGGACTGCGCAGGCACTGACCCATTTCTGCCTCGGCTATGCTGATTCCAATGATCTCAGCATTATCATCGCTACGTCAAACGCCGCCACGCCGGGGACGACCGATCCTGCCCGACTCGCATTGCATGAAATGGTGGAAGAACACGTGAAGGACAGCATCGCCGAGCATTATTCCCGTGCAGCACAGGTGGACAAGGCTTATCAGGCGAATGTGATCGGCATCGGTACGGACTTCTATGACGCACGGCAAATGGTACAGCGTGAGACGGACGATAAACTGGCCGCGCTCATGGGCTACCAGCAGGCCACGCAGCCCGGCCTGATAGAAGGCGAGTTTAATGTGAGGGGCGCAAACGACATCCGCCGCGTGTTCGATTTCTGGCTGCATCGTCACGGCGACAGGATGATCAGCGGCGTGGTCACCGGCACGGTCGGCACCCCCAAGCGCGTTACCGCGCATCCTCCTGACCGGCAAAGGAGTTATGTCGAAACCGTGAAACAGTCTTACGGTCTCGACGGCGGTTCCGTTCCAAGCGTGAGCGATGATTTCCAGCGCGTCTGCGCATATGAATATCTCTATCACCAGAATATCAATAGTCTCGGGCAAGGTGAGAACCTGGCATCCGATAATCCTCAGGCATTGACGATGTATCCCGTGATCAATGCCACGATCAACGAGTTCATTCGTTCCATGAACCTGACTTCCCTTGAGGAATACAGGGCCCATGTGGGGGAACGGCTCGACAACCTGATCGCCCAGACCTTTATTGATTTCTTCTCCGAACTGGGGCACAGACATGCCGCGGATGTCGATATCAATACATCCAAGGCGGAACTGCTGGCGGCACAAACCAAACCGGAGCTGTTCGCGCTGGCTTTTGAAGACCATCTAAAACTGACGGAGTGTGATGCAAGAAACAATTTCCCGCTTTTTCTGGAAATATACGCCCGCAATCTGGAAAAGATGCTCGAAGTGACGCGCGGCGACGACCGGGAAGCCCTGCTCCAGCAGATTGACGATGTGCACGCCCTTACACAGGGCCAGCTAAAACCGGATGTGGTCATGCCCGGAAGCCCGACTGCCTTGCAAAACGCCCTGAACAGGAACCATACTTACGCTAACACCGGATGGAATGCCGGGAGATAACCGTAATCCGGCTGTCATTTCTTCAGGATTTCTGTTGAAGGTAACCCTAATAATTGCTACCCTTCCGGCAAGCTTATTCAAGCAGGTCGGTTATGTTCCGGTGGCGGATTGCGGTACTTAGTCTTACGTTCCTTTGCACGCTGCCTCTGGAGCCGGTTTTCGCCAGCGATACCGCACCCCAACCTCTCAGCATTCTTCATATCACTCCGGACGGCATGGATGTTCCTGCCGGAAGACAGATTGTTATCTCTTTCAGCCGCCCGGTCGTGCCTATCGGCAGGATGGAGCGCAAAGCGGAAGAGCTTCCCATTACCATCAAGCCAGCCATCCCCTGCGAATGGCGGTGGCTTAATACCACGGCGCTTTCCTGCAACCTGCCGGAAAAGAACAGCCTGGCTCCGGCAACACGTTACCGCATCGAGGTAAAACCCGGTATCAAGACTGAAGATGGTGCGACGATTCCGGAAACGTATAAAAGCGAATTTACCACGATTCGTCCTGCTATTGCCGCCAAGCAGTTCCATTTGTGGGAAACTCCGGGTCATCCGGTCGTGCGACTGGTTTTTAACCAGCCTGTCAGCCAGACTTCCGTGGAGCAGCATGTCTATCTGCTGGCCGTGGGTGCGCGCCAGCGTGTTTTCCGTGAAGAAAGCGATGCCCATATCCATCTCAGGGCCACGCCCGATCTGGATGACCGCGAGTTGCCCTCGTTCCTGCCTCTGCCGGGCGAAAAATACCTTGCTTATCTTACGCATACTTCCCAGAAGCCGGATAGCGAGACGCATATTGTGGGTGTGCGCGAAGCCCGCCGCGTCTGGCTTGTGGAACCCGATATCGACCTCCCTCCCGATACGCATATCATCGTACAGGCGGAGGATGGGCTGGCTTCCGCATTCGGCCCAGTTAAAGGCGTTGCGGATAAAGACATCGTGGAATTCGACACGTTCCCGGAATTCGCTTTTCTCGGCATACGTTGCACCTCCATCACCGGGCAGCCCTTGCAATTCCTGACGTCGGAAGGCAAACAGCAGGAACAGGAGACACCGCAAAAGCCCGCTCACGCTTCCTGGCGTTTCTGGCAACACCACAACTTCCTGCAGCCCGCCGCCTCCGGCGCACCTGAGACAGGCCAGTGCGATCCGCTTGCGCCTGTGAATCTGGTTTTCAACGCGCCCGTGGAACAAGGCGCACTGATGAAGGCTTTGCGCTTCACCCCTTCCATCAAAGGCTGGGAAAAGGATCAGGAGCCCGAGGTGGAGCCGGATGCTTCCGAGCCCGCCTATCAGCGCGTTTCCTGGCAGCTCAGGAATCCACATGAAAAAGGCCAGACCTATGAGGTCTGGCTGCCCGCCGGACTCAAGGCCGCACAGCCTTACCATATGGAGTCGCTTCGTGTTTCCATGGGGGAGATGGCGCAGTTCTGGCATTATGTCAAAGCCTTCTTCCGCGCCCGCGCCCCCATTGAAGTGACGGATATGTTCGGTCGCAAACTGGGCGAGCCGGTGAATATCTCGTTCTCCACCGATCACCGCCGCCCGAACTTTATTCTCGAACATCATGATGCAGTGCTGGAAAAATCCGTGGACAGCGATGTGCCGGTGTTCGTCGATAACATTGCACAACTGATCTTTCACTACCGCAAAATTACCGCCGGCATCAGCGCTGCCAATCTTACGCTGAAGCAAAAAGTAGCTGCAGTGCAGGATATTCAGTTCGCGATGCCCTTCGGTATCCGCGAGGCGCTGAATGGGCGTAGCGGCGCGATTTACGGTTTTATGGATACCGATCCTCCGACACCGGGCTGGGAAGGTTCCAAACGTATCTTCGCACAAGTGACGCCGTTCCAGGTGCATATGAAGCTCGGCCACTTCAGCAGCCTCGCCTGGATCACCGACCTTGCGACCGGGCAACCGGTGAAAGAAGCCAAAGTCACACTGTATCAGGATGCACTTAATACGCTTGGCGCCCCAAAAGATATCGACGCTTCTGCCATCACCGATGCTGCCGGTGTCGCCGTGCTTCCCGGTACGGCTACGGTTGACCCCGATCTTACCAAGAGTCCGGATTATGTGGAAGACGAGAAGCCGCGTATGCTCCTGCGCGTGGATAAAGGCGAGGACATGGCATTGATGCCGCTTTCCAGCGCATTTATCATCAACAGCTACCGCTCTTCCGGCACGGATTATATCTGTCCCGCCGTCCGCCATCTTTACGGCCATATGAAAAGCTGGGGCATGACAGCGCAGGGTATCTACCGCGCGGGCGATACGATGCAGTATAAGATTTATGTGCGCAATCAGGACAATGACCATTTCGTCCCGCCGCCGCTGCATGGCTATACGCTCAGGATATTCGATGCGATGGGAAAGAAAGCCAGCGAGCGCAACCACATTACGCTTTCCCCATTCGGCAGTTTCAGCGGTGAATATACTATCCCGAAGAATGCCTCTGTCGGCTGGTACAGCTTCCGGCTTTCGGCAAACTTTACCGATACCAAGGAAGAAGAAGCCGATAGCAACACGGATGAGAATAACGAAGACAGTGATGAAACGTCGGCCACTGCACACTGGACACCGATGCGCGTGCTCGTCAGCGATTTTACGCCCGCCCCGTTCAAAGTCAGCGGCCAGTTGAACGGCGACCATTTCAGCGCCGGGCAACAGATCACCTCCTCCACGCATGCGGAACTGCATTCCGGCGGACCCTATACGCAAGCCTCCACGCGCGTCACCGCCATTCTGCAAAGCGAGCCTTTTACCTCCAAGAATCCGCTCGCACAAGGCTTCCAGTTCGACAGTTTCGAGGGTGAGCAGGATTCGCAGCAAGTGTTCCAGAAAATCGCCCCGCTGGATACGAAAGGTGAGTTGCAGGAATCCTTCTCGGTCGGCGACCCGCATATTGTTTACGGCTCGCTCAATGTGGAAAGCGCCGTGCAGGATGATCGCGGCAAATATATCTCCGCTTCCACCCATGCGGATTATACGGGCGTTGACCGCCTCGTGGGATTGCGCTCTACCGAATGGCTTTACCAGACCGGCAAACCCGCCAGGGTGCAATATATTGTGGTGGATGACCACGGCGTTCCGGCCAAAGGCACAGCGGCGCATATCACCGTGGAGCATGAGGAATCCAAAGCCGCACGTGTCAAGAGCGCAGGCAACGCCTATCTCACGGAATACCATAATAGCTGGGAGCAAGTAGCCGAATGCCAGGGCACTTCCGCAAGCGCTGCAGAGGATTGTATCTTTACGCCCAAAGCTGCAGGTAGTTACCGGGTTTCGGCTACGATCAAAGATACAAAAGGGCACGATCACCGCACGCAGATTTCCGGTTATGCGCTGGGGCATGATTTTGTGGTCTGGGGAGATGAATCCGATAATGCGCTCACGATTATTCCGGAAAAGACTGGCTATAAGATCGGCGATACTGCGCGCTTCATGATCAAGAACCCCTACCCTAACGCGGAAGCGCTGATTACGGTGGAACGTTATGGTATTCTGGATCATTTCGTGCGCAAACTCGAAGGTAATACGCCGGTGATCTCCATTCCGGTGAAGCCGGATTACCTGCCCGGATTTTATTTGAGCGTCACGATCATGTCGCCGCGCGTGGAGAAGCCTCTCAATGGGCAGGTCGACCTCGGCAAACCCACGTATCGTATGGGCTATCTGCGTATGCCAGTGACCGATCCGTATAAGCAGGTGACGATTACCGCCAAGACGGATAAGCAGGTTTATAAACCGCGCGATCATGTCGATGTCACGCTGCATGCGGGCTTACGCCATGATAACGGTCAGCCGATCGAAATCGCCGCTGTGGTGCTGGATGCTTCGGTGTTCGACCTGATTGCCAAGGGCAAGGCAGCGTTCGATCCTTATACCGGATTCTATAGTCTGGAAAATATCGACCTACGCAATTACAGCCTGCTGCAGCGGCTGATCGGGCGGCAGAAATTTGAGAAGAAAGGTGCGAATCCCGGTGGCGATGGCGGTAATGCGCATGAGACTTCCATGCGTTCGCTGTTCAAATTCGTAAGCTACTGGAACCCATCCATCCTGCCGGATAAGGACGGTAACGCACATTTCAGTTTTGAAGCACCGGATAACCTGACCGGCTGGCGCGTGCTGCTGCTGGGCGCCACGCCGGATGATCGTTTCGGCCTTGGCGAAACGGATTTCAAGGTAAACCGCCCAACGGAAATACGCCCCGTCATGCCAAACCAGATTACCGAAGGCGATCAGTTCAATGCAGGTTTCAGCGTCATGAACCGTACCGCGAAACCGCGTACGCTGGAAGTAAAGGTTAAAGTAACCGGCGATACGGCACAGACTGCTCCCTTCACAAAAACTGTTACGATTGCTCCCTACCAGCGTACAACCGTCTTCCTGCCGGTGAAAGCCGCCACCCTGCCGCTGTCGCGCCATGTGCATGAGGGGCATATCGCATTTTCCGCCACGGCAGAAGATGAGACCGATAGCGATGGGCTCACACATAATATTCCCGTGCATAAGCAGCGCTCGCTGGAGTTTGCAGCCAACTACGCCACCACGACCAAGGCGCATGCTTTGGAATCCATCCAATTCCCGGCCGGGATTTTGCCGGATGTGGGCAATATAAGCGTGGTCGTTTCGCCCAGCGTCATCGGCAATATTGTGGGCGCATTCCAGTATCTGCATGACTATCCTTACATGTGCTGGGAGCAACAGCTGACCAAGGGGGTCATGGCTGCGCATTACAAGCAGCTAAAAGCCTATCTGCCCACAAGCTTCACTTGGCCGGACAGCAGCTCACTGCCGCAGACGACGCTCGACAATGCCTCTTCCTTCCAGGCACCGAATGGCGGCATGAGCTATTTCACACCGCTGGATACATATGCCGATCCCTATTTAAGCGCTTATACCGCGATTGCGTTTACCTGGCTGCGCCGTGACGGTTATCATGTGCCGCAGGAGGTGGAAAGCAAGCTGGCTGATTACCTAAGCGATTTGCTTCGCAATAACAGCGTGCCGGATTTCTACTCCGAAGGCATGAGCTCCACGGTACGTGCTGTAGCGCTCGCGGCATTGGCGGAAAACGATACGCTTGAACAAGGCAGCATTGAGCGTTACCGCTCGTTCGTGCCCAAGATGAGCCTGTTCGGCAAGGCTAATTTTCTGGAAGCCGCTTTGAAAGCGGGCGCGAAACAGGAGATTGTGGACGATGTGGTGCGCCAGATTCTGGCCACATCCAATGAAACGGGCGGAAAATTCATTTTCAGCGAAACGCTCGATGACGGTTATGTGCGCATTCTCGCTTCACCCTTACGGGATAATTGCGCAGTTCTGGAAAGCCTGATGCGCTATGCCGCCACGGCTAAAGGCAAGCAGCAGCTTGGCGATGTGCCGTTCAAGCTCGTGCGCACGATCACACAGACGCGCGGCAACCGCGACCATTGGGAAAATACGCAGGAAAACCTGTTCTGCATGAATGCGTTGGTGGATTACTCGCATATTTATGAGAGCACGCCGCCCGCTATGCAGGTGACAGCTAGCATGGATGGTAAAGCTTTCGGCAAGACTGCGTTCCATGATGTCCGCGATACCTCTGTCACGCTTATGAAGCCTATTACAAATTCCGATCCCGGCCGTAAAGCTGAGGTAGAAATTCATAAATCAGGTGATGGCAGGCTATATTATTCCACGCAGCTTTCCTATGCCCTGCCGCCCTCTCAGACACATGAGGAAAATGCCGGTATTGAGATCCACCGCGAATATAGCGTTGAGCGCGACGGCAAATGGAAAATGCTAAAAAGCCCTGCCAGCCTTAAGCGCGGCGAGCTTGTACGAGTGGATCTGTATGTCAGCGTTCCGACAGCGCGTAATTTTGTCGTAGTGGATGATCCTGTTCCGGGCGGGCTGGAAACGGTGAACAGCGATCTCGCCACCGCTTCCAAGGTCGATGCGAAAAAAGGAGCATTCGAAGCCGCAGGCGGTTCCTGGTGGTTCCATTTCTCCGACTGGATGGAATACGGCGTATCGCGCTGGAGCTTCTACCACAAAGAACTGCGCGATAATGCGGCACGATTCTACTCCGACTATCTGCCAGCCGGTAATTACCACCTCTCCTACAGCGCACAGGCAATTGCCACGGGCGATTTCGCCGTAATGCCTGCCATGGCTCAGGAAATGTACGATCCGGATGTTTACGGTAAAACGCAGGCTGCCACGCTGCATATCGGCGAGCAGTAATATGCGCCGCGCATTTGCGATAGCGAGCGTCTGCCTGCTGGTTCCGGCAGTAATGCTGGCAGTGGCCACATGGATGGCTGTGAAGCCTCTTGATGCCGGAGCGCTTAATGACTTTTCCGCACAGACACATTTCGATGTCGTAGATCGCAGCGGCGCGCCACTAGCCGTATCTTACCGCAATGCGCTGAATGATTCTTCTATCCTGCCGCTTTATTCCGTGCCTTCCTTGCTGCAGCAGGCTTTCATTGCCGCAGAAGACAAACGCTTCTTCTCGCATCATGGCGTGGACTGGCTCGCACGGCTTGCCGCCGTCCGGCAGGACATCAAGGCGCTGCACGGCGTACGCGGCGCCAGCACAATCACCGAACAGGTGGTGCGCATCCTGCATCCACGCCCACGGACGTTATGGTCGCGCTGGGTGGAAGGATTCGAGGCGATGTCTCTGGAACGCCATGCGGCAAAAGCGCAGATACTGGAATTCTACCTGAATCAGGTACCTTACGCCGCCAATCGCCGTGGCATCGTGCAGGCAGCGCGTTATTATTTCAACCGCGAAGTGGCAACACTCACGCCGAAAGAAATGCTGGCACTTGCTGTGCTGCCGCGCGCACCCTCGGCTTATGATCTTTATGCGCATCCGGGTAAGATTACACCCGCTCTCCTGCGGCTGGCCACAGCGATGCATCTGCCGGAGGAGGAAACAGCTTCCGGTGCATTCGCCCTCGGCAAACCTGCACTGCCGGTCAGCGCAGATCACTTTGTCTCTTACATACGGCAGAATGTAGCAGCCTCTCCCGGCAAACTTACTACCACGCTCGATGCGCATATTCAGCAGCAGGCACAGCAGACGCTGGATGCACTCTTGCGCGGTATGAAGCGCAAGCAGGCGCATAATGCAGCGGCTATGATCGTGGACCATGAAACAGGGGAAATCCTTGCCTGGGTAACGGCGGGCGACAGTCAGCAGGCAATTGACGCCGTGCTTACACCGCGCCAACCGGGTTCCTCCATGAAGCCGCTGCTTTATGCGCTGGCGCTTGATTCCGGCTGGACCGCTGCCACCATTATTCCGGATGAACCGATCACGCAGGAAATCAATGACGGAATGCATCGCTTCCGCAATTACAGCCATACTTATTACGGTAAGGTGACGCTGCGCGAGGCGCTCGGCAATTCGCTCAATATTCCCGCCATTCATACGATAGACCATGTGGGCGTTGCCCGTTATCTTGCTACCCTGCACAGGCTCGGCATGGAAAGCCTTACGCAGCCTGCTGATTTTTACGATGAAGGCCTCGCGCTCGGTGACGGCGAAGTTACACTTTTCGAGATGATGCAGGCCTATGCGGCGCTTGCACATCGCGGCGTATTCCGTCCACTAACCGCACTGCTCGATTCTCCTTATGCACGGCCCAATGAACGTATTTATTCAGAGGAAGCAGCATCGCTGATTGGTAATATTCTTTCCGACCCGTGGGCAAAGCGCTTGGAATTCGGCACGGGCAGCATGCTGAACCTGCCGGTACAGACCGCTGCGAAAACAGGCACCTCTACGGATTATCACGATGCCTGGGCAATGGGGTATAATTCGCATTATGTGGTGGGTATTTGGATGGGCAATCTCGACGGCAAACCGATGGACGGCGTCACCGGCTCTTCCGGCCCTGCGATTGCGCTTCGCAGCATATTCGCCGCGTTAACAGAACGCATTCCCACCGCGCCGCTTTACTTAAGCCCTCGCCTCGTGAAGCATGATATTTGCACACAAGCGCATGACGGCAGCCGCGGGTGTTTCATGCACTCGGAATATTTTATTGCTGGCACGGAGCCTACCGCTGCTGCGCCAATCGTCTCCACCGCGCCCCACCCTGCGCTGGTGCGTCCCGTCGATGGGCTTTACCTTGCATATGATCCGCGCGTACCTGCCAACAAGCAGGCATTTGAATTTGTCGCCCAAGGCATTTCGCCCGGACAACAGGCAGGCTGGAAGCTCAATGGCAAAACGGTGGCCGTGACTGACAACGGACATTATCTCTGGCCGCTGCAACGCGGTGATTATCAGCTGGTGCTGGAGGTGGCAGAGAGCGGCGGCGGCCAGATGCAACCGGTCGATACAGTGTCATTTCATGTGAAATAGGAGTGTGTCATACCGCGATTCAATCGCGGTATCTCTTACAACTTCTCGAGATGCCGTGGTCAAGCCACCGCATGACAATTAAACCTCTTGTTGAAAATCCAACGCGTGCTGATAGGTCTCTATACCTTGCAACTGTTGCTCAGTCTCTGCCTGCTGCTGCACTGTATCTGCATGCTGGCCTTGCTCCTTGCGGATGGCTGTCGCAATCAGGCTTTTTTGTACGCTGCTTAATTTAATATCCGTGGACTCATCGTCGTCACCAATCGTGCACTGAGCGGTAATCTGCGGCCAGTCGCGCTTATCCTTCTCGGACAATGTCAGTACCTTGTCCAGTGTCGGAGCTGCCTTAATACGCGGGCTTGGAAGGAACGGATCCAGCTTCAGCCAGTCACGCAGGGTCGCAAGAATCGAGGTGTGATCGTAAGGTGTTTTACCTGCTTCCGCACGGAATACCGTTCCGGGTTTAATATAGGATGAAATCACGATTGCGGGCACGCGTACGCCGAAACGGTCGAACTTGAACCTGCCATCGCGCGAAATCGGGCCCGGTTCGGGTGCGGCTGCACCTGACGGCGGCGCAACGTGATCGTAACAGCCTCCATGCTCATCAAACGTAATAACCAATAGAATCTTATCCCGGTAAGGGCTTGTGCGCACGGCTTCATACACATCCGCCAGGAACTGCTCACCACGGCAGATATTATGCGGCGGATGGTAATCATTCGGGTAACTGATTTCAGTATGCAGCGGCTCCATTTCCGGCACGAAGCGCGGTTCCACAAATGAATAGGAAGGCAGCTTCTGATTTGGAGCAGCATTAGAGGCAGCGGCGCAACGTGCCTTGAATTCGTCATAATGATAGAAATGATTGTTCAGCAACGCCAGACGCGGCAGGAACTGCCCGTAAGTGAGCGACGGAATCAGCGTGCTGTTATGAAAGATATTCCAGCTCTTGCCTTGCTTCTGCAGGACGTTGAAGATCGTCTCGATATCGTATAGCTGATAGTTGTCGTTATTCACATGCCCGTCGGAAGAACCGGTATGCACGAAGCCGCGATTGGGCCAGGTCTGGGAGGGGACAGACGCGAACCAGCCGTCGCACACCGCAAAATTCCGCGCCAGATCGTTAATTACATTGGCCTGATCGGGCCCGTAGGTCTGCATAATTTGCGCAGCGGATTGCCCGCCTGCCGCCGTAGTGGCATAATTCTTCAGGAACCCGCACATGGTCGGTTTTATATCCGGCGTGGGTGAAGCCATGCCGAAAATCTGTTCCGTGATAAAATCAAACTCCTCATGCGGGTCCGGTGAAGGAACGGTGTTGGGGTTTTTGGAGGACAGCCAGCTCGTAGTGGGGCGGCAAGCGAAATATTTGCGGCCGTCATGGTCCAGATTGAAAAAACCGTCTATTGAAAGCCCCTCAAATGTCGTAGGAGATTGCTCAGGAATGTTGATCGGCGGCTGATTGTTCACATCCGCATAGAGCCAGCCCAGCAGATTGTCGAACGAGCGGTTCTCCATCATCACGACAACGACATGTTCAATATTTTCCATTGCTCTTTCTTTCCCGCTGACTGCTAAAACGATGTAATAATGTTGATGATCTTATCCAGTTCCGCGCCGATCGACTCAATCGCCTCGAAGGATTGTTTTACCTTGTCGATATCGTTCTGGAATTTTTTGCCTTCCGCTGTGGCTTTTTTGAAGGCATCGCTGATCGGGGAATAATTTGCGCTGGCCAGATTCTTCTGCTCAATAGCGCCGATCTCCGTTTTCAGCGTTGCGATCACCCGGCACAGACACTTGAATTGTTCGCCTTCCACATCGTCACACTGATCCTGCAGCGTGCATTTGGTTTTTTCCAGCCGCTTGATCACTTCATTATTGGAAAGCGCCATAGTGATGCCCTACTCGATTGCTGTTTTATGCACCTGCGCCGCGAGATCCGCATAGGCTATCGCCTGCTGTGCCAGCGCGCGAGCAGACAAATTATTGCCTGCGGCCAGCGCATCGTTCGCAGCTTCCAGTTTCTTCAACGCACTCAGGATATCTTTGCGCCGTGTTACTGCGTGCGTTTCTATTGCTTCCACGGAAGTAAATGCCTGCAGGCGCTCCGCTGCGTTCACACTTTTATCCTCGTAAATGGAATGAAGCATGTTTTTGCGTGAGGATTGCTGGTCTTTCTCAAGTCCGGCCGCAAAGAGGCTGCCTTCAATGGCTTCATCATCCGCTTCGATCATCTTGCGTATCCCAGCAATAGGCTGCCTCCCCATTTCCGCGAGTTTGTGCACCTTGCCCGCCGCCGCATTATCGATAATGGAATGGCCGAAAGTGGCAATCACGGATTCGACCGCGCCTTTCTGGCTGTCGCTCACATGCGCCGCACCGCTATCCTGCAAAATATCCGAGATAGTGCCGGTCGTCTCTTGCGCGTTCTTTTCCAGCCATGCCGTATCGCCGTCGCACGCAAGTACATTCACCATCTGCGCATAGGTGACGAGTGATTCCAGCATCTTCACGCGCAGTTCTTTTGCTTTGGAAAAATCGTTATGCTGCTTAAGCGACTGCGCCACTTCTTTCCACTTGCCGTCATGCGCGACATATTGCTCCGCCGCGCCGAGCCGGTAACTCGCATCGGAAGCCTGCTGTATTTCGTCCATATAGCCGGACTCGGCCTGCAGCAGAGCGGAGGCTGCGATCACGAAATCCTGCGCAGGAACCTGCTGGGACGAGGTCGTATGGCAGCTGGACAATAGCAAAGCCATACTGATAATGCCTACCTGGCGGAAATAGTTCATATCTTGCTCAACTCAATCATGAGTAAATTATGCGGGTCTTTTTTTCGCGCCATTTTATATATAATCATGATCGGTGATACAACTATAAATCGCAAAAGGAGCCGTTATGTTGATTCAGGAACGCGGATGGCGCAGCATCGCTGCGCTTAACGGGCTGATGGCCGTCATTATGGGCGCTGTTGCGGCACATGCCGTGCATGAATCCCTGCCCGCTTTATTCATGGAAAAAGCCTCACGCTACCAGCTTATTCACGCGGTGGTGCTGCTATGGCTTGCGGATAAGCTGCCTAAACGAATGGTGCAGGCACGGCTGGCTTTTCTTGCCGGAATCGTGCTGTTCTGCGGCTCGCTCTATATCCGGGCGCTCACGGGCTGGAGCGACATCACCTTGCTTGCACCTGCGGGCGGTATCTGCCTTATGGCCGGGTGGCTGCTGATTGTGCTGGCGTAAAGGAATCGTTATCGCTATAGAGGGAAAGTCACGCGGGCGTGGCGGAATTGGTAGACGCAACGGACTTAAAATCCGTAGGACTTCAGTGTCTGTGGGGGTTCGAGTCCCCCCGCCCGCACCATCTCAGGTTTTTTGCTCTTTCCTCAGCATATAAAGCGTCAGGCTCCCGACAACGACGGCAATCCCGATATATTGCTGTGGCTTCAGCACTTCATGCAGGAAGATGAGGGAATAAAAGGCGGTAAAAATCGGCTCCGTCTTAGCAAACAGGCTGTAGCGGAATGCGCCGAGCAGCGAGATGCCGTAAAACATACAGAAAGTGCCGAATGCCAGCGCCAGGCAGGCCACGCCCAGCCACGCCGTGCCGAGCATGGAGGGCAAGTGCGGTGCAGGCATGAAAGCCAGCGACAGGGTTGCAAATAACAACGCGAATATGAAATTCTCCGCGCCGACCACAGCAGGGCTGCGCTCTTTCATCTGGTGGCCATACAGGTATAAACGGGCGGCAGCCATCGCCGCGGAAAGAAATGCGAGCCCTATGCCAAGCCAGCTCCCGGGCGCATCCTGATGCGTGATATCCAGCACGAACACCAGCCCCGCCAGCGTGCTGAGTGTTACGAGCACGGTGGGAGTATCAAGCGCCACTTCTTTACGCCACGCCATAAAGAACAGCAGCATCAGCGTATGGGTAAAACAGATAATGATCACGACCGGCGCGGGAAGGTAGACCAGTGCGCAGAATAAAGCGAATACCGAGATCGCCTGGCACAGGCCGCCCCAGAAGGCTTGAATGACATCCTCTCGCCGGGCAAAGAGTTTCCTGCCGCGCACCAGACAATAGAGCACCAATACGAAAGCGCGCGCAAACGTCGTTGCGATCATCACCAGCGCTACATTTCCGCCTTCCGCGTAGACTGCGCGTTCGGCAGGCGTATGGGCGCCGAAAATGATGGCCGTCGTCAAGGCTACGATCACCCCGAGGCGGGGTGCCTGCATCCGTCCGAAATGCTTAAGCATTCACCAGTAACTGTTGCAATTCCTGCCGTGTTATATCGTCGCAGATGACGGTTTTGCCGATGCCTTTGGCGAGTACGAATGTTAGTCCGCCATCTTTCGCCTTCTTGTCATGATAGCAGTGTTCGATGAGTTTTTCAGCATCAAAGGTTTGTTTCACATCCGAAAGCACAGCAGGCATACCGGCCTTTGCCAGGTGATTCTTAAGCCGTTCCAGATCCTTATCTGTACTCAAACCACGCATTACAGAAAGTTTCATGGCCAGCATCATGCCGACCGAAACCGCCTCGCCATGCAGTAATTTATCGCTATAGCCCGTTTCGGCTTCCAGCGCATGGCCGAGCGTATGGCCGAAATTCAAAATAGCGCGGACGCCGGATTCGCGCTCGTCGCACGCCACGACTTCCGCCTTGCTCTTGCAGCTTGCACGCACGATATGGGCAAGCTTCTGCGTATCGCCCGCAAGCGCCTGCTCGCCATTTTCCTCAAGCCAGGTGAAGAACTGGCGGTCGCAGATGACACCGTATTTGACCACTTCTGCATATCCGGCTAGTAATTCGCGCCTTGGCAGCGTCAATAGCGCAGCTGTATCCGCGATGACAAGGCGCGGCTGGTAGAACGAGCCGATGAGGTTCTTGCCATGACGCGTGTTGATGCCGGTCTTGCCGCCGACGGAGCTATCCACCTGCGCAAGCAATGTCGTTGGGATCTGGATAAAATCCACCCCGCGCAGCAGGATGCTCGCTGCAAAGCCCGTAATATCTCCAATCACCCCGCCACCCAGTGCGATCAGCGTCACGTTGCGGTCGGGTGCGAAATCCAGCAGCTTCTCCATGAGTTTTTCCAGCTCGGAGAAGCTTTTGGTCTGCTCCCCATGCGGCAGCACCACTGCGTTATGGGTGATACCCTGCGCCGTCAGCGATGCCTGCAACGTTTCCAGATAGAGTTTAGCCACGGTATCGTCGCAGATAATGATGGTTTTCTTGCGTTTTAGCAATGGCGACATCAGTTCGCCTGCACGGCCGATCAACCCTTCGCCAATAGCGATATCATAACTGCGCGAGCCCAGCTCAACGCGTAGCGAAGACGTCATACCAGATATTTTCCTTTCAGCATTTCCATAATGTTAGCCACGACCTTATCGTGATCGCCGATGTCGTTATCCACGACCATGTCGGCAGTGCCATAGACCGGCTCGCGCTCCGCTTTCAGGCGCATGAGAATGGCGCGTTTATCCCCGTTTTCCAGTAGCGGGCGCGTATTGCGGCGCGAGACGCGCTCCAGCAGCACATCGATATCGGCGCGCAGCCAGATGGAAAGCCCGTGTTCTTTCACCGCCTCGCGGATCTGCGGATTCATGAATGCGCCGCCGCCGGTGGCCAGAATAATGGGCTCGCTGCCCAGCAGGCGCAAAATGACGCGTTTTTCCAGGTCACGAAAAATCGTTTCCCCGTAAATGGCAAAAATGTCGGAAATGCTGCATTCGGCCGCTTCAGCGATCTCATTGTCGGAATCTACAAAGCGCAGGCCGAGTTCAGAAGCCAGCCTGCGTCCGATGGTGGATTTCCCCGCTCCCATCAGCCCGACCAGCACGATCGGCCGGGCGAGCCCAAGCGGATTGCGGTTTTCTTTTATTGTGTTATTATCGCTCATGCCTAACCCATACCCTAAACAACCCAAAGAGTGAAGAATGAAAAAGATCCTTAGCTTACTCATCATTATCGGCCTGGTGGCCGGTGGGGTTTATCTGGAGACCCACACCATTCCCGCCCCGCGCCATAACGTAGAGAAAGTCGTGAGCAATGAACGGATATTCAAATAGCCTGCTGATTTTACTGGCCTTCCTCCCCTCAATCGCTTTTGCCGCGCTGGAAGCGCCGCATGAAATAGCTCCTGCCATCACCGCTCAGGATAAGAGCGACAATAGCGGCGGCGCCATGGATTCCGACGCCGGTGTCGGGTATGAAGAAGCTCCACCCGCCACCATCGAGAGCGCCCCGATGGAAAAACCCTCCACTGACGGGTTCGGCACGCTGACGGAAAGCAGCGGCGGTCTTCCCGGTACGATCTGGCAGTCGGACAACCGCGCGGCAGACGAATTCCTCCTGCAGCAATTGCACACGGGCATTTCGGACCCGGCCCTGCATGACCTGCTGGTCAAGCTCCTGATGACACAAAGTACGCCGCCGACCGGCACTTCCTCCAATGACTGGCTTACCCTGCGTGTCAATGCGCTGGCAGGAATCGGAGAAGACGATAAAGCCAATACCATGATTAATGCGCTGCCGCCCTCGCTGGCAGCGGACCAGCTGCTGGAGTTGCAGATCAGTATCGCACTGGCACATGGCGATTATGACCGTGCCTGCAAGCAGACGCCTCCATCCGGAAGCACCTCTGCTTTCTGGAAGAAAATCTCTATTCTCTGCCAGACCCGCGCAGGCAAGTTTGATGAAGCGATGGTCGGCGTCGATATGCTGCGCGAGAGTTCACCTGACGATCCGTTCTTCCAGGATCTGATCCGGCATCTTGCCGACAGGAATGTGCCCCTCAAGACGCTGCCGCGCGATATTTCGCTGCTGGATTATTCGCTGATCGTCATGGCGGGCGAGAGCAACCGCCTAAGCGACCGCCTGGACAGCATGCCTCCCATCGCGGTGAAATACCTCGCGCAGGATACGCGTGTAGATGCAAAACTGCGTGAGAAAGCTACCACTAAAGCACAGCAGCTGGGTCTTCTTCCGCCCACTCCCTCCTCCACGCTACCGTCGCAGCCTTTTGCCAAAGAACTGGCCAGTGATGTCACAACCCTTGTAACAGCGCTTGGTTCAGGCCAGCCGCCGACGGATGCGGATAATGCCGTGATTGCACGTCTTGCCGTGGAAAATGCCGGAGTTCGCGACAGCAGGCGCATCAGCAGGCTGCTGAGTTGCATGGAGCTGTTTGGCTATAAAGTGCCGGATAAAACCTGGAACGTACTCTTGAACCGCAAAGGCCGCTTTGACGGGGAAATACCGCCTGCCATGCTGGTCGACCGGCTCGGCCAGGCGGCGCAAGCGGGCCGTAAGGGTGAAACTATCCTGACAGCGGCGCTGATTGCCGGCAACAGCAGTGCTGATAATATCAGCGATCTGGCCTTGATTCCCATCGTTAAGGCATTGAAATCCATAGGCTTCGAGAAAGAAGCTCGCCAACTCGCTTACGAGGCCGTAAAGAATTATCAATAATGTGCCAAGCTGCGCTATTATAACGCTTTTTGCGACGAACCGAGCCTCCTTGCTTTTTTAGCAGAAAATGGTATAATTATCAGGTAATTATTGGGGGTGTTTATGGTAAACTCCGTCTCAACAGGCATACCGTATTCTTATCTGGGCCAGCTCACCGGCGCGCTGAATGCGACGCAACCTACCACGTCTTCATCTTCCGATTCCAGCTCCACAACGCCGAGCGTTTCCGGCACGGCAGCAGCCAATGCTTCTGCTGCGGTCTCATCATTATTAAGTGGCAATAGCTTTAAACCGGAAATCCTGAGCCTGCTGCAAGGCGGCGGCAACGGCACGTTCGACCCTGTATCGAGTTTGTTAGGCGGCGGCACTTCCACCGACCATACGCTGACAACATTGTTGTCGAATCTGTATTCCACCTCTGCTTCCGCCTCGGTCACGGAAGCGCAGAACGCCGTCAAGGCGGCCTCCTCTTCCCATACAGGAACGAATACCGGAGCGAATCTGATTGACGGGCTGGTCGGCGCGCTGACCCAAGCTTCGGTTGCTTATAACCAGACCTTACAGCAGACCGTGCAGAACAACGTCAATAACATCACTTCGGTCTCTGCTTAAAACCTAGGATGATTGCTTGGGGTCTCTTTCATCGAGCAGGAAGAATATCTTGCATTTGATTGCATCGCTCGTGTTCAGGTAGCTTCCGTAGCCTACCGTGTAATCGTTTGTCACACAGCCCGGCACGCCCTGCTCGTTAAAGCCCATGATACGTCCCGTATCGGCTGAACCGTCATCGTACTTCCTATCCATTTCATAGACATCCTTGGGCGATAATATCGCTGTGTTGGCAAGGTTTGTTGCTGAGTTCCATTTGTTCAGAGAAATCATATGCGCGCTTTTGCCGTAGACGCCGGTCTGATAGGAAACACGGTAATAGCCATCCCGTAATCTCGAACGCGGCAGGGTTGCCGTAGAAGTGCCATAAGTGCCGGGCAAGATATTAGCCAGCTGCAGATGCTGCCATACATAATATTCCTCGCTTCCCCAAGCCCCGCTATTATAATTAATCTTCCCATTACCATCGCCATTATTAGCAGTAGACCAGTAGCTCGATGCGTTAGACATATCTCCCGGCAGCGCATTATATTGCGTATCGAATGCGTTGATCGCCGCGCGGAACCGGTTTACATCCGTCATGACCGAGGCGATTTCCGAAGTCTTAATCAACGATTGTCCGGCGACCACTCCTCCCGCCAGCAGGCCGATAATGACGATCACCACCGTCATTTCCATTAGTGTGAAACCGCTATGTTTGTTCCTGCCGTGTATCATCCATTCATCCTCGTTTTGCCTGTAATTTTATTATACGGTTTGAAGGCAGTCCCCTCTTCGCTCGATTGTTTATTTTTTCGTTGCTGCATAACGCGCAGATACAGCGCATCATACTGCCTGGCCGTTTCACTCACCGAGTAATCGCGCATCATCCGTTTGCGGCCTTTTGCCCTGCGCTCGGCCTTTTCCTGCGGCGTCCATTTTATTATTCGCTTCAAGGCCTCCGCCAGTACGGCAGGGTCTTCGGACACCGGAATCAGTTCCCCTACATCCTGGAGCAACTGCTTCATAATACCAACTTCTGTCGCAACACACAATGTTTCGCATGACACCGCTTCCGCGACCGCAAGACCAAACGATTCACAATGCGAATTAAGCACATGAATATCCAGTGCATTATAAATATCCGCCATATCATTCCTGATGCCCAGCAGATACACCTGTTCTTCCATGCCGAGCGTGCAGATATATTTGCGCAACGCCAGATTGTCCCTTGTCGTATCTTTACCGCACAGGAGGAACTGTGCCTGCGGATAGGATTTCAGCAGCATATGCGCTGCTACAAGAAAATTCGGATGACGTTTGATCGGCACGAATTCCGCCGCCATACCGATCAAAAGTGTATCCGGTGCAATGCCAAGTTCTTTGCGTATCCGCGCGCGCCCTTGCGGCGAATGACAGAACATTGCCGTGTCCGTGCCGTTCGTAATGATCTCCAGCTTTCGTACATCATGCCCCGCCGTTACACAGGTATCGTAAACGGCCTGCGAGCAGCAGATAATGCGCGCGGGCATGAAACGCGAGAAGCGCACCTGCCGGAACGCATCCTTCGTTTCCGGCGGAAGGGCATTATGAATACCCCAGATCACCGGTATGCGCAGCAGCCAGCCCACGATCCCTCCCGCGATATTGGAAGGGGGCAGCCATGTTTTAATAACATCTGGCTTTGCGTGTATAATGAGCCACAGGCAGCGCAGATAGCCTGCGATATTCCATTTATCGCGCGTGATTTCGACTGCGATATAAGGAATACCCAGTGTGTTCTGTATTTCCGCCAGCCTTTCCTTCTGATCCGACAAAGAAAGTATGACATGGTCGTAGCGCTCGCGGTCGCTATGCTGCAGCACTGAGCTTATCAGACGCTCTGCACCACCGGCATAAAACCATTTAACCACGTGCAGCACGCGGATTCTGTTATCGCGCGGCGGGAACTGCTGCTTCGCGCGTTTACGCTGCCAGTGCGCACTAAGCCATGCATGCCAGCGTGCCCTGACATACTGCTTCCGCTCGGTATAACTGACACGTAAATACTCATGGATGCGCCGTGTATGTTCCATGCGATAGTGCTGTAATTTTTCCCTGCCGATCCGCGCGATCAATTCCGGATCGCCATACACGACCGCCAGCATGGAAAAAAGAATGGAGGGCTGCGTAAAAACGCCGCGAGAGGTACTGGCATTATGCTGGCGGACGCTCAGCACCGGCCGATGGCCAGCGCATATAATGTCTCCCATCGCCGCCAGCCTGCACCAGGTGATCCAGTCTTCCCCCTGCCGAATGCCTTCCGGAAAGCGAATCTTCAAAGCATATTCGCGTCGTATACACACGCTTCCATTGGAAAGCAGCGGTATCCCTTCCAGCAATGCCGGAAGAATATCGCCCGAAACGCTCTGTGATTCGAGCGGCAATATTTCACGGTATTTAAAGGTGCCGTTCTCGAGGAATATCTTCTTACCATAGGAAGCCACCGCGGAAGGATTGGCTTCCAATGCTGCCACGAGATGCGATACGGCTCCGGGAATCAGCGCATCATCGCCATCCAGAAACCAAATGTAATCGCCTGTGGCACGCAGCGCACCATTTCGCCGCGCAACGGCCTGCCCGGTGTTTTTCTGATTTATAAGAGTAATACGCGCATCCGCAGTGCATATACGCGCAATCTCTTCTGAGGCCATCGTATTGGAACCATCATTCACCACTACCAGCTCTATATCCGGATAATCCTGTGCGAATACGGAATCGATCGCTTCCTGCAGAAACGTCACGACGTTATAAACCGGGACCACCACGCTTACACGCTGACCTGACATGACCACTCCTAATACAGAATTCGCCCTGCTTCTGGTCTGAGCATAATAGAATCAAAGGGTTTTTCTATCGCGATCTTGCGCAGCGCTCGAATAACTGTGTAAGCGCTGCTGCCTGCTGTTGCGCGCTAAAGCGTGTCTCTGCCCGCACGCGTCCTGCCCTTCCCATTTTCTGCCGCGCATCATCCGGCATTTTTTGCACCTGTATAACAGCTTCCGCCAGAGCCTGCGGCACTGCAGGAGGACACAACACGGCACAATTCTCGTCCACCACCTCCGCCATATCGGCAAACCTTGTCGTCACGACCGGCAATCCCATCGCTATGGCCTCTTTCAGCACCATCGGCGCAGTATCCCGGCTGCCGTCACTGCCCTGCCTGAAAGCGGTGATGGATGCAAAATAGCAGGGACCGTTGCGCGCAATCCATGCGGCAGGTTGCGTTCCCAGAAAATGCACATGCTCTTCCAGATTATTTTCTGCCACGTAGCGTTCCAGTGACTCCCGCAAAGGTCCGTCGCCTATGATATCAAGCTGCGGGCGTGCTTCTTCATGCATTAATTTCCACGCTGCCAGTATGTCGTCGCTTCCCTTGCAATCGATTAACCTACCGCAAAACAGCCAGCGCCCGTTATTCTGCGCCGGATCTGCAATCGGCTTGAAGCGCGCCGTATCCACACCGCAATAGATTAGTTCGCATGGCGTTCCGCCAGCCAACTTCTGCAGATCCTGCACAATGGAAGGCGCCACGCCAATCACGGCACTTGCCGCTTTGCATTTAACCCGCAAATCGACAGGACGCGCATAGACGTCAGAGCCGTGACAGGTAAACGTGACAGGCAGACCGGCGAGCCGGGCCGCCGCAATAGCATATGTCGCCGCTCCCCAGCCAAAATGCGCATGCACATGCGTACAGTTTTCTTTGCGAATATGATCCGCCAGATGAGCCGCGTGTACCAGGAATGGGAAGTACGGTTCCGTCGTCTGGCGCAGCATGAACGGAAGCAGGCGGAGAATGCGCAACGCGTAACGCCGGATCAGTTTCCACCCTTCACGAGGCTCTAGGGGAGCGAAATAGAGCGTCCTGTGCATGAGTGCGTTATCTTCCGACTGAAAACTTCCTTCAGGCTTATGCAATGCGGACAGCACGATATTATGCCCGGCCGCTTCCATCGCGCGGATTTCATTGCCGATGAATGTTTCGGACATAACCGGAAACCTGCCAAGCACATAAGCTATGCGCATCGCCGCTCCTTTAATTAGCGCGTGTAATATTCGCGCGGTGATAGGTGAAATATACCAGCTATGCGTCCAATTGCAAAACAAACCGCCATGGAAGGATGCACGATATGGTTGCGACCGGAGAACACCCCCGGTAATAATCTCAGCGCATAACGGAATGAGTCCAATGCAGCCCGCCATGCATGACGTATTGCCGCGCTCTTCCCCAGTGCTTTCTTATCCGAGATAGTCAGTGTCGCTCCCACCCGCATATTACGGCGTATAAGCCAGCGCCACGTGGTGCGCTCCACAGGCACGGAAGTTTTTACAACCGCCTCACGGCACATGATAATTTTAGCGCCGCTTTGCTTTGCCCGACGGAAGAAATGATGATCGCTTCCTCCCGTGTCCCGGAAAGAAGAATCAAAGCGCAAGCCGGTTTCATTGTATATCTTCGTGCTGAACAAAACGTTGTTGCTCCATGCCGAGTCCAGCGCTATGCCTGTCGGCACGGCGATATCAGTAAAAATATCGAGCGCGGCCAGATGCTCCTTATGGGCGGGGAATGTATAGACAATATGTCCTTTGACGACATCCGCATTATAGGCTCGCGCAGCCTCATAAAGCGCCGCCAGCCAGCGCGGCTCGGCTATATCGTCATCGTCGATGAAGGCAATATAATCCTCGTCTGCCGCCAGCTCCAGCGCCTTATTGCGCGCGTGCGGAATGCCAGGAGTTTCTTCCACTGCATATTCCAGCGCCATTGCGGTTTGCTGCTGCATATTTTGCATTACGGGCAAGGCGCTTCGGGCTGCATCATTATCTACGACTATACAACGTACTTTTATCGATGGCGGTACTTGCAGCTCCTGCAAGGAGCGCAGCGTTACTGCCAGCGAATCCGGTCTGCGCCGGGTAATCACCGCTACCGCGACTCTGCTCTCACTGCTCACCCTTATCCTTTCCCGGGCTGCACAGAAAACGCCATGCACCGGATAATTTTGCTGCATTGATCCTATAGGCCTGCTGCGCTTCCTGCCTGTGCTGCCATGCCAGACGCTCTGCATCCCACTGCTTCTGCAGAATGGTGCGCTGCTTTTCCTGCTCCGCCAGGAGTGTCCAGCGCTTCTTCTCGTGTTGCTGAATCAATGTCGCGCGCTGCGTTTCCAGTTTCTGCTGGAGCAGTTTTCTGCGCTCTTCCTGCTGCCGCACCATTTCAGCCCACTGCGCATCGTATTGCTGCTGGGAATAACGCCACTGCGTATCGAACCCGCTGGTCAGCGCCATCCATTTTTCATCATATGCCTGCTGAATAATACGCAGCTGCCCTTCATGTTCCCATACGGCTTGCGAAGCCGGCTCAGACTGCGACCGTGTTTTATCCTCCCATTGCTGCTCATGCATTTGCATGGCATCAGCGAGCGCCTGTTCGTGTTCCGTGGCCGCCGCCGCAAGTGTTACCTTATGATCTGTTTCCCACCCCGTTTTGCGTATCTGGAATCCTTCTTCCGCCTGCCTATACTCTGCTTCCAACTGCCGGATCGCCTCTTGCGCTTGCATATCCTGCGTATGCAACACCACAGCCATTTCCTGCTCCAGCACTGCCAATGAAGCTGCGCATTGCTGGTTATATTCCTCTTCTTCATTCCCTGGTTTCTGCCCGGCGGCGCCCTTATTCATCTTTACCGCATACCTTGCCGCCAGGCATATTGAACGCGCCAGTAATATGAACGTCTTGCATAAAGCAATCACCATACCCCGGTATTTGCGGTGCATGTATAAATAAGACCAGGTGGAACTGCACAGTTTTCGTTTTTCAATAGCAGGCGTAACCTTGCATGAGCGTCCGGGAATATGCTCTACCTCCAGCCCTGCAACCAGCAAAAGCTCATACCCTGCACGGCGTACACGAATGGAAATATCATCATCTTCATAGAACAGAAAAAAAGCCGGATCGAAGAAACCTATCCGCTGCATCTGCTCCATGCGCCATAAGGCCACCGCTCCGGAGATAACGGATGCTGGCAGGATATCCCCTTCCCGCCTGCCCGTAACCGGGAGAGCTGCATTGGCAATGACAGGCTGACGCAGGGACGATGTGCTTGGATCCCCTCCCTGCCATGGCAGTACCGGCGCAATAATTGCGGCTTCCGGGTGGGATTTCGCCTGCGAAAGCAATGCTTCTATGCTGTCCTTTCCCATGACGGCATCGGGATTCAGCAGAAGCGCGTATTCGGTCTTCACCTGCTGCAGGGCGAGATTACAAGCACGGCCAAAGCCCTGATTATCGAGGTTTGCGATTATCCGCACATCGGGGAAGCAAGAGCGTATGAGTTCAAGCGTTCCGTCCGTGCTCGCATTATCCACCACGATGCAGCGCTCTACTTCAGAATGAGCGCAAACGCTACTGAGCGCGGCGCCAATAACTTCCGCACTGTTATAGCTGACTATGATTGCCGTTATGCTCATTATGCGCTAACTATATCGGATAGCGCCTGCGCTGTACACCCTCTCTTTGCCGCCCCAATACAGTATGAAAACGGGACTCGTCAGTATCATTATCCCTACCCGCAACCGCGTCGCTTTTCTCCAGCAAGCGCTGGATTCCGTTTATGCGCAGAGCTACCGGGATTTTGAGGTGATCGTGGTGGATGACGGTTCTCAGGATAATACGCGGGAGCTTGTTATGCTTTATGACAGCAGGCTACGCTATTTCACGCAAGCCCATTCAGGCGCTGCAGCTGCACGCAACTTCGGCATTCGCGAAGCACGGGGCGAATTTATTGCATTTCTGGATGATGACGATCTGTTTGCACCGCAGAAGCTGCAACGCTGCATTGCTTATCTTCAGGCACACCCAGATGTTGCATGGCTGTGCTCAGGCTTTGCCTTTATCGGTGAAAGTCGAAATTCACTGCCACGCTCGCCTATCATTCCGGCAAAGCCTGCGATGACACTGCACGATATCGCCATGTTTCCTCTCATTCACACTTCCTCCGTGGTGACACGAGCACAAAATCTTGCAGCTACAAAGGGATTCCCTGAGGATTTTACCGTGTCGGAAGATTATGCTTTATGGGCTGAACTGCTGCAGCATGGCAAGGGTGCGGCACTGCCGGAGATACTCACCTGTTTTCGCCGCCACAAAGGCAATACTACGCTTTCTTCCCAGGCATTAATGAAAGCCAATACCGCCATTATAGACACTATACTGAAGACACAGGCACCGGGATTGATGTCCCGGGATTATTACATCCAAAACCTACGCCGTATTGTTGCTGAAGGCCTATTACACAGGCGTGAATATCTGCAATATGCTTTGTTCCGCCTGCGCGAGGAATGCTAGGCCTGCACGAGTCCCTGCTCAGCCATGCGCTCAATGAACGCTTTCACATCCGCTGTCAGTTTCTCCGCAGCGACATCATATATTTTCATCATGGCCGCTACGATTTCTTCCACAGATTTGCCTTCGGCCAGTAGTTTCCAGATGGTGCTGCCGACTTTGTTGAGCTCAATGAAATAGCCTGCGGAAATCAACAGCACGACCACGAGGCCGTCGACCTCTTTCCATAAAACCTTCTTTGAGTCTATCAGCGGCATAAGCCTTTCCAATCAATGAGGATTACCTGCTAGCCTTAGCATAGGCTATGCGCTATGATCAAGCGCATACATCCGGATACGGCCATGCTCTCGTTGTTTGCCCTTAAAAACCTACTGCGTCCCGCCAATGAGCGTGTTGCAGTTATTATTCCTGTTTATAACGTCACAACTTACCTGGAAGCGGCGATACGTTCCGCCATTACGCAGGATTATCCCTACAAGGAAATCATCGTTGTGGATGACGGTTCCGAAGAACCTGCCGCAACAGAAATACGCCGCATATGCCAACCTTTCGGCACTGTCGTCACCTTGCTGCATCAGCCGCATAGCGGAGCCGGAGAAGCCCGCGACCACGGCGTACATCATACCAGCGCAGAACTTATTCTCTTTCTTGATGCTGATGATGTATTGCTTCCCGGCGCTATGCGCTATCTGGTCCGGGGTATCTGGCGGCATCCTCACGCCGTGGCCGTTTATGGGGGGCTTCAGCAGACCGATGAAACCGGGGCGCTGCTAAAAGATCCGCAGACACGTACTTTCACCTTTTCAGGGCGTGACGTGCTCTATCATCTGCTTGAACGCCGGAATCCCTTCAGTAACGGCGCGATATGCATACGTAAACAGGCGCTGGAAAAACTGTCAGGCTGTAATCATCGCTTACGCTTCGGAGAGGATTGGGTGTTGTGGTGCCATCTTGCCTTATCGGGAGAGATCGTATCGGTGGGCAAGCGCATCGTGCTGCATTACCGCAGGCATGACGGGAACGTCAACGCTGCTTTCCTGGAAAACCCTTCTCCGCTCTTTATCGCTTTCGAGCGTGTTTTCACTAATCCGGTTTTTATTGCGGCGGTGGGAAAAGAGAAGTTGCAGCAGCTCAATCAAAAACTGCTCAGCCGTATTCATATTGAGCTGGCAATGGCTTACCTCAAGGAAGGGGACGCACAAAGAGCGCAATATTATCTGGAGAGAGTCAGCGTACCTGTTTCCACTTTATTCAGCAGCAAAAACTAGGTAGCAACATTGACAAACACTGCCTTGGCTTCATTCACAAACACGCTGTCGAACACATGGAACGACGGTGTTTCATACGGCAGCAAGCCTTTATTGTCGGCCTGTTCGGCAGTGGGGGCCTGCTCTGCTCCCGTCAGCTTGTTGGCCAGCTGGGTGCCCAAGCCTGAAAACAGCGACATCACTACTGTGAAGGCGGAGAATACCGTACCAAAGCGGAATAATTTCATACCAAAGCGCTTTGCTTTGGAAGACTCGGAAGAAGGTTTCTGCATGGCGGTATCCTTTTCATTCCTGTTAACGTCACCAAGTATATGATGCGTATACTAATTTTAGCACGAGTGGAGATGAAGGCAACCGGTTTCGCATTTCATCACTAGGTCATTATATTTATTGAAAAAATCCTTTCACATGCGATACTTTAGCATCGCATTACTGGAGAGATATGGATAACAGCCTGAGAGAGTGGATCGCTTCCAGCCTGCTGGCGGGCTACCAGACGGATCAGTTACGGCAGACGCTTCTGCATTGCGGTTTTTCCGCCGAAGCCATTGAACAGGAGTTTGCCTGGGCAGCGCCTTACATTAAAACAGCCCAAACACTAAAACGGCAGCTGGGTGCCCGTGAAGGGCTGATGAAAACTCTCGACCGACAGATGCGCGCCCTGCCGCACTATCTTACCGTCGAGAAGACCGCTCTTCCCCCTTACGCCCAGTTCATGGAGCAATATTACTATCCCAACCGGCCCGGCCTTTTTCATAATGTGCTTGAGCATAGTGAAGCCCGTCACTGGACGCCGCGCGGACTGCTTAGCAAAATCGGGGCCGATACGGTGGTGCAGATACAGTATGAATACGGCACGTTAGGGGATGAGCGTTATCAGCAGAATGCAGAGCAATTCGGCAAGATGATACGGTTCGGCGAGTTTATCGACATGGTGGAGACGACCGAATCCAGTAACCGCTTTTATCTCAGTGCGGGTAATTATACGCATAACAACACCGCACTGGCAGCCCTGAAAGACGATATTAAAGATATTGGCGATGGGTATTTTGCCCCGGAGTGCAATGATCAGCGGATGTATTTCCTTATCGGACCAAGAGGCACGCAGACGGCATTGCACTTCGATTGCGTTAATAACATGCTGATCCAGATTTATGGCAGAAAACGGGTACGCCTTGTGCCTGCATTGCAAGTCCCTTATCTTTACCACTCCTCCAGCACGCATAGCGATGTTGATCTGCGCGATCCCCAGCCGGGCATTCATCCTGAGTTTCTGGAGGCAACCATTATCGATCTCGAACTGGGGCCGGGAGACTGTCTTTTCATTCCCGTGGGATGGTGGCATCATGTTGTCAGCCTGAGCCCCAGCATTTCCCTGGTATGCACACATATCAAGACATCTGAAGCCTGTCCTAACCGCTTCATTGATAATTCCGTGCTATTCAGGCATCTGGCCCAATATCAGAAATGAAAATACATCCGCAGCGTATAATAAATCGTAAGCAAGCATACGCCAAACGATACGGTCTGGGATACGCCGCGGCCGACAATACGTGCATGGCGCCGCAACACCGTTCCATCTTTTAGGGAAGCGATTTGTTCCCTGCGCTGCTGGTAAGCCGCCATCGCATCGTGGAAGTTGTTATAGTCGTTGATGAACAGATTGGCATTCAGCATCAATCTTTCTATCTTCTTCAGGTTACCCGTTGCTACCGCCTGTACCAGTTCCTTCTGCATATTCGTTCTGATGGCGCGTTTATGGATATTATCCAATATGGGTTCAAGCTTGAGCGCCACCCAGGTGCAGAGCCCCGGAAATATGGTGTTCTCCACTTTATTCTGCGCGCGCAGCAATAGCTTCAGCCCCACCAGGCCCGGATTAGCGGCGAGTTTAGGCAGCACATCCAGCTCCGTTACTCTGACTTCCTTACCCATATCCAGCCTGCTGGCGATGAAACCGCCGATATGCCGGTCCATGAAATCATCCTGCTCCGCTCTTTGCTTCGCTACAATATTGAGCTTTTCCAGCAGCTCCGCGAGCGTGGTGACATGGTAACCCTTCAGCAGCCGGCTCTGGCAAGGCAGCGAAGGATACATCTCATAGATGCAGCGCTCCACCCCAAATCCCAGGCTGTTAATTCGTATGTAATTACGCGCGCGCTGCAGCTTCAGGATTGCCGCAGAATAATCACCCGCACCGTTTTGCTGTTCCAGCCAGAACCATGGCAGATCGCTTTCCAGCATCTGGATAATGGTTTGCACGTCTTCACGTTCGCCCGCCAGAAACGAGCTGGTAAGCAGGCAGCCTATCCCGTCCAGCATCACGGAAAGGTGTTTCAGGCGGATGGGGCCGGAAGGATCCAGCAGGATGATAGTACGCGCGAGAAGATCGTTATTCTGCCGCTCGGAGCGGATATTATCGTTGGTTATACTGGTGACATAACGCAGAACCGAATCTGCTACATCCGGCTTATGGGCCGCCGTTTCCATCCATCTTCCGAGCTTATTGTCGAAGATGACCATACGTGCTTCCTGCCAGTTGCGGAAGATCGCGTAGGCAATACTTTTGCGATTGAAATAGATTTTCCCCAGCAGCTCGAACCCACGGGTTGCTTCGCTCGGGAGAGAGGGAAGAATCAGGTTGAAATGCCGTCCCGCCAACCAGCCATCCAGGCTTTCAGGATTCCAGCGCTCGCGTCGCGCGTCATTGAGCAGGCCACGGAAAAAGTCCTGCATATCGTCAGAGAAGTCCCATTCAATGGCCAGCGTATGATAAGTGCCGCGCGCGAGGATGCTTTCGATGAAGCGATCTTTCTCTATGCCATCGAACGGCTTGAACCCCAGCAGGCAATGCAGGATCAGCACGGCCAGCGCATAACAATCGGCCCCGATGGCATTGTCGGATTTCGCCATCGGCATGGTCAGAATACGCTCTATGGGCTCAAACAGGAAAGGCTGCGAAAAGCCGGACGGTTCCGAAACGCACTCCCCGAGCATGACCGTATTATTGGCAATATAGACATTTTCCAGATTGATCCGGTTATGACTGATACCCATCTTGCTGAAGCTTAAGAGAATTTCCACCATCGGTCGCAGCACATATGTGATCAGCACTTCCTGCGAAGCCGAATTCCTGCCATTGGAGAGAATGGATGAAAGCGACTGGCCTATGGGACGCTCCAGAATGACAACAAAGCGCATTTCCAGAAGGGTGCTGATTTCCGTTGTACCGTAATCCAGCAGCGCCACCATGTTGGGATGCCTATACTCCTTGAGCGCTTCGATATTTCTTTGCCGGATCGGAACGTCATTCTTGTACACCAGCGCATAAAGGAATAATGACGGCTCCATCTCGTCCGACACCACATAGGCATCGGCAAATTGCGAGCTGAGCTGCTGCAGCGGCTGGTTCAGCAGAATACGGTAGCGTCCCCCTATGATGTCACGGCCTACCGCCTCCGGCTCCGGCGGACGGTATTGCTTCAGCATCGCCAGAAGCTGTTCGTGCTGCGCAGTGGTAGGTTGGTTTTCAGTCATCGGGGTCTGAACCTATCATAACATGGGCGGGTGCCGCACTGGCGACCGGATGTCGCTTCATGATTGTAGCTATTATGTTTTCGCAAATAAAGGGGGAAATGGGGTCGGGAACGGACCGTTCCTAAAAGAAAACCGCCCTGTTTGCATATAACAGGGCGGCTGTTGTATTTTTATCTCAAGTCTTTTAAGGATGAACTTTCTTAGCCCACTCTGCCACGCGCGCACCGAAAAGGCGCGCCGTTTCCAGATCTCCCGGAAGCGGCCCTTCTTCCGGCGAACCGTCGGTCGGCGACTGCGCCAGCGCACCGCCAAATCCGCCAAGCCAGTTCACATCATTACGCTTTGCATCTTTCTTATTGGACGGCATCAGGCCCGTTCCCACCCATACCATGCCATGCTGCATGGCCAGCGTGTGGAAGCTGGTCAGCGTATTGAATTTGTCGCCGTTAATGGTGCCCGAGTTGGTAAACCCTGCAGCGATTTTATCCTTCCATTGCTGGCTGAACCAGACCTTTGAGGATGCATCCGCAAATTTCTTGAACTGCCAGGCCGGTCCCCCCATATAAGTGGGGGCACCAAAAATGATCGCGCCTGCTTTTTCAAACGTTGCCCACGCTTCATCAGGGATATTGCCTTCTTTATCGATCGTGATGGTCTCGGCCTTTATGCCCTGCACTCCCGCCACGCCCTGATGCACGGCTTCCGCCTGCTTCTTGGTATGCCCGTAACCGCTGAAATATACAATTGCAACTGTCGTCATCGTCTACTCCTTTCGTGGTGGTGGTTAAAAAAAGGGGTGGCATATGCCACCCCTCTACATTTTGGGCTGCTTAAACTTGCTTTAAGCCGCTTTTTTGAGAAGCTCAGCCATCGCCTTACCGAGGGAAGCCGGAGTTTCGGCCACCTTGATCCCTGCGGAGCGCATTGCTTCGATCTTGGATTCCGAACCGCCTTTGCCGCCGGAAATGATTGCACCCGCATGGCCCATACGGCGTCCCGGAGGAGCGGTACGGCCTGCGATGAAACCGACAACCGGTTTCTTAATTTTGCTCTTCTTCAGGAATTCTGCAGCTTCTTCTTCTGCAGAGCCGCCGATTTCGCCGATCATGATGATCGCATCGGTTTCGTTGTCTGCGAGGAACAGTTCCAGTACGTCCACGAAATTCGTGCCGTTGACCGGGTCGCCGCCGATGCCGACGCAGGAGGACTGGCCGAGGCCTTCCGCCGTGGTCTGCGCCACTGCTTCATAGGTCAGCGTGCCGGAGCGCGAAACGATACCGATACGGCCTTTCTTATGGATATGGCCCGGCATGATGCCGATCTTGCATTCACCCGGCGTAATAACGCCCGGGCAGTTCGGACCGACGAGGCGGGTCTTGCTGCCGGAGAGAGCACGCTTCACCTTCACCATGTCGAGTACCGGAATGCCTTCGGTGATGCAGATGGCGAGTTCGATCTTCGCGTCGATCGCTTCCAGAATCGCATCCGCAGCATACGGAGGCGGAACATAGATGACCGAAGCGTTTGCACCGGTTTTAGCTACGGCTTCTTCCACCGTGTCGAATACCGGGAGGTTCAGGTGCGTGGTACCGCCTTTGTTCGGGGTAACACCGCCAACCATCTGCGTGCCGTACGCCAGCGCCTGTTCGGAGTGGTATGTGCCTTCTCTGCCGGTGAAGCCCTGGCAGATAACTTTTGTGTTTTTATTGACCAATATGGACATTTTACATTCCTTCAAATTTCACTGACTAAACCGTTACGCCGCTGCTTTCCGAACCGCGTCCACAATACGCTGCGCAGCATCGGCAAGATTGTCGGCAGGCAGGATCGGAAGGCCGGAAGAAGCCAGCATTTTCTTGCCCAGTTCCACGTTCGTGCCTTCGAGGCGCACGACCAGCGGAACGTCCAGGCTGACTTCGCGTGCAGCAGCGATAACGCCGTCTGCAATCACGTCGCAACGCATGATGCCACCGAAAATGTTCACCAGAATGCCTTCAACGCTTGCATCCGACAGGATGATCTTGAACGCTTCGGTCACGCGTTCTTTCGTTGCGCCACCGCCAACGTCCAGGAAGTTCGCGGGCGTGCCACCGTAATGTTTGATGATGTCCATCGTCGCCATGGCGAGACCTGCGCCGTTGACCATGCAGCCGATATTGCCGTCCATCTTCACATAGGACAGGCCGAACTTCGCAGCTTTGCGTTCAAACGGATCTTCTTCGTCTTCGTCACGCAGTTCCTGCACATCCGCCTGACGGTAGAGCGCATTTTCGTCGAAGTTGAACTTTGCATCAAGCGCGATGATGTTGTTTTCCTTCGTGATTACCAGCGGGTTGATTTCCAGCTGGCTTACGTCCTTTTCTACGAAAGCACGGTACAGGTTCGTTACGAAATCCGCGAACTTTGCCTGCAGTTCCTTCTTGATGCCAAGCGCGAAAGCAAGTTTGCGCACGTGGAAAAGCTGGATGCCGCTGGCCGGGTCGATCCCCACCATAATGATCTTTTCAGGGTGCTTCTCAGCAACTTCTTCAATATCCATGCCGCCTTCGGAAGAAGCCATGCAGGTAATGCGCGAAGTCGCACGGTCCACGATCATGGACAGGTAAAGCTCGGTCGCGATGTTGCTGCCTTCTTCGATATAGACACGCTTGACTTCCTTGCCTTCCGGCCCGGTCTGGTGCGTCACGAGCGTCATGCCGATCATTTTGCCAGCATATTCGGAAACTTCATTCAGGGATTTAGCAAGCTTTACGCCGCCGGCCTTACCGCGGCCGCCCGCATGGATCTGGGCTTTTACCACCCAAAGATTTCCGCCCAGTTTCTGCGCAACGCCTTCCGCTTCGGCCGGGGTATAGGCTACACCGCCCCTGGGAACCGGAACATTATAATGCGCTAATATGGCTTTTGCCTGGTACTCATGAATATTCATAACACTTCCTCAATACTCCTCAAAGACTTACAGTTTGATCCCTGCACACAGGCTGCGCACGGCTTCGACTGATTTGTTAAACATTTCTTTTTCCTGGGCGTTCAGTTCGATCTCAACGATCTTTTCCACGCCGTTCGCACCGATCACCACCGGCACGCCCACATACAGGTCTTTCACGCCGAACTGGCCGTTCAGGTGCGCCGCGCAGGGAATGATGCGCTTCTGGTCGAACAGGTAGGATTCGGCCATTTTCACCGCTGAAGCTGCCGGGGCATAGAATGCCGAACCGGTCTTGAGCAATCCTACGATTTCCGCACCGCCGTCACGCGTACGCTGCACGATTTTGTCGAGCTGGTCCTGCTGGAGCATACCGAGCTTCACCACATCCGGCAGCGGAATACCGCCGACGGTGGAGTAGCGCACGAGCGGCACCATGGTGTCACCGTGGCCGCCGAGCACGAAGGTCGAGATATCCTGCACCGAAACACCGGTCGCTTCCGAGAGGAAATAGGAGAAACGCGCGGAATCGAGCACGCCTGCCATGCCGACTACTTTATGATGCGGCAGGCCGGACACTTCACGCAGCACCCACACCATCGCGTCGAGCGGGTTGGTGATGACGATAACGAATGCATTCGGCGCATATTTCTTAATGTTCTCGCCAACCGTCTTCATGACGCCCGCATTGGTGGCCACGAGATCGTCACGGCTCATGCCGGGCTTGCGCGGCACGCCTGCGGTCACGATGATAACGTCGGAACCGGCGATATCTTTATAGTCGTTCGTACCTTTGAGGCTGACCGGGGAACCGTCTACGAAAGAAGCCTGCGCAATATCCAGCGCCTTGCCTTGGGGAATGCCTTCGTTAATATCAAATAATACCACATCACCAAGCTGCTTTTTCATGATAATATGGGCGAGCGTTCCGCCAATCATGCCAGCGCCGACAAGAGCTATCTTCTTACGAGCCATTCGTTCCTCCTTGGTTTATTGTTGCCTTAATACACCTGTAAAATAATAATACAAAGGGTTTTTTCACTTTTTCCCTCCGGGAAACAGCCGCTTCCCCTTCGTCCCGGAACATTACAACGCCATGGCCGTAATCACCCCGGCGATAATCGCCCATTCCGCGAGCCTCTCCTGCTTTACCTGCCTTCCAATGAGGCCTGCAACCAGCGTTGCAGCGAGCAATACCGCAAATGGCACTGGATGCACCCAGATTCCGGCCGCCACCAGAAGCTTGAGATAGCCCGGGAATGCCCCCATATCCCGCGCCATGGGGCGACCTGAAAGCTTCCATGCCACCGCTCCGGCCAGTAATCCCGCATATCCGGTTCCCAGAAACCCATAAAGCGACCCGTCTACCAGCGTACGGTCCAGCATTCCGAACATCATCGCTGCTACCAGCGTACGGTTGGAAAAGAAATTATCGATGTGGATCATCGCCGCGATCATAATAAACGCCGTCGCCCCGAAGGAGGCCAGCATGAAACGCTCGGAAAACCCGTATTTCAGGTAAAACAACACAAACAACAGCCCCGTGACGGCTTCCACAATGGTATAAGACCCCGGAACGTTTGCTCCGCAATAACGGCAACGGCCACGCGTGGACAGCCATGAGAACACCGGAAACAGATCGCGCGGCTTCAGGAGCGCATTGCAATCGCCGCAATAGGGATCACGCCCGAACAGGGACTCGTTTCGCGGCAAGCGATAAATGGGGTTGGTCGCGAAATTACCGATTGCAAGCCCAAGAAAGCCCGACCAGATAATTCCGGGCAGTATGTCCAGCCAATGCATTAGTTTTCTACTTTCTGAGTGGGATTCAGGAGGTTGTCGATATAGCGCCCCTGAAAAAGGTTAATGCCCATGGCCTGACCATAATTGACCGCCTGCGCATTGTCACAACGGCTCAGGATAACGCGGTTAAAACCAAAGCTTTTCACTGCTTCCATGATCTTCTGGTTTTCCCTGGCGCCGATATCCTCTTCCAGATCGGCATTCCATTGCAGCTTGGCGAAATCGAACCCCAGTTTTTCACGGTCGATCTGCACAATGCTGAAATTGGTAAGTCCGTCCACGCATATTTTATATCCCATCTGCTGCACGATATTGCGTGCCGCAACAAACGCGCGGATATCGCCGAATACATCCCCTATCTGGATTTCGATCACAATCGAAAATTTCACAAGGGGTTTGATAAGCGTATCAAATTCCCTGAATTTCCTGGATAGCAACGTTTCCACATTAAAATTCAGGCTGACGGGCGAATCGAGGTAGCGCAGCGGGCTCATGCTGAGCAGATCCAGCATGCGCTCATCCAGAATCTGGGTCAGATAGGCAAATAACAGCCGGTTGCTGAAGAAATCCGTCTTCACGTTCAGCATGCGGCGCAGATGCGAGATATGAATATAATATTCATCAAATACACGACGCGCATTCTTACCGCTCATAGCGCAGATGGGCTGGCGGCGCAACATACGGCTTAAATCCGCCTTGTTCAGATCATGCTCGATATGGGCAAGCCGGGTTGGAGTAAAGCTTACATTCGCGTTTTCGGACGTCTGCGGCGCTTCCCCGATCGGAGCGATCACCATTTCTTCTTCCGTGCGCTCGACCCGCTTGCTTTGCGACAGCTTGCGCCGGCAGAGATGATAAAATTCCGCATATTCACGCCCCAGATCGAACACCCGGCAGAAATTCGGATTTTCCTCGCCGGCGCTATCGTAGGCGAGCGGATCGTCGATAAACAGGTAGCGCAGCTGGAAAATGGCCTTGTCTATCTTGTTTTTGCTGATGTTGCGGCAGATCATGAAAATGGTCTGGTCAAAACAAACGAACACCCCGCCTTCATGTTCCCCCAGTAAATCGCTCAGCAGATTGACAGCGATCTGTATCTGGTACTGGCTCCGGTATTGTTCCTGCAGCTTATCGAAATTAAAGTAGACGGCGCGCCAGCTTATGGCCTCTTCCGCAAGGCCTCCCACCATCTCAACCAGCTTTATTTCCGCATCTTTTACAATCGTAAGCATATTTTCCCGCTGGAATGCCGGAAGGCGGTCATATCGTCAGCCAAGATACAAAACCACCCACCCGGAAAAAATCCTTTAATGCGCTCCATAATCATGAAGCATCCGCTCCGAAGTCTTGTTATTCACATACTGCTCAAGTGCACTTGTATCGAAATCCAGCTTAGGCTGATCGATGTTGCCCGTGACCTTAACCAGTATTTTAGGCATATTAACGGGATCGAGCGCCTTCAATGCGAATGTGATGGCGGTATTGCTTGTCCAGTTGATCAGGTCGAGCTTGCTGACGATAGCTCCGTCCGCCTGGCTATTCGTCACCCTGGCATTAAGCGTCTCCAGCGTTCCCTTGGATACATTCCATTGCGCTTCAAGCGTATTGAATAATGTATTTCCACCCGGCACAGCACGTTCAACCGCATTCAGAATGTCTGCCACCGTTCTTACATAAGCCACTGCGCGAATAATGCCCGGCAGATTAAAGCCTCGCACTTCGATATTGCGGCCACTGACGCTGACACCACCCTGCATATTGGACATCCAGGACATGGCGCTGATACCATTCGTATTGAGACTTACGCTCATATTGCACACGCCCGCAACACCGTTCAGTGCGGGCAACAGCGAAGCTGCCTTTTCCAGCCGCAGTCCCAATATATTCGCGGCGCCACTAAAGGTTGGGATGGCGCCGCCCGTCAATGTAAACTTGCCGCTGATACCGCTGCCCAAAGCATTCGCCTTCAAGCTTTCGACATTCATTTTCTGATCGGCCAGCGTTCCCACCATGCTGACATCGTCTGCTTCTATATTGCCATATGTGAGATGGCCGAACCGGATATCGTACGTGCCCTTGAGCAACTCCATCCAGCTGAAATTCAGCAGATCGTTCGACCAGCGCGTATTGCCCTGGCTGCCTGAAGCCGTTTTGGGAAACAGCGTATCCAGGTTAAGAGTATCCACCAATGCATGAATGTCGAATTCAGGGGTCTTTCCGGATACGTTGATCCCCATCCTACCGGATACCACGGAGGATTGATACGGTACTTTCAGAGCCGTCATCTCTATTTTACCTTCCGCGGCACTGATAGTCAGGTTTGCCTGATCGTAGGATTTACCGTTCAGCGTATAATTCTGCAGCGACGTGCTCACCAGCATGTCGTATCCCAGTTTCTTCAACCATACGGAGATGGCACCTTCCTTCTGGTCCCCCAGATCGTTCCGGCTCAGCAGCGTACCGCTCAGGCTCTGCAATCCCCACAGCGCCGCGATATTGTCAATGTTAAGTCCGCGGATGCCAAGCGCCGCCTGCAGGCTGGCGCGATTATCGAGCTTTACGTTCAGCCCGCCATTGATCACCATGTTTTCCACACGCGCCACCAGCTCCGACAGCATGACTTCCTTGGACGAAGCCAGCGCGTTAGCTCTCATGTGGAAACGGCGGAAATCATTGGACGGCAAGGTAATGCTGTTTGTTTTGAATAATGTCAGCAACTCGACAAGACTGCTGCCCTCAACATCCACCTGGCCTTCAACCGTAAGCCCATGAACGCCTGAATGGCCGATACCGGAGAAATCGAGGCGTGTGTCGCCGGGAAGTGTGGCAATGCATTGCGGCACCATCATGTCATCGCCAGTCGTGCTGACAGATACAGACGCGTTACGGATGTGCTTATTGTTATACACCATATCTTTGATGGTGATATCGCCTGTAATGCTCACAGGATTGGCCGCATGCGCAGGCGCCATAACCCCTGCCTGTTCATTATGTTCGTTCTTGCCGCGCAACAGGAATCCATTCGTTACAATTCCATCCAGATCCATCGTGTCGATTGCAGCTTTTACACTGGCGCTCACAGCCGGATTCAGATTGGCAATATCTTTCCCTTCGCTGGCCACGAGATTTACATCCGCCTGCGCGCGTCCCTGAATGGTCGTTCCGCTCAGTGCGATATCCGAAAAAACCATTTTTGCCGGGTTCGCCATTGTCAGCTTGGCTGTCGCGCTGACAGGAAGCTTTTTATAACCGGCCATATTATCTGCCGGCTCTTCGTTATGATAGAGGTCTATCCAATAGGCCAGGTCGTCCGTATCTAACTTGATGTCGCCATTGAATATGGACCGATTATTCTTGTATCCGGCAGTGCCTGCATAGGTAAAATTGCTCTGGCCGCTCGTGGCATTGACATCCACCGGCACGGTATCGGTCGTAAAGAGCTTCATCAGATTGCCTTTTACGGAAGCGGCTACGGTATAAGGCCTGTTGCGGTAATTGAGCCTGATATTAGCGCCCGCCTTGCCTGCCGGATCCGCATCGAATACCGCGTTTACATTATCCAGCGTAGCCGCTGCACCTGTGAGGGAGTTGCTGTAATGCAGCTGCCCCCCCAGTACCACTACGTTCATGGCGCCGGAGACCGCCTCGTTTTTCATTTTTTCGGTCTGGAATATCCCTTTATCCCAATAAGAAGATACTTCCTGCCAGTTCAGCCTGCCGCCGCTCAGCACTTCCGCGTCAATATTCACTCCCGTCAATTCGACTTTGCGTATTCCTGCCTTGCCATGAAACAGGGTTGTAATGCTCGGCCATATATTGGCATGCTTAATCGTCAGGAGAAAAGGCGATGTGGCATCCGGGGTATTAATGACATACAGAGAATCGATGCTTATGTAAGGCAGCAGACTCACCTTGAATTCCGGCGTGCCCTGCACTTCGAGCTTCATGCCGGTGGCCGCCTGGAAGGCTTCCTGCAGGTCTTTACGCACATCATCCTTATTGACGGCCATCGGGAGCATTACGCTCCATAAAGTAAGAAAAACGACCGCAACCAGCGTTACAGCTATGATTATTGCTTTGTTTTTCATAAGGCCTTCAGGCTTTTAAATAAGCGTTATTTATTTCTTCTTCTTTTTACTGCTGATCGCCGCTTCCTGTTCTTCATCCTCAATTTCCTGAACGAGGACCATAGCTTCCTCATCCTCAACATTTTCCACGATTACATTGTCGCCCGTATCGAGTTCCTCGATCAGCGCTTCCTCATCCGCATCGTCTTCGTTAATGGAATTTTCTTCCACTTCTTCCAGCTCGCTCAGTTCATGGAGATTCTCGATATCGTCCACATCCTCGATTTCCATCAGCTCGCCGATACCGTCGCCCACATCGTCATCGTCCATCTTTTTCTTCATTTTGCGGCCGGAGGCTCCCTGCTTCAATGCGGGACCGCCCTGCGTCTCCATATCCTCGTCCTTCGCGTTACGTTTGCCCGCTTTACGCTTTGCACGCGCAGCAACCGTAGGGTCGAACTCATTGCCGCATTTCGGGCAGGAGGCCGGGTTATGGTTCAGGTCGTAAAATGGCACTCCGCAGGCGGTACAATTGCGCTTCGTTCCCCAGTTTGGCTTGGACACTTTGCTCACTCCCATTGCTATAACTCGCGCAACTATACACCAAGATAATTGCACTTTCTACTTTCATTAAATTTTTGTATGGTGTGTTGCAATATAAATATCATCAGGCAATGTAAGAAAAATAATGCTCTCTTCGACTCCCCTACCTATGCAGTCCCAGTCCGCGGGCAAACCGCTCGCTGGCTCGCTGACCGTCCCCGGCGACAAATCCATCTCACACCGCGCACTTATTCTTGCTTCTCAGTCACTTGGTGGCACCGATATTCAGGGGCTTCTGGAAGGCGAAGACGTTATTAACACCGCTAAGGCGCTTCGGCTGCTGGGCGTCACCATAGACCGCAAGACCGGCAACCACTGGCATGTGCAGGGCGTAGGCGTGGGCGGGCTCAGCGAAAGCTCCGACATACTCGATATGGGCAATTCCGGCACGGGCGCACGCCTGATGATGGGGCTGGTCAGCCCTTACGATTTCGTCACCTTCTTCACCGGCGACGCCAGTCTGCGCGGCCGCCCGATGAAGCGCGTGATGACGCCGCTTTCGGAAATGGGCGTACGGTTTGAAGCACGTGACGGGGGCAAGCTTCCGCTCGCCGTGCATGGCACTTCTGCCACACTGCCGATTACCTACCGCCTGCCCGTTGCCTCGGCACAGATTAAATCCGCCATATTGCTGGCTGCATTGAACACGGCGGGTACGACCACCGTGATCGAGCCTGCGGCCACACGCGATCATACGGAACGCATGCTGCGCCATTTCGGCTGGGAAATCAAAACGGAAAAGCTGCCGGAAGGCGGTGTGGCTATTTCACTGGCCGGCCACCAGAAAATATCACGCGCCGAGCGCAATATCCTTGTTCCGGGCGACCCCTCTTCGGCGGCGTTCCCGGTCGTGGCTGCCCTGATCGTTCCCGGTTCCGACATCACAATCACCAATGTCACCATTAACCCTTTGCGCACGGGGCTGTATGACAGCTTACGCGAAATGGGTGCGGATATCACCTTCAGCAACCGCCGCATCAGCGCCGGGGAAGAAGTGGCCGATCTTCGCGTGCGCCACAGCAAACTTAAGGGCATCACCGTCCCGGCAGAACGCGCGCCCTCCATGATTGACGAGTATCCTATTCTCTCCGTTGCTGCGAGTTTTGCAGAGGGTGAAACCATCATGCACGGACTGGGCGAGCTCAAAGTGAAAGAAAGCGACCGCTTGCTTGCCGTCCATAACGGATTATTTGCATGCGGTGTCACCTCTTCCATTGAGGGGGAAACGCTGATTGTCAAAGGCAGCACCATGCCGCAGGGCGGCGGTACGGTTACGACACATTTCGACCACCGGATCGCGATGAGCTTCCTGATTATGGGCATGGCCACGAAACTGCCCGTCCATGTCGATGACGGCAGCGCCATCACCACCAGCTTCCCTGGGTTTGCCGAGCTGATGAACGGCATCGGCGCGCGCATTGCCATTGATACGCCACACTCCACTATCCAACACGCGCATCATCCGATCACGGTCGCCATTGACGGCCCCGCCTCCTCCGGCAAAGGTACGCTTGCAAGGCGTTTGGCTGAATATCTTGGATTCCCCTATCTGGACACAGGCAGCATTTACCGCGCTGTGGGCCTTAAGCTGATTTATTCCAATAAGGACCCCAATGACAAGACCGCCGCATGCGAAGCCGCGAAGGCGCTGGATGTTGAAGATTTGCATAATCCGCGCCTGCGCCAGGAAAAGATCGGCATGGCTGCCTCTATCATTTCTGCGATGCCAGAAGTGCGTGCGATCTTGCTGGAGTTCCAGCGTAATTTCGCCAAGAATCCCAAAGGGGCTATTCTGGACGGGCGCGACATCGGCACTATAGTCTGCCCGGATGCCGATCTGAAAGTCTTTATCACCGCAAGCTTAGAGACCCGCGCTCAGCGCCGCCACCGCGAGCTGCAGGGCGAGAATATCGAGGTGGTTTATGACTCGGTGCTCACGGATTTGCGCGAACGTGACGAGCGCGACGCCAACCGTAGTGTGGCCCCTCTCGTTCCGGCCGACGATGCTTTTATCATCGACACGTCGCATTTGAGCGCCGACCAGGTGTTCAACCAGGTGCTGGATATGGTGAAAGAGAAAATCCGGAAGATGGCCGCATAAAAAAAGACGCCAGGCCTTGCCGCGGTCTAGCGTCTTTTAACTTCTAAGAATATTAGCCTTGGACGCGGTTATTGCGGATGGTATCGAATACGCCCAGCGCCTGCGCGACCATGGAGCCTGCATCGCCGATATTGCTGGGCAGCAGGATCGTGTTGTTGGTCTTAGCGAGATTCTTGAACGCTTCGATAAACTGCTCGGCAACTTTCAACTCGATCGCTTCACGACCGCCCTGCTCATTGATCGCGGAAGCAATTTTCTTAATGCTGCCCGCCGTCGCTTCCGCCACCATCAGCAGCGCTTCGGCTTCACCGCGGGCACGGTTGATCTGGTCGATCTGCGCCGCTTCGGAACGCAGCACGACCTGCTGCTTTTCACCTTCGGACACGTTGATCTGCGACTGGCGTTTACCTTCAGATTCCAAGATCACCGCGCGTTTCTGGCGGTCTGCGGAAACCTGCATTTCCATCGCTTTCAGCACGCTTGCGGGGGGAGTGATGTTACGGATTTCATAACGCATGCACTGGATACCCCAGCTCTGTGCCGCCTGATTGATAGCCGTCACGATATTCGTATTCAGGCGGTCGCGCTCTTCAAAAGCGGATTCCATCGTCAATTTTCCGATCTCGGAGCGCATGGTGGTCTGGGCCAGCTGCGTTACGGCAAAGACCGGATTGCTCACGCCATAAGAAGCATGCACCGGATCCATGATTTTCAGGTAAATCAGCCCGTCAATTACCAGCGTCACGTTATCGCGCGTGATAGCGGTCTGTTCCTGTACATCCATCGCATATTCTTTAAGCGAATGTTTGTATGCAACCGTTTCAATATAAGGAATGAGGAAGTTGAGACCCGGTTCCAGCGCACGGTCAAACTTGCCAAGCTTTTCGACGATCCATACCGATTGCTGCGGCACAATACGGATGCCTTTGAAAATCGTCACTACGCCAACGAACGTAATAACCAGACCAATCACTGTACCAAGCGCCATACGAATCTCCCTACCTGGGTTTTACTTTTAATGTGTTACCGGAAACCGATCTGATTTCCACTTGCGCACCCGCGGGCACGGAATCAACTGCGGAAGATGCATCGAGCTCCGCATTCATCACCGCACCGGACCAGGTTACCTGCCCTGTCTCTCCGCGCTTCAATCCGCGTTCACCATGCACTATTGCCGTGTCGCCGACCATGTTATGGTATTTGGAACCGCTGCTTCCCTTACCCGAGGCGCGAAACTTCATCAAGGGTTTCCAGAGGGCAATCGTCCAGAGAATCGTGAATGCAAAGAAGCTTGTGAATTGCAGTGCAGTGGATGCCGTTTCAATCCAGCCTGCCTGAACGATAATACCGGTGCATAGTGCCCCCAGGCCGCCCAGAAAGAGTCCCAGCCCCGGCGCTGTCAGGGCTTCGAGTACGATAAGCAATGCCCCGAATGTTAACCATATATAGGCCGGATTGCTTATCAGGGTTTCGATCATATTATTTTTCCGGAACAGGAAGGGGTTTATCGCTGAAATTTTTATTGATATACGCCAACAGAGCGGCTCTTTCTTCAGGCTTCTTCAGACCGGCAAAGCCCATCTTCGTTCCTGGCACCACTTCCTGCGGCGCGGTGATGAAGTCGGACAGTTCCTGGAAACCCCACGTGCCTTTTCTTGCCTTCATGGCGTCGGAATACTCATAACCTGCGACTGCTGCAACTTTACGGCCAACCAGCCCATACTGGTTCGGACCGACAGCATTGGGCTTACCCTTCTCAAACGTATGGCAGGTTTCACAGCGCTTGATTAGGCGGGCACCGAGTGCCAGGTCTGCTTTTTGCAGGTAAGAGGCAATATCTTCTTTTTTCGCATCGGAAGCGGCCGGAGCGGCCGCTCCACCGGCCACCTGCATGGTCGCCGCAGGGGTTCCTGCAATATCAACCTTATAACCGCGTCCTTTTTCTTCTTCCTTGCCGTAAAACAGATTCGCTCCTTCAACCACCAGTACCGTTGCCACTGCGGCCATAACCACCGCTCCGCCCAGTTGCACCAGCAAGCACCCCAAACCGTTATTCTTCATAGCATTCTCTTGCGAAATTGTTCTCGTCTTACGCTCATTTATAATTGCTCTTAAATTATTGTTCAATTTATTTATCGTTAATTTATAACTCGAAAATTCCGGCACGGGCATCGCTGATCGTATCAGGAATGGCGCATTAATTTCATAAAGCATGGAATGGCTAATAACTCAGCCACGATGCAGAATGCCATTACCGCCGCAATGGAGTGATCGTAGCACAGACCGATCACCATACTGCCTATAAACCAGGCCCCGCCATAGAAGGCAGAAAAGATACCATAAGCCGAGGCGCGCCGTGCAGGCGGCACCATTTTCGTCACCGCTGCGGGCATAATGGATTCATGCACGCCCATACCCAGCCCCCACAGGGCCGTTCCAGCCAGCGCCAGCCAGAATCCTCCCAGATAGACCATCGGCACGAATATTACGACTGCGAGCGTTAAAGGCAGCAATACTGCCACTCCTTTTTTGTCGAACCATTTGCCGAACAGGAGAGAGCCTAAGCCGCTGGTTCCCATGGCAATCGCATAAAATATCGGTATCCAGGATTCCGGCACCGCAGCCGTTTTGCTGAAGTGGAACGCCATCAGCGCAAAGTCAGGGAATCCCGCCGCGACCAGCATTGCTCCGGCAAGGTATATCCAGAACCGACGCGGCAAGCCTTCTGTCTGCAGATCTTCCAATGGCGCATGCAGATTTTCCGGCGTGGGGAAAAGGCAGCGGGCCAGCGCAACTGTGATGAGCGTCAGTAATGCAGGTATCAGCAGCATCGCGAATGCTGTTTTATAATTGCCCTGTTTTGCGAGCACGACCGCAACACATAACGGGCCCATCATCGCACCGAACTGATCCATCGCCTGGTGCATGCCGAACACCCAGCCATGGCCAATCACATCGCCTGCATGGGTCAGCATTACATTGCGCGGAGGATTGCGCGTTGCCTTACCTACACGCTCCGCCACCACAAGCAATGCCGCTACCTGCCAGCTTCCCGCCAGCGCCAGCAGCGGCACGGCAAACATCTGCACGACGTAGCCGAAAATGGTGATGGTCCAGAATTTGCGGGTCTTTTCGCTGATGCGCCCGGACAGCATACGCAGCCCATAGCCCAGCAATTCACCCAACCCGGCAACGATGCCAACCGCCGCACCGCTTGCGCCCAGATGTGATAAATAAGGCCCCACAATGCTGCGCGAGCCTTCATAGGTGAAATCGGCAAACAGGCTGACAATACCGATAATGAAGACGAACCGGAACGCCTGACGTTTTTTATCCTCAGATTCAGCCATTGCTCCTCCGAAATAAAAAAGGGCGGTTGCCCGCCCTTTTCGTTTTAGACGCCCAGCAGCAGGCGGCGCGGATCTTCCACCGCTTCCTTGATCTTGACGAGGAAGGTGACGGATTCGCGGCCGTCGATAATGCGATGATCGTAGGACAACGCGACATACATCATCGGGCGGATAACGACCTGGCCCTTGATTGCAACCGGGCGTTCTTCGGTCTTATGCATACCGAGGATGGCCGACTGCGGCGGGTTGATGATCGGCGTGGAAAGCAGCGAACCGTATACGCCACCGTTGCTCACGGTGAAGGTGCCGCCCGTCATGTCGCTCATGGCGAGCGTGCCGTCTTTGGCTTTACCGGCAAGGCGTGCGATTTCAGCTTCGATTTCTGCAATCGAAAGTTCATCGGCATCGCGCACGACCGGAACCACGAGTCCCTGCGAACCGCCAACAGCAACGCCGATATCGAAGAAGCGCTTGTAAACGATCTCATCGCCTTCGATGCTTGCATTCACTTCCGGAATTTCCTTCAGCGCCGCAACGGCCGCTTTTACGAAGAAGGACATGAAGCCCAGGCGGATGCCATGTTTCTTCTCGAACGCGTCCTTATATTCGTTACGCAGCGCGATCACGTTCGTCATGTCGATTTCGTTAAACGTGGTCAGGATTGCAGCGGTATTCTGAGAATCCTTCAGACGCTTTGCAATCGTCTGGCGCAGCTTCGTCATTTTCACGCGCTCTTCGTGGCCAGCGGAAGAAGCGGTCTTTTTCGGAGCCTGTGGTGCAGCAGCGTGAGCCAGCACATCGCCTTTGGTTGCGCGGCCATCTTTGCCGGTGCCCTGTACGTCCGCCAGATTCACACCTGCTTCTTCTGCAATCTTGCGTGCAGCCGGGCCGGAAGCGTTTGCAGGCGCGGAGGAAGCAGCAGCCGGTGCCGGAGCGCTTGCCGCAGGCGCCGGAGCAGCAGCCTTCGCAGCCGGAGCGGCTGCAGCCGTTGCGCCTTCTTCAATCCTGCCCAGCAGCGCACCGACTTCCACGGTGCTGCCTTCTTTCGCAATGATTTCCTTCAGCACGCCGCCAGCGGGAGCGTTGACTTCGAGCGTTACTTTATCGGTTTCAAGTTCAGCGACCGGCTCGTCCTGCTTCACCGCATCGCCCGCTTTCTTGAACCATTTTGAAATGGTCGCTTCCGAGACTGACTCGCCCATGGAAGGAACGATAATATCTTTTACTGCCATAAATGCTCTCCGTTTGTTTTTGCGTTCATTCGTTTTTTATACAATCGCCCCGTGGCAATGTTTATATTTCTTGCCGGAGCCGCAGGGGCAAGGCTCATTGCGCGAGATTTTTCCCCAGGTCGCAGTATTTTCCGGATTACGGTCTTCCGGTGCAATATGCGTGCGCAGCGGCGTATGGGCTTCTTCCAGCCCTTCCTCTTCCGCACCTTCGAGAGCCGGGTCGAACCTGCTTTCCTGCATCTTCTGCATATGGTTCATTTCCGCAAGCGAGCGCATCGGCTGTTCGGTATGGATTTCCATATGCGCCATGCGCGAGGTCACCATCTCACGCAGCTGTGACAGCATCTGTTCAAACAGGGAGAATGCTTCCTGCTTATATTCGTTCAGCGGATCGCGCTGGCCGTAAGCACGCAGGCTGATACCATGGCGCAGGTGGTCAAGCGACAGCAGATGATCCTTCCACAGCTGATCCAGCGTCTGTAGCAGGAGGCGCTTTTCCGCCACGCGCATGATCGGCTCGCCATACATATTCACTTTGTGCGCAATCTGCTCATCGGATGCTTTCTGCAGGCGCTCCAGCATTTCCTCTTCGGCGATGCCTTCTTCCTTACCCCAATCCTGAACCGGCAGATGCAGGCCGTAAATGCGGAAAACTTCCTTTTCCAGCCCTTCCATATCCCACTGCTCGGCATAGGAACGTTTCGGGATGAAATTACCCACCAGTTCTTCGTTTATCTCCGCGCGCATGCCCGATATGATTTCGGAGACATCTTCCGCCGTCATCATCTCGATGCGCTGTTCGTAGATCACTTTGCGCTGGTCGTTCATCACATCGTCGAACTTCAGCAGGTTTTTGCGGATTTCGTAGTTGCGCGCTTCCACCTTCTGCTGCGCTTTTTCAATCGCCTTGTTCATCCAGGGGTGGAAGATCGCTTCGCCTTCCTTCAGGCCCATTTTCTGCAGCAGCCCGTCAATACGTTCGGAGCCGAAGATTCGCATCAAATCGTCTTCGAGCGAGAGGAAGAATTTCGATGCACCGGGGTCGCCCTGACGGCCGGAACGGCCGCGCAGCTGGTTGTCAATACGGCGGCTTTCATGACGCTCAGTGCCGACGACATAAAGCCCGCCAGCTTCCAGCACTTCTGCTTTCTCACGCTCCACTTCCGCATAGATTTTCTGCGCAGCAACTGACTTGCGATCCGTCTCCGGTCCAAGTTCATCCGTAATACGCATTTCGGGGTTGCCGCCCAGCATGATGTCCGTACCGCGGCCCGCCATATTCGTAGCAATCGTCACCGCGCCGGCGCGTCCTGCCTGTGCTACGATATGCGCTTCGCGGTCGTGATGGCGTGCATTGAGTACGTTATGCGGAATCTTAGCTTTTTTTAGCACCGCAGAAAGATGCTCGGATTTTTCAATGCTGACCGTGCCCACCAGCACCGGCTGCTTGCGCGCATGGCATTCCTTGACCAGCTCAATAACAGCTTTGTCTTTCTCATTGCTGGTGCGGTAGATCTCGTCATCCGAATCCTTACGCTTGACCGCAATGTTCGTCGGAATCTCCAGCACTTCCAGCTTATAGATATCCCGGAATTCATTGGCCTCGGTCATGGCCGTGCCGGTCATGCCGGAGAGCTTCGGGTACAGACGGAAATAATTCTGGAACGTAATCGAGGCCAGCGTCTGGTTCTCATTCTGGATATGCACGTTTTCCTTGGCTTCAAGCGCCTGGTGCAGCCCTTCGGAATAACGCCTGCCTTCCATCATACGACCGGTGAATTCGTCGATGATGATGACGGAGTCATCTTTTACGATGTAATCCACATCGCATGAGAACATCTTATGCGCGCGCAGCGCCTGGTTCACATGGTGCACGAGCGAAACGTTGTCGATATCGTACAGTCCCTTGCCTTCTTCCAGCAAGCCCGCTTTCACAAGCAGTTCTTCCACATGCCGGACACCGTTTTCGCTGAGCACGACGGTCTTGGCCTTTTCGTCCTTCTCGTAATCTTCCGCAGAGAGTTTCGGAATAATGCGGTCGACTTTGGTATAAAGCTCGGAATTATCCTCGGTGGGGCCGGAAATAATCAGGGGCGTACGCGCTTCGTCGATCAGGATGCTGTCCACTTCGTCCACAATAGCGAAGTTGAATGGACGCTGCACCATCTGCTCGACGGAATATTTCATGTTGTCGCGCAGGTAGTCGAAGCCCAACTCGTTATTCGTCGCATAGGTAATATCTGCGTTGTATGCCTGTTTGCGCTCATTGTCATCCATGCCATGCACAATAACACCTACGCTTAGGCCCAAGAAGCGGTACACTCTGCCCATCCATTCGGAGTCGCGGCGGGCGAGGTAGTCATTCACCGTCACGACATGCACACCTTTGCCGGAAAGCGCATTCAGATAAGCTGCCAGCGTCGCCACCAGCGTCTTGCCTTCACCGGTGCGCATTTCCGCGATCATGCCACGATGCAATACAATACCGCCGATCAGCTGCACGTCGAAATGGCGCATTCCCATCACGCGCTTGGATGCTTCACGCACCGTTGCAAAAGCATCCGGCATGATTTTATCCAGCGGCTCACCCTTGGCGATACGTTCTTTGAGCCAGCCCGTGCGCGCCTTCAATTCATCGTCCGAGAGCTTCTGAACGTCCGCTTCCAGCGCGTTAATAGCATGCACATAACTTTTCAGCGAAGCGACATAGCGTTCGTTGGCGGTGCCGAATATTTTTCTTGCAAGATTTCCGATCATGATGGCGTAAACAAATAAGAGCCGTACAGGCTTATGTCAATGACTGTTATATCGGAATGCCGGATTGAAGCTAAATAGGAAGGAAAATTGTTGAGCTGCCCGTCCGCGGTGTCCAGAGACACAAAAGGAAAACTTTCTTCCTTCACGGACGGAACGGCTCACGGAACGATCGCGAACAGCGCCACTAGCAGAGTGGCATTGGCAATGGCGAAGAACCCAAGCGAAGCAACCGTCTTTCTTGCTCCGAGTTCTGTGCGATGACGCCGCACATACCAGACGGCTCCGGCCCATTCCGCCAGCAGCGAGACGGCAACGAGCAGCTTCAGCGCCATTTTCACCCCCTTCGGGATTACTCACAGAGATTTTCTGCGAGGCAGCGCAGGGATTAAGGCGCCTTAGGCCTTTTTCCCAATTGTGGCGCGGTTATCCCACACCGTATGGCGGGATTTGTTGACCAGCAATCTGCAAGACTACTAACCGCGCCAAACTGGTTTTATTATAGCATGCAAAGCCAGCGCCTTAAATGAAGATTTTATTACAACACGGAAGCCTAATTAGTTGTTTTATATAAATATTAATCGCCAAAACGTTTCAAAAGCGATCCCATTTGCGTATGGACACCTTTGGCAATGAACAATACCATTGCCCAGGGAAAGAACAGGAATCCTATATAAATCATACCGAGCCAGAAACGACGGTTACGCCACGAACGTGAAGTATTATGAAGGCTGACCAGCCCGGATAGGAAATAGGGCAGCATAAGGATCAGGAACACGGTTTCACCGGCAAAATGATCGTTTCCCTTGCCTAGAAAAGCAAGCGCCATACCGGCCAGCACCACCGCGGGCAACCATGCAGGTATCCCCTGCGGCGTCAGCGCCAAACTCGGGCGCAGCGCCATATGCTGTGAGTTCAGGAACATATTCACCAGCAGCGTCATCCCGTAAATCATCATGACCCAGAGCCAGCCTGTGAGAGCGAAAATCATAAATACCCAGTCGCTCATGATAAGCTTCATGAAATGGGCCATGTTAGGATCTTTCGTATCGATCTGGCTGCCAAGCTGGCTCAGAATCGACTGGGATACGAGGGTTTTTAAATCGCTATGCTCAGGATAATTAATTGTCAGCACGGCCAGCATAAAAATGCCGGCAGCCATCAAGGTCAGGTCCGACAATATTTCCAGCACCGGATACCATTCGGTTTCAGCGTCTCCACCCCGCCACAATAATGCCTTGCGGATGAAATGGCATGCAGGAATAAGGAGCATTGCGGCCATGAACAGTACTGTGCCGCTATCGGTTGCCACGAGGACAATAAACGCTGCGATTGCGGCCGCTGCCAGGCTATGCCTGAAAGAGACCGACAATCCGATAAACGCCAGCGGCAGAATGGGCAGGAATAAGGGTAAAAGCTGCGCCTGCGGGCTATATACCGCCAGCAGAAAGGCGCTGCCGGACAGGATCCCGCATAATAAAACCGTTATAGCCTGTTTGGACAAAGTCACTAGGCCTCGCTGATTTTAGAAAGCCCAGACGGCTGGCCGCTTATTTATAACCGCAGGATAGCTTATTGTACGACAAACGCCAGCAATGCGAGATTGCGTGCACGCTTGATCGCACGGGAGAGTTCACGCTGCTTCTTAGCAGAAACGGACGTGATGCGCGAAGGCAGCATTTTGCCGCGCTCGGAGATGAAGCGGGTAAGCAGCTTCACATCTTTATAGTCAATCTTCGGCGCGTTGGGGCCGGACAACGGGCAGGATTTACGGCGACGGAAAAATACGCGACGCCCTGCTCCACCTTGTCCCGACTGTGATTCTGCTGCCTGGTATGCCATAATCTTAATCCTTAGTATTTTTTATTTAATGCTTATGCAGCGCCTTCAAACGCCTGGGATGTTTCTTCTTCGTCACGGCCGGACTTCTGCAGCATGACCGACGGACCTTCTTCGATCGCGTCAACGCGCACCGTCAGATGGCGAACCACGTCTTCATGCAGACCGATGTTACGCTCAAGCTCCTTCACTGCTTCATGGGAAGCGTTCAGGCCGAGCATCACATAGTGACCCTTGCGGTTTTTATTGATTTTATAAGCGAGGTTACGCAAGCCCCAATACTCATTCTTTACAACCTTACCGTTCTGCTGCTTGACGATATCGGTGAAGAATTCAGCAATTTTAGTTACATCCGCGCGCGAAACGTCCTGACGCACAACAAAAGTACTCTCATAGAGAGGCATACGATACTCCAAATATTGTTAGCCCGGAAAAGCCTGCCGGGGGATGCGTAATATACAGATTGTGAGCGATAATGCAAGCGATAATCGGGAATACATGTTTATCGTGATATTCCAGATTATTAACAATTGTTTATTGCCAAAAAACCTTTTACCCTTTACTAGGCACTGGACACGCGCAGAGCATAGGCTTACAGCGTGATATACACTATATATAAGGGAATGAATATATGAAACGTGCGATCGTATTTCCGGGACAGGGTTCACAAAGCGTCGGTATGGGTAAAGAGCTGGCGGCCAACTTTGGAACGGCAAAGCTTGTGTTCGAAGAAGTAGACTCCGCGCTCAGCCAGAATCTTTCCCGCATCATGTTCGATGGGCCGGAAGCCGACTTGACACTGACCGAGAACGCCCAGCCGGCGATTATGGCCTCTTCGATTGCGCTGCTGCGCGTACTGGAACAGGAAACCGGTTTTAATCCAACCGCTTATGGTCATTATTTCGCCGGTCACTCGCTGGGTGAATACACGGCACTGGCCGCTGCAGGCTCTTTAACGCTTGCCGATACGGCCCGACTGCTGAAGACACGCGGAAAGGCGATGCAGAAAGCCGTTCCGGTCGGCGAAGGCGCCATGGCCGCTATTCTTGGCCTCGAATTCGACCAGATCGCCGCCATTGTTGCGGAAGCTTCTGAAACCGGCATCTGCGCAATCGCCAATGATAACTCCCCGGGGCAGGTCGTCGTCAGCGGTACAACGGCGGCTGTGAATAAAGCCGTGGAGCTTGCCAAGGAAAAAGGCGCGAAACGCTCCGTGCTGCTGCCGGTCAGCGCACCGTTCCACTCACCGATGATGCAGCCCGCTGCCGATGTTATGGCAGGCGCGCTTGCCACCGTGACCGTTAATGCTCCTTCCCTTCCCGTGATTGCGAATGTTACCGCCCAGCCTGTCAATTCGCCGGACGACATCCGCAAATTGCTGGTGGAACAGGTGACTGGTATGGTACGCTGGCGTGAATCGATGCTGCAGGCAGCAACGCTCGGTGTCACGCAGGTGCTGGAAATCGGTGTCGGTAAAGTGCTGACGGGACTTGCCAAGCGTATCGATAAGAATCTGGAAGCTACATGCGTTGCATCGGTGGAAGATATCAAAGCGTTCAAGGTCGCGGCTTAATCTTTTCTTCGCTTATGATTCGCCGTTACTGTCGAAAATATGCTGCACTGCCATTCCTGCTGGTGCTGCTACTGGTAGCAGCGTGCGGCCCTTCAGGCGGCTTCCATCATGATTACGCATCAGGGCATTACGCTTCGGACATCACCCAATGCGCGCTTTATGCACGCGATGCTTCAGGCGTTGATCTTTACGGTGATGCCGGAAGCTGGTGGTATAAAGCTGCTGGCCGCTACCGGCGCGGCCATGTGCCCGAGAAGGGATCCGTGCTCGTTCTGAAGGGCAGTTCCCGTATGCCGCATGGGCATGTGGCCGTGGTAAAAAATGTTGTAGACCGGCGCAGTATTGATGTCACACACAGCAATTGGGGTCATAGCAGCAAAAGCCGCCATATTATTTATGACTCCATGCGCGTACTGGATATTTCACCCAATAATGACTGGACTTCCGTGCGCCTGTGGAACGACGAGCAAAACGTTTTCGGGTTTCCGTATGCCGCGTATGGGTTTATTTATCCTAATTGAATTGCTCCCGCTCCGCCCTACTGGCCTTCGCGATGAGCCTAACGCCTTCGGCGACTAAAGAGCACCAGTCTACTGACTGTGGTCCACGCTCGCCCACCTACGTTTAGCCCTTCGTCATACCGCGACTTGATCGCGGTATCTCCTGCTAACAATTCTTAGATGCCGTGGTCAAGCCACGGCATGACACAGCTGGTAAAACACTCCACTATGTCGGATCGACGGTGCCGTTGCCGATCATATTCAGTGCAGTCAAACTGGGGATGAAGAAATATTCGCCGCCGCGCGTTTCGATGAAGCGCGGGATGCCCTTGCAGAAATGCGGCGATTTGCCGGATCCCGGCTCCGCCGGAAACTGCATTCTTCCCTGCCCGTTGCCTTCTTTGTCGCAGGCATTATTACCCGTCAGCGGGTCTTTCTCGTTGGCGAGCTTGAAATCGTTGCTGTAGTTGATCCATTGCTGCTGCACGAATTCAAACTGGCGGGAGATGCTGGCTGCGAGTGCCATGAAGATAATACCGTGATTGCCGTTATCCGTTTTATCGGATGCGTTACCGTAAGGCAGGCCGCGGCGAAGGATGCGGCGACGATTGGATAATGCACCGGGCGTATTGAACGCGTCTTTCTGGCCGAACTCAAGGCTGCCGCGCGGGTTGGCACGGCGGATATGCGCGCCGAGCGGGCAGCGGCTTCCCTGCAGATCGTCTTTATAATCAAAACCCACAAGCTTGCTCAGCAGCGTCAGGTATTTGATTTCCAGTTCCGCTTCCTGCAGCATGCCGCGCGCATTATGCAAGGCGTGGCGTGTATCCTGCAGCTCTTTCATGAACGCATCAGCTTCTTTTTCTTGTGGAAACAATGCCAGCGGCGCGCCGTTGCGCCAACGGCCTGCGAACTTGGCCGCGATCAATTCCTTATCATTCTCCGGATGACGCGCTGCTTCCTGTTCCAGATAGGAGTTGAAAGAGCCGACATTTTCATGCAGCTTGCGGTACACCATGAATGTGCCGTTCTTCCCCAGCAAATACGGGCTCGGCGTTGCCGATTGTTCCTTCGCTTCGTCACGCAGCCCCATGATGAATTCACCGGGTTCCAACGCATCCCATCCGAACGGCGAGGCCGGATTACGCCCGTTAGGCTTGCCTGCACCTAGTACATAAGCCGGGTTTTCTCCGGTGCCTTTAAAGAACGGATCGCTGATGCCGTCCGTATAGCCGAAATGTTCCTTGGGCGTCACTTTGCCTGCGTCATCGAATAACGCCGCCGCTTCCTGATAGGGCAGATTATCCGCGCCGTTTTCACCGCGGTGTCCGTGTAGCTGGATAACACCGGGGCCTACAAGAGTCAGTTTCTGCTGCAAAACAGCATAGGCTTTTTCCAGCGCTTCCATGCTCTGCGCATTGATGGCCACCCATATTGCTACACGATGTTCTTCGTGGCACCAGACCGGGTCCCAATATTCCGGCGCGCTTTTCTGATCATCCCCGAGAATTTCGCGGCGTGTTCTCATGCCCTCGGTAAAATCCGATGGGAAACTATGCAGACTTTCATCGCATAGCCCCAGGCTTTTAAGACCGTGATAAGTGAAGGCGATATTAAGCGTGCTATCTGGCTTATGCAGTCCCTCAGCGCCTTCCTTTTGTTTCCATGCGACCGCCGTTGTCACCAGTGGTGTCAGTTCGCGAACAAATTTGCGTCCTGCATCGCCGTCATGCACGCTAAACAGAATATAGCGCGCATACGGAAAACCATAACGTCCATAGGACTTTATGATATTGCCCTGTATATCCGCCAAATCGAGAGAGATGCTATTATTCATCGCCGCCCCTTATCCTATAACTTGTTGTAATGATGCTGCGGGTTTTCCTGCGTCATGCCCGGAGTCCAGGTCGGCCCTGCCAGGTTTTCCGGCTGTACGGCGCTGATGAATTTCTCGAATGCCGCCTGCAGTTCCACAGCGCTCTTGCCGTAATTGTCATACACAAAGCGTGAGAATTCCTGCTTGAGGTAAAGCGATTTGAGCTGTTCTGCCAGCGGTGCGCCGTTGGAGCCGTTGAAGAACAGATCGTTATTGACCTGGCAGCGTTTAACGTAGGCAATGAAGTCATTCACGCTGCGCACATGCTCGAACGCTACGCAATATTCCCAGATGGAACGGATATCCCGCTCGGCATTGCGCCACATTCCCTCCAGGTAAGTATCGAGATCGCCATGGAAGTTTGCGCAGAACACAAGGTAGCGCGACTTCAGATGCTCCTCGCATGCCGGATAGCTTTCGTAGAACACATCGTCGAGTACATAAAACCGGCACAGATAGGTGTTCGGCACTTTCGCCATCGGGCTCAATGCATCCAGCGGAAGCGCCTCTAAGCGGTTGCGCACGATATTGCCGCAGCATGCCCCGTCAATATCGCCCTTGATAGGGCATAATAATGTCAGGCCGTATGCGCCTGCTGCTGTATTTGCCATGGTGTTTTTCCTTCCCGTTATGCTGCTGTCTGACGCCGCGCCAAGACGGCCTGCGTTGCGAGGCTTACGATCGGCGTCGGTTCCATCATGCTGATATTGCTCTGCATCGCATTGAGGAATGCGTCATAGCGTTTTTTAAAATCCTCCGGCGTGGTGCCGCGTGTTTTGCTCACGAAATCCAGCAGCCCATCCCTGAGCTCTTTGGCGGCCTTAACATCGTTGGAGGCAGCCAGCGGATAGGCATTATAGTAATGATTCGTCCATATCTGGTTATACGTAATATAGGAATGAAACGGCGACAACGGCACGGAACCGGGGTAGCGCACGTTCCATTTCCAGAACAGGTTCAGGCCGGTCGGAATGGCCATATGGAATGAATCGACATATTGCGTCCAGCTGCCATTGAAATTGCTGAAGAAGAACATATAGCTGTATTTGATCGTCTCGCGCGGCTGGGAAGCATCCAGATGCGGAAAATCACACGGCCTTACAATGGCCCAGCGCGCATAATGAATAAGCGACAGTGTCATCAGCCCCTTGAGCTTGCTGATAATGAAAGGCGTAAAGAGCGGAATGGAGACTTTTGTCCCGATGGTCACAGCAAGAAAAATGCCGCGGTTGAACCAGCGCGTCCACCAGCGGATGGGCGTGACGACATTCATGGCATAGGATTTTCCGGCGATATTGGACATAGTGTTTATTCCTATAATTTAGAGGTGGCGAGTGCATCGCCCCCTACGGCTTCGCCTACCCCCTCTAAAGGGGGCGTCATATAAAATTCCTCCGCGTATCCACGCACTGCTTTTCTTTGCATGTTACGCACCGAACTCCACTTTCAGGCTAGTGGGGAATCCGTCGCGGCTCTGTATCTTGCCTTCCTCGCCGCCCTTGCGCCGCAGGTTCGGCAGTTTCAGGATAGCTTTCACGATAAGGGGAATCTGCGCCATGTTAATATACTGGCCAAAGCAGGTATGCATGCCATAGCCGAAATGCATATACTGGTAATCCGGGCGGTCGAGCCTGAAGCGGCACGGCGACTTCACCTGCCTGCCGTCCAGCATTGCAGACTGAGTCAACACCACGACTTTTTCGCCTTTGCGGATTTTGGTCGCATGGAACGAGCCTGCCGCCACGGTATAATCTTCATTCGTGATACGGAAGATACCGGGTGAGAACGGATTGAGGCGCAGCGATTCCAGCACGTATTTACGCATGAGCGCGTTGTCATCACGCAGCGCCGCCTCATGTGCTGCAGCCAGCAGATCAGGATGATCCAGCAGATAGTCGATCACGAGCGCCACGCATTTGGATGTAGTCGGAATCGCGCCGATGATGATGCCGATCATATTGTTGCGAATATCTACATCTGTCATACCGGGCGTACCGGATGTCTGCAGGGCCAACGAACGTGCTATCGTATCATCCCCTGTAACACCTGCGGCTTTGCGCTTCGCAATCAGATCATCAAGATAGGCTCGCAGTTTTGCAGCATCAGTAACGGCCTTGTCATCCACTTCCTTGGGATTTTTCGGAGCAAAAAGATATTGAAAGAGATAAGTCGTCCAGTCGATCAATTCGGCCTCGCTTGTACCCGGAACCCCCATATATTCCTTGACGAAGCGTGCCGGCACTGCACCGCCCAGATCTTTCACCACGTCAAGCTCGCGCGTGCGCCCCGAAAGCACTTCCCTGCACAGCCGCTCGATCATCGGCATGATGATGCTGTCAATATCCTCGCGGCAGATCAGGATGCGCATGTTCGAAACATCGCGCATATAAGTCGGCGTGTTATCCATTCCGAGGAAGAAATTACTGCCTGCCGTCACCACTCCCATTTTCTGCGCATAGGTCACACCGAACACATCCGGTCGCGACAGCACTTCCTGCACATCCGCAAACCGGCTCACAATCGTAAGGTCGCCGAAGGTCAGAACAGGCTTAATATTACGCAACAGACAGAACGCGAAAGGAAGGTGTTTTAGCGCAAACGCCTGTAATGTATCTTTCAATGCCATTGTTCAACCATTAAGAGAGATTATCGGCTGACCTGTAGCATTGCCGTTCATGCTTTTCAATTGAGCCTTTTCGTTTTTGGAATATATTCGCGCGCAATTGCAAAACTGCAACAGATGGTTGTATTTCAACTTACGGTTATTGCATATCCTGTGCTGGCAGCATATAGTCGCGCGCATTTCTCTATACAATATAACTAACCATTCGAACATACATGGCCAATATCATTTTCTGTGCGGACGGCACATGGGATACCGACCTGCCGGATAAAAAGCCTCTCAGTAACGTCGCAAAATTATTCAACGCACTTGAGCAGTCCGATGCACAAATTACTCATTACGATGACGGCATAGGGGCAGACGGCAACCGTGTCGAAAAGTTTATGGGCGGTTTTTTCGGTGTGGGCCTGTTCGAGAAAATCAAGAATGGGTACGATTACATCGCTCAACATTATAATGAGGGCGACCGCCTCTATTTTTTCGGCTTCAGCCGCGGCGCCTATACAGTGCGCAGTCTTGCCGGAATGATTGCAGCCTGCGGTTTGCCGGATAAAAGCCTCATCACCGCCAGCACCAGTTCGGATGTATTAAGCGCTTACCGCAGCCGCAACAGCGCGCAACTGGAAGCCGTCCGGAAACAATATGGCAATCGTGAAATTACTATCGCTATGATCGGCGTGTGGGATACGGTCGGCTCGCTCGGTATTCCCGGCGATATTTTTGAAGGCTTTGACACCAAAATTTATGGTTTTCTGGATACGACCCTGCATCCCAATGTCGATGCGGCATATCAGGCATTATCTGTTGACGAACGGCGCAAAGAATTTCCTCCTACATTATGGAACGGCCCCACTCGTCCGGGACAAAAACTACGGCAGACCTGGTTTGCCGGAGTGCACTGCGATGTGGGAGGAGGTTATGCGGATTGCGGACTTTCCGAAATCCCGCTTGCATGGATGATGCACAGGGCGAAAGAGGAAGGCGTGCTATTTAATGCGGACAGTTTTACAAGCTGCACTACGCTTGCGGAAGCGAATGCGCTCGCACCGGCACATGAATCCTGGAAAAAGACCTGGGGAGCGCCGAGGATGCGTGATATCATCGATATCATCACGCCCGATATGACAATGGCTAACAGCGTGCTAATACGCACGCAGAAAATGCCTTCCTACAAGCCGCTCAATTGCGAGCCGATTTTTGCCGTGACTCCTTATGCCTTGAAGATTGAAGACGTAATGGGATAATCTGCCTATCGCCACATTATGAAAGAGAGTGTTTATGATACTCCACGCCCCATTCGTGCTTGCCGCGCTCGTGCTGATGATCATTGCATATTATATCAGCAAACATTTTGCGCGCATGCATGCGACGATCTATCGCAATACTTTCCGAAAAGACGCACAGGATACGTTCTGGCATGAGGTGGATGAAAGGATTAAGCAGCACCAATCCACCGCGGTTAAAACCAATGAGTGGGTTTTCAAAACGCTGCTGGCGTCATTCATCGCGCTGCTCTTTCCGGCCTATATTTCCACCTGGATTATCGTAGCCGCACTTGTTGCGATCACGCCTGTATTCTGCTGGTCTATCTATGTCAGCCAATATGCTGCTACGGTGAAGGAAGTGCTTCATACAACGCATCGTCCTCGTTAAATATTACAATCCATCACTGTCTTAAGAAGAGATTCTGTCTCAATCGAAGGACCATGAAATGGCTGCTTTATAACCTTCTTTATCGAGCGCTTATAGTTTCCTTATAACAAAAGAATTGTCGGGTTATATACCTCTTACGTTACAGCCAGTACCAATAGTGCTTCGTTATCATCAGCCGGAGGAGATATGGCACTGGCAATGTTTGCATTATGCGCTTTTTTCCTGCTCATCGCCGCGCATCCTTTTGTTACTTACCCTCTCACGCTTTATTTTATCCGCGCGCGCGGATGGCGTCCCAGATTTGTTCCGACGGATGGGCCGCAGCGCATGGCCATTTGTGTCTGCGCCTATAACGAGGAAGGTATTATCGAGCAGAAAGCGGAAAACCTGCTCGAGATCAAGCGTGCTTTTCCCGACACTGAAATCGCCATCTATGTGGATGGGGCGACTGACAGGACAGCGGAAATCCTGAGCCGTTACAGCGATGAGTTCAAACTCCATATTTCCCCGCAGCGCTACGGCAAGACGCATGGCATGAATCTGCTGGTCGCTCAGACGACTGCTCCCATCGTCATTTTCACCGACGCCAATGTCATGGTGGATGTTAATTCACTTCGCGCCCTGCCCGGCTATTTCAGCAATCCGGAAGTAGGATGCGTCTGCGGTCACCTGAAATATGTCAACTCTCATGAAACCGTCACTGCGCAAAACGGCTCGGCCTACTGGCGCCTGGAAGAATTCATTAAGACGATGGAAAGCGATACGGGCTCTGCGATGGGCGCGGACGGTTCTCTGTTCGCTATTCGCCGCGAACTGCATAATCCGCCGCCGGATGATATTATCGACGATATGTTTGTTTCGCTCAGCATTCTGTGCGACGGCTACCGTATCGTGCGCGCGCCGAATGTGATTGCTTACGAGAAATCCGTCACCTCGGCGCAGGAAGAATTCCGCCGCAAAGTGCGCATTGCCTGCCAGGCATTCAACGTGCACCGCCTGCTCTGGCCGCGCCTGCGTAAGCTCAGTGCGCTCGACCTCTATAAATACATCTCGCACAAGTTCATCCGCTGGCTCAGCATTTACTGGCTGGTATGTGCCGCGCTTTCTTTTGAGGCGGGCATGATCAGCGCAGGCTCCCCTATTGCCGGGCTTATAATCATCGCGCTTGGCATCATGGTGCTCTCTGTCGGTGTGCTCGCGCAACTACCCATCATCACGCAGGTAGCTGATCTTATCAGCGCGTTTGTTGCCACGGGACTCGGCGTGTGGCGTTCACTCTCGGGAGACCATTTCCAGACCTGGTCGCCGGCTTCTTCTATCCGGCGCGCTTAAGCGCAAGGATTCTGCCGAACGTGCGCAGGTAAAGCTGCTCGACAAGCCGCTCTATGAGATAGGCGGGCACCGGATGCGGACGACGGAAAGCCGCAAGCGCTGCCTGCGTATTTCGCTCTTTCACCGCGCGGATCAGCAGCCGCCACTGCAGGCGGCAATCGACGCTGCGGGCATGGCGGCGCAACGCTTCCCGGTCCTCCCTGCTTATGCCCAGTTCCGACAGAAGCTGCACACCGCAATCGCGTAAAATCTGCAAGTCCGTTTCGCTATGCGTGCCGCTCAGTGAATTCGGACGTACGACGGAGACATAGCCCTGCGGCGGAACCAGTACCAGCCGCGCCCCGAGCGCAAGACTGCGTGCATAAAGCTCAAAATCTTCCCCTAAGCGCATATGTTCCTGATAGCGTATGCCGTGCTCTGCCAGGAATTCCCGGCGCATCAGCGGCTTGATGAATCCCAGCTCCTTGCGGTCGCTTCCGCGCCCTGTCACATTCGACAGGACGAATTCCTGAAACCCCACGAGGCGTGGGCCTTCCAGCGCATCTCCCAGCAGACTTTTGCGCGGGCCTTCCACTGCTGTTTCCGGCACCTGCCAGAGATCATCCGCTATCATATCCGCGTTTTCACCATATGCGAGCAGGCCTGCCGTGCGGCCGGGCAGCAGGAAATCATCCGCATCCAGAATGCCGATCCAGGCCGAAGTGCTGTTTGCGATGGCGACATTGCGCGCTGCTGACGGTCCCCGGTTTACAGGCTGCACGAGCACTTTAAGACGTCTCGTTCCGTCGTCACACATGAGTGCTGCTTCCACGGTACCGTCCGAAGAAGCATCATCAACCACAACCACTTCCGTTACCTCAGGTTCCGCCAATGCAGAGCGGATTGCGCGGGCGATAGTAGCTTGTGCATTATAAGCGGCGATAACGATGCAAACAGTGTGATTATCCATGGGCCTTATATGTTTATGATGTTTTGTGGGGAACGAAGTATAGTATCTTTATAAAGCTCCCTCCTACCTTGGCGTTTTATAAAGGGGACACCTAATGGGTTATTCAGCCGATCTTTCAACATCGTTCGGGCGCATACCGGGCGTTCATTATTTCCTCCGCCCGCAGCGCGAATCCTCCGAGGACAATTCCCTGCCGGAGATCAGTGCGCTTGCGAAGAAGCGCGTGCCTTACCTCGATGGCTGGCGCGGCATGGCGATCCTGCTCGTATTGACGGCGCATTTTTACGGCATCGTCTATAATCTCGGCTATCTCGGCGTAGACACTTTCTTTGTGCTTTCGGGTCTGCTGATGGGCCGCATTCTGTTCGTCGATCAGGTTCCGTTGCGCACATTCTACCGCAACCGTATCGCGCGTATCTTTCCTGTATACTATCTCTATCTTGCCGTGATCAGCTTCATGATGCTGCACCATATGGTCAAACTGCATGCTAGCGACATCGGCTATGCTGCGATTTTCATGCGCACCTATTTGGGCGATTACTCCATATGGAATGACGATGCGATCCAGCTCAGCCATACCTGGTCGCTCAATATTGAAGAGCATTGCTACCTCCTGTTATCCATCATCAGCCTCATTACCCTGCGCAAGAACGAATCTGCAGCACGTCTCTTTGTCACCGCTGCGGCACTGCTATGCATTGGGTTTCTGGGCTATTACAAAACCCATCCGCCCGCCAGTCCCTCGCCGTTCTTCCTGCGCACGGAATGTGCCGGTTTTTCCATCTTCGCTTCCGCAGCCATTTATCTGTGGCGCAGAAAACTACCGTTTACCGTTCCATCCTACGTACCGCTTGCCGCCACCGCTTTGGGCTTTGCCATCGGCGCATTCTCCACGCATGGCTTTGGCAAGTTCATCTACCCTTCCCTGTTCCTGGCGATTGCCGTCAATACACTTGACGCCGCGCCTGCCTGGTTTCTTTCCATCCTTTCGAACCCGGTGCTCATGTGGTTCGGCATCTGCTCCTACTCCATCTATATGTGGCAGCAGATCTTCTTCTCCATGGTGATGGAAAGTGCGCCTTCGATACGAGTACTCGGTGTTTGCATCGCCGTCGCAGTAGGCGCATTCTCCTTCTATTTCTATGAACAGCCCATGCGCAAACGCCTGCATGCGCCTAAGCGGCAACAGCAGTAGGCGTAGGCGTTGCGGCTTCGGCAAGAATCTGCTCCAGCTGCTCCATTCTCACTTCCGTGCGCATTTCCGGGCGGTTGAAGTGGCAATGCGCCGCCATGGAAAGATAAGCGTAGTGTTTCTCGTCATGCCATAAGCGCCGGATACCTTCCACCCATTGCTCAATCGGCCCATCCGGATCGAGCACGATTCCGCCCTGTCCTACGGCTTCCGGCAGGCCGCCGCGATTGGAGGCTACAACAGGAATGCCGCTGCACTGGGCTTCACTCGCCACACGCCCATACGCTTCTTCCCAGCGGCTCGGCGCGAGCAGGATTTTACTTTTGCTGTAAACCTGACGCATATCACGCACGGACGGGCTTAACGTGACATTGGGAACGGCTGAAAGCTGCTGCATCAGCTGCGCCTTATAACCCGGCTCCAGCGGCCACGCCTCCACAAAGGTAAAAGGTATATCCGGGCAGCAGCGTGCAATATTGATCGCGATATCCACGCCCTTTTTCGGGTGGGGATTAATGAATGTCACATTCTGCCTGGATGTCTGCGTTTTGTAGTGATCCGGCGATACGAACGGATAGACCACATAAGGGCTCACGCCAAAAGCGTTATGATATCTGTGCGCGGTGAAATAAGAGTTCGCGATGCAGGGAACATTACCCAGTTCTTCAAATGGGCCGCCATGATCGTCGAATTCAACATCCTGAAGCATCATCAGAACAGGCACGCCTGCACGCTGCACGGCCTGCGCCATGCGTACGGGCTGCCTTGCCAGCACAATCACGAGGTCGGGCTTGGTCTGTTCCAGTACGTAATCCGCGCTTTCCCATGGAAACCAGGCACGCCAGATGGGGATGCCGTCTATCATGTCGCGCGCAGCCTTACGCCGCATCAATTTCATGATCACCCTGCCGCGCATACCGATATAGCCTTCCCCCATCAACGCGCAAAGGAAAGATACTTCATGTCCGCGCTGTTTCAACTGCAATGCCATCTGCTTGGAGCTGGACTGCAGCCCGCCGAGCATCTGGGGAATGAAAGGATGTGCCGTAGCGAATAAGATTTTCATACTGCCTACCAATCTTGCAATGGACTATAAAGACCGAACGGGTAACAGACCCCGACATACGCAACATTCAGCGGATACCACTGCCAGAAACGCCGGTCGCTACGTATCATCGACAACAACTGGTCAGAGTGCCAAGAGCGGTGCTTCAGATAATAGCGAACGCTCAGCCAGGCGAAAGCACGCCGGATTTTCCGGATCCGGTGATCGAAAAATTTAGCATCGTCTTCGGAAAGACGCAGCGTATTCCTGAATCTGTATAGCGCAAGAAGGATGCCCATATGGCGCTCCAGATGCCCCGGTTCATTCCAATCGTATTTGCTGGAATAGATATTCACCCCGTCGGCACAGCTCACCAGTTCTTCCAGCACGCAGCAGATGCGCCTGCTTTTATCGATAAGCTGAAACAGGAACAGGCAATCCTCGCCCGCTATTTGCAGCACTTCATCAAACCGGAGCCCCTGCAGAATTTCGCGCCGGAACACGATCGTCGGCATCATGGAGACACGGTTGCGTAGCGAGAAGCGGTAAAAGTCTTCTTTATTAGGCTCATATACATGGTCTTCGATGGCTTTTGCCTTCGTGCGGTAGAGAAACTGCGCAAAATCTTTTTCTGAAAAGAACGACTCTTCGTTGCCCTGCCTGCGGCAGTCACAGAAATAATAATCGAAGCCCTGTTCGAGAACACCGACCGCCCTTGCAATATGACGCGTATTCCAGATGTCGTCGGAATCGAGAAACGCGATATAGCGTATGGACTCATTATCTGCACGCTCGAGCCCTGCATTACGTGCCGCCGCTACGCCTTTATTCGGCTGTTTCACGACTTCCAGCATATGCGGCTCTTTTACCTCAAGCCCTTCCACTTCCTTATCCACCGGCGCAGGCGAGCCGTCATCCACTACGATAATCTTCATGCTCACTTCCGGCGGGAGATCCTGCGCGACCACAGAATCCAGTGCACGACGGAGTATTCCTTCGCGTTTCTGATAATAGGGAATAATCACAGCCACAGTAATCATATACGTCCTTCCTTGCCCGGATACATGTGGAACAGCAGACGGGTTGCGAATTCCGCCGAGCGACGCAACGTACGGCGGCCATTGCGGAACAGGCCCATGGTCAGCGCGAATATACCGTAGGATATGACCAGTCCTTCGATGAGGAGCAGGATATCCGGCCCGGTGACCGTCTGCTTCAGATAATAGAGCACCATTGCCGTTACCATGCCGCTTGCCGTGTGAGGCATCACGGAGATGATCACATCCGGCAGTTGCACGGGACCGCGACGTGTGGCATACCACCACAGCAGCGGCGTGCGGATATATTCGCTGGCCGCATAGGCAATCGCCACTCCCATGCCGCCGTAAGGCAGGCCGATTACAAAAGCCGCTACGCTTGTGATTGCATTGAAGATGCCCCATTTGGCGAAGTCACCTGCACGCCCCTGGCTAATGAACATCCAGCCGGTGGGAGAATTAAGTATCTGCGCAAGGCTTGCTATGCCCAGCGGCACAAAAATATCGGCCGCATCGCTCCATTTACGGCCCAGTACGAACGGCACGAGCGTATGCGACAGCATCACGGCCCAGATGATACCCGGCCATATTGCCACCAGTAATTGTTCCTGCGTATTATGGATGAGGCTGCGGTATTTACCCGTTTCCTCCCTTACCCGCGACAGCAGCGGAATCATCGTGCCCGCAAGCGGCGAAACGATGCGCTGGATCGGGAATAGCAAAAGCTTATAAGCACGGTCGTAGAAGCCCAGCGACTGTTCGCCCCAGGTGCGACCAATCAGGATATTGTCAGCGCATCCGGCGATAAAGGTGGTAATATTGACGCTCGTGATGCCTGCGCCGAATTTCAGCATATCCTGCAGGCCCGCAACACGTTTGGGAAAAGACGGACGCCAGCCTGATGCGACCCATGCACCGATGACCGGGATAATTACGGCTGTGGCCATACCAAAATAGAGCGCCCAATATTCTTTTATGACTATAGCTGCTATCACCGACACGACCAGCCCGCTCAAAGTGCCAATAATATCAATGATGGCGAGGCGGCTAAACTCCATACGGCGCTGCAAAAGCGCGCCGTGCTGCCCGCCGAGCGAGCCCACCCATATCAATGCGCCTACCGCAATAGAAAGAGATACGACACGCTGGTCGTGATAATACCAGCCTATTACAGGGCTGAACAAAGCGATCAGCAGGCAGAGCACGGCTCCCATCGCGACATTCAGCCAGAAGAAGACATTCACTTCGCCATGAGACAGATTTGCCCTCTGCACCGTTGCTTGGCTTAAGCCCAGATCATGAAAAATAAGCACGAAGGAATAGACAGGCGCCACCATCGCCATCACGCCGAAATCCGCAGGTGAAAGCAGGCGCGACAAAATGATGACCGAGCCGAACTGGCTCAGCAATTTAACTGCCTGCACGACGCCGGAATTGATAATACCCGACGCCATATGGCGCGACAGTTCCTTGTGCCTTGGTTCAAATAATCCTTCGCTCATAGATAGCCATCATGCTCTGCCGAACACGGTTCTCTTGCCGGAATCGTTGAGCACCGTTCCGATAACGTTGGCCCGGGAAAGCGCATGCATGCTGCGGCGGATATCGTCCACCTTCGTCACGCCTTCATTTACAATCAGCAAGACCGCGTCGACGCTCGGCAGCAATGCGATCGGATCGTCCTGCGCGAGGATCGGCGGCATATCGTAAATCACGATACGTTCGCGGTAGCGTGATTTCAGCTCATTTGCCAGCGCGGCCATTTTCACCGAGCCCAAAATTTCTGAGGAATTATCCACCGCCTTGCCGGAAGGCAGGATGGAAAGCCGGTCGAATGATGTGCGCAGCATGCAATCCTGTATGGGGCGGCCATCCATCAGATGATCCGAAATCCCAAGCGCCGTGCCGATACCGAGATAGCTTGTTACGCCGGGTTTGCGCAAATCCAGATCCGCCAGCAATACGGTTCTTTTGGGATCCTGCGCCATGCTCACGGCCAGATTCATAGCGACGGTCGTTTTGCCGTCCCCGTAATGCGGGCTTGTGATCGCCAGCGTGCTATACCCTGCCTGTTCCATGACCTGCAGAATCTGCGTGCGCAGCATACGGAAAATATCCGCTTTCCGGTTACGCGTGCGGTGCGCCAGAATACGGCGACGCTCCAGCGTATCTTCCTTAAGTTGCAGTACGCGCCTTGCATGCGGAAGTACGATATCCGACAGCTTATTACCGGTTTCTATTGGTCTCAGGATATAGTCATTCGCCACTGCAGTAAGGTTCTCGCTGCGTTCCTGCCTGGCTTTCTGCAACGCTTTTTCCAGTTTGTTCATGCCACCCTCCGTAATATCTGCTTCCTGCGCCGCTCCGAGCGTTCCCGGTCTTCCTGACTGGGCAGGAACGGCACCGCTGCCAGCGGCGGCACTCCAATAATGGCGGCAAGGTGATCGCGTCCATGCACGCTCTGATTCATGGCTTCGAGCAGGATCACGCTTCCCAGGCCACCGATCACGGCCAGCACGAAACCGCCCAGTATCAGCAGCAGGCGCGCCGGATGCGTTACACCCGGATGGGAGGCAGGCTCAGATACTGCCAGCCTCTGGCCCATCTGCTGCGCATTGAGCTGTTCGTTCATATCGGCGGCCATTTTCTTCTCTTTCAACTCGCGGTAACGCAGCTGCGAGTTTTCATAGTCACGCGAGAGCGTTGCCATCTGCTGCTGGATGTCAGGATTCTGGGCAATAGCGCGCTGGTATTTTTCCAGCTGTGCCTGTAGCCCTTCTTTCTGCTGCACCAGCGATTTATGCTGCTCTTCCGCTGCATGCAACTGCGCCACCAGTTCAAGGTAAGCCGGATTGTCGGCGTCCTGCTTCAGGCCGTCCTGCCGCGTCGCGGAAGTGGAAGCCAGTTTCTTTTCAAGCGCCTTCAACTGATGCTTTAAAGCCAGCGTATCCGGGTGGTTCGGTCCCTGGGCGCTTTCCGCAGCCGCAAGATTCGTGCGCACATCCGCTATCTGGGCCTGCAGCTGCGAGGAATTGCCGCTACCGGTGCCACCACCGCTGGCGCGTATTTCCGCTTTCAGCGCCCGGATCTGGTCGCGCAGCTTGACCAGGTCGGGATAAGACGGACCATACTGGCCGGACAATGTTGCATACTGCGCTTCCAGCGCTTTGAGCTGGATGGCGGGCGTGGTGAGCACCTGCCCGTCCGCAATGACCCTTGAATACGGGTCGACGGTTGCGATCTGGGAGCGCAGCGTTCCCTGCTGGCCTTCATTGCTTGCAATCTGGCTGTCGATATTCTGTATGCTCATAGTGGTCGTCACCACAGCCTGCTTGTCGAACATCAGCACGTCAGGGCCGGATTCGCCATTTTTCGCACGGAAATCCGCCATCTTCTTTTCCTGCTCCACCAGATAGCCTTCCATCTGCTTGATCTGCGATGCAAGAAATGCGGAAGTCTCTTTCGCCTGAACACGGCTTTCCTTCGCATCTTCCTCCAGGAAGCGCTGCACCAGCGCATCGGTCACCTTCTGCGCCATAGCGGGATTGCCGTAATCGAAGCTTACCGTAAATGCGATTGCCGCAAGCTGCTGTGCGGTTTCCTTCTGCACTACCGCAGGATTGGCCACGACACTGTCCACAAAGTCCAGCTTGATTTTTTTACGCATTCTGGCCGCCTGCGCCTGCGCTTCCTGCAGATTCGATGCGCCGTAAAGATGATAGCGCGCAATCAGCTGCGCCAGCGAATCGCTTGCCAGCACCTTCTGCTGGATTTCACTGATACGGCGGTCGGCAAGCTGCTCGAACAATTCGGGCGAATTGGCGGCGTCTGTCGCCGTCAGCCCTTGCGGTATATAAGGCCGCTGAATTTCGACCGTTGCCACGGAGCGATAGTTAGACCAATGCAACGCGAAAATAATCGCCGTTGCGAAGATCGCGCAGAACACAGCCCAGAACAGGCGGCTGCGTACTCTGAGAATCGCGATCATATCGGGTAAAGAGAGTGTTTCCATTGTCATAACCCCTTGCTACCGATTTCCGGATTAATTAGTCATCATGATTTAACGGCGTCGCTGTAAACGGATGGTAAGCAATGCTGACCAGTACGAGATGGTCAGGTATGTTTCCGTTCACGCCGGTCAAGGTTTCGTTGCGATATTGGTAGGTTGTGTCGAGATCAACATGATCGGTCACATGATAGGCCGCACCGGCACTGGCACCGTATTCACGGTCCAGATTGATCGTGGTGGTCGATGCAGGGGGCGACTTCGCAAACTGGTAATTGCCTGCTGCATTCAGCGCCACCTTGCTGTTGAGATTATGCGTCTCCTTCAGCGCGAAGGAAGTCAGCAATGTTTCCGTGCCGTTACTGAAAGGATACTGCGAACGCGTAGCTGTCAGATCGGTCGTATCCTGTTTTCCCTTGAAGGCAAGATCCGCGGTAAAGATATAATTCCATTCCTGCGATGCGTCAGCAGTTGCGCTTGCTGCCTGCCAGGATTTCTGCACACCGGCCGTGATTTTTCCGGTCAGGCGCGGAGTCAGCTGGGTCACCCAGCCTACGCTCGGGCCGACGCTGTCGACGCGTGTCTTGTTGCCGCTTGTTGCCTGGTAACGCTGGGTCTGGATGGAGAACAGGCCCTGGTTCCGCTCATCGAAGCTATGCATATAAGACGGCGTGACAGAGAATACATTAAAATCCACAAACGCGTCATTATTATAGGTGGAGTGGATCACATTGCCGTCCAGAGCAACACGGTCAATCGACGTAAACTGATAGCTCAATTCCGGTGCTGCGGACAGCCCTGTATGGCGCACGCTCGGGAGATTCAATCCGTATGTCGTCAATTCGCTCGTGCGCACCGTATCGTAATCCGCGCGCCCTTCGATTGCGGCACCCCACTGCTCCAGCTGCTTTTTCAGGTTGATGTCCTCATGAACATCCGTGGAGTTGAAATCCGACTGGTTGTAAATATTCTCATCCAGCCGTGTATCGGCGCTGATGGAGGCAATCGGGGTCGTACTGCGCAGAATGAGCTCCGGCGAGGTCACCGAACCGAACAATGATTTCGCTCCGGTTGCAAGCATCAACGGGTTGGAATCCCACGATACGGTTTCCTTGCCTTTGATTTCGATATCCGGCAGCGGCGCGGGAGTAACCGCTACGGTATCCTGGTCGGAGGAATCGTCTGCATAAGAAGGAACAGAAGCAAGCAATGCCACGCCTGCGCATATGCCTGGCAGCATCATGGCTTTATGAAGGCGTTTGCCCTGCGCCGCACGGCGCTTATTGTGATGTATCGTCATAATTAAAACAATCCTGCTGTGGGCACGACAATGACGTCGCCCGGATAAAGGGTAATATCCTGGTTTAGTTTATGACCGGAAGTCACATCGCTGTAATCGAAGGGGATAACCATTTCCTTGCCGTTGCTGCGGCGAAGGATCTTGATATCATGTTCATCCGCATAAGGCGTAAGACCGCCTGCCTGGCTGATTGCCTGCATGACGGAGGTACCGTGTCCCATTACGATTTCGCCCGGCTTGGTCACCTGCCCCGTTACGTTAACCGTATGCCCCAGAGCCGCCTTTACCATGACGGAGACAGATGCGTGCGGGATAGAGTCCCGCAGTCTTTGTTTAATCGTTTCCTGTACCTGCTCCGGCGTCATGCCTCTGACGGTCAGAGAACCCACCAGCGGAAATGTGATCGTGCCGTCCGGCAGGACGAGCGTTTCCTTATCCATTCCCTCTTCTTTCCATACGGTGATCTGCAATACATCACCCGGTTCGATGCCATAGACATAACGGGGAGCCGTTTCGGCTTTATGCTCCGCAGTACAAGCGGAAACCAGCAGGACCACCGGTATAGCGGCCAGAAGCATTTTGCGTAGACCTTTTTTCATATCGTCCTCAATTCCTGTTGCCTTCGTTTGATGAAGGATGTTCTTCGTTTAGGGATATACACTGCTCCCCACTCGCTTACTCTGCGTCTCCATGAGGGACGCAATAGCGAGCTGACCAGCCCGTTTATAATTAAGAAAGATCGCTTTGCAAAAGCAATTGACTGCGTGTATTATTTTGGGATTTTATTCTGTTTTCTTTTATTTATTAATATATTACGCGGTGTTTCAGAGCTGGAATTTATGGCTTGCTTATACGCCTGTCGCAAAACATAATGCCTCTCTGATTAATGCTCTTATACCGATAGTTATGGCTTCTTATACAACCGGTCGTTACCTTGCCGACGCTTATGTGATTAACACCATAGGCCAACCCAATGCTCAGGGCACACCGCTACTGCTCGATAATGGAACAACCGTCACCGCTTCCCGCCTGCTGATCAGCCGTTTCTCCCCGCGACCCGGCGATTACTGGGTCATCCAGGAAGATGGCCGTATCAGTATTATTGCAAAATCGGTTTTTGAGAAAAACTACAAGCCGTCACACTGATTACTTTGTTGCACCAGGTGTATAATGCACCCAATCCACCCTGGCTTTAACCGGCGTAGTGTAATTAAACGCTCCCAGCCATGCGTTTTCATTCGCCGCTCCCGACCAGAGGCTCAGGTAAATATGCCCTGGGGTCTTGGGAATTTTGGCTCCGGCCGGAGTCTGATGCACCAGGCGTCCATCCACATACCAGCGTATGTAATTTGCTTCCCAGTCAAAACTGTAGATATGTTCGCTTTTGGATGCATCGAATCCTAACTGGATAACAGTTCCGTCCTGCGGCTTGCCATTGGTAAAGTAATTGAGCTGCACGGTTTGCGGATTTTTACCGAGAAACTCGAAATCGATTTCATCCCAGACAGGTGAGCCGGTAGACGGCCCATTATAGGTAAAGAAAGCTGTATTCAGACCGGCCCCTGTGACTGTTTGCATACGGGCTTCATAGATGCCATAGCCATACAGCGCCGTCGTGTTCACCTGCGCGCAACCGATGGGACGTACCTTTACACCGTTATTTTGCAATGTAAGCTGCAGCCCCTGATTTCCGGTAGCAGTTATGTTACGCCCCTGCCATTCGCAGGACTGGTAATTCCCGTTCGCCCAACCGTCCGATACATACCAGCTCCTTGTGTCCAGTTGCGGATATTGCGTAAAGAAATTAATATTCCGCGCCTGTGCACCCGCTGCCATGCCCACAGCCGCCAGCATGGCCAGAGCGTTTATCAGCCTGCGCCTCATGATATCCTCCATCGCTTGATTATCGCCGCGTATTTACGACAGCGCCCTATAATCCTTAGCCATGCATAAGAAATCCATTATGCACTTTCGTGTGTGTTATGAGAGTGACAACCCTCATCCAAAATGTGATCCTTTTCAAACGTTAGTAGACCCTCGCAGCAACCAATGATAGCGTTTGCCTGATAATCATTCACCTCTGAGATATGTATGAAATTTGCCTGTTACTCTCTTGTGCTTGCTCTATCCGCCGGATGCGCTTTTAGCGCTGCAACGGCATCTGCGGATAACTCTCCGACTGCTCCCACACCGGGTGCTCCCAAACATTATACCCTCACCGATTTTGCCGGAAGCACTGCACCGGAGCCGGGTAGTATGGCCGCCGCCATCATGAACGGCACCCCTTGGCTGGAAGCGCGTTACCGGCTGGAAGACGACTCGCAGGATCGGATCCATCGCCATGCGGTTGCCTCTACGCTGCGCACGCGCATCGGCTATCAGACCGCTGATTTCAATCATTTCAAGGCCGGATTTGAAATGCAGAATGTGCATGATATCGGCGCCGAACACTTCAATAACGGCATCAACGGCAAGACTGCATACCCGACCGTGACAGATCCCGAACAAACCTCGCTACGCCAGGGCTATCTGGATTATGACGGTGCTGCTTTGTATAAAACGGAAATCAAGGCAGGAAGGCAAATTATCAACCTCGATAACCAACGCTGGATCGGCCAATCCGACTGGCGCGATCTGGGCAATAATTTCGACGGCGTCAGTCTCTATAATACCTTCTTTAAAAACGCCGATCTCTTTTATGCCTATATCCGCCAGGCTAACCGCGGCGTTGGTATTCATAGTCCGACTGGCACGCTGGTGGGTAACACTCAGCTCTTTCACGCATCTTACACTGTTGCACCTGAGTTAAAAGTTGCCGGATATACTTACCTGATCGATGCACAAAGCAATAACCCTGCCGTGAATCTTTTTTCCACTGCTACTTACGGCGTTCGCCTCACGGGTGCGCATAAAACTACGGATGCACTCACGCTTTCCTATGCGCTGGAAGGTGCAAAACAGCGCAATTATGACAATAACCCCAACCATGAAAACAATAATTACTACCTGGTTGAACCGGGTGCGAGCGCTTACGGCTTTACCACCACGCTCGGTTACGCCATGATGGAAGGCGATGGGATCACGTCCATCCAGTCTCCGCTTAATACCAATCATTCGGTCAACGGCTGGGCGGATAAGTTCACCACCGTGCCTCTGAACGGCCTTCTGCACCGCTATGCCACCCTGACCTATAAACTGCCATGCGGCTCCGAATGGATTAAGGGCACGGAATTAACCGGTGCGTACCGCAAATTCGATTCCGATAAAGGTAGCCTGAATTACGGTCATGAGTGGGACGGTTTGATTTCCAAGACCTTCTTCGAGCACTACTCCGCTAATCTCGAAGTTGCCGATTACCGGGCAAGTAACATCGCTTACACTAACACTTATAAGTTTTACGCCTTCTTCGGAGTCAAATTCTAGCAGCCGTGCAAAGTAAGGTATCCATATGGCATTAGACAATGTTTCCATATCCCGAAAGGTTCAGCTTTCATTCCTGCTGATGTTCTGCATTATCAGCGGCGTGGGCGGTTTCAGTATCGATCGTCTGGGAACGGTTTATAAAAGCGCCGAAGAATTACATGCACAGTGGATACCGAGCATGTCAGCGGCCGGCGCGCTTCGCACCCAGCTTAAGAACTATACGATTGCCAAAACGCGTCTTATCATTGCAAACCTGCTGGCCAAAGATAATGCTGAGCTGATCAAATCAGCCGAAGCGCAGTTTGCCCAGGAGACGGAGGCGCTCAAGAAGAACCGGGACGCTTATACACGTTATATTGTTTCCGGCACGGCTTCAGAAAAACTTATGAATGATTTCGATATTGCACGTGCAACGTTTGAAAGCAGCAGTGTTGCCATTGTGAATGCCGCCAAAGCGGGAGATGTGAAAACTCTACTTAGCCTTTATCTGGCTGGGGAAGATGGCAAAGCTTTCTCCGATGCGGTGAGCGCTATGAACGGCATTGTCGATTTCGATAAAAATATGGCCAAGGCTACCGCTGAGCGGGGCGACAAGATCTATGAACAAACACGTCTGCTGCTTATCTGCACTGTCATCTGCGCTGCACTTGTGTGCGCCCTGCTCGGAGTGCTGATTATCAACAGCACTTCTAAACCCGTTACTATCATATCAGGCCTCATGAGCCGCCTGGCGCGCAATGATTTCAATATCACGTTGTTCGGCACTCAGCGGGGCGATGAGATCGGTGAAATGGCCAGGTCCGTTGAAGTATTCTATAATAACGGCAAAGAGAAGATCCGTCTCGAACAGGAGATCAAGGAGCGTGAACGCATCGCAGAGCAGGAGAAAAAGGCATTCCTGCGCAAGCTTGTCAATGAATTCGAGTCCAGTATCCAGGGCATTATCACTATCGTCGCTTCCGCTTCCACGGAGCTATACCAGACGGCCGAAAATATGCGTGACATTACCGACAAGGTCAGCACGCAGTCCGGCAAGGTTTCTTCTGCTTCATCGCAAGCATATTCCAACGTGCAAGGTGTAGCCGCCGCGGTTGAAGAGATGTCGACTTCGGTTAAGGAAATTTCCAGCCAGGTTTCCAAGACTTCTTCACTGATGCTGGAAGCTGTCTCCAAAACAGATCAGGCCGATAGATCCGCCCGCCTGCTTTCCTCTGCCGTTGTGCAGATCAGCGATATTCTGACCATGATCGAGACCATTGCCGGGCAGATCAACCTGCTTGCACTCAATGCCACGATCGAATCCGCCCGCGCGGGCGATGCGGGTAAAGGGTTTGCGGTAGTTGCCAGTGAAGTCAAAAACCTCGCGAACCAGACCTCGAAAGCGACGGAAACCATCGCGGGACAGATCGGAAATATTCGTTCGGTTTCGGAAGACGTCACCAAAATACTTGCTGAAATCCATGAGGCGGTTAATCACGTCAACCAGTATGCGGGTGGAATGGCCGCCGCCGTGGAAGAACAGTCCGCGACAACGGGAGAAATATCTACCAATATGCAGAGTGCTTCGCACGGTGTACAGGAGATTGCTTCCAATATCGTGCATGTGTCGGAAGGGATTCGCAATGCCGATCATGCCGCCAAGGATGTACTGGATGCTGCGCAGACGTTATCGAAACAGGCCGAGATTCTCAATACGCAGGTTAAACTGTTCCTTGAAAAGCTTATGGCCTAGGCCGCAACAGGAAGCGCTTTCAGCTCTTCCACAAGCCTCTTGCAATCCTCTGCACCAAAGGACCAGACTTCCTGCGGCACTTTTTCCACAGCCTGCGCCATGAATCGATATTGTTGCGGCGTCAGGTTGGCAAAGAATCCCTTCAGGAGATCAAGCCTTATGCCAGGCATGATGACTCCTATGCCGAGCGCATCCAGGAACCGGCCTGTCTCCACCCTGGCATCGGCAATCGGCACGGCGCCGTAAGCTCCGCCTTCATATATCCGGTTCGGCAGCAGCCAGGAAGAGTTCTGGCCTTCTTCAAACATATCTACAGCCCAGGTGAAATGCACATCACCATAAATTGCCGCAAGATCGTTCGGATTCTTATAAGGTCCATGAAAAGTAAGGCCCGGCACTTCATTCACGCTGCGGTCAAAGTCTTTAAACTGGTCATACGCAGGGCGGCCACGGATCACCACTTCAATCCGCCCGTCGCTCTGCTTTACCAATTCGGATAGAATCTGCAGACTTTTGCGGCAGCGTATTGCACCGAACCAGCCGATTCTCCATGGCGGTCCTGCCATGCGCGTGCCAGCGGGGCCCGGTGCAGGAGCGGCTGCATTCATCCGGTAAAGTTTATTTTCCAGCATCATGACCGGCAAGCGCACTTTCGACAGCGGTTTAAAATACGCACGCGTAAAAGCAGGCGAGCTTGTAATCAGCGCGGAAGCCTTGCGAGACAGCCAGCCTTCCAGCCACCGAAGGCTTCGGGCTGCAACGCCTGTACCCAGCAACAGCCTGTGGATATCCAGGCATTCATATATCACTTTCTTGCCGTCAAGCTGATTGCCACGCACCGCAAGCGCCAGCATTTCCAGATTGCGTGCGATCACAATATCGGCCTGAGCGCAAAGCGTACGCAGCTTTTCCGGCTGCGCTACTTCACGCAGCACCGACCAGACACGCTGGGCAAATTTTCCATTATATGTTTTTCCGAGGCTGACCGCCGGACACCGGGTTACATTATAGCCCGGCACTTCAGCGCGGCAAAACCCTGCCAACACTACTGACGCGCCGCCATCTCTCAACATCGCGACACGCTTGTGCACGGACGGATCCGCCAGATCATGCACAAGATACAGTATGTTCGGCGTACGAGAACGAAGCTGCATTACTTCGTTGCCAGGGGTGTGTAACGCACCCACTCGATCTGCGCATGTTCCGGCTGCTTGTAGCTGAACGTTCCCATATCCGCGGCGCTGCCGGACCACAGGCCCAGATAAATATGTCCCGGTGTTTGGGGTACAACGGCATCATCCGTGGATTCATACTGGCCAACGCCGTCAATAAACCACTGGACGCGAGCGGGCCTCCAGTAGATGGCGTAAGTATGGAAACCTTGCGATGCATCGAATCCAAGCTTCACCACATCCTTATCCCTGAGTTTGCCGTTCGTATAATAGGACAGAATTGCAGACTGCGTATTATTCCCCGGAATCTGGATGCTGATTTCATCATGCGTGGACGAACCCGACATGGGACCGGCATAGGTAGAAAACACCGTCTTCACGCCCGAACCCGATACTGCTTTCAGATGGGCTTCATACCTGCCATAGCTATAGGAATCGACAGAACTTACCTGGGCACAGCCTATGAATTTTTGCGCGTCCTGCCCTTCTCCCTCTTGATCCTCTACCAGCGCGAGTTGCAGCTCGTTACCATCAAGCGTTGCGTTCTTCGCCTGCCAGCGGCAGGATTGTCCGTCATAGCTCGCGCCATTGCTTGCAATAGACCAGTTCTTGGTATCAATATCATGATGTTTGGAAGCAAATGTCAGGTTTGCAGCTCCAGCGGCCCCGGCGCACCCGACGGCTATAAGTGCTGCGGCCAGCACTGGCATATAGCGGGATATTTGATAACTCATACTGTTTCTCCTATAGTCCGGGTTGAACTGGGGCTATGCGTAGCCATGCGCATATAAGGTTTCTATTATGCTCTAATTTGGATCCGGTGACAAGGGCTTATCCTTCTCTTTGATAACGCATTGTTGCCTGCAAAAGTCATGCAAAGAGCCGTGTTTCTGGCAAGCCACCAGACAAGTATAATCTTCCCTTTCAGGCTTTTTTGCCACTTTCGGTTGAGAAAGCACTATTTTTCCCTTCTCCACAGGCACCAATGTGCTGAATGGTTTTATACTGGGAGTTACCGAAGGCGGCGGCGGATCGTAAGCGCATTGCTTCATGCATTTGTGCGAGTCTTTTCCTTTATGAATACAGTCCGTTAGACATCTGTAATCCGTCTCGGCGCGGGCCTGACCGGAAGCACCGAATACGATCAGCGCCGCAAGCCCCATAAGCATAGCAATATGTTGGAGTTTATGCACTTTCTCTGAGCTCTCTGATTTCATTCATAATTCCCCTGAACTGAGCCAGCAACTGGTCTTCCGTCTGCCCTTTTACTTTGTTACAGAATGCGCTCAGTCCGGCGCTATCGCGATCGGCCACTACTTCGATCACCGTCTGGAACCTCACCTGTTCCATATCCTCGGCAAAGGCGTAAGCTAAGGAATGATCGCAGAGGAGATTAATCAGCCTCGGCACCCCACCGGTAAAGAAATATACTGCTGCACAGGCCGTATCGTCAAATAATTCGGGTGCCCCCCCTACCACGCCAAGACGATGGCGTATGTAGTTTGCCGTTTCGCGCGCTGAAAGCGGCGTCAGATGGCAATGGATAGCCACGCGCTGTACAAGCTGATGCAGATCCGGATGCTTAAGCGTATTCAGCAGTGAAGGCTGACCCGACAGCACAATCTGCAGCAGCTGGTCCTTATCGTTATTCACGTTGGACAACATGCGCAGATCTTCCATCATCGGGACCGTCAGATTCTGCGCCTCATCCATAATCAGGACCGTGCGCTTGCCTTTGGCATATTGCGCAACCAGGAAATCCACGAAGCGATTATAGAGTTTGACATCGTCTCCTGTATCGTCGAGCGCGAATGCCGTCACCACCCATTGCAGCATGGAGCCGAAGGACTGACTCGTATTTGTGATAAGACCGACCGCTACATCCTGGCCGAGTCCCTTGAGGTAGTAACGAATGGCAGTGGTTTTTCCTGCGCCGATCTCGCCACTGATCACAATAATACCCGCCTGTGTGACGGAGCCATATTCCAACAGGCTGATGACACGCTTGTGGCGTGCGCTCGGATACAGGAATGCTGCATCCGGCAACAATGAAAACGGCCTTCCCGAAAGGCCATAGAAACTTTCGTACATTGCGCTCAACCTCTTTACGTTCAGATTTCCCTGAGGCTATTCTTATACTCAGGGTCTCGTAATGACGCATATAAAGCCATGAGGGGATAAATAGGCCATACGGAAAATCTTGCATAAACCGTAATGGTGCGTTATGAGAATAAACGTATTTCACTTCCGGCAATATAATTTGCGTCCGCTTCCTGCTGCCTAGAGCGCAGGAATTTTCGGTGTTTTTCAATTTTTTAACTTTTTATTTTTTTCAGGATGCAGCGGGATGACCGGAGACGGCCTTGCTATTGATATCTGTATTTGCACGTTCCGCCGCCCCGGCGTGGTGGAGACGTTGCGCTCGCTTTCCCGGCTGCACCTGCTGCCGCAATGGGAAGTGCGTGTTCTGGTGGCCGATAATGACGACTGGCCGAGCGCGCGCGACTGGGTAATGGAGATTGCGGCAGAAACGGGACTGCAGATTGTGTATATTCATGCGCCTGCACGCAATATATCCACCGCACGCAATGCCTGCCTCGATGCGGCAACCGCACATCTGGTCGCATTTCTCGATGACGATGAACTTGCGACCGAGCAATGGCTGGTCTCTCTGGTGAATATAATGCAGCGCGAGAATGCCGATGTTGTGCTGGGTCCTGTGCTTGCCGTCTATCCGGATGAATGCCCGGCCTGGATGCGGCAGGGTGACTTTCATTCCACCCGCCCGACATATCAGGGCAGCGCAATCACTACCGGCTATTGCGGCAATGCTTTGTTGCGCCGTGAAGCTCCTGCCGTCTTTGGCAAACGGTTCCGCGCGGATCTCGGACGCAGCGGCGGCGAGGATACTGCATTTTTTGCGGATATTCACACCAGCGGCGGCGTGATCGCTTATGCGCCGGAAGCACTGGTCACGGAAGCCGTTCCGCGTGAACGCGCCCAGCTTGCATGGCTGCTGGCAAGGCGTTTCCGGTACGGCCAGACTTATGCCACGCTCTGGCTGGATACGACCGGAGCCGGAACAATGGCACGCTGCATGGCCGCGCTTAAAGCCGCAGCCAAAGCCCTGTTCTGTTTTGCTGCCGCTCCTTCCGGCGTCGCGGATGTTACCCGTGGCGCCTTCTGGCTGCTGCGCGGCTCCATGCATACAGGAGCCGTACTTTCCTTCCTTTCTTTTTCACGGATAGAGCCCTATGGACACAACGCATAACCCTACCATAGATGTTTCCGTCATCATCGCCGCTTATAATGTGGAAAATTATATACGGCATGCCATACGCAGCGCTCTGGATCAGGAGCATGTGCGCGTGGAAGTGATTGTCGTTGACGACTGCTCGCGCGACCGCACGGGGCAGATCGTCCAGAATATGCGCGACCCGCGCGTCCGCTACATCCGGCTTACACGCAATGCAGGGGCCGGAGCCGCTCGCAATGCCGCCATTGCAGCTGCGCAAGGCAAATGGATTGCCATACTGGACGGAGACGACCGCATGCTTCCCGGTCGGCTGGCGCGCTGCATTGAGCACGCCGCCTTACACCATGCCGATATCGTCGTAGATAATATTGTAGTACAGCGCGAGCAGGACGGGCGTGAATTCCTCATGTTCCCCACGGAACGTTTTACCAAGATGCCCTACATCACGCTGGCGGATTTTATCGCAGGCAACCAATCTTTCCTCGGAGGTTATTGCCTTGGATATCTCAAACCGATTTTTTCGGCGCATTTCCTGCAAAGGATGCAGCTGGCTTACCGCCCGGAAATTCGTATCGGGGAAGATTACATGCTCATGGCTGAGGCACTGGCAAACCAGGCCGTATGCGTGACCGAACCTACTGCAGGCTACGCCTATACTGCACGCGCCGGTTCCACCTCACACCGGCTGCGCCTTGAAGACGTCAACCGCATTGCCACTGCCGACCGTTTATTTCTTACCCATCACACGCTCGATCCACGCGCAGCGGCAGCGCAACAGCGGCGTGAGCGCCACCTGCAGCAGGCTTATCGTTTCACGCAGCTTGTGGATGCGCTGAAATGCCGCGACCTGAAGGCGGCACTCAAAATTGTCCTTTCTTCTCCCCAGGCCGCGTGGCCTTTGTGGCGCCCCGCCTGCGTACGCATACAACGGCTCTGGAGTTTTTCATGACCTCGCAAAGCGATACTCTCTCGCCTCCCCCTACCTCATTATCCGTGATTTTCGCGCAGCGGGAAGCAGAGCGCGCCGCGAAACGAGCGCATACACAGCACGATCATTTTGAAATCGCCTGTGTGGCAGCATCCGTCATTATCATGGCGTATTCGAGCCTGTTCAGCATTGTTCCCATTCTGGTGTTTTACGGACTCTGGCTGCCGCGCGTCCTGCATAAAGGCGTGGCCATATTGCTGCCGCCGCGTCGCTCTTCCCTTGGTATTCTGTTGCCGCTGCTTGCCTGTTTTTCGGCGTTCTGGTCCGGCTATCGCGGCATTACCCTGCATCACGGCGTCGAACTGCTTTCCATGTTACTGTGCGTCATTGTCATCGCACGCCATGTAGACGCAGAACATTTCGCTAAGGGCGTTTGTATCGGCGCAACATTGTCTCTGCTGGCCAGCCTTGCGAGTCGCCGTTACGGATTCGATTCTTTCAGTGGCACTTATTCACTCATCGGCCTGTTCGGCTCCAAGAACCAGGTCGGGTTCATGGCAGAAATCGGCATTGTTGCTACGCTTGCGCTGCTGCCCTCTGTCCGTGGCATTATCCCTGTCACTCTTTTCTGCGTCATTCCGTTCGCTGTTTATCTGGTATCGCTCTATCTGTGTAAATCCGCTACGGCGGTGCTGTCGCTCGCGCTTACCGTTGCCGTCATATCCTGTGTATATGCCGTTACGCGCTTCACGAAACAGTCGCGCCTGCCCATTATCGGCATCAGCGTCATTGCCATCGCTGCCGTTGTGCTGGCGGCGCTGAATCTGGATCTGGAAGATACGGTGCTGCATAAATTCGGTAAAGATACAACGCTCACCGGACGTACTTACCTGTGGCAAGAAGGCACGCGTATTGGCATGGAGCATCCTGTGCTCGGCCATGGCTATACTGCATTTTGGGTACAAGGCCAGAAGCAAGCGGAACGTTACTGGTTTGAATTCGGCATCCCCAGCAAATCGGGCTTCCATTTTCATAATCTGTTCGTGCAGACTTTTGTGGATCTGGGTGCTCTGGGCTGCCTGCTGATGGCGCTGCTGCTGCTCAGCGCATGCCGCAAATCCCTGCGCAATACACTGCAAAAGGGTCTTACGACCGAATGTATCCTGGCGCTTGGAATTGCGTTCATGTTCCTGGCACGTGCGTTCGTGGAAGTCGATCTGCTGGGACCGTTCGGTATCGGCCTGCTGATGTTTTTCTACCCTCTCTTCCGCCCCGCACGTTAGCAGGAATTTTTCGTTTCTCAATCCCATAGCCAGACTCTTTATGAGGGGTTTATAAATCGTCTCGATTAATCTTATCGAGAAAAAATCAAATTTCCCTGACTTTGCTTGGCACCTTATCCCTTTCTGGGGCATCTGCTTCAGAAATGTTTTTTATCCCCTACGGAGAGTCTTTATGCCTATTCATTCTTCAGTACAGTCTCTTCCCTCGCCCATACATTACGAGGAGCGCGATACGTCTTCCCGCACGCTTCATAACCCTTCCCGCCTGCTGCGCTGGTATGGCCTTACCGATGCGCTTGCGCTCGCGGCAGGTTTTCTGTGCGCCTGGGCGCTTTCGGCCATGATCAGTCATTTCTTCCTGCACCGCGCATTTGAGGACCGCTCCGTCAAGCTTATGCTGAGCGCCGCTATTGCAGGAGGCGTTCTGTTGTGGTTCCTGCATACCGGCCATTACCGTATGCGCATGCCTTTCTGGCTGGAATGCCGCCGCGTTGCAGGGGCACTGGCGCTTGCCATGATGGTGGACGGTTTTGTGCTACTCGCCCTGAAACATGAAGTCTCACGTCTCTGGCTCACGCTCGGCTGGGCTATTGCCGCCGTGTTTATCATCGGGCTGCGCAATCTCATGCGCGCATACTGGCGCAAGCGCAATCTTTACCAGATTCCTACGCTTCTGATTGGCGGTGGCGACACGGCTGCTTATGCAAAGGCAGCGCTGCGTTCCGAGCCTGATTTCGGTTACGAAATCGCCGCACAGGTTCATAACTTACCCATCGCTTTTCTGCAGGCAGGCGCTTCCTGGACAAATCTGTGCGCCCAGTATAATGCCGATCATATCATCATCGCACTGGACGGAGCCGATCTGGAAAAAGCCACCCGCCCGCTGGCGCAGCTCGCTCGCGACAGTGTTCCCTTCTCCCTTTGCCCACCACTCGGTCCACTTCCGGTGCACGGCATGCAGCAGCAATATTTCTTCAATCACGACACTCTCCTGCTGACGCGCAGCAGCGCATTGGAGCAGCCGGTGCACCGCTTCCTGAAACGCCTGCTCGATATTGCCGCTTCAGGAACCGCCTTGGTGCTGCTGAGCCCTTTCATGTTCGCGCTTGCATTCCTGGTGCGTCGTGACGGCGGCCCTGCCTTTTACCGCCACACGCGCATCGGCCAGAACGGCAAAGCATTTGGATGCCTGAAATTCCGTTCCATGCGCATTGATGGCGATGCCGTTCTGCGCACCTATCTTGCGCAGCATCCGGAAGCCCAGCATGAATGGCAGACGACGCGCAAGTTGCAGAACGATCCGCGCATTACCAAAGTGGGCAGGTTCCTGCGCCGCAGCAGCCTTGACGAATTACCGCAGCTTTTCAATGTGCTGCGCGGGGATATGAGCCTTGTCGGACCGCGCCCCATCGTCACGGATGAAGTCCACCATTATGACGGCGATATCGCGCATTATTACCGCGTACGCCCCGGGATCACCGGACTCTGGCAGGTCAGCGGCCGCAATGATGTCAGTTACCAGCAGCGCGTTCATATGGATAGCTGGTATGTGCGTAACTGGTCGCTGTGGCACGACATCGCTATTCTTTGCAAAACCTTTCCCGCTCTGCTTTCACGCAGCGGTGCTTATTAAATTTTTGAGATAGTGAGATAAAACAGACATGATGTACAAACAGGAAATCAGCGGTACGTTCGAAACGGTGATTGGCATAGGTGGCGCGAGCAAGGAAGATTTTGAATCCGCACTCGATCAGACCAAGGCAGCTGTTGAATTGCTGCGCGGGCATCACAAAGGCTTCACCTGGCCCGTGCTTACCGTACCGGAACGCATAGATGACCTGGAAGCTATTGAAGCCACTGCCAAGCACATCCGCGAGAATTTCGACACGATGGTCATCCTCGGCATGGGGGCTTCCAGCCATAGCGGCAGCTCGCTTGCAGCACTCGCACGCAATCCCTATAGTGGGCATACGGGAAGCATGAAGATGCACTTTGTCGACAATGTCGACCCGCATAGCTTCCTGCAGCTGCTGAACTCCATCACCCTCAAAACAACCATCTTTGTGGCCATCAGCAAGTCCGGCGATACGGCGGAGACCATTGCGCAGCTGCTGATATTACTGCGTCTCGTCAAGGCCAAGCTCGGAGGCTATTCCATCAAGAAGCATTTCCTTTTCATCACCGAACCGCGCGAGAATCCGCTGCGTCATTTCGGCAATGAATTTAACATCGCCATGCTCGACCAGGACCCGGATATTGAAGGACGCTTTGCCGTGTTCACGGCTGCCGGATTGCTGCCTGCACGCGTGGCAGGGCTTGATATTCATGCCATCCGCCACAGTGCGGCGGATGTCGTGCAGCATACGCTTATGGACAAAACGCCGGAGCCCGCTATTGGCGCTGCGCTGCATCACGCATTACGGCGCAAGGGTAAAACCGTTTCGGTCATGATGCCGTACAGCGATCGGCTTGACGCGTTCACCACCTGGCACCAGCAATTATGGTCGGGCAGCCTTGGTAAAGACGGGCAAGGCACCACAGCATTGCGTGCACTAGGCGCATGCGACCAGTACAGCCAGCTCCAGCTTTACCTTGAAGGTCCCCGCGATAAGTTTGTCACCATGATTGCGCCGAACAATAAACATTCGGGCACGGCCATACCGTTCTCGCGTCTGCCGTCCATTGATTACCTGAACGGCCATACGCTAGGCGATCTCATGGCCGCCGAACAGCTTGCCACCACGCAGACGCTTGTGAGCAACCACTGTCCGTTACGTATCTTCGCGGTTAATAAGCTGGATGAGGCCGCGCTTGGCGCGCTGATGATGCATTTCATGCTGGAGACCATCATTACGGCACAATTGTGGAATGTGGACGCTTTCGACCAGCCAGCGCTTGGAACCGGCAGACAACTGATGAAGAAATACCTTTCGCATTTCAGCCTGCTGCATAAAGAAGTGGCTGCATAATACGGGGTCGGGCCGGAGACGTATAGCCTTCCTTAAGAAGACACGTCTCCGGCCAGTCAATAATGAGGATTGGTATTACATATCCCCCGTGACGCGACAGATACTCAGCAAGGCGGAGTTCCGTGGGATCCGTTCGCTACCCATGCGGCATATACCTGATCCGCATACAAGCGATCTCCCGCCAGTGCCTGCTCACGCTGTGCATCTTCTCCCTCGCGCGTTTCCTTAGGTTCCTTGGAAGCTGCGTTTTCGGAAGAACTCGCGTCGGCCACTACATCACCTCCTCTCGAGAAACGAAACGTGACCGGGCTCTCTTTGAGCCGCAACCGCCAAACAACGGTCAATTACCAGAGACCTCCTTCAGGAATCTCTTTACGCTGTACTGCGTTAGACCGTCAACATACCACAACCTGCGATATATAAAAAGATGGAATTATCAACTCAAGCTTTCGGCGCTGTAGCGAGCGATGAGACCGGAGCGCACTGCGAGTTTATATACGCGCAGGAATCCCCAGCAGGCGAGCAGTATATACCCTACTGCAAGCGCTCCTGCTCCAATGAGTCCACTCGTTGAGACGGCATGACCTGCAACAATTGCGCGCATATTTTCAAACACGTATGAAGGTGGCAGCAGATGCGAAATTGCCTGCATCCAAGTGGGTAGCGTGCTCATCGGATAGAACACGCAGGCGAAGGGCGAGATCAGTGCAGGGATCGGCCAGATAAACCATTCCGCCGCCGGCCCCAGCCGCAGAACGATGGCACTGCCCAGAATGCCAAGCGCAATGCCGCAGAGAAATAATATAAACAGGAATGGTGCGAACATTACTCCGTATGCAAAACCTGAGAACCCGAACACAAGCCCGGCCATCAGCAGCATCACCGCAAGCCCTATCGCGCTGGTGACAATGCTGGAAAGCACCAGCCCGGCCAGATATTCCGCGATGGAAATCGGGCTTGCGAACATATTGAGAAAGTTGCGCGACCAGACATCTTCAAAGAACGCCATCGTCACGCCCTGCATCACGCGGCTTAAGAAATCCCACATCAGAATCGCGCCTAAAAATACCGGCACGGCGTGAAAGCCCGGCTCAACAATCTGGCCCAGATATTTCGTGATGAATCCCCACAGCACCATGTCGATCGCCACCCAGATGAAGAGTGAGAATAATCGCGCCTTGCTTTCCTGCAGGAGATAAAATTGACGCAATAAAATAGCGTATATGCGCGCAGCATTCATACCAGCTCTCCCCGTTGCAATTCCAGCGCTCCATTTGCCGCCGCAATGAATAACTCCTCAAGCGTTGCATGCCCATGCTCACGCGGCAACGCTTTAGGATCACCCGAAAGCAGTATTTTTCCCTTCAGCAGGAACAATACACGGTCGCACATCGTTTCCACTTCCACCATATTGTGCGATGTCCATAAGACGCCGCAACCTTCATTTTCCACCAGATCGCGAATCCTGAGGCGGATGTCGTGCGCCTTAGAGGGATCGAGCGAGCCGGTAGGCTCATCCAGCAGCAGAAGGCGCGGGCGGTTCAACATGGCTTTCGCGAGGCACACACGCGTCTGCTCACCGGAAGAAAGCACACCGCATTTGGTATTACGGAAACGCTCCAGATCGAATTGCCCGATCACTTCTTCGATCCGCTGCGAGAGCTGTTTTACCTCGTACAGCATGCCGAAGATGCGCAAATTCTGCACCACCGTCAGATTGCCTGGCAGCGGTGCATAAACGGCGGCAAAGTTTGTGCGCAGCAAGGCCTGGCTTCGATGCGTGGCAATATCAAGCCCATCAATGTGAATCGTTCCCGCGCTTGGCTCCAGCACGTTCATGACCATATTGATTGTTGTGGTCTTTCCTGCACCATTAGGCCCAAGCAGCCCCACGATCTCACCCGCTTTTACCTCGAACGAAATACCGTCCACGGCATGCGTAGCACTATATTGCTTGCGCAGATCTGTTACTGAAAGCACTGTCGACATGATAATCCCAATATAGCAGTTCCTTTTTCCGGGTATCTGCTATATTTGCTGCAATTACAACCCTAAACCTTACGAGGCATATAAATTATGGTGACTGTTCACATTACCTATCAGGGCGATCTGCATTGCGAAGCCGTTCATGAGCCTTCCGGTGCCGTTCTTGCGACCGATCCGCCGAAAGACAATCACGGCAAGGGCGAGCAGTTTTCTCCTACGGATCTCGTTGCCGCAGCGCTTGGCACCTGCATCCTGACGGTCATGGGAATTGCCGCGCGCACTCTCAATGTTGACCTGCGCGGCGCGAAAGCCACCGCAGTGAAGGAAATGACGGCTGTGCCGCTGCGGCGGATCGGCAAGATCGCCGTAACCGTCCGCATTCCCGCCACGGTCAGCGAAGAGCAGAAACAGAAACTCGAACGTGCGGCCCTCACCTGCCCCGTACACCAGAGCCTGCACCCGGATATTGAAATGCCGATTGAGTTTATCTGGGGATAAAATATATTAGGGGGCGAGTTTATCGCCCCCTACGCGCTAAAGCGCTACCCCCTCTAAAGGGGTCGTCGCTTCGCTCCTCCGCCTACTAACGTGAAGTCAACCTAACTTAAGGAGATCATTATGAAACCCAGCAAAGTTATCTTGATCATTGCCGTCATCGTGGCCATATGCGGTGTTGGCTATGCGCTGCTTACCATGCCTGATCAGCGCACGACAGGCCAGCGCATCGGCGATGCTATTGATGCGCTACCGCAAGGTGTCGATAAGGCAGGCCAACAGCTTGAAAAACGTACTCCCGGTGAGCGCCTGGGGGATGCAATGAAAGATGCTGGCGATAGCGTGAAAAAGAATACATCCAGACCGTAAATATTTGTTGCGAGCTGATGGCTGAAGCAGTGGCCCAGCCTTATGGATCGCTGTGGCGGCTTGTGATTACATGCTTTAAAACCTTGTTTCGGGATGAGTAAGATGAAAGCATTTCCCTGCCTTTTGATGATAGGAGTATTATTTATGTGGCCATTCACCAAATCCGTCGCTGCCGAAAAGGATAATGCGCCGGGTGCAGCCTATGAATACAGCTTCCATACGCTCATGGGTGACAAGCCACTGCCGCTTTCAGAATTTAAGGGTAAGGTGCTGCTTGTCGTCAACACGGCTTCGCATTGCGGGTTTACTCCTCAATATGACGGGCTCGAAAAGCTTTATAATACCTACAAAGACAAAGGGCTCGTCATTATCGGGGTGCCGAGCAATGATTTCGGTCAGCAGGAGCCCGGTTCGAGTGAAGAAATCGCTACATTCTGCAAGACTAATTACGGTGTAACGTTCCCACTCGCGCATAAGGAAACGGTGGTGGGCGACAAGGCGCATCCGTTTTATCTCTGGGCGCGCAAAGTGCTGGGCTTCGGCTCCGCGCCGAAGTGGAATTTCCATAAATACCTGATTAACCGCAAAGGCCAGGCTGTAGATTATTATTTCTCGACCGCCAAGCCGGATTCGCCGAAACTGACCAAGGAAATCGAGAAGTTGTTAGCTGAGTGATACTGCACGGCGTCTCCCCTCCTCCTTCCCGCTGGGGTTGGTGGTAGGGGAGACGCCGCCGACGGATGTCCGTCAGTCGCAGTAGCTTGCGACCGGGAACTCCGTCAGGTCGCACCAGTTGCCGTCGATGAGCACCTTGACGATCTTCGTGTGCGCCGGCGCTTCCATGATCGCCTCACCGTGGGCGAGGATGGAGAGTTCGACCTTGCCGAACTTCACCGTGACGGGGTTGTCGCCGTTGTTGTAGACGGTGGCAACCGCGATCTGGCTCGTCTCGCCTTCCCCCCTGGGCTCCAGGCGGTTGACCTGGGGGGTGATGTTGGCGAAGAGATCCAGCGGTGCGTGCAGTGCGTTCACGGGGCCACGTGCTCGTCCTTGGCCGTCGCGAAGCAGATAGACAGGACCGGGCATACCCTTCCTCCTGCTCGATGTGATCACCCGGAACCGGATGACCGCTTCGCCCAAGTGGCGGATAATGAAAACCTTCCTGCTCAACCTTTCATGAGGTGGTAGTGGAGTGAATGAATGGGCTTTCACTATACGTCAATACAGGACGAAACCATTATATTTTATCATGAAGCGCTGTTTTTAGCGAATGAAGCTTTTGTGACTTAAATGTTTTATATTCCATAATAGTGTTAATTTACAAAACATTAACTTGTGCATTGCAAAAAATTAACATTTACCTAACGTCCCGATGAGAGATTTTGTGGTATTATTCCTGAATATCCTTCAGGGAGAGTCCCATGCGCGCCGTTCTTGCCGGTTTTATCAGTTTTGCCCTGCTATTCTCCGTTTCGCAGACACAAGCCGCTGAAGTAAATCGCGCACAGGCATTGCACCTGCTGAATCGCATCACTTACGGTCCGACACCGGCGCTTATGCAAGAAGTAGAACGTATTGGGCTCGGACCGTTTATCGAACAGCAGCTTCACCCGGAGCAGATCCCTCCCTACACACAGCTTAACCAGTTGCTTGCGCCGATGGTCACCACGAACAGCACGCTTACGCAATTGACCGAGGCCTATATGCCGCCGGAGCATAAAGGCGTAAAGCTTACGCCGGAAGAAAAGAAAGCCGCTCGCAGACGCATGGCAATCATTACCGATGAGCTGCGCGAAGCCAAATTGCTGCGTGCGATTTACGGGCCTGCGCAATTGCAGGAACTCATGGTGGATTTCTGGTTCAACCATTTTAACGTGTTTGAAGATAAAGGCGCGGACCGCATCCTGATCGGCACGTATGAGCGCGATGCCATCCGGCCTTATGCGATGGGCAAATTCCGTGACCTGCTGCAAGCCACCGCCAAGCACCCGGCCATGCTGTTCTATCTCGATAACTGGCTTAACACCGCGCCGGACAGCCGCTTCGCCAAAGGCAAATTCAAGGGCCTGAATGAAAACTATGCGCGCGAGATCATGGAGCTGCACACAATGGGCGTAGATGGCGGCTATACGCAGCAAGATGTTACGACGCTGGCGCGTATTCTCACGGGCTGGGGATTTGGCGTTGGCAAAGGTAAGGATAAAGCTGAAAGGGTTGCGGAATTCGAATTCGATCCGCGCCGCCATGATTACAGCACCAAGGAGTTTCTGGGACATACGATTCGCGGCACCGGTGCGGATGAAGTCGAACAGGCGATTGATATCCTCACCCACCACCCTTCCACCGCGCATCACATTGCGTATGAAATCGCGCAGTATTTCGTTGCCGATGAGCCACCGGAAAGCCTCGTACAGCAAATGGCCGCCACTTTCACCCGCACGGATGGCGACATAAGAGCAGTGCTTTCCACCATGCTTTATTCCAAGGAGTTCTGGGACCCGCAATATGCGCAGAATAAATTCAAGCCGCCGCTGCGTTTCGTCGTCTCTGCCGTCCGCCTGAGCACCGTACCGCTGCGCGATATGGAGGGTGTGGAAAAAAGCATCAGCACGATGGGAGAGCCGCTCTATCACTACCTGACGCCGGACGGCTATCCGGCTACCAACGAACGCTGGATGAATTCAGACGCGCTGCTGCGTAGAATCGGTTTCGCCAAAGAGCTGGTGAACGGGCGTTTCTCGCGCAAAGATTCTTCGGGCATGAAACAGGTGCCGGATATTTCCGCCGATGCGATGCTGAGCGTCTTCGGCAGCCAATTCTCACCCCAGAGCCGCAGCGCCGTGGATAAGGCAGACGGCAAGCTTAAGCCTGTCATGATCCTGTCCAGCCCGGAAGTTCTTTACTATTAAAGGATTGCATTATGCTGACCCGCAGACATTTCATTAAATCGCTCGCCGCTGCTGCAGGCTGTTCACTGCTGCCGATGCGCGGCAATGCTTTCGCCCTCTATGGGCCCGATGTGGCGCAGCACCGACTCGTCGTGCTGCTGCTACGCGGCGCAGTGGACGGTTTGAGCGTCGTGGTGCCTTATCACGAGCGTGAATATTATAATGTGCGCCATAACATCGCGCTGCAGCCTCCAGGAACGCAAGATGGTGTGGTCGATCTGGATGGTTTTTTCGGCCTTCACCCTTCGCTCTCCAACCTGATGCCACTATGGCAGGATAAAAGCCTTGCATTCGTACATGCGAGCGGGTTCCCGACGAATGTGCGCTCGCATTTTGAAGCACAGGATATTATTGAAACGGCCTGTCTTAATCCCACCTCGCGCGGCTGGATGAACTCGCTCATCGGCCTGCTGCCGGATACGCGTTCCCCCATGCGCGCCGTGACGTTCAGCCGTACATTGCCGAAGATTTTTACAGGCCGTTATAACGTTGCCGTGGCGCCGCCGAATATGAATGCCAAGAGCAAGGAAATCTTTACGAACCCGCAAGTGGAAGGCGCATTCGACTCGCTTTACGCCAGCAACCCACAACTCAGCACATTGTTTAAGGAGGGCAAGGATTCGCATAACCAGATGGTGGGCGATCTGCAGAAAGAAATGGCTTCTTCAGGCCGCAACGCCCCTTTCCCCAATGGTTTCCCCGGCGAAGCGGCACGGCTTGCGGCGATGATCAAGCAGGACCCGAATATCGAACTCGCTTTCATGGATGTGGGCGGCTGGGACACGCATGTCGGCCAGGGCAATGCCAAAGGACAGCTTTCCGAGCATCTGCGGCATCTGGCGGAAGGGCTTGCGGCTCTCATTAACGGGCTTGGGCCGCAATACGGCAACACGACAATTATGGTGATGTCCGAGTTCGGCCGCACGGTTGCCGAGAACGGCAATAACGGCACCGATCACGGGCACGGTAACGTGATCTGGCTCATGGGTGGCGGCGTGCAGGGCGGCAAAGTGCATGGGCGCTGGCCGGGACTCGCGCGCAACCAGCTTTTCGAGCAGCGCGACCTTGCCGTGACGACCGACTTCCGCAGCGTGATCGGCTCCGTGCTTACAAGCCGCTTCGGCCTGGACACGGCCCGTATCGCACAGGCGATACCGGATTACCAGCCGGATAATGGGCTGAGCTTGTTTACATGAACTAAAGAGCAATTCATCTCATACCATGAGGGAGAATTATATTTGACAGCCTCAGCACGAAATGTGACTTAAGAAACATGAAAGTCATTTCTGATATAATAGCGTTTATAGCTTTATTATTCTTCGTAGCACTGCTCACGGTATTCCTTTCAACCGGCTCTCTCTCTCAGAGGAACTTTGTCTCTATGTTTGCAATGGCCGGCATCTGCGGCAGGTGGACAATAGAAAGAAAAAGGGAAAAGAAAACACTCTTAGCCCCCTCCCCTAAAAGAGGGTTACTGTATAACTTTCTAGTAACGCTATTCTTTATTGTTACTTTGCCTATATTGCTAGTTTTAGTGCTCGGCATCTTTCCAATTCACCGCTAATAGCGTTGGACTTAGCAAATATACAAATCCTCTTGTGCTGATGTCGCCCCATGCCCCTACGCACGCGTCATTGCGAGGAGGCTCGCCGACGAAGCAATCCAGCCTGGCTGGATCGCCACGCTACCTGCGGTAGCTAGCGATGATGGAATAACCTAAATCTCGCCAGCAAATCTTGTACCGCTACGCGTGAGTTCTTTCAGCACGCTGATGAATGCGCGCAGCTTCGGCATTTCGGATGCGCGGCGCGGGAAGTACAAGAACAATCCGGGTTCGTCCATGCTCGCATCCGGCAGCAGCCATATTAATTTACGCTCCCGGATTTCCTTACGCGCCAGCGGCTCGAACAAATAGGCGATACCGATTCCGGCAAGCGCCAGTTCCTTCGCATAGACGGAATCGCTGATGCGCGCGGAGCCGCTGACTTCAATATTCACATCCTTGCCGCCATCTTTTACATCCCAGGCATAGGCTGCGCCGCTTGCCAGCAGACGAAAGCCGATGCAGTTATGGTGTTGCAGATCGGCAAGCTTGCGCGGCTTTCCCCTTGTCTTCAGATATTCAGGCGAAGCGACCATGATCGCTTGAAACGGCGGCGTGATGCGCACAGCGACCATATCGGCTGCAATCATCTCCCCCAACCGCACGCCAGCATCAAACCCGCCTGCGATAATATCCACGCTTCTGTCGTCGGAAACCACTTCCACCGTCAGGTCAGGATGGCGCTGTGCCATGACCGCAAGCGCGGGTGTAATCGCCAGCGATAATGCCACATGCGGCACATTTAGACGCAGCACGCCGGTGACTTTACCTTTTGCTGCACGCACACGCTCTATGGTTTCTTCAATGGCGGTTAAGGCAGGCTCAATCCCGGCTAAGAAATCATTTCCCGCTTCGGTCAGCGCGACGCTGCGTGTCGTGCGGGCGAAAAGCGGCATTCCGATTCTGTCTTCTACCGTTTTCACCGCATGGCTCACTGCCGAAGCACCCATGCCGAGCCGCGCAGCCGCGGCGGCAAAACTGCCGCTGCGCGCAACCGCCAGCACTACCGGTAAATGGGATAACAGGTCACGATCCATTCATGAATTATATCGCATAACTAATGTTAATTAAACCATATTATCAAATAACCTGTTTGGTGCCATGATCCAAGACAAGCCGGGCAGCAAGGCACGGCGCTCACAAAAACCAAGGAGAATACACATGTCACAATCCACACAAACCTGGTTCATCACCGGCACTTCTTCCGGCTTCGGCCACGCTTTCGCAGAATATGCGCTCGCTCAGGGCCACAATGTGGTCGCCACGGCGCGCAATACCGCCAGCCTGGACAAGCTCGTGCAGAAAGCTTCTGAGCGCGTGCTGGCCGTTAAGCTGGATGTTACCAAGCCGCAGGATGCGAACGCCGCAGTAAAAGCCGCCATTGCGAAGTTTGGGCGTATTGATGTACTCATCAACAATGCCGGTTACGCCATTGTCGGCGCAGTGGAAGAAACACCGGATAATGAACTGCGCGCCCTGATGGATACGAACTTTTTCGGTGCGATGAATGTTATCCGTGCGGCGCTGCCGACCTTACGCGCGCAGAAATCCGGTGCTATCGTGAATATCTCGAGCATGGGCGGGCAGATGTCCTATGCCGGATACGGTGCTTATTCGGCTTCCAAATTCGCGCTGGAAGGCGCCAGCGAGGCGCTTGCGCTGGAACTTGCGCCGTTTGGCATTAAGGTCATGATCGTGGAGCCGGGTGCTTTCCGCACAGAACTCGTGGGCAAAGCCCTGCACGAAATGCCTGCCCTGGACGCGTATGAAGAGACGGTTGGCCAGACACGTGCTTTCACCCGCCAGATGCATCGCACGCAGGAAGGCGATCCGCGTAAGGCGGCAGAAGCCATCGCTCAGGCCATTGCATCGGATAACACCCCGCTCAGGCTGCAATTGGGATCTGATTCGGTGGAAGCAGTGCGCAATCATTCCGAAAAGCTGCTTTCTGATCTGAAACAGTGGGAAAAGATAGCCAGCGCTACCGCGTTCACTACACAGGCAGCCTGATATGTTGCATAAAAAAAGGGCGATACCGACACCGGTATCGCCCTTTCGCACTGATATATAGCTGTTTACTCTTTTTTACCCGGTTCCGCGCTGAAGAACTGGTCAAACTTATTGGCCACGCCCTTGAATTCATCGGCATCGGCCGGAGCGGGTTTCTTGGAGGTCAGGTTCGGCCACTGGGAAGCATATTCCCTGTTTAATTCCATCCACTTAACATTCTTGTCGCTTTCGGGCTGGATGGCTTCCGCCGGGCATTCCGGCTCGCATACGCCGCAATCGATGCACTCGTCAGGGTTGATGACGAGCATATTTTCGCCCTCATAGAAACAATCGACCGGGCAAACTTCCACGCAATCGGTATATTTGCACTTAATGCAGGCTTCGGTTACAACAAAAGTCATGGATTTTTCTCTTTAATTAGTTTAACTGCCATTTTACATATAACCAACGCGAACTTTTTTCAACCTTGTAAATGCTATGAAACCAATTGAACAATTGCTGGAACTGATGGCGCGCCTGCGCGACAAGGAGAAAGGCTGCCCGTGGGACGTAGCGCAGAATTTCGCCTCTATCGCGCCGCACACGCTGGAAGAAGCCTATGAGGTCGTGGATGCGATCGAGCGCAAGGACATGCAGGGCTTACGTGAAGAGCTGGGCGATCTGCTGCTGCAGGTTGTGTTTTATGCCCAGATGGCCAATGAACAGGGCTCGTTCGATTTCGACGCCGTGGTCAAAGGCATCTGCGACAAGCTCGTTAACCGCCACCCGCATGTTTTCGGTGATGCAAAGATCGGCAGTGCTGCCGAACAGAGCGAAGCGTGGGAGAAACATAAGGAAAAAGAAAAAACCCTTGCCGGGTTTAATCCCAATGACGATATCCTCGCCGGGGTAGCAACTACCCTGCCCGCCATGACGCGCGCGGTCAAGCTGCAGAAACGTGCGGCCCGCGTCGGATTTGACTGGCCGGATGTCAGCCTGATTTTCGATAAGCTGCAAGAAGAAGTCGGCGAACTTAACCATGTGCTGGCCTGCGACGGCCCGAAGGAAGCCATCCTGGAAGAAGTGGGCGACATGATTTTCACCTGCGTGAATATCGCGCGATTCCTGGACGTGGACCCGGAAGAAGCTGTGCGTTACTGCAACAGGAAGTTCGAGACACGCCTGCACTATATGCAGTCGGAGCTGAACCTGCAGCGCCAGAATATTAAGGATTCATCCTTTCAGGAACTGAACGATTTGTGGGATCAGGCCAAAATCGCGGAACATACGGACGGGAAGGACGAAGACGCATGAGAATCGGCGTATATCCGGGAACATTCGATCCCATTACGTTCGGCCATATGGACATCGTGCGCAGAGCGTTGCGCGTCGTGGATAAGCTCATTATCGGCGTGGCGCTGGATACCAACAAAGCCCCGATGTTCGACCTCGAGATGCGCGCTCGCATGGCGGAAAGCGAGATCAAGGCACTGGGCAGCGAAGCAGATGGGCGCGTGGTCGTGAAAACCTTCTCAGGTTTGCTGGTCAATTTCGCAGACGAAAACAAAGCGACTGTGCTTGTCAGGGGACTGCGCGCTGTATCAGACTTTGAATATGAATTTCAGATGGCGGCGATCAATTCCAAACTCAACCCTGCCACGGAAACCGTGTTCCTGACCGCATCGGAATCCACGCATTTCATTTCCTCGCGCTTCGTCAAACAGATCGCAAGGCTCGGGGGCGATATTTCAGGCTTCGTTTCACCGAGCGTCGCGGCGCATATCAAGCAGTATTTCAACCGATAACATGTCTTACGTCATCGCCGCCCTCTATCACTTCTTCGACTTCCCGAACTTTCAGGAAGCACGCGAGCCGCTGCTTGAAGAATTGAAGCGCAGAGACATCAAGGGCACGATTCTCGTGACGCCAGAAGGTATTAACGGCACGATTGCAGGCACCCGTGAAGCAATCGACAGCATGTTGCAGCACTTAAGAGAGCATATTACAGGCGGCGAGTTCGAACATAAGGAAAGCCTATGCGACACGCAGCCTTTCCAGCGCACCAAGGTGCGCCTTAAGAAGGAAACGATCTCCATTGGCGAGCCTACTTCCATCCACAAGACCGGCACGTATGTGGATGCCGAGCAGTGGAACGCACTACTGGATGACCCGGAAACGGTGGTTATCGATTCGCGCAATGCGTACGAAGTGCATCTGGGCACATTCGACCGTGCTATTGACCCCGATATCGCCACGTTCAAGGAATTGCCTGCCTTTGTACGCGCGAATCTCGATCCTGGCAAACACAAGAAGATCGCCACGTTCTGTACGGGCGGCATACGCTGCGAGAAATTCACGTCCTGGCTTCTGGATCAGGGCTTTCCTGAAGTGTATCACCTTAAAGGCGGTATCCTGAAATATCTGGAAGATATGCCGCAGGCGCAGAGCAAGTGGCAGGGCGATTGCTATGTGTTTGATGAACGCATCGCCGTTAATCATCAGCTTGAAGCCTCGGAAAGCTGCGGCCAATGCTCGCAATGCGATCACACTTTGACGGCAGAAGACATGCAAAGCCCGCTCTATATTAAAGGCGAGCGCTGCCCTTATTGTTAGTTATTTAATTGCTCCTGCTTCGGCCTGCTGACCTCCGCAATAAGCCTAACGCTACGCGACTAAAGGGCGCGATCTACTGACCGCGCCCTTTCATTCTTTCTAACGGCCTATTTCCTTCACCTTCTTCTCGGCGATCACAAGCTTCGGCAGGTTGGCCGCTTCGCCGGTTTTCAGGTCGTCCATAAAGGCGATGAAGCGTTCGATATCGCCTGCGCGTTCCTGCTGCCAGTCTTCCAGCGCCCCTTTGTCCAGCACGGAGAGCGTCAGGCGGCGCTGTTCGTCGAACAGGCTGCCGATGATCGACGCCACGGCCAGCCGATCCCAGTGCGAAGCGGCCACAATTTTTCCTGCCTGCTGACGCAGCCAATCCAGACGCAATGCCGCACCGACGCGGAAATACAGCTCGCCGACGGTCGCCAGCTTGCCCTTGCTTTCATTGCTGACCAGTACCACGTCCGGCGCGGAAGAAAGAATATCCAGCCTTGCGATTTCCGCCGCGAGTTCGGCAGGCACCTGTGCAGCAAGGAAGCTTTCCTGCCTTTCCTTGTAGCTTTCTGCAATCGGCTCGGAAATAATAGATTCACAGGAAGACGCGTATGACTTGATGCCAGCCGCAAATTCCTTAGTCGCCGCAACAACATCCAACGGATGTACGGTATTACGCAGGAACCACTGCGCCACCTGTTCCGTAAAGGCTGTGATCTGGCGGAACAGTTCCACCTGAGCGGCCACGCCGATTTTGCCGTCGAGTGCTTCCACCTTCTGCCACAGCGCACGCAGGCCGAATACTTCGTCCGTCACGGCCAGTGCTCTTGCTACATCTGCAAACTCCAGGCCGCTTTCTTCCGAAAGCCTGTGCACCAGCGTGATGCCGGTACGGTTGATGATGTCATTCGTCACGACGGTTGCGATGATCTCGCGGCGTAGCGGGTGACGTTTGATTTCAGCTGCAAATTCCTTGCGCATCGCTTCCGGGAAGTAGCTGATCAGGTCATTCGCAAAATACGGATCATCCGGTAATGAGGATTTAAGCAGTTCCGGATACAGTGCCATCTTGCTGTATGCCAGCAGCACCGCCAGTTCAGGACGCACCAGCCCTCTGCCCTCGTTCTTGCGCTCAACCAGTTGTTTGTCCGATGGCAGGAATTCCACCACGCGGTCCAGTTCGCCCCTGCTTTCAAACGTATGCATCAGGCGGATATGCTCGTCCAGCAGCTGCGGAGCCTGCATCTGCGCAATGGTGAGTGCCTGCGTCTGCAGCTGGTTATCCTTCAGCACGAGCATGCCTACTTCATCGGTCATGCTGGCAAGCAGCGTATCGCGCTTGTCCATTGCAAGTTTGCCGGATGCCACCACACCGCCGAAGCCGATCTTGATATTGACTTCATGGTCGGAGCAGTCCACGCCAGCAGAGTTGTCGATCGCGTCCGTATTGATGCGGCCGCCTGCCTGGGCATACTCGATACGGCCTTTCTGGGTCAGGCCCAGGTTGCCGCCTTCGCCGACCACCTTGCAGTTCAGATCCCTGCCGTTCACGCGCAACGCATTATTTGTGCGGTCGCCCACCTGTTCATTGGTTTCGTCTTCGGCTTTCACATACGTGCCGATACCGCCGTTCCACAACAGGTCCACCGGAGCCACCAGCATCGCACGGATCAATTCATCCGGTGAAAGCGCGTTCTTTTCGATGCCAAAGCATTTCTTCACTTCCGGGCTCAGCTTGATGGATTTGGCGCTGCGCTCGAAGATACCGCCGCCCTGAGAAATCAAAGACGCGTCGTAATCCTTCCAGCTGGAACGCGGCAGGTTGAACATGCGCTTGCGCTCTTTAAAGCTGCTGGCTGCATCCGGATTCGGATCGAGGAAAATATGCATATGGTTGAATGCGCCAACCAAGCGGATATGCTTGGAAAGCAGCATACCGTTACCGAACACGTCGCCCGCCATATCGCCGATACCGACGACGGTGAAATCTTCCTTATGGATATCGATGCCCATTTCACGGAAATGGCGTTCCACGGAGATGAATCCGCCGCGTGCCGTGATTCCCATTTTCTTGTGGTCATAGCCCACGGAGCCGCCAGATGCAAATGCATCGTCCAGCCAGAAACCATAATCCTTAGAAACGGAATTGGCATAGTCGGAGAATGTCGCCGTACCCTTGTCCGCCGCAACAACCAGATAGGGATCATCATCGTCATGGCGCACCACGTGCTTAGGCGGCACAACCTTGCCGTCCACGATGTTATCCGTGAGATCCAGCAGGCCGGACAGGAAGATCTTGTAGCAGGCCACGCCTTCTTCCATCATCGCATCTCGTGCCGTCGGCGCCTGCTTCAGTACAAAGCCGCCTTTGGAGCCCACCGGCACGATGACCGAGTTCTTGACCATCTGTGCTTTCATGAGTCCCAGAATTTCGGTGCGGAAATCGTCACGACGATCCGACCAGCGCAAACCACCGCGAGCTACTTTGCCGCCACGCAAGTGGATGCCTTCCACGCGCGCGGAGTAGACGAAAATTTCCGCATAAGGACGCGGCAGCGGCAGCTCCGGCACTTTCGACGAATCAAATTTGAATGAAATATACGGCTTATGCTTTCCATCCTTGCCGGGCTGGTAATAGTTCGTACGCAGCGTTGCCATGATGATATCCACATAGCGGCGCAGAATACGATCATCAGCGATATTGCTGACATCCGCCAGCAGGGCCTCGATCTCTGCCTGCAATTTGGCGATATCTTTCCCCTTCGCAGACGGATTGAATCGCGCGTCAAACAGCGTGAAAATAGCGCGTGCAATGGCCGGGTTGTTATTCAGCGCTTCGGCGATCGCACCGAAACCATATGCGAAATTTACCTGCTTGAGGTACTTCGCATAAGCACGCAGCACCTGCACTTCGCGCCATGCGAAACGCGCAGACAGCACCAGCGCGCCGAGCTTGTCGTTCTCCACCTCATGCTGCCAGACTTTAGACAAGGCTGCTTCAAACAGCGGTTTGAGGCCGTCAATATCCGCCAGCAGCTTCGCATCCGCCGAGAGAATGAAATCGCGGATCCAGACTTCTTTCAACGCAGCGCCCGCCGGTTTTACCTGATAAGGCTGCTCGTCAATGACTTTGAATCCAATATTTTCCAGGATTGGCATCACATCAGACAGCGGCACCTGAGCATTGGGATTATACCATTTCAGATGCACGATATTGGCGGGATCGCTATCCGAGCGGAACAGCTCGAGTGCAGCCGCGCCGGACTGCATCACATCGTTGATCTTGTTGATGTCATATACACAGGAACGTATGTCATGGCTGTGAACATATGCCTTGGGGAATGCATTGGCATAGACACGCATCATTTCTTCCGCCGCATCTTCTCCGAAATGCTCCTTCAAGCCCTCCGACAGCGCATCGCTCCAACGGTGGGTGGCTTTGGCAATACGTGCTTCCAACGCTTCAATATTGACTTTCGGAATATGGGCCGGGCGCGTGTTGATGATCAGCTGCAGGCGCACCAGCGGCGAATCCGTCATCTGCGTGTAGTAAGCACTCACCTTTCCGTCATAGCTGTGAGCAAGCATGTTCTGCACTTCCTCGCGCAGGTCGCTGCTATAGCGGTCGCGCGGCAGGAAGACCGTGCAGCTTACAAAACGTTCAAAAATATCCTTACGCGCGAACAGGCGGACGCGTGGGCGCGTTTCCAGCGAAAGCACACCCATTGCGTATTCATAGAGATCATCCTCGGAAAACTGGAACAATTCGTCGCAGGGTGTGAATTCCAGAATCGTTCGCAGGCTCTTGCCGTCATGGCTGGCGGGGTCAAAATTAGCATGGGACAGCACACGCGCAATCTTGCGGCGCAGGAATGGGATCCCCCCTGCGCCCTGCTTGTAGACGTTGGACGTAAACAGCCCCAAAAACCGGCGTTCGCCGATGACTTTACCCTGCGAATCAAAGCGCTTCAGGCCGATATAATCCATATGCACGGGACGATGCACCACCGCCTTGCGCATGGATTTGGTGATTTCGATCAATTGCGGAATAAGTGCAAAATGCAGCACTTCCGGCGGCAGCCCTTCCAGACCCTTCGGTTTCAGCTCGTCATCATCCATGCGGAAGATGCCCAGTTCCGAATCCGGCACGACACGCAGCGATTTGTTGCCTTTTTCATCGTAGAAATCATATTCGATATAACCGAGGAAAACGAAATTCCTCGCAGCAAGCCAGTCCAGAAAGTCAGATACTTCCGTAATTTCCTCGCTTTTGAAAGCAGGAGTGGTTTTCTGGATATCCTGGACGCTTTCAGCAATCTTGCCGCGCATAGCGGCCCAGTCGTGCACGGCAAGGCGAACATTATCCAGCACACGCGTCAGGCTTGCCTCCAGTTCATCGGCACTCATTTCTCCCAGACGGGATGCTTCAATGTAAATAAAAGATTCGCTGGTATAGCCGCTGCTTTTATTATCCACCGGTGCAACCGCCGTCAGTTCGCCTTTTTTACCGCGCTTGACACTAACGATCGGGTGAATGATACGGGTGATGGTCATCCCAAGACGCGCCAGTTCCACCGCTACGGAGTCCACAAGGAAGGGCATGTCGTCATTCAGCATTTCTATGACGGTCTGTGCCTTCTGCGATGAAATACGCACTTTAGGCCGATCCTGCTTACGTTCGCCCAGAAATTCGTAAGCTGTGGCAGCAATCTTTGCCGCGCGTTTCGGCTCCAGCCCAGCAAGATCAATCGCCGGCAATTTATCGAAAAATTGTTGGGCAAACGATTTTGCATCCGCAGACGCACCGGACGGAAGAAATCCCACTAATTCTTTTATATAACGATCAAAATCCTGTTTGTGATTCACCTGTTGCATGGGAAAGCCTTTTTGTGAGTGTAATTCTCTGAAGCGACCGAATGGTATAATTGATTTCCAAAGGGACTTATAAATCCAACGCCCGGAAAATTCCAACATTTTCCTGAGGTTTGTGCAGCCTGCCCGGGAAGGCCAAGCACACCATGAATAATATTATTCAATATCAATTGATTGCATTGCTCGAAGGCGGCATAATCATTGCCCGGTCGAGTAAAGAAGTGGCCGTTACCGGCTCTTTGCGCTGGCGCTCCTGAATTACATCCGCCGGGCTGAAGGGGCCGGACTTGGCAACGCGCGAGACGTGATCCTGTTTGGCGGCTGGTGTATCGCTGCCGTTTTTCTGCGTATCTCCCTGCTTCTGGGCAACCGTATTTTCAGGAGAAGCAATCGGATGCAGGGAACCGGCGATGGAGGTCTTTCCTGCAATATCGGCATAACCCGGTGCGGCTGCGTTATTTTCGCTCCCTGCCCCATTGGCAGCCGTCTGAGCTGCCGGTGCGGCAGATGCATTCGCATCCAAGCGGGCAAAGGTCGGACGCGCGATAGCAGCAGCCCCTAATTCTTCCTTGGCTGTATGATGCTCCTCATGGTGCAACCTTCTGCGCTCATATTGCCCCTGATACAAGCTGTAACCTTCGTTGGAAAGCTTATACCCTTCGTCATTCATCTCTCTTTGAATGATTCGCTCATATTTGGGAGAAGGCTGCTTCAGCATTGCAAGCCCTACTTCATTCATCCATTCGCGCGTATCGCCGAACGACGCTTTTATTCTCTCGGGATTGAATGAGCCTACCGCTTTCATGGAATCCCAGACGGAGCTAAAGAACCCGCTGAGCACAAAGTCGGAACGATGTGTATCCAGGAACGGCGACATGACGTCCGACTTCAATCCGAAATACAGGAAGTATGGAATACCGTTGATTGCCCACCTATGTGAAAAATCTCCCAGGGTGCTCTCATCCTGGTGTTCTTTCCCCAGTACCTTTTCCAATCCTACCTGATACTTATCCCCTAATTTGTGGAATCCTGCACCGATAGGATTCAAGATATGATTATACCATGGCTGTTTATTATCGCCTATATAGACAGAATGCGATTTCTCCGTCGCAAATACATCCTGCCCGGACAGGCTGAACCCTGACAAATGGGAGTCATCCTTTATCACTTCGCCGGTTTTATGATTAATTGCCACTCGCCTCTTTTTACTGCTAGGCACGCGTAGCGTTGCAAATAAGAACGCTGACGGCAGCATTGTAAATATGGTCTTGCTTGCATTCGTCAGAATATAGTTCACCGATCTGCCAACAACATTCCCCTTCTGCTCCTCCGTTTTTGGCGGTGGCGTTATGCCGTGCCTCCAGTCCAGAATCTTACCTTCGGTACTCGCATATAAATTACGGAAGAATTTGGTGCCGATATTATAAGCCGTAAACCTGCCGGTAATATCGATAATACCTTCGAGATTATAATTTCCGACCGCTTCCCCTTTGTCGTTCACCTTAATGCTGGTGCCGATCTTCCCCAGGTCAAAATCCTTTTTGAAGCCGGGGCTGGCTTTATCGATGATCCGGCTTTGCAATTCCGAATAATACGCATAAGGCAATGCAACAAACATATCTTCGCCTGCGGCGTAGGTAACGCCTTTAAATAACGCACCGCCCAGTTCCTTTAACCCTGCGGGCAAGTCCAGATGGCCTTTTTCATTCAGCCACTTTGTGTGCGCATGAGGATCAAAAACTCCGATCAGGTAACGCGTCATATAATCGGCAAAGCTCATGGAAGCGAAGTTAAATGTTACGTCTACCACTTCATGCCCGAGCGAGCGACCAAACACCGTACCGCCCATTGTTTCCCTGTATCTGAGGCGGTCATTTGTATCCCTGAATCTTACCGCTTTCAACCCCTTCACCGGGTCTTTGGTAATAGCCGTGACGCCTCCCTGAATCGCTTTACCGATGGTATTATCAAGCGCTCTGGCTGCATATTGTAAGGGATTCGTCGGAGTATGCTCTTTGGATGAATCGTATCCTTTCAGGGCATTCTCTGCGACTATACCCATTCCGGCAAATACGGCAGAACCGGTAATTATGCGCGATACGGAACGCATCGCCAGACGGCCCTTATAGGTTTCACCCCAGCTACGGGCTTCGTAATGGCGCTCGAAGCTCGGCGACCAGATACGCTTCATTTCGATAGGATCGGATGTAATACCGATTTCGCGGAACCAGGGTATCTTTCCCTGCTCTGCTTCAGCAGCCGCAATTTTGCTGGATGACAGCGACGCAGGGGCGGGTTTTTCATGCCCCCCTATGGGATGCTCTTCTGCCGTTTTTTCTGCTGCAGCCGCGATTCCCTGCTTATGCAACCAGTCTACGTCCTTTTCGGAAAATCCACGCTGTGCGGGTGAAGTACCTGAAGCGCTGTGCTGAAGCTGCTGCTGCCGTTCCGCAGGCGCATAAGACGCGCGGCTATAGGAACCGATCGGCTGGGCATCGGATGCTTTGGCGTCCTGCTTATTCTGCACGAGCACTTCTGGCACGAAAATCCTCTATATTTAATACGTTCAGCCTGTAGACAGACTTCTACAGCTTATACTTTAAAATATACCATCTCATGGTGTGGATTACATATTAAACTTTTGTTACAAATAGCCACTCACTTCTTTTTACTCTAATCCTTCAATTTCCTATAAAACGCCTTATTATATAATCACATACATGGCCAGGGACTATTAACGCTGGCGGGGGACAGGTTGTCGCTTGTGCTCTTTATCGACCGCAATCATCTTGATAAAATTCTCCGCTATTGTGGGTATTACCTCACCGAAATAGCGCTCGAAGCTTGCAAACCCCGGAGCAGAATTAGTTTCCAGAACACATAGACAGCTCATATCTACTTTGCCATCTGGACCGTCCACCAGCATTGCGTCAATGCCCGCCAACCCCTGCAGACAGGATTTGGCCGTATTCACTGCTATCTGTTTCTGCTCGTCACTTAACTCGAATACCGTCGCCTCTGCGCCCGTAAACTTCCCCTTGCGCATGGGCAGTACAGTATCCCCAACTTCCCCTAACCATTTTATGGCCCCCACCACTTCGCCATTCTGCACAATAATTCTTAGCAAGTGCGGACGGCCTTTATCCTCAACCAATGGAGGAATTTTCTCCTGAATATCTATCGAATGATATGAATCATATAGCCGCCGCACCTCCTGCATTGCCTCTTCCAGATCTTCGAAAGCGTTGACTCCATTCGCACCGCTTCCCAAAGCATCCTTAACCATCACAGGAAATTGAAGATCTGCAAAAAGACTTCTAATGTGCTCTTCATTAAACGGGCTATTCCTCTCAACTTCGAACCCTTTGGGAATCGGAATATCAGATGACCTGAAACATTTTGTAGAGCGCACTTTGTCCTTGGATATATTCATTGCGTTGGCAGACGTCAAAGGAAAGACCCCCATGTCTTCCATCTCTTTTTGCAGTCTTATTCCTGCATTCAGCTTGCCTGGATCTTCAGGGCGATCGCACATCAGGTTGACTCCGTCAACTCGCCTAATGTCCTGGTCAACTTCCGGATAGACTATATAAACGCCGTCTTCGCGCGTTTGCACCTGAATGCCGCTAAGTTCCCCGACCTCTTCTTTCGATGCACCGGCATCAAGGGCTTGCTTTTTATCGGCTTCACGCGCCTGATGTTCCATCAGCAATGCCATGAATTCCGGGTAGTCGCCAAAGCCCGGCAGACCCGTTACCTTGATTTCACAGCCATCTGCTTTAAGATGCGCACCGCCTCGCATTCCCTCTCTGTCAATGTGAGGATTGCCGCTTTGCCAGTGCACTGTATGCACCCTGTGGCCCTGGCTTTCAAGTTCCAATTGGAACTTTATTGCGGATATGTTAGGAAAATCTTCTATCGATTGATTAAGAATGACGATGTTATAACCGCTTGCTGGCTCATGCTTATTCGCCCTTAATCTACGCCTAAGATCGACGGCTCTCTCACCGATTATTTGTCGCCATCTCAAGCCTTGATCTACGAATTGTGCTGGCACAGGTACGCGTCGCCTTATATCATCCGCATGTATGCCCATACCCTACCCGAAACCTTCCATACAACATTAAGAGGGCGGCCTTGCTACAGAATTTGATAGTCATTTGCAACCGAATATGCTGTATAACTAGTTAAAATATACCAGCTAAGTGTTAAGATTTTATGAATGTGTTTTTTTTAATAAAATCCAATATATTGGAAATCCTCAAGCAATTGCAGGCGGAAGATGCGATTCCGGCAGGGGTTGCATTTGATGCCGTGGATGTCATGCCGCCGCGAGAGGCGGAACATGGGGATATGGCGACAAATGCCGCGATGATTCTTGCAGGCAAAGCCGGTAAGAAACCGCGCGAACTGGCCGAGTTGCTTTCGGAGCGTATTCGTACACTTCCGGGTGTCGCTTCAGTCGAGATTGCAGGGCCGGGTTTCATTAATATACGGTTTACCCCTTCCTTCTGGCATCAGGTCGTTGCTGCCATCCTGCGCGAAGGCGAACGCTACGGTGATTCGACGCTCGGCGGGAAACGTAAAGTCAATGTGGAATATGTTTCTGCCAACCCTACCGGGCCGATGCATGTAGGGCATGGGCGCGGCGCAGTATACGGGGACGCGCTGGCGAGCCTGCTTGCAAAGGTCGGTTTCGATGTCACACGCGAATATTATATCAATGACGCTGGCGCACAGGTGGATAAACTTGCCTATGCTGCGGGTCTGCGTTATCTGCAGGCGCTTGGCGAGACCATTACGGATGAAATGCTCGCAGGCTACTATCCGGGTGATTACCTGGTTTCCGTGGGGGAAGCGCTGAAAGCCAAATTCGGCGATTCTCTTGCTGTTAAGGAAAACGGGAAATACGTTTTGGCCAAGGACGAGAAATGGCTGCCTACCATCCGCGCCTTCGCTATAGAAGCCATGATGGAACTGATTAAAGGCGATCTTGCCGCACTCGGCATTGCGCACAACGTGTTCACGTCTGAACGCGGGCTGACGGAAGCGGGCCGGATCGAAGAGACGCTTGCCATGCTGGATGCCAAAGGGCTTATTTACCGCGGCATCCTGGAACCGCCGAAAGGCAAGACACCAGACGACTGGGAGCCGCGCGAGCAAACGCTGTTCAAGGCAACCGACTTTGGCGACGATGTAGATCGCGCACTCAAGAAGTCCGATGGAAGCTGGACGTATTTTGCACCTGACACCGCCTATCATTACGACAAGTTCAAGCGTGGCTTTCACCTGATGGTGGATGTGCTCGGGGCCGATCATGGCGGCTATGCCAAGCGCATACAGGCTGCCGTAAAAGCTCTAAGCGGCGGCGAAGCACAACTGACCGTCAAGCTCTGCCAGATGGTAAGCCTGTCGCGCGGCGGCGAACAGGTTAAAATGTCCAAGCGCAAGGGTACGATCATCACCGCACGTGAAGTGGTGGATGAAGTCGGCAAAGGCGTGTTCCGCTTTATCATGCTCACCCGCAAGAACGACGCGATGCTCGATTTCGATTTCGAGAAAGTCATGGAGCAATCGAAAGACAATCCTGTATTCTATGTACAGTATGCGCATGCGCGCGCCAAATCCGCGCTGCGCCTGGCAGCGGAAGAAATCGGCGTGGCGCTTGCTTTCTCTGAAAGCCCGACGAACGATCAGCTTGCGCGTCTCACCCATCCCGCGGAACTTTCGCTCATCCGCATGATGGCTTCCTTCCCCCGCCTGCTGGAGTCGGCGGCGCTGGGATACGAGCCGCATCGCGTTGCGTTTTTCCTGCATGAACTGGCCGCTGAGTTTCACGGTTTGTGGAATATGGGCAACAGCGATTTAACGCTTCGTTTTATCCAAAAAGATGATATAGATTTGACTGCAGCACGCTTGGCGATGGTAAGGGCTTGCGCCGCCGTAATCGCTTGCGGATTGGGCGTGCTGGGGGTTGAACCGTTGGAGGAGATGCGTTAATGGCCAGGGACGACGACGAACTCGAATACGATGAAGATGACGAAGACGAAAATGGCGGATTTTTTCGCTGGCTTCAGGCTGTAGTCGTGTTGTTCGCACTGGGCGGATTTTTCGGTCTCGCCTGGTATGCCTATAAGAGCGGCGGCGAAGTCGATGAGAAAGATATCGAAGTTGTCAAACCCGACAAAAATCCGATCAAGGAAGCCCCGGCTGATCCCGGCGGCATGCAGATCCCCAATCAGGATAAGACCGTCTATAATCTCGTCAATGGTGATAACCGCGAAAAGCAGGCGGCTGAGCGTATCGTTCCGCCGACCGAAGAGCCGGTGCAGAAGCATCCAGCTACTGAAACCTGGATGGATGAGAAGCTGAAGAGCCGTTCGGCAGATGGCACGAAAACGAGGCAGTTCTCACCGCCTTCCAGCGCTCCGCTGATCCACGAAGACGCGAAAGAATCGGCCAAGAACGAAGATAATAGTGCACAGGCCGCCTCTCCTAACAAGCCCGTGCTGGCTGCTCCGACTGCACCCGTAGCAGCTGCTCCTGCTGCGCAAACTGCAAAACCGTCTCAGACTGCTAAATCGGCCCCGGTAAAAGCCGCCGCTGCCGAACAGGCACCTGCGGATGATGACGCTGCGGATAACGATACCACCGAACAGGCCGCGCCACCGCCGAAAAAAGCGGCAGCCGCTCCGGCCGCACAGAATCAGGACCTTCCGAAAGTGCGCGTTCAGCTCGGCGCATATCAGTCCCAGGCCGAAGCGGATAAGGAATGGAAGCGCATTTCCGGCACCTATTCCGATGAGCTTAGCGGCAAGCAGCATTACGTCATTCATGTCACGGTGAACGGCAAGCATTATTACCGTCTGCAGGCAGGCCCCTTTGCCTCCTCCAAGGCAGCGTCCTCTGCTTGCGTTTCGCTAATGGGTGACGGTCAGGGATGTTTTCTGGCAAAGAACAAATGACGCCAAAAGCTGGTATATTCGGTCTTGAAGGCCTTACGCTGACTGAAGACGAAAAGCGTTTCTTTGCACAGGTTAATCCGCTTGGCTTCATCCTGTTCGCACGCAATTGCGACACTCCTCAGCAGGTTAAAAAGCTGACGCATGATTTGCGCGAGCTTCTGCAGCGCGAAGATGTGCTGATCCTGATCGATCAGGAAGGCGGTCGCGTTGCACGGCTTAGGCCCCCGCACTGGCGTAAGGCTCCTCCGGCAGCGTTTTTTGCGCGAATTGCGGATTCCTCCATTGCGGCGGCGAAGGCGGCCGTTTATGCCAATGCACGCCTGATCGCGCGTGAGCTTTATGAACTTGGTATCAATGTCGATTGTGCGCCGCTTGCGGATGTGCCGGTGAAAAACGCGCACGATATCATCGGCGACCGCGCTTATGGGGACGATCCCCATCAGGTCAGCATTCTGGCAGCTACGATGGCAAATGGCCTGATAGACGGCGGTGTGCTTCCCGTGCTCAAGCATATCCCGGGTCATGGCCGCGCACGCGCGGACAGCCATGAGCAATTGCCTGTCGTCAGTGAATCGCTGGAAGTACTGCAGCGCAGCGACTTCATTCCCTTCAAAGCGCTTTCCTTCCTGCCACTGGGCATGACGGCGCATATTCTTTATACCGCGCTTGATCCTGATAATACTGCGACGCTTTCCTCCAAGGCCATCAGCTATATCCGCAGCGAAATCGGCTTCGACGGAATGCTGATGTCGGATGATTTATCCATGAAGGCGCTCAAAGGCAGCTTCAGCGAACTGACCGAACGTACACTGCATGCAGGATGCGACCTGATTCTGCATTGCAACGGCAAGATGGATGAAATGCAGCAGATCGCAAGCGTCCTGGCACCACTTAGCGAGCAGGCCGAGTTGCGTTTCGAACGTGCCCTGGCGCAGCTTAAGATCCCGGCCGAGTATGATTACACCACGGCAGAAAAACTGGCTTCCAGCGAAATATAAACGCGGGGCGTATTATAGCCCCTTCAGGAACGCTCTATGATTAACTTTTTTGAAGTATCCTCTTTTGTTATCCCGCTTATTCTTGCTATCACACTGCATGAAGCGGCGCATGGTTTCGCCGCCAATATGCTGGGCGACGACACCGCCAAGCGACTGGGACGCGTCACCCTTAATCCATTGCGGCATATCGACCGGTTCGGCACCATTATCCTTCCGGGACTGCTGATCTTCACCGGCTCGCCGTTTATCATCGGCTGGGCGAAGCCTGTGCCCGTGCTGTTCAACAGACTGCGCCATCCACGCTCAGGCACATTGTGGGTATCGCTGGCAGGGCCCGGAACCAATCTCGTACTGGCCTTCTTAAGCGCGCTCGCGCTGCATCTGGAATCATTTGTCACTCCCGAGCAGGCTCCATGGCTTTACATGAATCTGTACCATTCCATCAATATCAATATCGTGCTCGCCATTTTCAACATGATTCCCGTGCTGCCGCTGGATGGCGGGCGCGTACTGGGTTCCCTGCTGCCACCCCGCATCGCCGCCGTATATGCACGTGGTGAACGTTTTGGCCTTATGGCAGTGTTCTTATTATTCCTGGCGGCAGGCTTTCTTTATAACCACCAGATCATTCCTTTCGATCTCATGCAGACGCTGGTTTATGGACCAGCCGACTGGCTGCGCATGGTCCTGCTGCACCTGGCCGGTATCGGAAATTCCGCGCAATAAAAAAGGGCAGCACCTTTCGGTGCTGCCCTAAAAGAGTTTTTATATAAGGGGAATAAGAATTCCCCTTCGCTTACGCTTACCCCCTCGCGCTTGCGCGCGGGGTCGTCGTATAGAACTCCTCCGCGTATCCACGCAAGTGGTCGAAGTTAATGTATCATGAACACGCCTTTAGCTGTGCTTTTAGCTCCTCAATGTAGGCTTTGCTCGTATCCATATCCACAAGCAGGGCTTTGAGTCGCTCTGTATCGCTGGCGTTATTTTCGAGATGCACCACGTTCCAGTAAGGCTCTGCGATTGGCGGTGGGCTGCATGGAATGGCAACCGGCACTTTCACCACTACCGGTTCCGGCACTGGCTGCGCATGCGTGCAGGCTGTCAGCAGAGATACTGCCAGCGGAATAATGCTTCTTCTCATGAGGATGCTCACTTAAAATAGGCTTCTATCAGTGCTTTTATATCGCGGCATTCATCACCGCTTTGCTGCAATGCCTGTAGACTCTTTATGTTTTTTTCGTTCCCGCTTCGGCCTGCTGGCCTGCGCGATGAACCTAACGCCTAACGGCGACTGAAGGGCGCGGTCTTCTGACCGCGTTTCTTGCTCTGCCGGCAAGTGGATGAGTTGTCATGCCAGCGAAAGCTGGCATCCAGAAACTACCAAGAAATTGGTTTCCTGCCTGCGCAGGAATGACAATAACAGGGCAGTTACAAGAATACCGAACTCATTCCGTCTGCAATATGGCCGCTCATTTCATCCAGCGAGGAGCGCAGGTAGGAATGTTCCGGAATAACGGAGCCGGGATGGTTGACCTGCGGCGCGAACATCAGCTTTCCGTCCATGCTGAAGGCCAGCATCTTGCCGTTCAGGGCCGTGATGATATGCGCTTTCGTCGTGCCGCCATATTCCTGAATCGCCGCGTAAGGCACATCACCATTTACAAACACGCTCGTGCTGACACCTGCATCCGTTTCCTGCACCTCGCTCATAACGCTGTTGCTCAGTAGGCCGGTCTTGCTTTGCAGCACGTCACCGCTCAGCTTTTCACCCACTTTCTGCTGCAGGCTATCCGCCAGTTCCTGCGATTTCATCAACAATGCCGCATGCAGCACATCCGGAATTCCGGCAAGGTGAGATTGCACCTCATCCAGATTGGGAAAGGAAAGAATAAACATAGTGAGCCGGTAAAAACTATTTGGGAAGCTTTGCCAGATTCTCAAGCTGCTTTCTGGGATTCCAACTCTGTGAAGGCTCTGAGTTTCCTTCATCCCATATCATACCACTCTTAATCCATCTTTCGCGCCATTGCGAGTAGCTGATATGTTCATCATCATCCGTCACACCGAACTGAAAGTTACAGCAGGGACATATCTCATAAGACCCTCCGCCCTCATCAGTACGAGGATGCTCATCCAGTTCAGGATAGCCACATACAGGACAAATCGCCATATGATTTACCTATGTAATATACCATACATCTCATTTATCACGTACGGTTTGTATTAAAAACTCTGCTCTTTTTTGAGTCAAAGGCTCTGTCAGAAACGGGTTTGCCAGCTCATGCATGATAGCACCGACAGTATCCTCATTACCGGGCTCGAATTTAATATCATCGCGCCCTTCAACGAGATTGGCCCACTCTTCAACATCTGCCGATGTAAGCTCAGAATGCACATAACGGCTCAATATACTTTCAATAAGCGGACGTGTCAGCGTTACAAGCGGCTCATTGCAATCCCAAGGGAATTGTTGGAGTGCAGCAGTAACATCCCGTAATCGTCCATGATCAGGGCATAGTAATAATTGTTCTAATACTGCTTTACGGTTTTGCATAATCTGTGCTTCTTATTTTATCTTAAGATGTACGATACTACCATCAGGCGCATAAGTAGTTTTAGTATAGCGTACCGTATTTCCCATTGAATCTATAGTTTTTTCATATCTTGCAAAAGAACCCGGAATATTATTGGCAGGGACATCCGCTTGAAATATTTTCCCTCCATCCGGCAATTGTGTAATTTTAGTCGGCTTTGCTTTCGCAGGCAATTTTGATTCAAATCTAGCAAGATTTTCTGCCTGTGCTGCGGTATTTTCTTCTACCGTAAGACTTGCTTCCGCTACCTCACCTCCCGAAAACAAACTTCTGATACGCGTTCCAACAGCAGCAACCCCTTCTATACCAATCGTTTCCATTGCAGCAAATGCTCCTATTGCCGGAATGACAATTCCACCAATCAGATCAGAACTAGCGGACTCATTATCAACTGGCAGATCAGGGCGCGGGTCTATCGCTCCACCTCCACTCGCACCTTTCGCATCGGTAAACTGCCCTCCTGTGCTATTGGGTGAGCCTGCAGGTTTATGATACGGGTTCTCCTTCGCAAGCATTTTATAAAGTGCCAGCGCGTTCGGATCATCAAGCACACGCTCGATACCGCAATGTTTCAGCAGCTCTAGTTCCGTGCCGCCTGTATTCAGGAATTCCTCGGCCGCAAACAGCTCATGCGCCTGCTCGATCTGTGTGAATCCATGCACGCCCGTCAGTGCGAGCGCCATGCTGCACATCAGCGCGTCGCCTTGCTGATAATGCTTTTCGGCATTGCGGATGTAGTTCAGCGTTTTCTGTGCAGGCACCCGACCATGGGCGACTGAAAGCAGAGTCATGACGCGTTTCTCATCCAACCGGAGTTCATCGCCTCCCCTTTTTGCCAGTATTGTTACACCCATCATCAGCCCGACATCATTAAGCACAAGATGGCGCTGCACAGCCTGCACAGCTTGGCGCGCGGCGAATTTTGCAAGCGACATGGGAATCATAAAATCAGGGCAATAAAAAACCCGCTCCGGCATGTCTGCTGGGCGGGGTGTGTCAGGCGCAATTACTCACCTTATGAATTACTATAAATTCTCTTCACGCTACAGTCAACAGGAAAAATCCCGCGAAGCGTATTTTTATTTTTCGACGATGCTGTCGAGCCCGATATCGACGTTCTTCACCGAGTTCGTCAGGCGGCCGATGGAGACGAAATCCACCCCGGTTTCTGCCACCTCGCGCACATTGTCGATATCCACGTTGCCAGAAGCTTCCAGCTTCGCGCGGCCTGCATTAATCCGCACGGCTTCGCGCATCATGGCGGGGGACATATTATCCAGCATGATAAGCGTGGCACCTGCCGCCAGCGCTTCCTCCATCTGCTGGAGCGTGTCGCATTCCACTTCGATCGGCAGGTTGTTCTTATTGCCCGCCTGCGCGCGCTGCAGCGCTAGAGCTACGCTGCCGCAAACGGCGATATGATTGTCTTTGATCAGGATGCCGTCATCCAGCCGCATGCGGTGATTGGTTGCACCGCCTGCGCACACGGCGTATTTATCCAGCACACGCAGGCCCGGCATCGTTTTGCGCGTATCGAGAATCACGGCCTTTGTGCCGCGCACGGCTTCCACATATGCCGCTGCGACCGTTGCCACCGACGCCATGCGCTGCAGCAGGTTCAGCGCCACGCGTTCTGCCGTCAGGATTGCGCGCGCATTGCCTTCCACACGGATCAGTTCCGTGCGCGCTTCTACTTTTACGCCTTCAGCCACATTGACGGTGGTTTTAATGGCCTTATCAACCTGCGCAAATACGCGCGGCACAAGGAAGCCACCGGCCATGACCATCGGCTCGCGATTGATGAATGACAGGCGCGCCGTAGCCGTTTCGGGGATCAGCAACTGCGCCGTCGCATCGCCCGTGCCGACATCTTCGGCCAGCGAAGCTGCAATGATACGCTCGACTTCCGCGAAATTTGGTTCCATAATGGCCTCTCTTACCACGTAATACGTATTATGGAAATCGTAAAACATCATTTCGACGTCGTGATCATCGGCGCGGGCGGAGCGGGTTTGCGGGCCGCCCTTGCCGCTGCCAGTAAGGAAGCAAGCGTCGCCGTCGTCACCAAAGTCCCGCCCACGCGTAGCCATACGGTCGCAGCACAGGGCGGCATTAACGCGGCGCTTGGCAACCGGGGCGAGGATGACTGGCGCTGGCATATGTATGACACGATCCGCGGCTCGGACTGGCTAGGCGACCAGGATGCCATTGCCGTCATGTGCCGTGAAGCGCCGCAGGCCATTCGCGAGCTGGAGCATATGGGCGTGGTGTTTACGCGCGATGAAGACGGCAAAATATACCAGCGCGCTTATGGCGGCCAATCCACGGAATACGGTAAAGGTGCCATTGCCTATCGCGCCTGCGCTGCCGCCGACCGCACAGGCCATGCTATCCTCCATACGCTCTACCAGCAGAATTTACGCTGCGGCACACGCTTCTTTGTGGAGTTCATTGCGCTCGATCTGATGTTCGACCGCGAAGGCGCCTGCGTGGGCGTATTGGCCCTTGAACTGGAAACGGGAGCGCTGCATCTTTTCCAGTCCAAGCAGCTTATCATCGCCACAGGCGGCTACGGCCAGGTTTACGCGCAGACCACAGCATCCACCATCTGCACAGGCGATGGCAACGGCATGGCGCTGCGCGCAGGGCTGCCGCTGCAGGATATGGAATTCATTCAGTTCCACCCGACCGGGCTTTATGGCGCGGGCGTGCTGATTACCGAGGGCGCACGCGGCGAAGGCGGTTTCCTGCTTAACGGCAACGGCGAGCGCTTCATGGAGCGTTATGCGCCATCTTACAAAGACCTTGCCTCGCGTGATGTTATCAGCCGCGCCATCATTCAGGAAATCCGCGAAGGACGCGGCTGCGGCAAACGGCGCGACCATGTGGAGCTGCAGCTTTCGCATATCGGATCGGATATTATTCAGGAAAAACTGCCCTCTATTAAAGATATCGCAAAGACCTTCGCAGGAATCGATATCACAAAATCCCCTATTCCGGTGCTGCCTTCCGTACATTACACGATGGGCGGTATTCCCGCGCTTGCCAACGGCCAAGTGCTCAATGCACATAACGCGCCGGTGGCGGGGCTTTATGTAATCGGCGAAGCAGCCTGCAATTCCGTGCACGGGGCTAATCGCCTGGGCTGTAACTCTCTGCTGGACCTTATGGTGTTCGGCAAGATCGCAGGTGAAGAAGCCGCTCAGCATCATAGTGCCACTTATTCTGCAGTTGACCCCGCTTCCCTTGATAAAGCGCTTGGCCGCCTGCAGCGTTTACGCACCAGTGCGGGGGAATTTACGCCCGCTTCTTTGCGCAAGGAGACGCAAAACATCGTGCAGCATCATGCCGGCATTTTCCGCGATGCGCATTTGCTGACTGCGGGCTTGAGTGCATTGCAGGCAGTGCGGGACAAAGCCGCTAATTCACTGCTGGTGCGTGATAAAAGCATGATCTGGAATACCGATCTTGTGGAAGCGGCTGAGCTGGATAATCTGTTGCGGCAAGCGCTGGCAACCATCGCTTCCGCACTTCACCGCACAGAAAGCCGAGGCGCACATTACCGGTCGGATTATCCCGCCCGAAACGACGCGCAGTGGCTTCAGCATACGACTTTTACCATGGGTGAAAACGGTGATTATACACTTGGTAAAAATGCTGTCAGGAAAGCCGGAGAAGATGCTCCCTCTTTTGAACCGGAAATGCGCCACTACTAAATATATTTAGCGGAATGCGGCAGGCGGACCATTCATGGCACTGGCCGCGCGTTGCAGCGCAATCCTCTCTGCAAACGAGATATTCTGCGCTTCCTGCTTTACTGCCTGATTAAGCCCTTTGATATGCACCGCCGCTCCCCCAAAGAAAGACAGAAAAGTAGTTGCATACAACGCTTGGGTTAGGCGAGAAAGCGGCCGGTTGCGTATACTGTCATTTATATCCGATACCCACGATCCCGTAAAACTTGCCAAATTAATATTTGAGAGATTGTGCTCCAGCTTAGTCGGAGTGTAGTGAAAATCCGGCGCACCGGTCTGAGCAAGTATATCGTATTGGATCAACGGAGAAGATTCGTAGCGGTTCAGCGTTTCCGCCTTGTAATTGTCGATGCGTGTTTTTTGGTACTTGTTATAACCGTAATATCCGCCAATCAGCGTTCCCGCCGCCATACTTCCCGGCAACGCTCCCCTTATCCCTGCCACCCTTGTGAGCGCATAGAGCAAAGCAGTGCTGATCGTTCCCGCTAACGCGACCGATTTCGTCGTCTGAAAGGCGACATTTTTTGTGGCGAAGTGATTTACGCTGGAATTGCCATATGGATTGTCCATAGGCCATTTATAGCATGAAGCTGTTACAGTATGATGACAATTGGGGATTTATTCGATCAGTCCGTCGTGTCGTCGTCATTATCGTCCTTGGGCGGCTCCGGCATGGGCGGCCCCTGCTCGCCTGCATCAAGCGATTGGATTTTCAGCAGCAGATCGCTCACCACCGGCGCTGCCGCAGACGCACCGCCGCCGCCATGCTCCACAATCACAGCCGCTGCATATTTTGGCGCATGCACGGGCGCAAAACCGATAAACCATGCGTGGTGGCGGTCTTCCCATGGAAGTTTGTTCTGGTCCATGCCGTGCCGGATGAGTTTCCTCACCTGCGACGTTCCGGTCTTGCCTGCCATTAGGAAGCGTTCATCCTTGATACGGTGCGCATAGGCCGTTCCGCCCTGTTCATTCACTACGGCATTCATGCCGTCGCATACCGCAGCGATATAGTCTTCCGCAATCCCGAGCGGCTTAATTTCCGGCTCCGTCTCCGGTACGATCAGGCGCGGGCTTACGGCAAACCCGCCATTAGCAATACGCGCCGTCATCGTCGCCAGCTGCAGCGGCGTGGCAATGACATAGCCCTGCCCGATGCCGACGTTGATCGTATCGCCCCCCTGCCATGCCTGGCCGTAGCGCGCTTCTTTCCAGTTATTATCCGGCACGATGCCTGGTTTTTCTCCGCTGAGACCGATTCCGGTCGTCTTGCCGAGCCCAAGCCTGCGAGCCATAGCAGCGATCTTGTCGATGCCGAGGCGCTGCGCCATCGTGTAAAAATAAACGTCACAAGAATTTTTCAGTGCGCCATGCAGATTCATCGGTCCGTGTCCGGCCGGTTTCCAGCAGGTAAAACGGTGATTGCCCAGCATGAAACTGCCATTGCAGTACACGACACTTTCCTGATCAACCACTTTGGCTTCAAGCGCTGCAAGGCCCATGCTCGCCTTGAAGGTCGAACCCGGCGGATATTGTCCGGAGATTGCTTTATTCAGCAAAGGATTCCGTGGATTCGCGCGCAGCTCACCCCAATAGCTGTTGGTAATGCCGTGGCTGAAACTGTTGGGATCGTATCCCGGAACGGAAGCCAATGCCAGGACGTTTCCATTATGCACGTCCATCACTACAGCAGCGGCGCTCTGCCCCGCCATCCGCGCCGCAGCATATTCCTGCAGGCGGCTGTCGACAGTGAGTTTCGTATTCTTACCGGGCTTGCCTTCCTTGCGGCTCAACTCACGCACTGCCACACCGTGCACGTTCACTTCGGTCTGCTTGACGCCTGCGGAACCTCGCAAGTCACTCTCCAGCATTTTCTCCACGCCATTCTTGCCAACCTTGAAATCCGGGAGATATTCCAGCGCGTTTTCATCCTCCTCGCTGGTTTCGTCTTTGGCGATCGCGCCGACATACCCGATCAGGTGGGACGCGCTTTCATTGAAAGGATAGTATCGCACCTGGCCGATATCCAGAAATATTCCGGGATAGTTCAGCTTGAAGAATTCAAACTGTGCGAGCTCATCCTGCGACAAATGTTCCTTGATCAGCACGGGCGGCGCATAGCGGGATGACTTAGCCTGGGTAAGCACCTGGTCGATTTTGTCCTGACTGATATCCAGCAGTCCGGCAAGATTGTGCAATGTCTGCTTGCGGTTGATGTTGGCTTCCGTGTCCAGAAACAGACGGAAGTTCTTTTTGTTCACAGCAAAGGGCACGCCGCTGCGGTCCAATAGCAGACCGCGGATGGGCGCGATAAGCTGCAACTTTATGCGGTTGCCTTCCGCCAGGGTCTTATATTCCGCAGCGCGCACGAACTGCAGGTAATATAACCGCCCGAGCACTACGCTGATAGCGGACAGATTAGCCGCACCGAACACGAAGGCCCGGCGGGTCAGCATTTTCTTATGGTCTGTGATATTGCTCATGAATTTCCGATCTTATCGTCGAGCCTGGCAAGCAGGAAATGGATAACCGGATAAGCAAGACATGAGCTTCCCCATTTCAGTAACGGAAACATAATTGGCAATAACCTGCTATAATAGAGCGACATGATGCACCACCCCATGGCAAGCAATAGCGCCGCCACGATCATAAACCTGAGCCAGACGGAGGCAAACGAGACGTTTCCCATCGTATGGAAACGATTTATGACCACCCAGGCCAGCACGATATCCATGAATGAAGACAGGCCCAGCGGCGTTCCGGCCAGCGTATCCTGCGCAATGCCTAAGAAAAAAAGGAATAAATACGGTAGGGAACCCGGCGCAACCATGCACCAGTAATAGATATTTATCATACAGAACAGCGGCATAACCCGTTCACCGCCCGGAATACGTTCCAAAGCGCTTCCCACCAGCAGCATTAAAAATGTAACTGCCGCCGGGGCAACTCTTGCCGCCCAATGCTCCGAAGACTGCCGAAAAGAAGGCGTTACCACTTGACTGAATCCTCCATCATAACTCCTTGATTAGCAGTCATTTAACATACCGGCAAGTCTCTATTGCATCTGTCGCTTTTCCTTGAGATAAGCGCCATTTCCTGCTACTTACGGCAATTGTGTCAACCCAATTATTGACATAAGTTTAAATTTGCCTTATTGGTACGCGCCTTGTCGTTATTCCAGATATAATGTCAGTATATAAATAAATTGAGAGAAAGAAACTGTCATGGCAGTACCTAAAGCGAAAACCAGCCGTTCGGCCCGCGGGATGCGCCGTTCGCACAACAGCCTGAAACCCACCAACGTGGTTGAAGACAAAACTTCGGGCGAACTCAAGCGTCCGCACCACGTATCGCCGGATGGCAATTACAATGGCCGTCAGGTAACGAAGTCCCGGGTAAACAAGTAACCTCCTTTACAGTAGAGGTTGGAATTGTCGGAAAAACTTACTATTGCGCTGGACGCTATGGGAGGGGACAATGCCCCCCATTGTGTCGTCCAGGGCGTAGAAATCGCTCTGCAGCGCTATAGTAATGTCCGCTTCCTTTTCTTCGGCAATAAAGCCGCCATCGAACCGCTTTTCAAACAGCATCCTGCCGTAGAGCGCGCATCCGAGATCGTCCATACGGAAGTCTCCATTGCTGCGCATGAAAAACCGTCCGTCGCTCTGCGGCGCGGTGCAGGCTCCAGCATGCGCCTTGCTATCGATGCAGTGAAAGAGGGCAAAGCCCATTGCGTTGTTTCCGCAGGCAATACCGGCGCATTGATGGCCATGTCCAAGCTGGTTTTCAGAACCCTTCCCGGCATATCCCGCCCTGCAATCGCAGCACTCGTTCCCACTATTAAGGGCGATGCCGTCATGCTCGATCTTGGCGCCAACATTGAAAGCAATGCCGCCGAACTCGTGCAGTTCGCCATTATGGGCGATGCCTTTGCCCGTATCATGCTTTCACGCCCCTCCCCTAAAATCGGCCTGCTGAATGTCGGCTCGGAGGAAATGAAAGGACATGACGAAATTAAGGAAGCATATACGCTCCTGCGCAATAATGCCGGCATTGATTTCCATGGTTTTGTGGAAGGCAATGATATTGCAGAAGGCACGGTCGACGTTGTCGTAACGGACGGATTCACTGGCAATGTAGCACTAAAGACTGCCGAAGGCGTAGGCCGGATGGTTAGCCATTATGTCAACAGCACGTTCAGAAGCTCCTGGCGTTCCAAGCTCGGCTACCTGCTGGCGCGTCCCGCAATTGCACGGCTGCGCAAATCCCTCGATCCGCGCCGCCGTAATGGAGCCATGTTCCTTGGACTGGGAGGCGTCGCCATTAAAAGCCACGGTTCGGCGGATGGGTATGGTTATTACCGTGCATTGCGCGTCGCCATCGAACTGGTTTCCAGCGATATTAATACGAAAATTCTTGAAGAGCTAAAAATTTCCAACCCGGCAGAAAGCAAATGATCTCCGTAATCAAAGGCTATGGCAGTTATCTTCCCGAGCGCATCGTCACCAATGACGAACTGGCGCAGCGGCTTGATACGAATGACGCCTGGATCACGGAGCGCACGGGCATCAAGCAGCGCCATATTGCAGCAGATACTGAGATGACCTCCCATCTGGGAGCGGAAGCAGCGCGGCGCGCACTCAAACAAGCCGGGCTTGCCGCAAACGATATCGATCTTGTTCTTGTCGCCACCTCCACGCCTGACAGCACGCTTCCCTCCACCGCTACAAAAATACAGCATCAGCTCGGTATGACGCGCGGAGCGGCTTTCGATCTCAATGCAGCCTGCTCCGGCTTCGTCTATGCGCTCATGACGGCAGATAGCTTCATCCGCAGCGGGCAGGCAAAACGTGTGCTCGTTATCGGCGCGGAAATCTTCTCACGCATTGTAGACTGGCAGGACCGTTCCACCTGTATTCTTTTCGGCGATGGCGCCGGAGCTTTTATTCTGGAAGCCTCTCCTGCTCCTGAAGGCAGTGGCGGCGTCCTGTTCGCCAGGATTTATTCCGATGGCGCTTATGAGGGTATCCTTCACTCTACGGGGGGTGTTTCTTCCACCCAGAATGCCGGAACTGTGGCTATGAATGGCAAAGAAGTGTTCCGCCATGCGGTCGCCAAAATGTCGGAAGCAGTCGAGGAAGGTCTGACCGCCCTGAAGATTAACGCTTCAGATGTTGACTGGGTCATACCGCATCAGGCGAATGTGCGCATTTTGCAGTCGGTGGCAAAAAAGCTTAATATCCAAGAGGATAAACTAATCTCTACCGTCTCTATCCATGCCAATACCTCCGCCGCCTCTATCCCGCTTGCCGCCTGCCAGGCGGTTGCAGAGGGCAAAATAAAGCCTGGCCAAATGCTTGTTCTTCCTGCACTTGGCGCCGGACTTACATGGGGGGCTTGCATTATCCGTTGGTAAATGTTAAATATTATAACGTATTAACCTATTAAAGAAGCAGAACAATGAGCAACAAAACCCTGACCCGTGCCGATTTAAGCGCCGCTGTATATCAGGCCGTAGGCATTCCGTTATCCTCAGCAACCACTATGGTGGATGCTGTTATTGACGAAGTTATCGACGCGCTGGCTGCCGGCGAAGCTGTTAAGCTTTCTTCATTCGGCACCTTCAATATGAACCGGAAGAAGCAGCGTATCGGACGCAACCCGAAAACCGGCGTTGAAGTTCCGATCAAGCCGCGCACGGTGCTTTCCTTCACTGCCTCCAATATCGTTAAGAAGGCTGTTAACAAAGCGCTGTCCGAGCAGAAATAATCTGCTGACTTTCGGCCGTAAAAACCGCTTGCGAGAGAAAAGCGCGCCGGTAGCATAATTGCTGCTGCCGGCCGGCATTGGATTACGTGATTTATTCCTCTCTCATCCACCTCCAATAACGGAACTCATCTGATGCAGGAAGCGGCACGGCTTAGCGCCAGTATCGAGCTATTGACGCAATGCGAATCGGCATGGAAAAGCGAACGCCCGCTCCCTTCCGATATTATCATCAGCCGCTATTTCAAAGAACGGCGTTTTATCGGCTCCAAAGATCGCGGCGCCATTGCTGCGTTCTGTTATCTTGTCATTCGCAATTTCGCTGCACTGGAATGGCATGCCGAACAGCATAATCTGTCAGGCATGCAGGCGCTCTCCATCGCGGCCTTGCTTCTGATTCAGCAGAAATCGCTGGGCGAACTGCACCTGCTCTTCAATGGCGAACGATTCTCTCCCGACAAGCTTTATCCCAAAGAAGCCGCGTTTGCCAAAGCCATTGCCGGGCATGCACTGCTTCATCGCGATATGCCCCACCATGTGCGCTATAATTATCCCGCCTGGCTGGAGGGCACATTGCAGTCCTCGCTCGGAGAATCATGGCGCGATGCTATCACTGCCCTGAATCAGGAAGCTCCTGTCGATTTACGCACCAATACGCTGCATGTCACGCGCGACGATTTACTGATTGCTCTGCGGAAGGAGGGCTTCAAGGTCGAGCCCACCCGCCTTTCTCCTCTTGGCATCCGCATGCAGACCCGCGCGCCTATTTTCACCAGTGAATATTTCAAGCGCGGATGGTTTGAAATGCAGGATGAAGGATCGCAGCTCGTCATCCAGATGCTGGATGCAAAGCCGGGCCAGAAAGTGATCGACTTCTGTGCGGGGGCTGGGGGCAAAACACTTGCGCTTGCAGCCATGATGCAGAACAAGGGGCGCATTCTCGCATGGGATACTTCTGAGAAGCGACTCGGCCAGATGGCGGAGCGTTTGCGGCGCGCGAAAGTGGACAATGTGCAGACGCATGTACTCGCTTCCGAGAACGATCCTTTCCTTAAACGCCACAAAGCTACCGCCGATGCGGTTGTCGTCGACGCTCCCTGCAGCGGAAGCGGGACATGGCGCAGGAATCCGGATCTGAAATGGCGCTTCCGTCCGCAGGATTTGCAGGAACTCATCGATGTGCAAAAACGCATTCTCGAAAGCGCATCGCGACTCGTTAAACAAGGCGGTCATCTGCTGTACATTACATGCAGTTTTCTTGAAGCCGAGAATGAGAGCCAGTTAGAGACATTTCTATCACAGAATAAAAATTTCAGGGTTGTCACGGCAAATAATTTATGCTCTAAGATTATTCACAGGACGATAGAGGACGGCATCATCAGACTAACACCGCACCAAGATGGGACTGATGGATTTTTTGCTTCCCTGCTACAGCGCCTGGAGTAGACGGATTTTGGTGGAAAGCGGCATTAGGCACCAAATGCTGCGTAGCAACAAAAGGCGAGGAATATGCAAAAAAAGGCAGGCGTTGTAAAAGCATTCGTACAAACTGCCAAACGTGTGTTCCATTCGCGAAGCGTCATCATCATCTCAGAGCATAAAGTCGATCACATCCCTCTCAGCAGCGTCATGCAGATTCTGCTGGCAGTGGGTATTGTAGGCTTCGTATCCGGCACCTCCTATCTCACCGGCAGCTATGTCACCGCGCGCTCGGCCATCAAGGAAAAGGACAAGAAACTTTTCAGCAGCACAATGGAAAAGAGCCGCATCAGCATGGAAGTCAATGCGCTGAAGCGCGATCTTGTGCGCCTGGACAAAAACGGCACCGAACTTGACGCTTATACCAAATTCCTTATCAGCCAGCACAGCAATGTATTGCCGGAACCTGCAGAGCTGAATGCTGCATCCGGCTCCATTGTCGGCGGCAACCTTTTCGGGCAAAACACTGCCCAATTGCTCGACAGGATTTCCTTTCTCGAAATGCGCGTGAACGAGGTTAAGAACGAGAACCTGCACCTTGTCAGCGCGATCCGCGAACGCACCGACAAGAAGCTTAACTATCTTGAAGACATCATCTCCATGACGGGCCTCAGTGAAGACCGTCTGGAGCGCATGGCAGAGGCCGACAGCAAAGCGGATGGTAAGAAACTTCGCGGTGCAGCGCTTAAAGTTAATTACACTCCCGATGAATCCGCACAGCAGGAACAGAATAAAACTGCTACAGGCGCCGACAATGAAGGTGGTCCCTACATTCCTTATGATGAGACGAGTTTCAATAGCACAGAACAATCCTTGCTTGCCGATGTGGATCGTCTGGTTACGCTTAACAGCATTGTAGGCGCATTGCCGCTTGCCAGGCCTATTCAGGGAGCTCATGAAGCAAGCCCCTTTGGAAAGCGTATGGACCCATTCAACCACCGCTGGGCTTTTCATCCGGGCCTGGATCTGGCAGGGCCATCGGGTTCCAGAATTTACTCCTCCAATGACGGAGTGGTCGTGAACGCGGAGCGCAAACCCGCTTACGGCAATATGATTGATATCGAACATAAGTTCGGCATCGTTACCCGTTATGGTCACTTGAGCAAAATCCTTGTTCATCCGGGCGACCACATCAAGAAGGGCCAGCTTATCGGCATTCAGGGCAGCACCGGCAGAAGCACGGGACCGCACCTGCATTATGAAGTGCGCGTTAACGATCGCCCTATCAATCCCCTCAACTTTTTACACGCAGGTGAATATGTTTTCCAGGAATAAAAAATCCGGTGCAGCCGATGCTGCAAATACCCCGTCACAAAGCAAAAGGGCTATTCCTTCGGTCATATCAAGCGGCACCCATATTCTGGGCAATATCGTAAGTGAGCTTACGGTGGATATCGACGGTACCGTGGAGGGTAATGTGCGCGCTGAACAGGCAACCGTGCGTGAGAATGGTAAAATCACCGGCGACATCGTAGCGAATTCTGTGCATATTTACGGTGAAGTGCGCGGCCTGATCCGTGCACATGCGGTTCATCTCTATTCTTCCGCTCATGTGACGGGTGTTATCGTGCATCAGTCGCTGACAGTCGAGGATGGTGCATTTATCGACGCGAAGTTCAAACGCATGCACGATGTATCCGATTATACGCCGGAAACCTCCGATAGCGAGAGCGATGATGACGGCCTGATCGAATCCGCTCCTGCTTTCGGCACCGGCACTCTGCGCCTGATCGGATAAAACGATCAGCCATACCACCTTCAAGAGAGCGTGATGCGGCAGTATCGCGCTCTTTTATTTTGCGCGCCCTTTCGCTTATTTTCGTTGCTGCTGCAGCATATCAAAGCTGTTGACGAATCACGGTACGCATTCTACCCTCCCTTGTCCTTTTATGAGAAAGAAGTGCAATGCTGATTCTGAGCGTCTTTATTACCTGCATGGTCATCACGGCGATGATGACGGATATATCGCGCTTTATCATTCCTAATCTACTTGTTGTTATTATTCTGCTAACCTACCCAACGCTGCTGTTCATTGCCCCTGTCATGCCTGACTGGAAGATCGCCATTGCCATCGGTCTGGCAACCTTCTTTGCTGGCTTCGTTCTTTTCGCCTTGAAAATCATGGGAGGCGGTGACGTAAAACTCATGGCAGTGATGGCGATTTTTGTCGGCAAAACCGCCTTCATTCAGTTCCTTACACTTATCGCTATTTTCGGTGGTGTGCTCTCCGTATTGTTACTCCTGCTGCGCCCCTTTACCGCATATGTCTTCTCTAAGCTGAACAAACCCGCGGCCTCCATTCCACAGATTCTTACAACTGACGCACCGGTTCCTTATGGCGTCGCTATCGGCCTCTCTTTTCTAGCCCTTTTGTGGGGCGGACAGATTCCCGGTATTGCGTTATAGTCACACGCTTTAGCGATGCGGCGTATCGTCGCGGAATGATATTTTTTAGTTTGAATATTTATTATAACTGCTATAGCTAAAGAATATGTTTTCTATTTGCGGTTAATTGGCAAATTATTGGGGCTACGGATTTATGCGTTTGATCATAATGTTTATTGCTATTGCCCTCTCTGCTGGCGCATTTTTCATTACGATGCATTTCACTTCCAACTCTCCGGCTCCCACGCAGCAAGCCATGCCGATCGTGGAAACCAAAACGGTGATGCAGACCGAGCCTACGGTTGACGTGTATACTGCCAAGCAGGATATTCCCATCGGCACTGTTGTCACACAAGATATGCTTGACTTGCGCCCCTGGCCCAAGAATCTCGTACTGCCAGATATGAATCTGGTTGACCCCTCCAAGCCGAGCGAAGCTGTTAACATGATTGCCCGTACGCCATTCCAGAAAGGTGAGCCGATCATCATGAATCGCCTCGCCAATGCCAACGATCCGAGCTTCCTCGCTGCGTCTTTGATGCCTGGCATGCGCCTGATCACCCTGGCAGTCGATACTATTTCCGGTGGCGGCGGCTTCATCTATCCGGGTGACCGGGTCGATGTATTGATTACTCACGATGTCTCTTCCGAGATTCGTTATGACACCAGCACCACAGGTATTACCCAGAAAACCATTGATAAGCAGCCGACCACTGAAATATTGATTGGCGATGTCCGTGTTATGGCCACTAACCAGAAAAGCACCGCCCATGGTGGCGATGCCCCGGTACCGCCGACGGATATTTCTCTTGAAGTGGCTCCGGAAGATGCCCAGAAGATTCGCCTTGCAGAAAACGGCAACGGTCGTCTGTCACTGGTATTGCGTTCGCTGAAAGACCAGCAGACTAAATCCGGTCCGGTTGCTCCGAGCGAACTTTCCAATCTATCCGCTGTAAGGTCGCTGCCCGCTCCGGATGATAACTCCATTCTTGTTGTGCGCAATGTGAAGGCTCAATCTGTAGGGATACCAACGCCATGATTTTTACACGTACCTTGAGTCATACACGCAGCCTTCGTTTGCTTGGTGCTTTTGTCTGTGCACTGACATTGACTGCGGCGCCTCAAATCACTAAAGCCGCTTCCATGGACAATCTTGTCGGCGGTCTGTTCGTTCCCGTCAGTCGTTCGGAGCTTGTGGTGGTGCCCACGGATATCTCCGAAGTGCTTATTGCCGACCCCAGCATTGCCGATGTGCATGTTATCGGCGAGCGTCGCCTCGCCATTATCGGCAACCAGATCGGCCGCACGAATGCCAAGATCTTCGATAAACAAAAACATGTCATTCGCCAGTTTGACGTAGTGGTGGGATATGATTTGCCTGCCATACGACGGGCGCTTCATTTCTTCCTGCCGCATGAGCATATTCACGTCGATCTCGTGAACACCAATATCGCCCTGACCGGTGAAGTAAGCGACGCCACTGTGGTCGATAAAGCCATGCGTATTGTCGGCCAGTTCGTCTACCAGGCCGTTAATGGGGGCGCTAATACCTTCAGCGGTGGCACCACTACCGCTGCCACACAATCCGGCGCAGCGGCATCACGTCCGGTCAGTCAAAACGTGAATAACGGTCTCAACCAATATTGGACCGGCGATACTCCAACAGTGTTGAACCTGCTTAAGGTTACCTCCGGCCAGCAGGTCATGTTACGCGTCCGCGTCGGTGAAGTTCAGCGCGATGCTCTTAAGAATCTCGGCATCAGCCTTAGTCATCTTGCTGATAATGGGCGCATCATTGGTGCCACCCAGAACAAGCTTAACATTTTCGATGGCAGCCTCACTAACAGCAGCGGCTCCACAACCACGTCTGCGCTCGGTGTGGGCGGTCTGTATCACAACTCTAACGATGCCGGCTTCCTGATGGGAACACTCACCAGCGGTGGTTTTGCATTAAGTGCTGCCATTGAAGCACTGGAAACAGACGGCTTGCTCAAGATTCTGGCCGAGCCTGACCTTGTGGCCATGTCCGGTGAAAAAGCCGAATTTCTTGCCGGTGGCGAATTCCCGATCATCGTTCCGCAGGTAGGCGGAACGGCAGGCGCCATCAATACAGTGCAGTTCCAGTCTTACGGTGTTGCCGTGCAGTTCGTACCGTATGTATTGACCGATGATCGTGTCCGTATTTCAGTGCAGCCAGAAGTTTCCGAAATCGACCAGTCTTCGCTGTCGATCACCAATGTCGCCCCTGCCCTGGTAACCCGTCGCGCAAAAACGACTGTAGAGCTGGCCCCGGGTGAGAGCTTCATGATCGCCGGTCTCATGAGCGACCGTCTCAACTCCAACATCAACCAGATTCCAGGTGCTTCCTCTATTCCGGTACTGGGTGCACTGCTTCGCAGCACAGCCTATCAACGCCACGAAACAGAGCTGGTCATCGCGGTTACACCGTATATTGTTGACCCGATGAAGAATAGCGATGTGCGCCTTCCTACGGATGATTTCCGCCCGGCCAGCGTTATGGAACAGTTTTTTTACGGCTCTCTCGGCGCCATGTCCGGCGAAGAATACAAGCAGGATCAGACTCCGAGCCTCGAAGGCCCGGTCGGTTTCATTACGGATTAATAGTTAGTATTGGTTTAAATTCTCAAGTCGTGTGAGCAAGGTGCAAAGATGATGAAAAAGATTGCATATATGATTCTGGTGCCTGGCACGTTGCTTTTTGCATGTACGCCTGCCCCACAGGAAGCATACTTCAACCGTGGCGAGCCTGAAAGCCTGCTGGATCTTGCCACCAAGGCTGTCAATCTGGATATTAAGTCTCCGGCATCCATTCAGCAGATGACTGAGGTTATCAGCAAAGAGCAACCGAATCACGCCAAGCTCAGCTGTGAGAAATCTTCGCCACTGTGCCGGGAAGCAAAACACGTACTGACGCAGTTTGATGTACCGGTGGAATATACAGATTCACTGCATAGCAAAGTTTCGCTGTATTATGAATCCATGAAAGTACGCAATTGTCAGAACCGCTATATCGATAATACAGCCGATCTCAACAGCATGAATTCCCCTACTTTCGGATGTTCCACGGCTTCCAACATGGTGCAGATGATAACCGACAAGCGTCAGATTCTTAGCCCAGCAATGACGGGGACGGCAGATGCCATAAAACCGCTGCAGGTGATGTCTGGATACGAAATGCCTAACTATACGGCAACTAATAATGCTTCAACAGAGCAAAGCACGCAGCTGCTTACTACCAACGCTGGCAGCAGCAGGTAACCTACTATTTTATGGTGACATTCTCCGTCGCAAATGTTATTTTACGCGTGCTTGGAAGCTGTTGAAAACTAATATAAAGGCTGAAGGAAGTTTTTCTCTATGAATACGCAAAGCCAGGTCATGTTGATTGTGCTGCACGAAGCAGACACGGAATTTGCATGCCAGATTGCCGACCGGGGAGACGGGATCGCACCGCATTTGGTTATCGGCACACCGATAGATGCCATAGAAGAGTTTACCAAGCGCCCTTTTTCACCTGATTACCTGCTGATTGATGTCGGAGAACGTTCCCATGACGTGCTACCCGAAATCGACACTATTGCGGAATATTGCGAAGTCGGAACGCGTGTAGTCGTGTTAGGCACTGTGAATGACGTCAGCTTCTACCGCGAATTGAAATCCCGCGGCGTCAGTGAGTATTTTACTAAACCCGCCAATCCTTCCGAAGTCAGAACCATCCTCTACTTCCGCCAGCCTGCCAAGAGCGGAGCGAAAGGGCAGGTTATTTCCTTCATGAGCGCTGCCTCCGGAGACGGTGCGAGCACCATCGCCCTCAATACGGCCTATGCGCTAGCCACAGAATATAACAAGTCGGTCGTGCTGGTGGATATGGATTACCAGTTCGGCATGATTGCCAAGAACCTCGATCTGGCCACGCAATTCGGCATCAAGGAACTGTTTGATAATCCGGCGCGCGGGATCGACTCCACGCTCATCGAGCATATGATTCTGGCCTATAAAAACAGTAAGCTGAAGATTATCGCTGCACCGAACCAGTTGCACCATATTCCGGATGTACCGGAGGAGCTGATTTCCAGCCTGATTTCCACTTTAAGCAGCGATTATGACTTCGTGCTGCTAGACCTGCCGCATATCTGGAATAACCTCACGCATGCTGCGTTAACGCAATCCTCCCATACCGTCATGGTGGCCCAGCTTTGGCTGCGCTCCATTACTCACTCTTCGCGCCTGCTGACCGCATGGCGCAAGGCGGGCATGAAAGACAGCCAGATATCCTTAGTGGCTAATCGCAGCGGGGCAAAGTTCAAGGAAGCGGTCAGTTTCGGCGATTTCGAGCGTATCTGCGGCCTTCCCTTCAAATGCCATTTCGATAACGACACAAAAAGCGTCATCGCTGCAGAAAATAACGGACGTACGATTCTGGAAGGCGGTGCCTCGGATTTGAGCCGTCAGTTCAAGCGTTTTGCGGGATTATTAGGTGGCGAGTCCAATCAGCCGCAACAAAGCGCAACGGCGGAACCTGCCGCCAGCGGAAGCGTTAAATCACGCCTCGCCGGAATCATGGGTAAGAAATAAGGCCTGTTTTCTTCCTTATATGTTTGCAAGGCGATAGCTGTGCCTGCTTTGTGAAGGAAGATGGTTATGCAAGTACTTCGACGGAAAATAATCTAAATATTAAGTTTAGAGCGATCTATACAGCCATGGAGCGTCCCTCCAGGTGCAATAACCTTTTCAAGCAGATCTTTCTTGGGAATAATGAGCATAGCTGCCGGAATACCAATGCCATCCAGGGAAATATTATTCTCGAGATAAGGGTAGAAGGGAAAGGAAATAAGTTGTTTCTTGAGCTGAGCACAGCCTATCAGATCGAAGATCGGATTTGTCGGATAGGCAAATATAAACACCAGTTGATCACTACCGTCCATAAGATGGCTTTGTTGTGCCTCGCTTATCGTATAGCTTAGCATATCCCAGGTTTTAAATCGCCGATAATACGGGTTAACAACAATACCTCCTGTATGGGCATAGGGTGCTTTCACAGGAGCCGCATTTTCTATAAAAGCGCCTTTCCCCTCGTAAGGGTGGATGTTCATTATTCGTGATATGTCGTCCCTTCCCCCCACCAGGACATAGTCGCTATTTAATGATTTCAGCTTTTCTTCGAAGATTGCCATGTTCTGCAATGTTATCTCGTATTCTGTTATTTCTGAAAAACGGTGTTTGCTGTCATATGTCATTATGCCGGCAAGCATTATAAAGACGGTAAGGACAGGCATCCAGGAGAACCGGGTTTTATTCTCTAATATCTCAGCTAACAAATGGATGAAATCAGAGAAAATTAACGCCGCAAGTGGCACGACGAACGGTATAACCCATAAGTCATACCGGGTCACTACAAAGGGATAATGATCCGTCAGGATCAAACATACAGGCACCATTAATGCGATTCCTGTTAACTGGAGCAGCATCCGTAATGTCTGATACCGCTGCCCGTTGATACAAAAAAGCCCTGCCAGCAATAACGGAGTGCTAAAATGTGGAAACACGTAATGCGATAACGAAAGCGGATATATCAGTGCCTTTAGAAAGCTAATGCGCCAGTCAGGATCAAAATGGACAAAATATATCGCTCCTTGAAAGGCCGGTCGCCAGAAGCTGAGCATATAAAGAAAGATAATGGCTATAACAATATTCAGCGTTATCCAATGAATGAGAGTCCTGTTCCTTTGCTTCCCATACCAAAGGGCAAGAGTTTCATATGCGGCTATTGAAAAGACAGCGCATATGGCTAAAAAATGCGTGCAACAACTTAGCAGTGCAAAAAGAGTGTATAAAAAGAGATTCTTGTATGAATAGCTTATCCGCCACTTACAAAAAAAATAAAAACAAAGTGAGAGAAGCAATAAAAGTAAACTGTAATTACGGGCGGTGTAAGATTGAATAATGCAGCCAAAGCTAAATGCAATCAATGTGGCCGCACATAAGCCAGTCATCTGATCTTTAAGCAAAGTCCCAATTCGGTAATACAGAGGTATAAGCAGTATTCCAAATATCAATGAAAGACTGCGCACGAAACCGATGTCGTCGGAAATCCTCATCCAATAATGGCGCAGTATGTTTCCTAAAGGGGGGTGGGTTTCATGAAGGGAGTAATGCAAAACTTCTGTTAGCGACTTCCCCTGCGAAATTCCGATAAAATATAATTCGTCCTGGCTATAGTAATAGTTACCTACGCCATAAACGCGAATAAAGAGTGCGATGATTATTAGAAGACCAAGCCATGCCAGAATAAAAAATGTGGAAAATGGCTTAAAGGATGACGTATTCATAAGATTCCGTTACTGCGGAAAGAATAATATTTATTTCCAGCAATGATCAAATGGTCGTGCACGTTTATACCAAGCGCTGCTGCAGCGGCTGCCACCTGTTTGGTGATCTCGATATCCTCGCGGCTTGGAGCCGGATCGCCGCTAGGATGGAAGTGGGTAAGTTCAATCTGCATAAGTTCGTTATTACCTATTATTTTTAGGTGACACTTCCTATTTAATCGTTATATTCCTTCAATGAAACACTGCACAACCAGTGATTGGCACACATTATGGCATAGGAGAGAGGCTTTGGCAAACCTGACTGATCCTTCAATTGCACTACGATCCTTCCAGGAAGAGCTTCTACGCGGCACTGTAGCCCTGAAACGCGGGGTTGTTGTCCCAGACCTTTATATCCATTGGGACGAACCAAATGGAGAAATCAGGCTTACTTACGTAAGACTAAAAGATAGAACCGTAACCGCAATTGTTATCTTCGCAAGGTGTGAGCCTATTGGAGGAGCGCCATGCTTCAATATTGGTTATGCTGTTCCTGAAGCATACCGCAACGAAGGCCGCGCCAAGGAAGTTGTCGAGGCTGCCATATCAGAAATGCGATATGAAGCTAAACAAAACGGAATCTCAACTTTTTATGTGGAAGCAATCATTGGGATAGATAACAAACCCTCTCAGCGTGTAGCTGAACAAGTCATCTCAGCTACACCCACTGCTGTAACAGACCACATATCAAAATTGCCTGCGTTTCAGTACATCCGAAAAATCGATATAAGCTAATCTGAGGAATAAAATGGTTGATAGCAATATAGAGCCAGGAACAGTCTGCTATAAGATTATCAAAACCTTTCTCGACGAGATTGCTGGAACGACTGGATTTGAAAAGGTTGCCGGTAAGCTTGAAGAAGCGATACTGGACCAGAAGCCGACCGAAGCATTGATACGTGCCGCTCTTTTTGATGAGGAAATATCGTGATCCGTATTCAGAAAGTCATTATCAACGAGTTCCGAGGTATCCGTAATTTCTCCTTCGATCTGAAAGGAGATAACTTTGCCGTCTGCGGGCCGAATGGGACGGGCAAGAGCGGAATCGTCGATGCCGTAGAATTCGCCTTCACAGGGAATATTTCGCGGCTTTCAGGGGAAGGTACTGGGGATCTATCGGTAACTAAACACGGCCCACATGTAGACAGTCGAGAGAAACCGGATCAAGCTTATGTTGAAGTGGCTTTCACCATTGTCTCTAGCGGCAAACAGGCCACCGTTCAGCGCACTATCAAGAACGTCACCAAACCCAAGATCACACCAAATGATGATGATGTGAAAGCTGTCCTCTCGCATATAGAGGAGCATCCAGAATTCGTGTTGTCTCGAAGGGAACTCATCCGGTACGTCATTTCTAAGCCGGGGGACCGCTCCAAGGAAGTGCAGGCTTTGCTCCGACTTGATAAACTAGAAACGCTTCGTACTCTCTTTCAGAAAATCTGGAATGCCTGTGAAAAAGAGATAAAACCGCTCGATAGCAATAAAAACATCGCACGGAATGAACTTGTGCAGGCACTGGGAGTTGCCCAGCTCTCAACCGCTGAGATACTAAGTGAAATCAACAAGCGTCGTACCTTGTTGTCTCTGCCGGAAATTCAGAAATTGGAGGCAAATACATCAATTAAAGACGGTCTTGCTACGATGGGCGGTGTCGGCGCAGCCTCTAAGATATCGAAACCGCAGGCGTTGGAGGACATCAAAAATTTGAATGCGGCTCTCAATGCAATCGCCGCACCGGAATTTCAGACATCTCGGAAATCAGTTCTGGATCAGGTAGTGGAATTAAATGCTAATGCCGCCACCTTGGAAAGCCTGTCCAGAGAAAGCCTGTTCAGAACGGCCCTAAACCTTTTCGATGAAAGCAGTTGCCCTGTTTGCGATACGGAGTGGGAGCCAAAAGAATTTCGTAATCTTCTCAATGGTAAGCTGGCACACTTGGCCTCAATCAAGAAAAAGAGAGGGGAATTAGAAAAAGCACTTGAGCCGATTACTGCAAAGATCGATGGCTTGCGTTCCGCTATGGTAGCCGTATCGAAATACGGTCCGCTGTTTACGGAGCCAGTCGATGTGCAGCCGCTCAAATCATATGAAGTCATGCTTTTAGAAAATACCCGACAATTGCGTGCTTTTCTGCCTCTGCAAAAGACTCTCGACGCTCTCCAGTCCGACTTAATAGTGCCGGACGCCGCGAAGATCATACTGGCCGCTATTAAAAATGCAGTCGAAATAATACCGGAACCTTCACAACAGGATGCCGCACGCGATTATCTGATTGTCGGACAAGAAAAGCTGGATGCCTACCGCAAGACCTCTCTTCAACTGGAGGCGGGTAACAAACGCACTACTACCGCCAAGCAGGTTCTTGATAAATATGTTGATGTAATGAATACGGAGTTGGAAAAAATTTATCAAAACGTCGAACATACCTTCCGTAATTTTTATCGTATTATTAACAATGATGATGAAAGCGCTTTTGAAGCGAAGCTCACACCGTCAATGGGCAAACTTGGTTTTGACGTAGATTTTTATGGACGCGGTTTTTTCCCACCGGGAGCTTATCATAGCGAAGGCCATCAAGATGGCATGGGCCTGTGTCTCTATCTTGCGCTCATGGAACATCTGCTAGGTAATAATTTTACATTCGCTGTATTGGATGACGTACTGATGTCAGTGGATTCCGGACATCGGCGCGAAGTTTGTACGCTTCTAAAACAGAAATTCCCGAATACGCAATTCATACTGACCACACATGATGACATTTGGCTGAAACACATGAAAACAGCAGGAATGGTCAAGAACAATAAATTCGTTCATTTTCGTACCTGGAACGTTGATACAGGACCGACTGAATGGAATGATCGGGACATCTGGAAGGAAATAAGTGATCACCTTAGTAAGAACGAAATTAAACAGGCGGCAAGTCTGCTGCGGAATTTCCTTGAATATTTCTCCAAAGAAGCCTGCCACCGCCTGCGCGCGCCTGTTCAGTTCCGGGGCGATGCCCAATTCACGCTGGGGGATTTATTACCACCAGCAATCAAGCGTTTCCGCGAACTACTTAAAGAAGGTCGAAAGGCTGCGGAATCGTGGGGACAGCAAGATAAAGTAGCACAGATCGAAGCACTTCAGGCAAAACTGGAGGCATCGGCGAAGAAATCCGAGGCGGAGCAATGGCAGGTAAACACGGCCATTCACTACAACGAATGGGCTAATTTTAGTAAGAATGATTTTATTCCTGTAGTAGAGGCGTTCAAAGCATTACTACAAGTGTTTGAGTGCGTTAAATGCAGCGAGGTGCTACGTGTGCTGCCGGAACGCGGCAAGAAAGAGGCCCTGAAATGCAGTTGTAACGAGGCAAGCATTAACTTAGTTACTAAACCTCAATAAGCTTAGGATTTAATATGCCATCCATTCACTACTTTCTCACATTGGGCGTCTTCTACGTCTTTATTGCATTTGCATTCAATGTTTATGTGGGCGTCAATGGTATGAATAATATACGTCGCAAAAATGCATTGATCCTCTATGCATTTGGTGCCCTACTCGCGTTTGGAGCCATGATTCAGATGGCTAATCAAGCACGAGAGGCTGATGAACAAAAAAATCAATATGAGTATATAAGAGGGCAATTCAAAACGATCTCTGACAAAATACAAAACATCCAAATCAGCGGAGTTCCGGTTAGCGGGGGATACGGTGAGGCTATTGCAAAGCTCGATGAAATAAAAACACAGATAGATAATCTCCTGATTCCGAAACCACCTCGCCATCTTACAGACGTTGAAAAAACATGCCTGAGCCATTCTCCTGTAGTGGACACTTTAAAAACATTAAAAATAAGTGCTCCTAGTGATGGAGAGGCTCAGTCTTACGCAAGCGAATTCATGGAGATGTTTAATACAATAGGTATAAAAGTAGATAGAGTTGGATTTATCATTCCTACAAGCGTTGAATCTTACGGGGTAATGATTGCTGTGCATGACCTGAAAGCAGTTCCACCGCTGGCAAATACATTGGCAGAATCCCTCCAAAATTGCGGTATAGATGTAAAAGGAAGTATCATGACTACACTGGGTAATAATGATTTTCAGCTTGTGATCGGCACAAAGAAATAATTGATAGTCACAATCCAAAACAATATAGCCATATATTGTCAAGCTGGCCTTTTTCTATTGCCCATTTGGCCTTGCAACATGGTTAAGTCTTTGTATGATCTTAATCATGATGGAAGATAAAATAGAGATAAGCATATCCGTTCAGGATCATAAAGACAGTTTGGAACACCGCAGTTCCACAAAAATCCAGGAGACGGAATGTAGCAAGGTTAGGGCCGCACGAAAGGCTTTTGCCCAGCTTCCACCTTCTGACAGATTACTTTCAGAAGAGCTGATCCGCGAGCGCAGAGAAGAGGCAACACATGAATAGTGCTCTTCAGCTAACTGCGCTAATAATGATAGTAAGTGCAATTCTTTATTCCTGTCCAGCAATCTCTTCGGAGAATAAAGCAAATGACTATCTTTTATCTCTATCACCGACAGGCCAAGCCCAAATGCTGGGAAGAGTAGTCGGTGAGGGATGTAAGGGTAGAAAGGCTTTTTACATGGGAAGCGCATATCTTCATACGCCAAAATCAGGGGAACTTCCGATACCGCCAGAAGACGAATATACTGCTTCTTGGAGCGTGAAGTGCGCTAATGGTAAGAACTATGTAGTGGGAGTTGATCCAACAGGTAAGGGAAAAGTTCTTGAATGCGCTATGCTCGAAAAAATGCACGCCGGAAAATGCTTTAAGAAATTTCCAACTGCTAAATAGTAATGAGTAAGTTTACGGTGAACCCCGCTTACATTAGATCTTAGAGCAGGATAGAGATTTACGAAGCAGAAATACTTACTGGGGTAAGCATTGAGGGAATTCGCTAAGTGCGTCGAACTGCAATAGAGCAGTATTATTAATCGTTAGGAGGGGCTGGAATTGCATGTAACCTTCCATATACATTCATAACTGCTTCATAGTAATCTGCTAATGGATGATCATGGCAATATTCGCGAATGTTTTTTCTTTGCTCATCCATAGGCATAGATTTAAAGTCTCTCACTTTAAAAGGATGTTCCGGCGTAGACAGTCCGGCAATAGCCAAATTCATGCCTGTCATAAACCCTTGCGCCCAATTAAAATATGAACTTTCAGCCCTTTGTTGGTTTATACGATAGGCATTAGCAAAATCTGTACAGTTACTAGCGCCGAGTCCCATCATAGTCGCTGGCTCGTCCTTTGCTAAAGCAAGAGCAGAGGATTGCCATAAGCATATAAGAAGAGAGCCAGCTAGAAATCGAAAAATCATTTCTTCCCCTTTTACTTTTTTATGGGCTTCAGCTTCACATTAGGGCTGGATTGATTACGCATTGGAATTAAGTTCTGGAATAGTCCTCAGCTTGCAGGATCAGAGCCGCAATTGCATTGAACTGACTGTCAAAGGTTTGCGTGGTACAATTAAACCGGATTTCAGAGGTTCCTCTAGCAGATGCATCTATTCCTTTTTCACTTAAGTTGTTTAGGATATTTTCTCGTTCCTCACTTCCTACTCGTAATCCAATTCGGCAGTGATCTTTAATTTTGCGGGGAGATAACCAGCAAAAATTATTCCCGCTTGTACCTAAAGCAATATAACGTCTTGTATAGGTAAGACGAGGTTCATAACCATACTTTGTTAAAGTTCCAATTATTTTATCAACGATGCTCAGGAAAGCGGGAACACCTTGCTTTTCCCAGTATTGCCGGTCAGCGCGTTCGGCCTGGTCAACATCATCGGGTTCAATGCTCTCTTCGACAACATCAAGCACCGTGACGGGATGCAACACTATCTTGTCGTCAACCTTAAATGCACTCAATTTTATTGCTATTAATGGGACAGCCCGATTTAGTAGCCGCAGTACATTAAAGAAACGTGAGGTAATATGTTCTGCAATACTAACAGCTCGATGTTCGGCAGTTGGTCGATGCTGCCTCTCTTTATCCCAATACTCAATAATATGTATAATGTGTTTTTCATCTAAACCGCCTAGCATGACTTCAACTTCATAATAGGTTTGGTCTTCGTCCCGATTCACCATCAGGAAATCAATTCTACCGCCATTTGGCTGTCGATATTCTCTCCCTACGATAACCAGCTCACCTAAACCCAAAATACTGGGATCAGCACTAATTTGGTCTTGCAGCCATCTTTCATCTTTGCCCAATGACCGCAAATCGACCGGCATGGCTTTCAAAATTTCCGAGGACATCTGGGATTCCTAATTATTTGTACTATCGGACAGCCCCGTTATAGTACAACGCCTAGTAGTGGTAAAACATTTTTATGACTTACATGCCCAACGCTATTAAATCCGCTTTATAGGGGCGACTATCATACAGAGGGTAGATATGGTAAGTCAGCGCCAGACAAGCAATTATTTTGGAAAAGCGGAAAAGTACCTACACATATGCAAAAAGAATCAGAACACAAACACGACCGGAGCATTGCCGAACTGGAGCGGGCATTGGGCCGAAAGACGCTGGAGAATGATATTCTGTGTGAAGTAATTGAGAAAAAGGATAAACAAACTGACCTTGCGACTGCCATTGTTGCCGAGGAAGGTGGGCAGTGGGAAAGAGGGAGTAGAATCTATCAGACGTTAAAATAATGGCTACCGCACATTGGGCTGTTAATCAACTGGTCAACTATCGGATTCATCGCTTCTTACTTTAGATATTTGCATTGAGAATTCATCACGCTGATGTTGCACCTCCTCTCCGATTAAGAAAGTCCTCATATTGCCGTAGTTCCATGCATGTGTTACTGACACACCAAATGCTTTTGGTAAATAATCAGCACCATTTCGCTCTGCTTGTGCAGCCAGACACGTTATTCTGAGTTGTCTGGCAGAGTAACCAGGTAACTAATCTTATATATGTATACAGATCGTTTATTATCGTTCTAACGGCAAGAGGACGGGAGGCATTCTGTTTTAAATGCCATTTCCTTAGGGAAAGCTTATGCTCACAGTATATTTTTAATAACTGCTTATATTTTTCTGGCGCTTCCTCAATCTTATCGTAAAGGACTTTTAGTTCTTTTTGTTCTTCTATTAATTCAATATTAAGAATTTTCTTGTTTATTAAAAAATTGCGGAAAAAACCTCTAGGAAAATGCTCCTTAAACCTTTTAACAGATTTTCGTACCCATTCATCCTGAATTTCTTTTGGAGAGGAAAATTGCTTCTCCATTTCCTGAAATATTCTCGTTCCATATACTACACCACTCATTTTAGTGGACCAGCGAACATCGTGTTGTACTAGGAACTCTATCCAATCCCTATATAGCTTCTTAATCCAACTTATTGTAAAGGCAGCTTCAATATGCTGATCTGATGAGAAGCAGTTAAATCGATGCTTAAAATAACAAATATAACAACTTTTTAATTTGTGCTTTTGCTCTGTAGGAGTCAGAGGAGTTTCGCAGCTTGCACAGTATTTGTGCCTTTTCTGCTCCTTTATTAGGTCTATGTTCAGAATTTTTTTATCTATTAAAAAAGCGCGAAAAGCTCCATGGGGAAAATGGTGTCCCAAACTTAGTGGGGGCTTCTGTAACCATGTTTGATGGATTTCCTCTAAAGAAGAGAATTCTCTCTCCATTTCTTGAAATAAGATTATTCCGTACCCTGCCCCATTCTTTTTAGTATTCCATGAATAATCATGTTGTAATAGAAAATCTGTCCATTCTTTATATAATTTTTTAATCCATGATGTTGCGAATGTAGCTCCAATATGCTCGGTTGATGCCAGAAGACCAAATCTATTTTTAGAACGACAAATGTAACAGTGCTTTGGCCTGTGCCTTTGCTCAGTAAGAGCCAAAGAAGTTTCACTGCATGCACAAAGTTTAGGAGACATAAATTATATTGGTGGTGGAACTCTTTTAGATATTTTCTTATTTGCCGTCTTCTTCAGCTCTATCTTCTCTGACTCTATTGACGGAGTTTTAATAATAGATGGTGTATGTTCCCATAAGTCCGAAGGACCACAATCTAATGCGGTACATAATGCATCCATAGTTAAACCTTTCACTTGTTTTGGTTCCTCTGTGAGGAGTGCACTGATTGCAGGAGAGGAAAGTTTATAACCCGCTTTGTGCTCCATTAGCCTTCCTAATTCGGCCCCAGACCAAATTTCTCTACTAGCCATCACTTGCCGTAGTTTCCATTTTAATGCCATAAAATGCCTTTATTCTTGCAAACTATTTCTCCAGTGATCCTGTGATAATCTTACACGCATTTCAAGATAATCTGTGCTCGCTTTCACATAATTTAATGTTGTAGTTGGAGATACGTGTCCCAACAATTCTTTCAGCGTGTACAGGTCCACCCCTTTTTGTGTAAGCCTAGAAGCATATGCATGTCTAAATTGATGAGGACTAAATATTTCATCTTCCGAAAATCCCCAAGCTCTCTGCCTTCTTCTGAGAGTGCCCCTCACAGTGTCACGTTTTATCCTTTTACCATCCTCAGCAAGAAATAATGGCCCATCTTTAGAATGAGGAAACAATACTCTGATGTGTTCTATATACCACTGCAACAGTTGTTCCAGTTCATCCATGATGGGGACCCAGCGTTTTTTTGGTCCTGCTCCCATTGACCCTTTTCCAAAACGCACATGGATCTTTCCCTTTGTTCCTAAATCAAACCGGCAATCCTTCATATCTAACTGGACCGCTTCATTTACTCTTAACCCCGCCAACTCTAGAACCCTGTAAAGTGCATAGTCGCGTGCTATAGTTGCAGGTTTTCTAGCAGTAGACATTTCCTGCTTCATATATGCCCAGAATTTGTCCAGTACCTCTGGGCGCGGAGGAGTAACAACCTCGTTTCCATCATCCTTGCGATGTACATATCTATTAAATTTATCAAGAACATTAGGAACGGCAATCTGATAACGTTGCCATATTTCGGTTCCATGTCTTGAGCGTAAATAATCCAGAAAGATTGCTATAGCAGACTGATATTTTCTTCTGCTTGAGTGGGACAATCTTTTTCCTATCAGGGTCTCATAAAAGAGATCAAGATCGACCTTTGTAATCTTCCAGATAAATACTCCAGATATTTTTAGAAATTCCTGTACACTTCTGATGTTGAGGGTAATGGATGCCTCAGCATATCCCAGTATTCGTTGTTGTCGTTCCCAAGCACCTAGTAATTGGGCCTGGAAATCCAATGATTCCTCCAAGCCAATATACTTATTGGCAGGCTCAATGCTTTTAACAAGATTAAGATAAGGAGTTTTATCCATTCTCAGCTCTCAGATTATTAAGTGCTACCTAATATATTTAGGTATTACTTATCTAAATCGAGCCTTTTGTCAATACGAACTTGCGCAATCCCCGGTGATTATGGGCGAGGATAATGGATGATGCCGCCAGATCCAGCGCGCGTTTCATTACTTCTCTGGGGTAAACCGATGCATGGTTCACCGTGCCTGCCTGCTGCACCTCATCCGCAATCAACACATTCTTATGGTTCATGAACAACACCCGGAATTCCTCGACCGGTTTATGCCCGAAACTCAGACGGCAATAATCGAGCAGCGCGGTCCATGACTGAATTACGGTTCCCTGCGACGCTTCCGCCTTCAGCATTCTTTCTGCTGCCGCATGAATTACGCGAATGCTGGCAATAGCCGCCTCCCCCACACCTTCCACTTTTGCCAATTCCACGGGCGTCGCATGCATGATTCTCGCAAGATTACCGAAATGCTTGATAAGGCGCTTCGCCAGCGGCTTAGTGTCGGAACGGGGGCTCGCCGCATATAACACCATTTCCAGCAGCTCATAATCCGCCAATGCCTGCGGTCCGCCTTTTAAGAAGCGCTCACGTAGCCGCTGACGATGCCCCGCATGCAGCGATGCTTCCGCTTCCTGATTATTGTCCGGATGGGTTTCCTGCAATGCGGGACCGGTCACTGTCTGCCTGTTATTTGTACGGCGGGTGGTTACGTCCCGTCGGCGAAAGCGTGAATATCTCGCAACCGTCTTTCGTTACCGCCAGCGTATGTTCGAACTGCGCGGAAAGCGAACGGTCACGTGTTGTCACCGTCCAGCCATCCTTTTCATTCAGGCGCGTTTCATAGCCGCCTGCGTTGATCATAGGCTCCACGGTGATAAACATGCCTTCTTCAAGCACCGGCCCGGTCCCCGGCTCGCCGTAATGCATGATGTTCGGCGCTGTATGAAACACACGCCCCGTGCCGTGGCCACAATAGTCCCGCACAACTGAGAAGTTATGCTTTTCCGCATAAGTCTGAATAGCATGTCCGATATCACCGACGCGCTTGCCTGCTTTCACCTGGTCGATCCCCAGCATCATGCAGTCATAGGCAACCTGCGTCAGGCGCTGAGCTTTAATCGAAACATCTCCCACCCAGAACATACGACTGGAATCACCATGCCAGCCATCGACAATCGGAGTGACGTCGATATTCACGATGTCGCCATCTTTCAGCTTACGGTCATCCGGCACACCATGGCAGATCACGTGGTTGACGGAAGTGCAGATGGACTTTGGAAAACCGCGGTAATTCAATGGCGCAGGAATCGCTCCCGCCTCAATGGTCAGCTTATGGCAGATGTTGTTCAGTTCGTTTGTGGTGATACCCGGCTTCACATAGTCCGCCATTGCGTCCAGCAGTCTGGCCGCCAGCCCTCCTGCTCTACGCATCCCCTCAAAATCGGATGGTTCCGTGTGTATAACGATATTACGTTTTTGTGCTGACATTCAAAACCCGCTGGAATAAAGTTACCGCGTAATTTATATGCAAGGCTCTGTTATGTCTACTGCTTGTGTGATTGTGATCGGCAACGAAATCCTTTCGGGCCGTACCCAGGATGTGAATCTGAACTGGCTGGCAAGCCAGCTCAATACCGCTGGCATTCGTCTGCGGGAAGCACGTGTTATCCCCGATGTTCCTGAAATTATTATCAAAACCGTTAATGAATGTCGGGCAGCCTATGATTATGTTTTCACGACCGGCGGTATCGGCCCTACTCATGACGATATCACCTCGGAATGTGTTTCCCAGGCTTTTGGCGTGCCTTATGAGCGCCATAAAGAGGCTGAAGCCCTTCTCGTGCAGCATTATAGCCCCGATATGCTCAATGAAGCCCGCCTAAGGATGGCCGATATGCCGCGTGGGGCCACGCTCATCCCCAATCCGGTAAGCACCGCTCCAGGCTATATTATCGGCAATGTATATGTCATGGCTGGCGTGCCCAGAATCATGCAGGCCATGTTTGACGGCATCAAGCATACGCTGAAAGGCGGAAAACCGGTTTTATCCACCACAATCAGTATCTTCCTTACTGAAGGCACGATTGCCAAAGGGCTTACCGAGATACAGAATCGCTTTCCCGATGTGGAGATTGGCAGCTATCCCTTTGTACGCAATAATAAACTAGGCACCAGTCTGGTCTCAAGACACACGGATCCTTCCCGCCTCGAGCAAGTTAAAAGCGAGCTGGTTTCTTTTCTTACATCCCTAGGTGGCGAGCCGCTTATAGAAGATGCCGCCTAACGATTTTTTCCATCTTATTTCTGTAAAATTCCTGCCTTTGTAACCATTTCGAAACAATTCTGTGCTATAGATTAGAGTGGGGATTACTCTGTGCAGGAAATGGAATGGCGCACACCAGCGAGATAACCAGCTACAAATGGCGCGAGACCGGCGATGTCGTGCAGGCGGATGTACGCAAGGATGATAAAGGGATTATAGCCTATCTCCATGCCTCGCCTAATGCCGCCCATCTGCATGAACTCCAGGAGATATTCCAAGGCAAAGGCTGGACGGGCTCACCGGACATCCATAATGGCAGGCCTGTTCTGCGCCTGGCCGGCCTACAAAATTCAGACGATCTGATCAATTTCCTGCAGCAGGCCGGTTACGCGCAAGGCCAGGCCGCTATTAGCGAGCCTACTCCGCCCGAAGAAGGCGAAAAGTCACTTTCCTCTGTTAAGCGCAACAGCCTTCACGCCTCCAGCGCCCTGTATCTCCTGGGCGACGTGCTGGCAGTTATCAGCGGCATCAAGCGTAACGACAAGGAGCAGATCGGCATTGGGGTTTCTTTTGCTGCTGGCGATGCGGGTTTTATGGCGTTCGGCGGGCATAACGAGCACAGAACGTTTAACGCGACGCTGAAGTCTCTCAGAAAGCATCTGGAAAAAAATAATATCGCCATTCCTCAGGATTCCGCAATTGACGCTGAACTACTGACCACACGCGGCGGCTTTCTGGAACAGGTTCATGATTATGTCAGCGAGCATATCAATCCGTTCAAGCTGCTGGCAGAAGTAGTTGGCGGCGTTTTTACCTTTCGTGCGGGCCTCAATCAGCACAATCCCGGTAAAACGGCTGCAGGCGCCGTACTGGTTGCCGGATGGCTTTCCGCATTGCTGATCAAGGAAAAGAAGATCGACCCGGAGGCTTATAGCCACGCAGGCGCAGCACAGAAACTCGCCATGAAAGTTCAGGCGCAGCCCCTGCTGCTTGCCGGCGGTTCCGGTCTCACCAATAACGCTTTTAATTATTATGGCGCCTGGGATGAGCGGCGCAGGCTGAAAGCAGGCGACCCAACCGCGACACCGCATTATGTGTGGGATCTTGCCATGCAGACTGCCATGGTAGGGGCAAACGTGCTGTTCTCCATCTCCAAGAAGAACGGCAAAGCCGTTTCACATGAAGATCCCCTGATTGACGATGTTTACGGGCTTGCTGCCAAAACCTTCAGCAGCCTGCCGGAAAATGTCCGTGAGCGCGCGCTGGAGCATACAGCGGAGTTTCTGGCAGAACGCCATAGCATCCCTGAGAATAAGACACAGGCCGTGGAAAAGCTGCGCAAGCACATGGAACTGATGGCGCATAATCCCTGGCAGAGCCCTGCTCCTGCGCAAATTGTCGCTGGCAGTCACCAAGATAAGCTGAATGCTGCGCGGGATGCCGCTACGCTGAGCGGCGCTCCCACGCGCTGAGCTTTACGAATTCTCGAGATACTGACGCGCCAGCTGCTTGCTCTGTTCCACCGCGGGCTGGCCAAACGCCTCAATATCCCACAGATGCGCCGTGATCATCGTCTCCAGCATAAAATGCATCATCAGTGCGCCAATCGCAGCCTCATCCAGCTTTTCGATCTTGAATACGCGGGTCGGGCAATTATTCGCGATCAGGGTCTTGCAGGTTGCATCCTGTTCCGCTTCCATCAGGTCGCCTACCGTATGGTTCTTGAGATAGCCCAGTGCCGTATCCTGCGACGGGGGAATCGGCGCTCCGGTGCCTTTCTGCGCCAGCAGGAGAAGCGTTACGAATTTATCACGCGGGCCGTCCAGGTAAAGCTGCAGCTGGCTGTGCTGGTCGACAGCACCGAGCGCACGCAACAGTGTTGTGCCGCGACCGCTTTTGCCCAGACTTTCTTCCCACAGCTGCTGGTGCCATGCACCCAGCGCATCCAGACGGTCGCAATAGGGCATGAATACGGAAACCGTTTTGCCTTTTTTCAGCAGCACATCATGTAGGGCCGCGCCGATAACCGGTGCAGAAGCCTGCGGCGCATTGAACATATCGCGGATCACTTCCGCTGCACCCTGCCTGACCGCGCGTATATCAAGTCCTGCGACTTTGGCAGGCAACAGACCGACTACTGTCAGCGCGGAAAAACGCCCACCGACATTGGGATCATGCTCGATCATTTCGATGCCGCGTTCCTCACCGATGCGGCGCATTGAGTTTTTGCCGGGTTCGGTCACAAACAAGAAATGCTTCTTGACCGCAGCTGCCCCCAGACGATCTTCCACTTCCTTCAGCAGCACAAGCAACTGTGCCATCGTTTCCGCCGTACCGCCGGATTTGCTGATCGCGAGGAACAAGGTCGTCTTCAGGTCCAGAGCCGCCCGCAGATTTTCGAATGTGAAGGGGTCGATATTTTCAATGAAATGAATCTTCTTACCGCCTGCACGTCCGGTGAATGCATTCTGCGCAAGCGCTACCAGCGTATTACCGCCGCGGCTGGAAGCTCCCATGCCAAGCACCACCAGCGTCTCGAATTCGTCGCAGATACGCTTTGCCGTGCTTTCAATGAGCGGCAGGTCTGCATCCCATTCCGCGCAATTGAGCACCGGCCAGCTATTATCTTTCTTATGGCCCTGCAATACGCCTACTGCCTTAGCGGCAGCTTCCAGCGCGGCAGAAAATTCTTTAGCGCCCGCGCCTTCCTTGCCTATCGCAAGTTCGAGCGTGCCGTCGATCGTTTGTGTAAATCTCATTTATGTACTCCTTCTGAAATAGGGCCGACCATTACCAACAGTGGTTTATGCGCCAGCAATTCTTTTGCTAATGTGTTTACCTGCTGAAGCGTCACAGCTTCCAGCAATTGGTTGCGTTTGGTCAGGTAATCAATGCCAAGGTGATAGCGTTGCATGGAATCCAGGTATTCGGCAAGCGAATTCTGGCTGTCCAGTCCCAGCGGAAACGAGCCGGTGAGGTAGCGTTTGGCCTCATCCAGTTCATCCTGCGTTACACCCTTATCACGCAGTTGCTGCAATATCGTTGTAAATACATCTATCGCGGTCTGCGCTTCAGATGCCCGCGTCGCGAAATTCATGGCCATGAAAGCGCCGTGCTCGAAACCGCCTGCTTCACTGTATGCGTAATAGGCCAGACCGCGCTTATCGCGTATTTCCTGCCCCATGCGCGAGGTCATCAGATTGCCGCCAAGAATATTATTGAGCACCACGAACGCATAATAACGCGGATCGTTGCGCATGACTCCCGGTACGCTGGCGCGGATAACCGCCTGCGGCACGTCATGGCTAACGGCAACAGGTTTTCCATCGCCGTCTGCGATCTGCACTTGCGGCACAGCGGTCTGCACGGCACCGCATTCACGTGACGGAAACAGCTTTGTGAGTAGTGTTTTGACCTCTGCAGGTTTGATATCACCCACTACTGCAATATCCTTTGCACCGCACAGCAAATGCGACTCCTGGAATGCTTGTAAATCGTCACGCTTGATAGCAGTGATGGATTCCTGCGTACCGATCTTGGCCCGGTGATAAGGATGGCCGGGGAATGCCCGCTCCTTCCAGTTCAGCGACGCCAGATAACCGGGATCTTCCTGCGCCTGCCGCAATGCTGTGAACAGTTCTGCGCGCACACGCTCCACGGCAGCTGCATCAAAGCGCGGTTTATTCAGCGCAAGCGCCAGCAGGTCGAAAGACGCATCCTTGAACTCCGAAAGCGTCTGCATGCTCACCGTCATCGTGTCTTCGCCCGCTTCCGCGGCAAAACGCACGGCGTGATCCTCCAGCTTGCGATTGAATGCGAGGGAGTCCATATCCCCTGCCCCTTCATTCATCATGCTGGCGGTGAAATACGCAACTCCCGGCAGAGCTTGCGGATCATAGACAGCCCCGCCGCGTTCAAACACGATCCTGAGCGTAACGAACGGCAGTTTGTGATCTTCGATCAGCCACGCTTTGCGATCGCCTTCCGCTGTTATTTCCTGAATCTGCGGCGCGGCATGCACCGGCTGGTTCCAAAACAATAATGCCGCACATGCGCAAATGAGCCTGCCTTTCCAGCTATGCATCATTTGCCCTCCTGCGGCAGCAAATATCCCGTCACGGAGTCATCAGGATTGAAGATCGCTTTTGCCGTCTTCATGACTTCTGCGTCTTTCACATTTGCCACAATGTCCGGCCACTGGTTAAAATATTCCACTGGCAGCCCTTCCATCACCAGCGTGCCTAAGAGCCGCGCCATGCCTTCTGAACCGTCACGTGCGAAAACCGTATCGGCTTTGAGCAATATTTTTGCACGCGTCAGATCGGCCGCATCATTGCCGTGTTCAAGGTACGCCTCGATTTCTTTATCCACCGCCGTTTCCAGCTGCTGCAGCGTTATGCCCGGTGCAGGCGTCGCATGAATGGTAAAAATACCGGGCCCCTGGCTCAGCCCGTCATAGCTTGCATCGATCCCGGTCGCGAGTTTCTGCTTCACCACCAATTGCTGGTACAGCAGGCTCGTCTGGCCGCCGCCTACGATCTGGCCTACCAGGAAAGAAGGTATCAGCAACTGCTTCTCTTCTCCACTTACAGAAGGAGCCATATACATTCTGACCAGCTCCGGCTGCTTTACATTTCTGTGATGCATGACCATATGGCGCGCGCCGCGCTGCGGCGGTTCCGTACGCCAGTGACGGATATTCTCTTCACCTCTGGGCAGGCTGCCATAATATTGCTGCGCCAGCGGCTCCAGATCTTTGCGCGTGACGTCGCCCGATACGACCAGCAGCGCATCCGCCGGATTATAAAAACGCTTATGGAATGCCAGCACGTCTTCGCGCGTCAGGCTCTGCATTTCATGCATCCAGCCGATCACAGGATTATGGTAGGGGCTGTTGCGAAACAGCATGGCGGTGAGCGCCTCCCCGAGCAGCGCTTCCGGCTGGTTTTCCACCGACATGCGGCGCTCTTCGATAATGACTTCGCGTTCCTTGGCAAAATTCGCAGGCGTTGGCGCGAGATGCAGCATACGGTCTGCTTCCAGCTTCATCACCAGCGGCAAATGCTCTTTTGCGATGCTGACATAATACGCAGTGAAGTCGCGTTCGGTAAACGCATTGAACTCGCCACCATTGCCGGTCATGGTGCGTGCGAACACACCTGCAGGCACCTGCTGCGTTCCCTGGAACATCATATGTTCATTATAATGGGCGAGGCCCGACTTGCCTGTAAAATCATCGGCTGAGCCTACACGATAGAACAGCATATGCGTTACGATGGGCAGGCGATGATTCGGGATCAGTATGACGTGCATTCCGTTTTTTAAAGCAAATGTCTCTACCGGCTGCCCTTCCGCATGCGCCGTCTGCGCAAAGCAGCTCAGCGTCACTGCGGCCAGCAGTATACGTGCAGCACGACTCAGCCTAGAAAAGATCACCGAAAATGCCTCTGCTTTGCGGCTGAAGAGTCGGCGTGTCGCCCCCTGCCGTTGGTGGCAGGTTTTGCTGCTTATCCTTCTTCAGGCGTTCTTTCTCCTTGGAAGGATCAACCACCGAATCGCTATTTGCTCCCGGCATGATCAGGTATTTGGTGTCCTGAGGAGGTGTCGCTGACGGATCGTTCAGCAGAGTGCGAATATTGGGGTTGCCCTTGTCCGCACCGGCATTGGCAAGAAAGCGCGAGTCGGCGCTGCTCGGCAGATCACCCGATGACACAGGCTGCACTGCAGTCGGCGCAATGCCTCCCGGCATGGGCTGGGATGTTCCCAAAATTGTGTCATGCGCCTGCTGCCGCATAGAAGTGCCCGGCACAAAGTTGGGGCTTTCGCCCTCTCTCGGCGGACGCAGGCTATAATCCGGCGGCAAAGTCAGCGGCGGCCTTGAAACCACCTGAAACTCATCCGGACCGTGGCGGTTCAGCCCCAGCGTTTCCCGCAAACCATCCCCGTTGCCGCAGGCTGCGAGCAACAGGCAGGTGAGGATCACCATATTCTGTTTTATCTTCATATTGTGCTATTGTCCTTCACCGCAATTTTTTCACCGATTATATTGGTAAATATGAATATCACAACCCCTATGAATATCGCACTGTCAGCAATATTAAATGCGGGCCAGTGATAATGCCCGATATGGAAATCCAGAAAGTCCGTCACCATGCCTGCGCGCGCGCGGTCGATCAGGTTGCCTGCCGCCCCGCCGATGATCAACCCCAGCGCCAATGACACGCCAATCGTTTCCGCCTGCACCAGCCAGACTACCAGCGCCAGCACAATTGCACTCAGTACCAGCGGCAGGAGCAGCGCGCCCCATGCATGGGTCTGCGATAACATTCCAAAACTGATGCCGCGATTGAAAACCAGCGCAATATTAAAGACCGGCAGCACCGTCACAGGGAACGAAGTCGTTTTGGCGGCTGCTATTATCAGCGCCTTGCTCCATTGGTCGAGGTACGCCGTGATGACCGCGAGCCCAAATCCGGCCAGACGCAATTGCAGAGGAGAAAATTTCATTCAGCCGACTTTAAAATGGTTATAGCCACGCTTCGATACATAAATCTCCTTGCCGCTTTTATCAACGACTTTTACCTCTTTTCCTTCCTTTACGACGCCAATGCGCGTCACCGGAACGCCGGCAGTAAGCGCCAGAGTATCGATTGCTTCCCGTTGCGTGACTGGCGCGGTAAAGAGTAATTCGTAATCATCTCCGCCTGCAAGCACGGTTTCATATGGCAGCGCTATCCGCGACAGAATTTGTTTTGCTGCCGCAGAAAGCGGTATGGCATCCCAGTTAATTTCCGCTCCATTCCCAGAAGACTGTGCAATATGCCCCAGATCCTGCAAAAGCCCATCGGAAACATCCATGCAGGCAGTGGCAATACCATGTAGCTTGGTGCCTATCTCCAAGCGCGGCTGAGGTAGACGATAACGCTCAAGCAGATATTCATCAATCGGCAATTCTGCGAGCGCAACCTGCAGCCCCAACGAAGCATCTCCGATGGTGCCAGTGACATAGATATCGTCCCCTACGTGCGCACCACTTCGCCGCAAAGCCTGCCCCGCAAGGACCGTGCCAAGCGCTGTAAGCGATAGACTGAGTGTAGGAGAGCGCACTGTATCTCCCCCTGCCAGTATGATTCCGAATTCTTTCTGATCGGCTGCCAGCCCCGCTGTGAATTCAGCGATCCAGGCTTCGTCTATGGTTTCAGGCAGCATCAGGGCCAGAAAGTAACTCTGCGGTTTTGCGCCCATGGAAGCCAGGTCTGAAAGATTGGTACGCAGCAGTTTCTGCGCTATCTGGTAGGGAGGCTCGTTGCCGATGAAATGCACGCCCTGCACGATAGCATCTTTCGTTACGACCAGTTCATACCCAAGCGGCACACTCAGTATGGCCGCATCATCTGTAAGACCAAACGCTCCCGGCTCTGCTGCCGAAAGCGGAGCGAGATAGCGTTTTATCAGGTCGAATTCATTCATGTTTTGTCCGGGTATTCACACCACTGCCGGATGATGCACCTGCCGCATTCGGGCTTACGCGCCTTGCATACGTAACGCCCATGCAGGATAAGCCAGTGATGGGCATGTTCCTTATACGCCTCCGGAATAGCTTTTTCCAGCTGCTTCTCGCACATCTCCGGCGTTTTGGCATTGACAAGGCCGATGCGGTTGGAAACGCGCAGCACATGTGTATCCACGGCAATAGTCGGTTCACCAAGCGCGCAGTTCAGCCAGACATTTGCTGTCTTGCGACCTACACCCGGCAGGGTCTGCAGCGTATTGCGATCATGCGGTACCTTGCCGCCGTATTCTTCCTGCAGCCGCGCAGACAGTGCAATAATATGTTTCGCCTTGGAGTTAAATAGTCCGATTGTCTTGATGTAATGTTTGAGCCCGTTCTCGCCAAGCGCCGCCATTTTCTTCGGCGTATCTGCTATCTCAAACAAGGCAGGTGTTGCTTTATTTACGCCTGCGTCAGTTGCCTGTGCGGACAGTACAATGGCAACGAGCAGCGTAAATTCATTGGTGTAATACAGCTCCGTTTTCGGAGCCGGATCCGCTGCTTTGAACGTTTCAAAAATGGCTTTGATACTAGTGCTTTTCATAAGCGTTTTCGACCTTATAGCGCCATACTCTGGCAGGTGGAAAATTGCGCCATACTCTTTTCGCGACCTGCCCTCGGATTCCGATAAGCCGCTGGTTCTGTTCCGACACCGGAGAAATCAGGCCGTAAGTATAGAGGATAAATGCCCCTTCCGGTTTTAATACTTCAAATGCCGCATTGACGATGGAAAGACGGACATTATCCGGCATGGCCAGCAGCGGCAGGCAGCAGACAACGCTGGAAACCTGCTTAATGTTATGCCGTTCCAGCAGTTCCTTGACGTGCCTTGCATCGCCTTGCAGAATCAGGGCCTGCGGAAAATCGTGCTTTAATTGTTCGACAAAGCGATGATCGCGCTCAATGACGATCAGTTTGCTGGGATCAATGCCGGAGTCGCACAGGGCACGGGTAATGACACCCGTCCCCGGTCCAAGTTCCACTACGTAGTCGTCTTTGGTAAGTGTGGCAAGCTGCGATGCCATCGCACCTGCAAGATGCCTGCTGCTTGGCACCGGAACTCCGACATGATGCGGGTTCCTCAACCAGCGCAGAAAAAAGAGCCGCTTTTCGCGGGACAGCACTTATTAGCCCTGACGTGCCTTGAAACGCGGATTTTCTTTGTTTATCACGTATACGCGGCCTTTGCGGCGAACAACGCGGCAGTTTTTATCACGCTTTTTAGCGGACTTAAGAGAGCTGAGTACTTTCATAACGTCTTTCCTATTCTATCGGAGTCGGTTTTTCTAACCGTAAGCGCAGTCTGTGTCAACTGGAAACTGCGAAACGGCTTGGTTTAGTGCAGTTTGCGCTCCAGTTCGGCAGCCGCCTGCTTAACAACATCGCTGTTGCCGCTACGCGCCAGATGTTCGGAGAGAATGGTGCGAGCCACCGAAACCGCAATATCCACCACATTGGCCTGCACATCCTGCAATGCCTTAGTTTCCGCCTGGGCAATCTTATCCATCGCCAGCTTCATGCGCTTTTCCAGCATTTTATTCAGTTCAGCTTCCGACTGCTGGACCATGTGCTCAGCTTCCTTGGCTGCAGCCGCCATCATCTGTTCGGCTTCACGGGCAGATTCCGCCTGCTTTTTCTGGTAGGCCTGCAGTGCTTCCTGCGCTTCCTCACGCAGTCTGCGAGCTTCTGCCAGTTCATGCGCTATCTGTGCAGAACGCTTATCCAGGCCTTTTGCCATTGCCTTAAACAAAGGAACGGCAGAAAACACAACCAGCGTACCGAATGCTACCGTTACCCAGCCTTCAGCTTCCAATGCGAACATTATGCAGCCTCCTTCTTAGCCAGCCCTGCGACTACGGATTCCAGATCCTTCGCTGCAGGTTTATAGCTTGCCAGCGCTTCAACAATCTGTCCGGCCAGTTCAGTGGCCACCGGCTTCAGCTGCTCCGTAACGCTCTGCTTTGCCTTCTGTATCCCGGCTTCGGAATCGGAAAGCTTCTTTTCAATTTCCGCGTCGAGTTCGGCCTGCTTTTTGCTGATCGTCGCAGCAATACGCGCCGCCGCTTCCGCCACTGCCGCCTGGGACTTTGCCTTGGCATCCGCCAGCGCATATTCGTAGATATCGCGCACACGCTCGGCTTCCGACTGCAGACGCTCAGCCTGCTCCACGTCGCTGCCGATCGTGCTCGCACGCACCTCAATCACCGACTGAACGCGCGGCAGGAGGAAGCGTGCAAGCACGATGTACAAAGACACGAAGAAAACCGTCAGCCAGAAAAGCTGCGACGGAAAACTGGACGGATCAAGTTGCGGCATCTGCCTTACCTAAATGATAAGCGGTTATTTTACAACGTAGAGGATCAGGATCGCTACAACGAAGGAGAGCAGACCCATGAATTCTGCCAGCGCCATGCCCATCAGTGCAAAACCTTTGATTTTGCCTTCCTGAGCCGGGTTGCGAGCGATGCCGTTCAGAGCAGCGGCGAAGATCAGGCCGATACCGACGGCTGCGCCAAGCATACCGATGGTGGTGAAACCAGCGCCGATGTATTTTCCAAGAAGTTTAAGTGCTTCTGCGTCCATGATGATAGTCCTTTCGTAGTTTAAGTTAGTTATGGATTAATGATGCAAATTCAGCGAATCATTCAGATAAATGCTGCACAGCATTGCAAAGATATAGGCTTGCAGGCAGGCAACAAATACTTCAAACCCCGCGAACAGCACGAGGAATGCGAACGGGAATACCCCGAGCAATCCGATTCCGACGAATGACGCCATGATCTGCGTCAGCGTGTGGCCTGCCGTCATGTTTGCGGCAAGACGGATGGAGAGGCTCACAGGGCGCGCCATGTAGGAAAAGAACTCAATGACCACCATGAAAAATCCAAGGAACAGGCCGCCGATTCCGCCCGGAAGACCTTTGGGCAGGAAGAAATGCAGAAAATGCAGGCCATGCTTGTAGAAACCGATGCAGGTCACGCCGATAAATACGAACGCCGCGAAAGCAAAGGTTACGATGATATGGCTCGTTACCGTAAAGGAATAAGGAACCATTCCCAGCAGGTTGCAGAACAGGATGAAGATAAACAACGCAAAAATGATCGGGAAATAGCGCGCGCCTTCCGGTCCTGCGCTTTCACGCACCATATCGTATACAAACTGGTAAAAGACTTCGACCATCGACTGGAAGCGCCCCGGCACCAGTTCGCGCTTACGCGTTCCAAGTCCCATGAAAAGGCACACCAGCAGCACCGCGATGCCCATAAACAAAGACGCGTTGGTGAAGGCGATATTATACCCTGCAACATGCGGCAGGTGGTACATCTCCCTTACGGAGAACTGCTCAATGGGGTTTATCACTTCTTCGGTCACGACTTTACTTACCCTTCAATACCTTACAATTCTTTATCCGCTCCCAGCGTCCGGTAGAGGGTCATAAACCCGCCGGCGCAGCCGAGGAAGAAACAAAGGATGAACAGAAACGGGGATGTTCCCAGCCATTTATCCAGAAAATAGCCGCAGCCACCACCGACCAGAGCGCCAGATACCAGCTCCAGCCCCGTGCGGAAGGCCAAGGCCAGACCCTGCGGAGGAGCTTTAGGCTTAGGGGCCAAGTGCTCCCGCATCCGGTGGATGTCCTTCTCGAGGTTTTCCAGTGAAGGCAGTTTTTCCTGTTCCGTCATCAGCCCCAGTTACCTAACATCAAACATTGCTGTGTCAAGTATTTTGCTGTTTTTGGCTTATTATTTTTTTACCGACGGGGAAAGTGCGCCCTCGATTGCCTTGCCCATACCGTCGATATTGCGGTCTCCCTGATACTCTTTCCCGTTAATAAAGAAAGTCGGGGTTGAGTTGACCTTGTATTCGTCCGCAGCCTGCTTTTCAATGGCAATAAGGGCATTTTCCGTTGCCGTGTCGCTCGTACACTGGTCAAATTTTGCCTTTTCCACCCCTCCGAGCGCCGCAATATTGGCAAGTGCATCCATATAATCCATATTATACGCCCACTTAGACTGCATCTTGAACAGCACTTCCACGAATTCATGACGGCGGTCGGGCTCTACGCAATGCACCAGCTGCGCTGCTTTCAGAGCCGGGGCATTCAGCGGGTAGTCGCGGTAGACCAGCCTGGCTTTGCCGGTATCAATATATTTTTCTTTCAGAGCGGGATAGGTATCTGTAAAGAAATGCGCGCAATGCGGGCAGGACAGCGATGCATATTCCACAATCGTGACCGGGGCGTTCTTCTTTCCGATGGTAATGTCGTATTCTCCCGGCACATAGACAAACGGCTTGGCAGGGGTAGCGGGGACCGGAGCCGGATTCGCCGAAGCCGAAGCTGGTGCGGAAGTATTCGCTGAAGGAGGTGACGGAGGAATTTCCTGCGCGCAGGCAGAAGCGGCGGTAAACATACAAGCCAGGGCAAGGCACAGTTTCTTCATAGCTACTTCCTTCTTTTTGATAGATTTTCTATCCTGATCCTGTGCTACTATACTGGGCGGTTTTATTTTTTCAACCGCCAGATGAGGGCAAGGCAAATTTTAAGCATTTGATTTTTCTATTATTTCTTCAAAATATTGTTTTACCGTTGCGATAGAATCCAACAATGCAGTACGAACCGCGGTAAAATCCTCCAGTTCAAGCCGGGCTGCAATGAGATGCTTTAAACCGTCTGGCGCTGTCGCTTCATCTAAAACACCGCCGCCGCATAGCCTGAGCAGGGCGAACAAAGACGTAAAGAACTCATGCGCCTCCCGCAGGGCACGCCCCATCTTTTCTTCTATGAGCTTACGCCCCATCAGGTTGCGCAGCACTACTCCGGTCGAACCGGCAATGACTTCCGGATTCTTTTCGGCATGTAGCAGCACGAAATATTGCGCAAGGAAGTCCAGATCCATCAGGCCGCCATGCACATATTTCAGATTCCAGATATTATCGCTGCCAAATTCCCGCGTTATTTTCGCACGCAGCGTCTTAATATCCTGCGCAAGCGCGGGGGCCGTGTGCGGGCGGCGGATATTTTCCGTGATGATCCGCTGCACCTGCTCCCTGAGCATGGGATGGCCGGTAATGACGCGCGCGCGGGTGAATGCCATCAGCTCGAATGTCCAGGCCGACTCGCGGAAATATTTTTCAAATGCGCCTACCCCAACAGCCAATGCTCCGTCACCGCCGGAAGGCCGCAGCCGTGTATCGATTTCATATAACCTGCCCTCGCGTGTGAGCGACGTCACGCTGCTGATGAAACGCTGGCTGAGCTTATTGTAAATACTGTGCTGTGGCGGCAGGAGCGGATTTTGCACTTCGGAATCGTAGACGAACACCATATCGATATCGGAACCGAAGGTCAGCTCGCGGGCGCCCAGCCTTCCCAGTGCGATAACCGCCAGACTGTTTTCCTGAAGGTCGGGTTGTTTGGCTGCGAAATTACGCTCCGTACAAAGCAGCATCGCTTCCAAACATACTTCCGCAATAGCGCTTAAATGACGGCTAGCGGTGAATGCATCCACGTGCCCCCCGATAAGCTGCACTCCCGCCTGAAATTGCTTTTCCTGCTTGAAGCGGCGGAGTATATCCATTTCTTCTTCAAAATCCCGGGCCAGGCGCAATGTTTCGGAGAGCTCCGCCGCTAACCTCTTTCCGCTTGCAAGCGCATTATAGAATCCCGTCGTGAGCACCGTATCCAGCAATCCCGGATTCTTGCTTAGCGATTCAGCCATAGCCGGTGCGGAGCCCATAATAAGCGCAATCAATTTCAGCAGGTGCGGATTGTTGCTGAATAGTGAGAAAAGCTGCACGCCCGCGGGAAGACGCGCCAGAAATTCGTCGAAATAAATAAATGCCTGATCCGGTGCCGTGGTTGCAGCAAGTTCTTTTAGCAAAGTAGGGGTCAGCTCCGTAATCAGCTCACGCGCTCTTTTGGTGCGTGTAGCCCGGCGCGAGCCGCGATGCCAGCCTTGGATGACTTCGGACACCGATGCAGGGTTGCGGTATCCCATCTTGCGCAGAGTTTCCAGCGTCTGGGGATCGTTTTCTACACCGGTAAATGATAATTTTCCTTCCTCACCGCTCAGACTGTATTGGCCGCGGAACGCACCGGCGAAATTATCGTGTACGAATTCCAGGTGCGCGAGCAGCTCTTTCTCAAACGCTGCGACATCGGCATACTCCATAAACCGGGCGAGCCGTACTCTGGCTTCCTGCTCCACAGGCATAGTGTGGGTCTGGTGATCATCCACCATCTGCAGGCGATGCTCCACACTGCGAAAAAAGCGATAGCTTGTAATCAACCTCTGCGCCAGTTCACTTTCAATCAGTCGGTTTGCGCTCAGCGCTTCAAGCGTTTTACATGTCGCCTGCTGTCTCAGTGCCTGTATACGCCCCCCCCAGATCAGCTGATGTATCTGTGCAAAAAACTCGATCTCGCGAATACCGCCAAGCCCTGTCTTGATATTGTGGCCCGCCACATTAATCTGCCTGCCCGTGCGCTCATCCATCTGGCGTTTGATGGACTGGATATCCGCAATCGCTGCAAAGTCCAGATGCTTGCGCCAGACGAACGGGGTAAGTTGTTTCAGGAAGCCTTCGCCGAGTACGGTATCACCTGCAATAACGCGCGCCTTGATGAACGCCGCACGCTCCCAGTTCTGCCCTACGGTTTCGTAGTAGGTCATCGCTCCGGCAACGGACATGGCCGGCGGCGTCGAAGCGGGATCGGGACGCAGGCGAAGGTCGACGCGGAATACATAGCCTTCCGCCGTGCGTTCCTGCAGCAGGCGCACCAGCTCGTGCGCTATTTTGGACAGGCAATGCTGTACGTCATTATTTCCGGTATAGGTGACACCATCGCGGTCAAAGAATACGATCAGGTCGATATCGCTGGAGTAATTGAGTTCATATGCGCCGAGCTTGCCCATCGCCAGCACGAATACACCCGATTCCCTTTCGGGATCGTCCGCGTATTTCAGCCGTATGTCACCTTTCGTCGCCGCAGCCTGCAGCAAATGCGCCAAGGTCAGCCGGATGCAAAGGCCTGCGAATTCCGACATTGCAAGCGTAACTTTTTCGAGCGGCCAGACACCGCCAATATCCGCCAGCGCAATGAGCAGAGAGGCCCTGCTTTTAGCAATGCGCATGGCCTTCATGAGAGAAGCCTGCGATGCCTGCGCTTGATTCTCCAGTTCCTGCCTCAGCATTGCGAACCCTGCATCTGCCCCTTGCGCGGCTACATGCAGCAGGAACTCCAATTCGTTCACAATGATTTTGGATAGAAACGGGGAATGTGCAAACACCTGCGCAAGCAATGCATCCATCTGCGGATGCTGCAATATCGCAGCTTCTGCCGGCTGCGGCAATTTCACCGCTTGCGCCGCGAGCGTTTCAAACCAGCGCAGCACTTGCGGTGTACGCTCCACTTGCAGGAGAGGTTTTATTTCATCCGTAAATGCAGTGGTTTCTGCCATCAGACCTCTTTCTGGCGGCCCGGTCCGGCAACACCTTAGCTCTTACGTGCAATCACGAATTCGGCCAGGCTGCGCAGTTCGTCGCCTTTTTTGCCGAATACTTCCAGATGGCCGATTGCCTGGTTCGCCAGGATACGTGCCTGTTCGCGCGCGCGGTCAATGCCAAGCACGGAAACCAGCGTCGCCTTGCCTGCCTGCTTATCCTTGTTGACTTCCTTGCCCACTTCCGAACGCGTGCCTTCGGCATCGAGCAGATCATCCGTGATCTGGAATGCGAGACCGATATCATGCGCGTAACCACGCAACGCACTACGCAGCGGACGCGCTGCCTTGCCAAGAATCGCACCGGCTTCGCAGGACATAGCAAATAGCTCGCCGGTCTTCAGGCGTTGCAGACGGATAATTTCGTCAATGCTGAGCTGTTTGTTTTCTGCTTCCAGATCCATCATCTGACCGCCTGCCATCCCACGATAGCCCGATGCGACGGAGAGGGTCTTAATCAGCTCGCAGCGCACTGCCGGATCCGGGTGAACGCGTTCATCGGCCAGCACCTGGAATGCGAAGGTAAGCAATGCGTCGCCCGCCAGAATTGCTGCCGCTTCACCGAATGCGATATGGCAGCTTGGTTTGCCGCGGCGCATGGCGTCATCGTCCATCGCAGGAAGATCGTCATGAATCAACGAATAAGTGTGGATGAATTCGATTGCAGCCGCCGTGCACAGGGATGCCTCGCGGCTGACACCGAAGAGTTTTGCACAGGCCACCGTCATAAACGGACGCAGGCGCTTACCGCCGGAAAGAGCGGAGTAGCGCATCGCCTGCACCAGCGTATTTTCACCGCCGATCGGCTGATAATCGCTGGGAGTATTGTCGTTATGGGGCTTGAACGCCACAACCGTATTGCCGCTGAACTCGTCACCATCCGACGGCAGCAGCTTTTCCATTTTCTCTTCAAGGCCTTCAGATACTTCCTGCAGCGCGCGCTGTAATTCTTCCATGATTCCGTTTCCTTATTTATCGCCGTCAAACGCGGCAGTGGCTAATTTTCCATCCGCCGCGCTGATGATCTTCTCAACCTTCATTTTGGCGTCGCTCAATTTTTTCTGGCAGTGATTTTTCAGCAGCGTCCCGCGCTCATAGTCACGGATCGAACTTTCCAGCTCCCCCTGCCCGGTTTCCAGCTTGCGCACGATTGTTTCCAACTCGCGCAGTGCCTGCTCAAAACTCATTGCTTCAATATTATTTTGTTGTTCCATTTTTACCCTTTTTGTCTTCTAAGGGGTGCTCCCCTTCGCTTACGCTACCCCTCGCTTCGCGGGGTCGTCGTATAGGACTCCTCCGCGTGCCACGATGGGTTTATTTTCTATTTCTTACTCCGCCGACCGCAATGCTTCAATCTCTTCTTCCGTCAGGTTTTCCCCGCGCTTTCCCGCCGGACCCGGCACAAGCACGAGTTCCAGCTTCTTGGCATCGCGGACATAAAGCCGTTCGCCCTGGATCATGCCCATCTGCGCCGGAATGTTGTTTTTTGCCAACCCCGCCACCGTGTGGATCCCCTCGCGATACATACCGATCACCACGCGCGGACGGTCAATAAATACCTGCGAACCGCGCAGAAGATCGTATATCTCCGAGACATGTTTCGGGCGTGCGCCCTTGGCAAGATGGTGCACGACCACCATTGCCGCGTGTTTCTGTATAGCAAATTCTTCGATAGCTTCAAAGAACTCACTGACGACACCCGCATCATTTTCATCGCCGGTCAGGTATTTTCGTGCTGGGTCGATCACCACCAGCGGGACTTCAGGTAACTTTCTCAGACGTTTAAGGAACGTTCCGAGATTGCCGCCTTCGCCAAAATCCGTACGCTGGAACATGATGCGCTCAGCGCGACCTTCCGGGTCGAATACTTTGGCGCGACTGTGAACGATAGCCGGGCCGTCTTCGCCGGAGAAATAAACGCAGATGCCTTTGCAGTTATTGACATCGATTTCCGAGCCGAGCCAGAGCGGCGGCTCTTCTCCCGCTTGGTAATCGATTGCCGCTTTGACGGCCAGATTATGCGCCAGCGAAGATTTACCTGTACCGCCAGATGCGCCGATAACCGTCACCGCGCCGCGCGGAATCCAGCCCTTAACAAGGAAATCGAAATTAACCGTAGTGGCTGCGTCCACATGCTTGGCGCCCACCGCGTCAAACAGCACAATATCACGTGCACACAGATTGTAAAATTTCAGGTTATCTTCCACATCCTGGGGATTAACTCCGAACTTGGTAAACAGCGAGTGATGGCGATCATAGGCATTGAAACAGAAAGCCGCGTCCGCGAGCAATTGCGGCGCGACCTGCTTTTTTGCCACGGCCTGCGGACCTTCCGGCACCAGTGTGGAAAAACCCTCGCTCTGGAACGCCCCATGCTTGCCGAGATAAGAAAGACCTGAAAGCAAATAAAACGCGGCATATTCATCGCTGCGGAAATTAGCGAGCTGGCATATTTCACTGCAGCCCTTGACGGTCTTTCCATCTTCCAGCGGCGGCAATGCTTCCGTAGAGAAAGCCAGCATTTTCATGCCTGCGCTCATCACCGGCCCGCGCTCCATGAGGCCCACCACCACGCCGAGCCCTTCTACGCGCTCTTTCTGTTCGGCATGCATCACGTCGATGCCGAGCGCAAGCCCGGTTCCCCACATAACGCCACTGCCGATCGGCTTATGATTTTCATCATGCACCAGGGGATTAAGCAGCAGAGGGGAGTTCGGCAGGTGGCCGTTATTATAATGTTTGCGGATTTCTTCAATGGCGCTGTCTATGTCATTCTCGCCAAACCAGAATGTCACTCCGGCATCCTTCGTACGCCAGGGCTCCTGCACCGCCATGGTATAAAGCGCCATCTGGCCGGATAACCCTACGGCGCGATGCGCGGCCCAGATTGTCTCCAGTTCGAGTTTAAGGCTGCTTACCGTCTTTTCATTAAATTCCGACATAGGGCCAGGGGCTTATTGTTCCTTACGATTCAGGCTGTAAACCCTAATTCACTCTACGCCCTCCTGCAAGTGTAAAGTCGTTAGCACACATGCCTGTGTAACCATTTCGGCTGACGCACCGAATATCCCGGTATGAACATTCTTGAAACATCCTCCGCCTTCCTGGAAGGCCTTGCCCTTATCGCTTCCCCCTGCATTCTGCCGGTGCTGCCGCTTGTGCTCGGCGCTTCCGCCGGGGGAGGTAAAAAACAACCTTTCGGTGTCATTGCAGGTTTTATCCTTACCTTTTCCCTATTTGCGCTGTTTTCACGCAAGCTAGTAGCGGTATTTGGCATCGATCTTGATATCATTAAACATATTTCTCTGGCGCTGCTGGCGGTATTCGGCCTTGTGCTGCTGTCCGGAAAGCTTTCGTCGCTATTCAGCAGCTGGACACAGAAAGCCGCTGCTATAGGCAATCTCGTACCTTCCGGCAAAGGTGACACATTGCTGGGCGGGCTGATGATCGGCGCGCTGATAGGACTGGTCTGGACACCCTGCGCAGGCCCTATACTGGCTGTGGTGCTCGTGCAGGTAATCCGGCAACAGACCGATGCAAGCGGTATGGCTATTCTTTTTGCTTTTGCCCTGGGAGCAGGCCTGCCGATGCTTGCGATTGCGCTTACGGGCCGCAAACTTATGGAACGGCTTGGTTTCCTGCACAGGCATGCCGAGACGATTCGTAAAGGTTGCGGGCTGGCTATATTGCTTGCTGCCATTTATATCGCCTCGGGAGTTGATTTCAGCACGCATTCGACTGCCTCATCTACGCCGATTTCTGAGCAGGCCGGGTTGGTAGATGCACTCTCCTCTCCCTATGAAGCACCGGAAATCGCAGGTATTACGGACTGGCTGAACTCTCCCCCGCTCACGCTTGCGTCGCTTAAGGGAAAGGTCGTGCTGGTGGATTTCTGGACCTACTCCTGCATCAACTGCATTCGCACGCTGCCTTACATCACGCAATGGGATAAATTGTACCGCGATAAGGGACTTGTAATCATTGGTGTTCACTCACCGGAATTCGAGTTCGAGAAGAAGCCTGAGAATGTCAAAGCCGCACTGGCACAATATGGCATTCACTATCCAGTCGCCCTGGACAGCCATCTCTCCACCTGGAGCAATTTTAACAATCTCTACTGGCCAGCCCATTACCTGATCGACCAGCAGGGGCGCGTGGTCTACACGCATTTCGGCGAAGGCGGATATGATGTAACCGAGCATAATATCCGCACCCTTCTGGGGGTGAGTAACAGCACCCCCAAATCTGCTGAGCAGGAAGCTGCGGATTTCAATCGTCCGCAAACACCGGAGACTTATCTGGGCTATGCACGGGCAGATCGATTTGGGGGCGAAAGCGAGTTGAAGGCCAACAGCATTTCCAGTTTCCACTTTCCCGCAACGCTGGATGCGGATCACTGGGCGCTGCAGGGACAATGGGATGTAAGCGCAGAGCGTATCACAGCGCAAGAAAACGGTGCGGCCATCCGGATGCATTTTCGGGCAGGGAATGTATTTCTGGTACTGGGTAATGAAGGCAGCACACCTGCCAGTGCGACTATTCTAGTGAATGGAAAACCTTATAAGACCCTTACCGTCGATCGCCATATGCTTTATACCATTATCTCACAGGATAAAGCGGGCGAAGGAATCGTGGATATTATCGCCGGGAATGCAGGACTGGAAGCGTACGCGTTCACGTTCGGCTGGTAAATTAGTGGCTCACCCCTGCACCGCTTTTGGGAGCGCCAACCCCTTCGCTGGGAAGGCCGTGCCCGGTGAAGACATCTCCGGATACGGACATATGCTGCGCGCGTATATTCCATGCTTCCTGATTGGCTCGCTGCATGTCTTCATGCATGCGCGCCATCACCATTTCGATCTTATTGGGCATCTGTTCACTGCCGAATAACCCGAGTATCCCGCCGGGAATTCTCTTAATCAGGCACCATACCCTGCTGCCGATGCCCCAAATCGCATCGCCTGCGCTATCAGGTACTCTGGGAAGCAGGTTCAGCAGAAAGCCGTTTTTTTTCGTGCCCTGGTCACCGGCGGCGTTACGCTGCGCCTGCCCTTCCATCATCATTCTTTGCATGTGGTCCATAACACTGCTCCGCTGATTCCTTAACGTTATGATTAATATAGCATAGAATTGTTACAGAATGATGACGATCAGGGTTGTTCGGTATAGCCAAAGAAGTAGCTTTTATTTTGCTGCTGTGCTTCCAGCTCTCTGGCTTTCACCAAGTCTGCCTGGTACTGCGCATTGCGTTTGGCGAGTTCCATCGCCTGTTTTTCTTTTTTCTTCTGTTTTTCAACCGCTAAGGCCTGAGCCTTTTCTTTCTTGATCTCTTTCTGCAGCTTCTGGCCGGCCAGGATCTTCAGCATCGTCTTGGTATTCTTGGAAATTTCGGGAGTATAGTTTTTCTCACCCCGCGCGGCGGCTGAAGCGCTTCTCGCCTTCAGATAATCACCGATATCTTTTTCCACCTTTGAATCGAGCCGCTGCTGGAAAGTCTGCTCTTTGCCGAGTTTGGCGCCCATTTTCTGTTTAAATGCTTCACTGGCCGGAGAGGACTTCTTGCCTCCGCTTTTATTGCCACCGAACAGGCTTGGAATAAGTGCCATAATCTGTCTCCCTTTCGCTATTATTATAGCAATAAAGGCACGCGGCTTCAGCAGCAATCTTACTGATTTACTTAAACTTCATGGAACTGTCATAAAGGGAATGCAAAAAAAAGGGGGCGAGTATAGATCGCCCCCTTTGCTTACGCTGTTACTTATAATCAGGCGTTTAGTATACCCTGGCTTTGGGCGGAACGGGCTGCACTTCGTTGGACAGCGTGTTCATATGTACAGGACGGTAGTCAATCGTGCTCTGGCCCTTATTATCCAGCCAGATCAGCGAGTGCTTCATCCACTTGACGTCATCACGCTCGCTAAAGTCTTCGCGTGCATGCGCGCCACGGCTTTCTTCGCGGTTCAGCGCGCCATCCATCGTAATGACGGCCTGAGAACGCAGGTTATCCAGCTCCAGCGCCTCTACCAGGTCGCTGTTCCAGACAAGGTTGCGGTCGCTGACATGCAGATCGTCATAGCTCTGCCAGACCTGTTTGATCTTGGTTGCGCCTTCCTGCAGATTTTTCTTGTCACGGAATACCGCCGCATGATTCTGCATCGTACGCTGCATGGCCTTGCGGATTTCCGCCGTGCGCGATTTGCCGGAAGCATGACGGATCTTATCGAAGCGCGTAAGGATGCTTTCCGAAACCGATTCCGCCAGCGGCTTATGCGGCGTATTCGGGCGGATCAGTTCTTTCGCACGCAGCGCGGCGGCACGGCCGAACACGACCAGATCCAGCAGCGAGTTGGAGCCCAGACGGTTTGCACCGTGCACGGAAACGCAAGCTGCTTCACCGATGGCCATGAGGCCCGGCACAACGCTATCCGGATTGCCGTTCTTCAGCGTTACCACTTCACCATGATAGTTGGTGGGGATACCACCCATATTGTAATGCACGGTCGGCAGTACGGGAATCGGTTGCTTGGTTACGTCCACACCGGCAAAAATCCTTGCCGTTTCTGCAATACCCGGCAGGCGTTCATGGATGATAGATGGATCAAGGTGATCCAGGTGCAGATAGATATGATCCTTTTCCGGACCAACGCCGCGGCCTTCGCGGATTTCAATCGTCATTGCGCGACTGACTACGTCACGCGACGCAAGGTCTTTCGCATGCGGCGCATAGCGTTCCATGAAGCGCTCGCCTTCCGAATTCACGAGATAGCCGCCTTCACCGCGCACGCCTTCAGTGATCAGGCAGCCTGCGCCGTATACGCCGGTCGGGTGGAACTGCACGAACTCCATATCCTGCAACGGCAAACCAGCGCGCACGACCATACCGCCGCCATCGCCTGTGCAGGTATGCGCGGAGGTGCAGGAGAAATACGCACGACCGTAGCCACCCGTAGCAAGCACCGTCGTGTGTGCATGGAAACGATGCATGGTACCGTCATCCAGATTCCAGGCGACAACGCCGCGGCATGCGCCTTCATCATCCATCAGCAGATCGACCGCAAAATATTCGATGAAGAATTTCGCGTTATGCTTCAGCGCCTGCTGATACAGTGTATGCAGGATCGCGTGACCGGTACGGTCGGCAGCCGCACAGGTGCGTTGCGCCGTGCCTTTGCCGTAATGCGTGGTCATACCGCCGAACGGGCGCTGGTAAATCTTGCCTTCCGACGTACGCGAGAACGGCACGCCGTAATGTTCGAGCTCGATGATCGCTTCGGGCGCGTTCTTGCACATATATTCGATTGCATCCTGGTCGCCCAGCCAGTCCGATCCCTTGATGGTGTCATACATGTGCCAGCGCCAGTCATCCTCGCCCATATTGCCGAGCGCGGCGGAAATACCGCCCTGCGCCGCGACCGTGTGGCTGCGCGTGGGAAATACTTTGGTTACGCATGCTGTGGAAAGCCCTGCCTGCGCCATGCCGAACGTTGCGCGCAAACCTGCGCCGCCCGCCCCCACGACTACTACATCATAATAATGATCGACGATTTTGTATGACTGTGCCATCAGGCGGTACCTCAGATATGGAAATGGAGTTTCAATACGGCAAGAATGCTGACCACGCCGAACGCGATCATGACGAAATAATTGATCAGCAGCGCCGCTATTTTGATGCAATGGCAATGGACGTAATCTTCAATAATCGTCTGCAGCCCGAGCTTCATGTGGTAAAACAGCGCGCCCAGCATAACGACCATCGCCGCCGCGTTGAAACCGGAGGAGAGCCACTGCGCCGGTGTCTGCCCGCCGGGCTGGATTGCCATGCGCAACATGCAGGAGATGAACCACCAGGTCAGCGGCATCAGCATCAACGCCGTGACGCGCTGGCCGATGAAGTGACCTGTGCCTGCTTTAGCGGAGCCTAACCCACGCACTTTGGCAAGCGGAGAACGAAGTTCGGATTTTTTCATTGTTTAACTCCCGAAAACACCGTAGCCCAGGTACAGGTGGTGAAAAATGCGGTGGCAAGAAATACAAGCCACGCGGTGCGGCGAGCGGTGGTCAGTTCAAAGCCTTTGCCCGCATCCCAGAACAAATGGCGAATACCGTTGCAGAAATGGAAGTAAAAAGCCGCCGACCAGCCCATCAGCAGCAATTTGCCTACCGTGCCTGCCAGGAATGACTGAATGGCAGCAAAACAATGCGCATCATAAGCCGCAGCCCACAGCCAGCCGACCAGCAGCACGGTACCTACGGCCAGCGCCACCCCGGTCACACGATGCAGGATGGAAACGACCATTGTAATATACCACCTGTAAATCTGCAGGTGCGGGGAAAGCGGGCGCGCAATGGCCGGTGCGGTTTTCTCAGTCATAATACCAATGATGCTATTAATAATAGTGCCTGGACTTATTACACAAATTTCCGCCTGCATGACAATGGGAAATTTTCTTTATAGGGGGATTTGGGGTATAAGGAATGCATTATTCTATTGCAATAGATATAAATATTCCATAAAATTGGGTTTATCTGCCGGTCTTTCCGGTAGATGAAATAAATGGAAAAGATGAGAGATTTATTTCTGCTGTTAATACTTTGTTAACACTTTCTTGTTATAAAAGTATCTGAAGCCTGCGATTCCTTAAAGATTTTCAGGTTATCTTATTCCCGGGCAAGTAGCCCTTCATCTTAACAACGTCCAAGTAGGAGTTATATACCATGTCTATTTCATCACTTAGCAATAACATTGCAGCACTTGTTGCCCAGCTTAATATCGGCACAGCAACCACCAACGTGCAAAACAATGTTACTGCACTTTCCAGCGGTAGCCGTATCGTAAGCGCCGCAACCGACGTGGCGGCATTGTCCACCGGTACTGCTCTTTCCGCTCAGGTGAACTCGATCAACACCGCACTGTCCGTATCCAGCCAGGCTTCGAGCCTGCTGCAGGTGGCTGACGGCGCACTGTCCCAGATCCAGACGATCATTCAGCGTCAGCAGACGATTGCTGCTTCCGCTCAGTCCGGTTCTTTGACCGACACGCAGCGCGGCTTCCTCGACCAGGAATTCCAGAACCTTAGCTCGCAGATCGACCAGCTGGCAAATTCCACCACGTTCAACGGTGTAAACCTGATCAACGGTAATATCTCCGGTAAAATCGGCTTCAACACCAATACCACAGACAGCACTGCAGCTGCTAACGCTTCTGCTGGTATCATGACGCTGAACGGCTCCGTTGCCAACGGCGACACAGTAACCATCGACGGCGTTACCGTAACCTTCTCCTCTTCTGCCCAGGGTACCACGGCAGCTGCTGGTAAAGTGGTTATCGGCAACAACGCTACGGGCTCTGCTGCAAACCTTGTTGCTTACCTCAACAACCTGAATGCTCCGCAGTTCGCCAACCTGACGTTCCATAACACCGCAGGCGTAATCACCGCTAACTACACCGGTGGTACATTGCTCGGTACGCAGAAGATCACATCCAGCACGAGCGACACGACCAACATTACCGGTACAGGTTCAGCTAACGTTTCCGCTACCACGACCCCGACAACGACCAACGCAGACGGCCTCAGCGTTGACCGTTATACGACCTTCGGCTCGGTCACCGGTTCGCTCCTCGTTAATGGTGATAAGACAGCTACCAACTACGGTGCAGCTATCGACGTCAGCTCGCTGAAGAACAACGCAAGCTTCATCGGCAATTTCGGCGGCGACAATATCAGCAGCATCTCGGCCACCTACAGCGGCACAGCAGGCAAAGCCTCGTTCACCGTTTCGGCCGGCGGCATCACCTATACGACGGGTGTTGTCGACCTTACCACAACGGCTGCGCCGATTGTCGCTACCTTCACCGGTGCGGACAGCACGGGTACAGCCAAAGGCGGTAGCTTTACGCTGAGCTTCAATGCGACCACTGCCCAGACTTTCGCCAGCCAATCCCAGCTTGATGGCATCACATCTCAGCTGAACCAGGCTCTGGCTGGAGTATCTGTTCAGCAGAACCGTACGGTCAGCGGTATCACCACCGGCAACGTTGTTACCGTCGGCGGCGTACAGGTGGCTAACCTGCAGGGTATCTCGGCTCAGTTCAAGAGCTCGGATTTCTCGAACCCGACCATTTCGTCCATCACGGTTGCCGCTCCGGGTACGGGCAGCACGGATGCCAAGATTACCGCTGTAATCAATGGCCATACGTTCACCAGCGTATCGGGTATCGGTACCAGCATCGGTCTGAATACGGTTATCGCGCTGCAGGATACCTCGGATCCGTCACAGACGTTCTCCCTGGTTACCGGCAACACGGCAATCGCTACTTCGACCACGACCGCTCTGGATATCAGCAGCTCCGATAAAGCTTCTGCCATCCAGGACGCTCTGCAAAAAGCGTTCGGTATCGACAAAGCCGGTGCTTCACTGAAGTTCCAGGCAGGTGCAGCTTCCACCGACACGATCGGCGTATCGATCGGCAGCGCGACCACTTCCTCGCTGTTCGGCGGCAAGTCTCTGGACGTGAAGACCCTGACGGATGCAACCAACGCTGCAGGCGTACTGGATACGGCTCTTAACACCGTAACCTCGCTGCGTGCAACGGTGGGTGCTCTGGAAGAAAGGTTCAGCTACGCTTCCAACGCTCTGCAGAGCGCAGCGCAGAACGAAGGTGCAGCTAAGAGCAACCTGCTCGATACCGACGTGGCCGCTACTTCGACCTCGTTCGCTACCTCGCAGGTACAGCTCCAGGCCGGTATCGCGGTTCTGGCAAATGCCAACCAGCTCCAGCAGTCCCTGCTGAAACTGATTCAGTAATCTAAGGACCAAACGCTGCAAGGGTGGAAACACCCTTGCAGCATTCTTTTTAGATAGAGAACGGCTATGGACGGCATCACAGATACAACGTCAGTAACAGCCCAGCTCTATAAAGCGCCGGCAGCCCCGGCTCCCCAAACTCAGAGCGCGGCTCCTGTCATCGGACAGCATGTTAAATCCGCACCTGTTTCCCCTGTACAGACTGATGCTCTCACCAAATACGCGGAAGCGGTTCACGAGCTTTCGCTTTCCTACAAAGATTTCTACGCGCTCGGCGATCAGACGTTTTCAATCTTCAAAGACGCTACCGGGCAATTTATCACACGCTATGTCAGCCTCCGGGATGGCAGCGTCACTTATGTTCCCGCCCCTGTTCTGGTGAAGCATTTAAGCCCGCCGGGGGGAATGCAGCTAACGATTAACGCATAAAAACCACATGGCATAATTATTGCTTTCTGTGGTATAATAGAAAATTATAGAGGCAGTTATGACCATACCGCTTATTAACCTCGGCAGCACTACCCAAAACGCCAACGGACAGACCGTGCTCAACGGTGTTTCCTCCGGGATGGATACTACCAGCATTATCAATGCCATGGTTGCAGGCCAGACGAAGCAGGTCAAAACCCTCACGGATCAGATTACGACCAATAACAGCCAGGCTACCGCCCTCACCTCTTTGAACCAGCTGCTCACCCAGCTTCAGAAAGACACTAAGGCGCTCAGCCAGCCCCAGAGCCCGGACTCTACCCTCAACGTCTTTGCGTCCGCCACCAGTCAGATCACTTCCAATACTTCGCTGTCGGCCACGAATTACCTGACAGCCAATGTCGCTCCCGGCACGGCCAGCGGAACCTATACGATTTCCGACATATCCTCGATTGCCAAGTCCGAAATTCAGGAAACGGGTGGTTTCACCCTGACCGACACCAGCGGCTCCGTGGTCGCTGCAACCCCCACCGCGGGCATGTTTTCCGCAGGCACCATCACTTTTGCGAGCGGCGCTACGGTGACGCTGACGGCAGGTGAAAGCCTCGCAGATGTCGCCGCCGCCTTCAACGCCGTTACATCCGGCACGAACGGAACCGGCATCAGCGCCAGCATCGTGCAGACCGCCACCGGTTCCGGCACAAATACCTATAAGCTGGTTTTCAACAGCACGAAAACAGGGCTCGCCAATGCTTTTGACTTCAGCACTACCGGCGCAGGTCATACCGTCACGAGCGACCCCAGCGGCGTTCTTTCCAGTGTGACCTATACTGTGGATCAGCCTGCGCAGGATGCCCAGTTCAAATTTAATGGCGTTACCGTTACGCGCTCTACCAATTCCGTCAGTGACCTTGTGAGCGGCGTAACCTTTAACGTATTGCAGGATACCACCAGTCAGGCAGGCGCAAGCTTCACCGTTTCCGTCAGCGCGGATGAGAGCAAGGTGGCAGGTGCCATTCAAAGCTTCGTTAATGACTATAACAGTTTCCTGACCTTTTATGCACAGCAGACGCAGATTGACAGTACAACAAATGCGCCTGCCAGTACGGCGGTTCTGTATTCCGATACGACGCTGCGCAATATCTATAACCAGCTCAGCGCTTATGCCTCTTCCATTGTGTCCGGTCTTTCCAGCGGCAGCCCGGCAAGCCTTAGCGATGTCGGCCTGAATTTTACCGACCAGCCAGCTTCCGGCACGACTCCCGCCATCCCTAACATACTCACCATCGACAGCACGAAGCTCGCTACTGCGATCGATACTAATATGAGCGGCTTGGAAGCGGTTTTTGGCTATGTGGCCACGACTTCCTCGAGCAATCTGGCGGTTTATTCCGAACCGACCGATCCCACCATGAAGAATTTCACGGTGAACGTGGATCAGACAAACGGAGTCTATACAGCTGTTTATACGGACTCCAACAACGTGCAACAGACGGTCAATCTTACCGCCACCACATTGGGTAGCGGCCTGTCACTTAAGGCCCCGTCCGGCAGCGCTTTGAGTGGGCTTGTGTTGATTTATGGCGGCACGGGCGACCAAAGCGGCATTACCGTCAGTGCCACGAATGGCATTGCCAACCAGATGGATAGCCTGCTTACCAGCGCCACCACTGTCAACACCGGCCTGGTTGCGCTGGCTCAAAAGGCCCTTCAGACTAAGAACACATCCACGCAGACGCAGATCACAACGATCAACACACAGATTGACAATACCAAGCAAGCTCTTTTAACTAAATTCAGTGCCCTTGAAGCTGCGATTGCCAGCGCCAACAGTATGTTAAGCTATCTGAACGCGCAGCAATTATCCAACAGCTCAGGCGGTTAACCGGAAGGAGGAGTTTACTATGTCATCATACACGCCGGCGCAGTACCGGGCCTATACAGCTGCTACAGGCACCGTTGCTAAGACGAGACAGCTCGTCATGCTGTATGATGGGATTATCAAATGCCTCAAATATGCGGAAATCGCCGCCCGCGAGAACCGCATTGAAGACCGGTATAATCAACTTATCAAGGCTTCTGAAATTGTGATGGCACTGCAGAGCAGCATCGATTTCGACAAAGGCGGTGATATTGCCGGTATTCTCCATGAATTTTACACGCAGATCGCACGGCGTATCATTTCCGTTAATTTTTTAAAAGATGCGGAAAAAGCGGGGCAGCTCTGTCTGGAGTTGCTCGAAGAAGTAAAACAAATGCGTAATGTATGGGATGATATAGACCGTTCCCTGACGCAAGGAACGCAGCCGAAGCAAGGGGAATCACAGCCTGTTCAACAATCCGCCCCCGCAAAGCCGGAAAGCAAGGACGGCAGCGGCATTACCATCTCCGCCTGAGCGGAACCACTGCCGTACCCCCATTATTGTACTGGTTTGCCCTCTGCCAGGGATTTAACGAGTTCAAATACTCTGCTGCGAACGTTCGGATCGCTTATGCGGTAGTAAGCCCTCATCATTTCCAGCGTTTCGCGACTTGCCATTTTATCGTGCTCAAGCGCTCCTGATTCTTCCGCCCCACCCGCAGCCTGCTGCGGAATATCCAATCCTTCGAAGAAATAAGATACGGGCGTCGTAAGGTATTTAGCAAACTCGTATAAACGGCTTGCCCCCATGCGGTTGATACCGCGCTCATATTTTTGTACCTGCTGGAAGGTGACACCGATTGCCTTACCGATAGTTTCCTGGCTCAGTCCAAGAATGACACGACGCATACGTAATTGTTTTCCTACATGTACATCAACTGGATGGGGCATATCTCACTCTCTCTTAAAATTCATTAATCTTTACAAGGTTCCCTTACGGCATCCCCTGTATAATACCACTAAGGCAGTTAGCAATAAAATTATAGAAATATTTGCTGTTTTCAGCAGAATTCGTATACAAAACGCTTTGGTCGCAACCCAAGCTAGAATGCACATTATACCACACTATCCAAGGTTTGACCAGAGGCAATTAGAAATAGAACATACCGTATAGTATGCAATTCCCTTAGCGGGAAAAAGCCTCATTGTTTCCCTCTTTTGAATTTTTACAAAATTCAGGCGTACTATATGATACGCCGCAATGCCTTTTTGGCACAACCCAAACTGGTTCTCTTTCTGCTTTCTACTATTGCGAGAATAAAAAGTAAATAAATGTTTATTATTTTAATGTATCTTTTTCGGTAAAAACGAATCGATCACACCGCTTTTATCTAACGGCAACGTCATTATGACACGCCCGTAGGCATCGATGACCGCTGAAATGCCCGTATTTGCCGCGCGTATCAACGGCATTTCGTTCTCCACAGCGCGCATTCGCGCCATTTCCAAACTTTGGTAAGGCCCCGAACTGCGGCCAAACCAAGCATCATTCGTAACATTCAGCAACCAGTCCGGTTTATGCGCTTTATCGACCGCCTCGTCAGGAAAAATGCTTTCATAACAAATAAGCGGGCTGAAGGGCGGCACTTTCCCTGCAGCAAGCGTTGCAGGCCCTTTTCCAGCTGAGAAATCCCCATGACCGCCGGAAATATTCTCCAGCGGCAAAATATGGCGCAGCGGAATAAATTCCCCGAACGGCACCAGATGGTGCTTGTCGTACTGCGTCACCACCTGTCCGCTGTGATCTATCACGAAGACGCTATTCCAGGCCAGCCACTCCCCGCCTGCATGCTCCTGCGCGCGAAGTCCTCCCGCCAGAAGCAGCGTTTTTGCGGGCACCAGTTCACCCAGCGTCTGCAGCAGCGGTGTTCCGGGCGTAATATAATCGGGAATAGCAGCTTCCGGCCAGACGACCAGATCAATCCCCTCCAAGCCCGGCGAGCGTGTAAGCTCAGCGTATTTCATGAGAATACCCACTGCTTCCTGCGGGTCCCATTTAGCGCTTTGTGCAATATTTCCCTGTACGATGCGCATACGCACATTGCTGTATTCCGTCGGATGGCGTTCCAGGCGCACTTCGCCCCAGAGAGTGAGTCCCACCACAAGCATAAGCGCTATCAGGTTTGGCAGCAGAGGTTTCTCTTTTTCCACAAATAACGCCGGCACCGAGGCCGCAAATACCGTCAGCCAGCTCAGGCCATACACCCCCATGAGCGATGCCGCCTGCAAAGGTGCTTCCGCTACCGTCCAGACATAGCCGATAAGATTCCAGGGGAAGCCCGTAAACAGATGCGCGCGCGCATATTCACTCAGTATGAACAATGTGGCGAAGACAAGCAAAGCGATATGCGGTTTTTTCAGCTTTGTATCCACCGCTTTAAAGGCGCATGTCACGATGGCGATATAGATCCCCAATACCGAAGGCAGGCCGAAGAGCGTAAAGGGCAAAAGCCAGGCGAATTTATCCGGCTCTACAAAAAGGGAGATGCATATCCAGTAAAGCCCCAGCGTGAAATAGCCCAGCCCCCACCACCAGCCATCCCAGAATGCCCTGCGCAGGCTAACTGCCTTTCTTACCATGAGAAACAGCCCAGCAAAGGAGGGAATCAGCAATGGCAGTGCGTAAACAGGCGGCAACGCAGCGGCTGAAAATGCTCCCAGCACCATCAGAGTTAGATTTCTGCGCCACCCGGTATATGCAGCTATATTCTCCCACATATCACTTCACCAGATTGAGGAATGTGGCCATACGGCCTTCTGCTTCCGCTTTGGCCTGATAACGGGTTCTTACCCAATCTGCAGGCGGTGTATCCCAGTCGGTATGATTATTTGCTTCCCATGTGAATTTCTTGAATGCCAGCAGGTTTTCCAGCATCCATATACCGTAATCCACATGGTCGGTTGCAATGCGCAGACGCCCGCCCGGTTTCAGTTTACGATAAAACAACTCCAGCGAGCCTTGCGAAATGATACGTTTCTTATGGTGACGCGCTTTGGGCCACGGGTCGGGAAACAGCACGAACATACGTTCGATGGATGCATCCGGAAGCTTTTCCAGCAGCAGGCGGGCATCTCCGTCAAAGAGTCGGATATTGGCAATCTTTTCCTTGTCGACCGATGCCAGTAAACTGGCCATGCCGTTGATATAGGGTTCACAGCCGATGAAATTGACATTCGGATTCCATCTTGCCTGCTGTGCCATATGCTCGCCACCGCCAAAACCGATTTCAAACCATAGCGGCTTTTCAGGCTCTGCAAAGAGCTCTGCGGGCGTCAGCGAGGAAGCCGGTTCAGGGATCAGCAGTTTCGGCAATAACGTTTCGAACAGGATGCTGCGGCTTGCACGCAATTTGCGGCCGCGCCGTCTTCCAAACGAGGGCAGTAGCGAATGGGATGATTCCATAGACCTTATACTGCCATGCCGTGCAAGGCTCAGGCAATGCTAAATTATTTCTTGTCCACCATCATGTTGCGGGTCGCAGAAGGCAGCGCTACGCGCAGGCCGTCCAGTTCGTCGCTCATGATAATCTGGCAGCCCAGACGGGAAGTATGGGTCAGGCCGAAAGCGAGATCCAGCATATCTTCTTCGTCCTCGGAAGCTTCTTTCAGCTTATCGTAATAAGCTTTATCCACGACCACGTGGCAGGTGGAACAGGCAAGCGATCCTTCGCATGCGCCTTCCAGCGGAATCTTGTTCTTGTGAGCGATTTCCAGTACGGAAACCCCGTTCGGCGCATCTACCGTCTTCTCGCTTCCGTCCGGGTATACAAACGTCATTTTAGGCATTCAATATCTCCTTGGTTACGCTCTGTTAACAGTAGTTAGGTGATATTGTCAACCTTTACGCCTTTGAGCGCCGAACGGATGGCCCTGTCCATGCGTTTTTCCGCGAATGGACGGCTGACATGGTGCAATTGCTCGCATTCGTAATCGATCCGGTCGCGGTCTTTGCTTTCCATGGCCTGCTCCAGAATGGAAATCTGGCGATTGATATCTGCAACCTCCTGTTCTTCCAGAAGTTCTCCGTCCACGGCAAAGGCTGAGTGTATTTCCTCTATAGAGCGCTTTGCCTCTACTTCCGCTTCGCGCAGCAGGCGTGAGGTTATATCCTCTTTCGCAAACTGCATGCTTTCCAGCAGCATTCTTTCGATTTCCTCTTCCTCCAGCCCATAGGAGGGCTTCACCTGCACGGACTGCTCCACGCCCGTGTTTTCTTCCACCGCGCTTACACTCAGCAGCCCATCCGCATCCACGTTGAAGGTGACTTTCACACGCGCAATGCCAGCAGGCAGATTCGGAATTCCGCTCAGTTCAAACCGGGCTAGCGAGCGATTATGTTCGACCATCTCGCGCTCGCCCTGCACCACATGGATGATCATGCCGGTCTGCCCGTCCTGGTAAGTCGTAAATTCCTGCGAGGCTGATACGGGAATGGCCGTATTGCGGAAAATAACTTTTTCCGTAATCCCGCCCATCGTCTCAAGCCCCAGCGACAGGGGCACCACGTCCAGCAGCAGGTTATCCGAGCCGGAAGTCAGCCCTTCCGCCTGAATTGCCGCGCCGACGGCCACGACTTCATCCGGATTGATATCACTCAGCGGTTCCTGGCCGAATAATTTCTCAATCCGCGCACGCACGTAAGGAATACGCGTCGAACCTCCCACGAGCACCACACCTTTGACATCCTGAGCTTCCAGGCCGGCATCTTCCAGTGCCTGTTCGCAGATATCCAGCGTCTTTTTCACGAAAGGGGCAATCAATGTATTGAATGTCTCTCTTGTGACCGTATGCGTCTTGCCTTCATGCTCCAGCACAGCTTCCTGCGCTTCGCTTAAGCGCTCTTTTGTAGCGCGCGCTTTGGCTAATAAAATTTGCGATGGGACCGCTTGATTGCCAATATTTTCTGCAATTGCCCGGTCGAAATCATCCCCGCCCAACGCAATATCGCCACCGGTCGCCAGCACCTGGAAAATGCCTTTTTCCAGTTTCAGTATTGAAATGTCAAACGTGCCTCCGCCCAGATCGTATACCGCGTAGATACCTTCCGCACCTTTATCGAGCCCGTAAGCGAGCGCGGCAGCGGTCGGTTCATTAATCAGACGTAATACCTCAAGCCCTGCAAGCCTTGCTGCATCCTTCGTGGCCTGGCGCGCCGCATCGTCAAAGTAAGCAGGTACGGTAATCACGGCCTGCGTAACGTCCTGCCCCAGCGCAGTTTCCGCCAGCTTTTTCATATGACGCAGGATATCGGCGGAAACCTCCACGGGCGTAAGCGTCCGGGAATCAACGGTAAAGCGGAACACCCCCTCACCCTGATCGGCCTGAGGATAGGGAAATGCTATTTTTCTGGCATCTGCGGCGCTACGCCCCATCAGGCGCTTAATGGAAGCAACGACGTTGTCTGCACCCTCATGCAGTCGCCCGACGGCTTCCTTGCCGACTTTTACTTCTCCATTGCTGCCATAATGCACGACAGAGGGCACCAGCGCACCGCCGCACAGATCACGCAGCACGGTCGCCTGCCCTTCGCTTGCCATAGCAACAACGGAATGGGTAGTTCCAAGGTCAATACCAACCGCAGCGCCTTGCGCATGCGGATCAGGCGTCTGACCGGGTTCGTGGATTTGCAACAGGCTCATTACAGGTGGCTACGCAGAAACCAGGCGGCTTTTTCATGTTCCTGCAAGCGGCGGATCAGCAGATCTGCAGTGCCTTCGTCCCCTGCCTTCTGGACGATTGCAAGCTTCTCACGCACTGCGCGGGTTACGGCCTCATGCGCAGCCGCAAGATTATACACCATCCCCTGCCAGCCATCCGGAAGGTACTTGTCTTCCTTCAGCGAGGTAAGGTCGAGGAAACCGGCCAGCGTGCCAGGCGTATTATGGCCCAGGGCGCGGATACGCTCTGCCACTTCATCCACGGCAGCAGCCAGTTCGTCATATTGCGTACCGAACAGCGTATGCAGCGCCTGGAAGTTTTCACCCGTAACATTCCAATGATAATACTGCGTCTTAACCTGCAGGGTGTAAGTATCGGCCAGCACCTGCGCAAGTGCCGCTGCCACGTCTTTACGCGCTTTGGTTCCCAGTCCGATATCGATATCGAGACTGGCCTGCTTCTGTTTTATCTTGGCAACTGCCATAAAATACCTCCTGCATGCCCTCGTTAATAATTTGACAAACTATATAACAAACCATAGCGTTTGACAATTGCCATTGCTTGCACCAATTTGATAAGAAATCCATATGTCTAAGGCATATCATACCCATAGCGGCACCAGCTTCGTCGAGGCTCTCAAAGAGTATTCCTCTTCCATTCTCTATGAACCGAGCATGGAAATTCAGATTTTCCTGTCGCTGCTTTCGATCGTGCTGGCATTTCCCGCCTCCATGCTGATCCGCCGCATTGCACGACGCAAGCTGCAGAACAGCGTTAAATACGGCAATCTGGTCAACAATATCCTGGCCTATATTACCCTGCCCAGCGTGGTTATATTCAACCTGGTCGCGTCCGGCTGGATTATGCAGGTCGTCATTCCTGCAGCTCAGACCCACCATATTATCACGAGCGTCACCCGTATCGCGCTGGTCTGGTTTATCGCGCGTGTATTACTGCTGCTCGCGCATGAGCATTTTATCGCCTACTTTGTCAGCTTCATCATGCTGATGCTGACGCTGCTCAGCGTAACCGGGTTGCTGGCCCCAACGCTGGAATCGCTCGGTGATGTCTCATTCGAGATGGGCAAAATCCAGATTACCCTGCTCGATATTATTAAGGGACTTTTCACACTGGTTATCCTGTTCTGGGGTGCCGGTGTCGTCTCCAAAACGGGTGAGAACTGGCTGCGGCGCTCCCATTTAAGTTTCAATGCACGCGAACTTGCCATCAAGTTCCTGCGCATCACGCTTTATTTCCTTGCCTTCGTATTCACCCTGACCCAGATGGGGGTCGACCTGACGGCGCTTACCGTATTCGGCGGCGCGGTTGCCGTAGGTCTGGGTTTCGGCTTGCAGAAAATCACTTCCAACTTCTTAAGCGGACTGGTTCTATTGTTTGAAAAAGCCATTGAAGCAGGCGACCTTATCGAGATCGGGCAGGAAAAAGGCTGGGTGCGCGAAATGGCTATCCGCCATACTTTGATCGAAACGTTCGACGGCCGTGAAGTGCTTATTCCGAATGAAGACCTTGTCATCGGTAAGGTAACAAACTGGACTTACACCAATACCCGCGCACGTATCGAAATACTTCTCACTGTTACCTATGATACAGATGTAGACCTGGCGCGTAAAATTCTAGTCGAAGCCGCCAAGGAACATCGCATGTGCATATCTGAGCCGCCGCCGCAGGCTAACTTACGCGAATTTAACGAACGCGGTATTCAGATCGTGCTCGTATTCTGGATCCCCGATGTCACGCAAGGTATGGTTTCCACCCGCAGCGATGTGATGATTAACATCGTACGCGCCTTCCGTGACGTAGGTATCAAATTTGCTGAAGGTGTATCGCTTCATAAATAGCAGCCGCTATTCTTTGCGCTCTTTAACTGCGGCCGGGCTCACCGGGAGTCGCACCGCTTTTACCTGCCAGAACGCTTTCTCTATGGCCCATCTGCTGTTGCTCTGCAGCTTTGTCAAACCACGGATTCTTACTGTTCAGTGTCTCTATTTCGTGATGCAGGCGTTCGATAATCTGCGTCTTCGTTTCCTTTATTTCCGGGCGATGCCCCAGAAATTCCGCTGTATCCTGCAATACCGCTTCACGGACTTTTTCCGGCTGATGGCTCAATACCTGTGCGGCCATTCCATATACATCATTAATCAGCGCATCATCTTGCGCATTGCTCCTGCCGGTTTTCTTGGAAATGGAGAAAAGTGAGTTGGCCAGTACCATCGCGCTGATTCCCGCCAGATCCCATTTGTAATTCGGCGTACCGCCTTCCAGCCCTTTATGGTATTTATTGCGTTCCTCAAACGCGCCGACAGTGCTGAGCGCATTATGGATCAGACCGGCACCGCCCGCCAGCAGCAAGGGCTGCGACTGAATCTTCATGGATATTTTCTTCAGCACACCCGCGTCCTGCTGTTCTTCTTCACTGAATTTCTTTTCGCGAACCAGCAGGGATGCCAGCCACCCCGTTACAATTACGGCACCTGCCGCCTGCTTGCGGGGATTCTGCTGCTTCCGGCCCGCATTAAAATAAAATGCTCCTCCGACCACTTCCGCCAGGATTTTAAAAGTATTGATATGTTCATGTGCGAATTCATTGATGCGCTCCAGAAATCCACCCGGCCTTGCCATAGTTTCTGCATTCAAAGCACTTTCCGCCGGAACCTCAACGCCGTGACGGTCGAGATGTTTCCTGAGCTTCTTCAGCATTCCATCAAACTGCCTGCGATCGCTATGACCACCCAACGCCATAAAGGCGGCGTCACCGGCACCGAACGCAATCCCCGTTCCCATCTGCGAGAGATCATTGCCGCGTTTAACACCCGACATCATGAACAACACGTCGCCAATCAGGTATAGCACCCCGGACAGGCGCATACTGTCATGCTTGATAGAGGCGGCGGAAAAGGAGCGCTCCGTTTCAGGCGGCGCATTCGAACTCATTGCTGGCTGGCCCTGTGCGTAACCACCGCGCTGCAGCAGGTTCAGCAAGTCATCTTCATTCTGGAGTCCGGCCAGGCGTAATACGGGTTTATCCTGCCTGGTATCAGGCGAGAGGGACCAGCCCTGTCCCCGGAATATCTGGCGCAATTGATGGAGGTTACCGGCATTTTCATTGGCGTAAATATAGGCGGTTACCCCACCGTGATCCTTGCGAATATCCACCTGCGCAATATCGCCGCTTTCAGCCCATTTATAGCTTGTGATATTACCCTGCTGCGCCATGTCTATTCTATCTTCCGGATTCTTCTTTGTTATAGCACATATTTATTGCAGAATTATTACAAATCCCGCCAAAACGCCGTTTTTCGTGATTCATGCCCGCGGATGGGCCTTATTGTAAGCTGAAAGCAGCCGTTCATGGTCTACTTTGGTATAACGCTGCGTGGTGGAAAGATCGGCATGGCCGAGCAGTTCCTGAATCGTACGCAGGTCGCCGCCGCCTGCCAGCAGATGGGTCGCAAAACTATGGCGGAAGGCATGCGGACTGGCGGAATCCGGCAGCCCAAGACTTGCGCGCAAGGAGCGGATTTCTTTCTGGAACAATTCCGGCCTGAGCGCACCGCCGCGAACACCGCGGAATAACGGCTCGTCATTTGCCAGCATGTGCGGGCATGTTTTCTTATATTCCGCAATAGCCTGATGTATCTGCGGCAGCACCGGCACGAGCCGCTGCTTTTTGCCTTTTCCGGTGACCGTCATGGTGGATACCCCTGCCGGAATATCCGCCGGGGTGAGCGAAAGCGCCTCGCTGATACGCAGCCCGCAGCCATAGATCAGTGTCAGCAATGCAACATCCCGCATCTGCACCCAGTGCTCTTTGTGATCCCCCCCCACTGCATCCAGCGCTTCCATTGCCTGTTCCTGAGGCAGCGCCTTGGGCAGCGATTTGGGCAGTTTGGGGGTACGCACATGGAAGATTGCCGGGTTCTCAAGGATTGCCTGCTTTTCCAGATAGCGGAAGAAGCTGCGAACGACCGATAAAGCCCGTGCCGTGGAGGTATTAGTGTATTTCTCGCCATGGCGGGCTGCCAGCCAGCTGCGCATATCGCGCAATCCCAATGATGACAGGGTGGCCATGCTGACTTCACCGCCTGTGTGGCGGCTGAAAAACGCCATGAATTGCCGCAGATCGGTTTCATAGGCGACAATCGTATGCGCGGAATACGCCTTATTATGCGCAAGCCATTCCAGCCATTTCGCCACTTCACCGCGCACGTTTTCGTCGGCAAGCAGAAGGCTATGCTGCGCCTGTTCTTCCATCAGCGCACTACCTGAACTTTTTTACGGTCCTTATCGACAGCAACGTAAACCAGCCTGCCTTCCGTTACCTTAAGACGTTCACCGCTTTCCCTGCGGTCTACGAAAATATCCACCTTGATGGTAATGCTTGTATTGCCCACTTTTTCAACGTCGGCGATACATTCAAGGCAATCGCCAATAAAAACTGGCAGATGGAATTTCACATTATCCATGGCAACCGTGACCACGCGCGTCTTTGCAATCCGGCGGGCAGGCACAGCGCCCGCAATATCCATCATGCTTAATATCCAGCCGCCGAATACATCCCCGTCCGGGTTGGCGTCTTTAGGCATAGCCACGATACGAATAACCGATTCCGTCATATAAAACAGCCTATTATTTATGGATTTATTGTTAGTATAAGCTCGCAATTCCCCTGTTGCAAGGTGCGGATTTAGGTGTTGCATATATTACAATATAAGATAGTATAATACAAAATTGTACATCCTTCTATGAGCAAATCTATTCTCTTAATTATCACGGGCAGCATCGCCGCATACAAGGCGCTCGACGTGATCCGACGGTTACGCGAGCACAATGTACGTGTGACCTGTATCCTGACCAAAGGCGGAGCGGAATTCGTCACTCCGCTTTCCGTTGCTGCACTATCGGGCGAGGCCGTTTATAGCGATCTGTTCTCGCTGAAGGATGAGCATGAAATGGGTCATATCCGTCTTTCGCGTGAACACGACCTTGTTGCCGTGCTGCCTGCGAGTGCGGACATTATTGCTAAAATGGCGAACGGCTTGGCGGACGATCTGGCAACCACCACCCTGCTTGCTACGGACAAGCCTGTCGTTATCGCTCCGGCCATGAACAGCCGTATGTGGGAACACCCCGCAACGAAGCGCAATCTTACGCAGCTACGCAAGGACGGTATCAGTATCATTGAACCGGCGAGCGGCAATCTCGCCTGCGGTGAAGTAGGCGAAGGAAGACTGGCTGATCCTGAAGTTATCGCACAGCGTCTTATCACTTTGCTGGAAGGTAAAAAGCCGCTGCAAGGTTTGCGTGCTTTTGTTACCAGCGGCCCTACTTATGAACCGATCGATCCGGTGCGTTTCATCGGCAACCGTTCTTCCGGCAAGCAGGGTAACGCTATTGCAAAAGCGCTGCATGAAGCTGGCGCGACAGTCACGCTTATCAGCGGTCCGGCTTCGGAGCATCTGCCGAAAGAATTCGACGTCGTGCGCGTGCAGACGGCGCAGGAAATGCTGGATGCCTGCAAAGCAGCATTACCTTCCGATATTGCCGTGTTCTGCGCAGCGGTCGCAGACTGGCATGTTGCGAAGCCGTTTGAGCAGAAGCTTAAAAAGCGTGCCAATGGCACGGCGCCTGCGATCGAGTTAGCACTGAATCCGGATCTGCTGCAGCATTTCTCCACGCTTAAGCGCCAGCGTCCGAAGCTGGTTGTGGGATTCGCCGCTGAAACGGAAGCGCTGGAAAAGCACGCGCGAGAAAAACTCAAGCGCAAGGGTTGCGACTGGATCATCGCGAACGATGTCTCGGAAGGCAAAGTCTTCGGCTGCGAGGAAACCAGCGCGCTGTTCCTTAACGCAAAACAGAAAGAAATATGGGACGCTGTCAGCAAGCAGGAGCTTGCAAGGCGTCTGGTACAGAAAATCACCCAGCATTTTGGAGAACGCAAAGCATGAATATCGACATTACCTTACTGCCGCACGCACAAGACCTGCCGCTGCCGCATTACGCTACGGAACACAGCGCCGGAATGGATTTGCTCGCCGCTGTTGATGCGGATGTAACGATTGCTCCGCAGCGTTATACCCTCATCAAAACCGGCATCGCCATTGCCCTGCCGGAAGGATATGAAGCACAAGTAAGACCGCGTTCCGGCCTCGCGCTGAAACACGGCGTTACGGTGCTCAATTCTCCCGGCACGGTCGATGCGGATTACCGCGGCGAAGTCGGCGTCATCCTTATCAATCACGGCAGCGAACCGTTTGTAGTCACGCGCGGCATGCGCATCGCACAGATGATTATCGCGCCCTACACACGCGCCACATGGCAGCAGGTGGAAACGCTTGCGGAAAGTGCACGCGGCACGGGCGGGTTTGGCTCCACAGGCACGAAGGTGAAACAGAGCGCATGATCCAGTTACCTAAAAAACTTTTCTACGCATTGGAAGCCGTGCTCTATATCGCCTATAATGGTGCGCATACCTGCGTCAGCAGCAAAGAGATCGCGCAGAAGCAGAATATGCCGCCACGCTATCTCGAACAGATCATGCAACGCCTGGTGCGCGAAGGCGTACTGAAAGGTGTGCGCGGCCCGAACGGTGGCTATCTGCTCGCACGCGAAAAACGCAGGATTACACTGGCAGACATCGCTAAGGCTGTCGGTGAGGAAGAAGATATTCCGTCTTCCACTCCACTGGGTGACAAGGTGATCTTGCCCGTTGTCAAATCGCTGCAGCAGCATATTGCCGAGCAGATGGCTGAGATCACCATCAACGATCTCTATCAGCAGGCCGGAACGCTTAATATCCGCAAAGCCAGCGATGAGAGAAACGATTTTGAGATTTGAGTTTTTGTTGCCAGGGGGCGAGTGCATCGCCCCCTACGGCTTCGCCTACCCCCTCTAAAGGGGTCGTCGCTTCGCTCCTCCGCGTATCCTCGTGAGATAGAGCGTAGCTTTTACACTAACAAGCAAAGGAGTATGTTATGACTGCCACCGCACTGAAAAACGAACCGGCTAAGCTCGACGAACCGGGCCGCGGCCGTATATATGAAAACATCGTCGCCACTGTCGGCAACACACCGCTGGTGCGCCTGAACCGCCTGGCGAAGGAAGAAGGCGTAGTTGCCGATATCGCCGTGAAGCTTGAATTCTTCAATCCGCTTTCCTCCGTGAAAGACCGTATTGCGCTTTCGATGGTGGAAGCAGCGGAAGCTTCCGGCAAGCTCAAGGCTGATTCCGTACTCGTGGAGCCGACCTCGGGCAATACCGGTATCGCGCTGGCATTTGTCTGCGCTGCCAAAGGTTACAAGCTGATTCTCACGATGCCGGAAAGCATGTCAATGGAGCGCCGCAAGATGCTTAAATTCCTCGGCGCTGAGGTAGAGCTTACGCCTGCCGCAAAAGGTATGCGCGGTTCCATTGAACGCGCGGAAGAGATCGTCGCGAATAATCCCAACGCGCTGATGCTCCAGCAGTTCAAGAACCCGGCCAACCCGGAAATCCACCGCCGCACCACGGCGCTCGAAGTCTGGAACGATACGGACGGCAAAGTGGATGTGTTTGTCAGTGGCGTAGGCACGGGCGGAACCATCACAGGCACCGCGCAGGTGTTGAAGCAGAAAAAACCGGGTATAAAAATCATTGCGGTTGAACCTGAGGACAGCCCTGTACTCTCCGGCGGAAAACCCGGCCCGCATAAAATTCAGGGTATAGGTGCCGGTTTCATCCCGGATATTCTGGATAAGAGCCTGATCGACGAAGTACTCACCATCGGCAATGAAACCTCGTTCGCCACTTCCCGCAAAGTGGCCAAGTATGAAGGTATTCCGGTCGGCATTTCTTCCGGCGCGACCATCGCCGCTGCGATTGAAGTCGGCAAACGTCCGGAGATGAAAGGCAAGCTGATTGTCGTCATCGCCGCATCAAGCGCAGAACGTTACCTCTCGACGGATCTGTTTGCAGAATAATTTGTATAATCGCTCCCGCAAAGGTCTCCTGGCCTTTGCGATGAGCCTAACACCTTCGGTGACTAAAGGGCGCGGCCTGCTGACCGCGCTCTTTTTCTATTGCTTCTATAGAGTGGGTAGCAGCTATCCCAACATCTTCTTTATAGCCAGCAGGTCCTGCCAGGTAATGCGTTTGGTCGCGGGCTGGCGAAGCAGGTAGGACGGATGATAGATGATCGAGACCTTATATTCCTTATCCGCGTAAGGCGTTCTGTAGGTATAATTCTTGCCGCGCAGGCGTGTAATACCCTGCTCTGTCCCAAGCACTGCCTTTGCCGCCACACCGCCTACCAGCACGATTAATTCCGGGTCGATCAGCGCCACGTGTTTTTCCAGGAACGGTTTGCACGTTGCGAGTTCTTCCACACTTGGCTGGCGATTGCCCGGCGGACGCCAGAACAGCGTGTTTGTAATGTAGTAGTTCGTACGGTCATAACCGATCGCAGCGAGCATCTTATCGAGCAATTTGCCGCTCACGCCGCAGAACGGAATGCCCTGCCTGTCCTCATCCGCTCCGGGCGCTTCGCCTATCAGCATCAGTTTCGATTCGGGATTGCCGTCGCCGAAAACCGTTTTATTCGCGGTCTTCTTGATCGAGCAGCCTTCAAAGGCCGTCACGGCTGCTCTCAACTCTTCCAGCGTCTGCGCACCGTCCGCCAGCGTGCGCGCTTCAGCAATGCTTGCCGCCTGCGAATGATGCACGGCTGATGCGGGAGCGGGCGCTTCCATCTGCTGCCGCCAGTCCGGCATGACAGGAGCATCTTCATGGGCAGATGCCGCCGCGGACGGCGCAGGCATCGTGAATGTTTCTGCTGCTGCAACAGCGGTGAAATAATTGCGTGGTTCATCTTCCGAGAGGTCTTCCACCCCTGCGTCAATGTACCATTGCAATATTTCAATCGGCTGCTGTTGCATCATACGATAAACGACGCTTCCGTTCTTTTTCTAATCTCATCCACATTCACATCCGGCGCCACTTCCACCAGTCTTAAGCCATCCTTGTCGATCACAAAGACGCCTAATTCGGTGATGATCATATCCACCACATTCACGCCCGTCAGCGGCAGAGAGCATTTCTTGACAAGTTTTGCGCTGCCGTCCTTCGCATTATGCTCCATCAATACGATAATCTTTTTTACGCCGGCGACAAGATCCATCGCGCCGCCCATGCCTTTGACCATTTTGCCCGGCACCATCCAGTTCGCCAAGTCGCCATCTTCGGAAACCTGCAGCGCGCCCAGAATACTCAGATCGATATGCCCGCCGCGAATCATGCTGAACGAAGTGGCACTGTCGAAATAGCTGCTGTCCGGCAGTTCACTCACTGTCTGCTTGCCCGCATTGATCAGGTCGGGGTCGACTTCAGCTTCCGTCGGAAACGGGCCCATGCCGAGCATGCCGTTTTCGCTTTGCAGGATGACCTTCATCCCCGCAGGCACGAAGTTCGCCACGAGCGTGGGCATGCCGATACCCAGATTCACATAAGCGCCGTCATAAAGTTCTTTGGACGCCCGTTTGCACATTTCATCGCGTGACCACATATCAGCTCCTCACCGTCCTGTTTTCGATGCGTTTTTCATAATGCGTGCCGACGAAAATACGCTGCACGAAAATGCCCGGCGTATGGATGTTGTCGGAGTCCAATTCACCATCTTCCACCAGTTCTTCCACCTCGGCCACGGTGATCTTGCCTGCCATCGCCATGATGGGGTTGAAGTTGCGCGCGGTCTTGCGGAAGATGAGATTGCCGGAACGGTCCGATTTCCAGGCTTTCACAATCGCAAGTTCAGCCCTCAGACCCGTTTCCATTACATAATGCTCGCCGTTGAATTCGCGCGTTTCTTTACCTTCCGCAACCACGGTGCCATAGCCCGTCTTCGTGTAGAAAGCCGGAATGCCTGCACCGCCAGCGCGGATGCGCTCCGCCAGCGTGCCCTGCGGATTGAACTCCAATTCCAGCTCGCCGGAGAGAAACTGCTTTTCAAATGTTTTATTTTCGCCGACATAAGACGAGACCATTTTCGAGATCTGGCGCGTCTTGAGCAACAGGCCGAGACCGAAATCGTCTACACCGCAATTGTTGCTGATGATTTTCAGGTCTTTGACGCCCGATTCACGGATCGCCAGGATACAATGTTCGGGAATGCCGCATAGGCCGAATCCGCCGGACATAATCGTCATGCCGTCTGACAGCAGACCGTCCAGCGCAGATTTCGCATCAGGATACAGTTTGTTCACAGTATTTTCTCCACTCAGAGCGTATAAAAAAGTCGCGCCAGAATACTATCGGATCGGCCTTTTTCGCAAGCAGAGATTGTCATGTAACCAGGGGGCGAGTGCTGTTGCTAGAACCCTGCCGGGCGTTCCATATTGGTCGTGATGGCCATGACCTTGAACAAGGTGCCCATCTTGGTGGGTGAAACGAGGCGCTCCACTCCGGCAAGCACGTTCTTCTGTTGCTCCGGATTAAGATGGCGGCATAAAGCGGCTGCACGCAATTCCGCACCCAGTCTTTTGAGAAATTGCCCCTGCCCTGTTATTTCGCTAACGCAGGCTCCCGTTTCCATTGCTGCGTTACGTAGCGCTGTAAAATCGACATGCGCCGTCAGGTCTGCTTCCCCCGGAGTTTCGAGCGCAGAGATATACTGATGATTCTTCACAGCCTGCAATGTATCCGCGTGCGTTGTGCCTGTGTACCCGTAATCAACGATCAGCGCAGCACCGCCGAAACGCGCTATATGGCTTGCAATATGACGAATGATATCGAGTGAGAGCGGGGAATCTTCGTATGTCACTTCACCTTCCGGTGTGAAGCGCAAGCCTTCTTCCGTATATTCCACCATGCGCTCCTGTTCGCCTACAAACTGGCGGATCGGCAGCGCGTCGAAAAACTCGTTTGCGACAAAGAACAGCGGCAGTTCAGGCAGGTTATCAAGATTGTCCTGCCAGCGTATGCGCTTGTGTGCATGACGCAGCGTGCGCTCCTGTATCTCACGCAGTACAGGGCTTGCTTCCACCATCATCACGTCCGTGCATTCGTGCAGGCCGGAATGACGCGTGACGCGCAATATATCTTTCATCAGCGTTCCGCGGCCCGGCCCTGCTTCGCAGATAATGGATTGCGAGGCACTTTCATTCTGCCACATATCCTGCAACCATGCGCCGATCAGCTCACCGAACACCTGACTGATTTCCGGTGCGGTGATAAAGTCCCCGTCTTTGCCGAAGGGATCACGCGAGCTATAGTAATGCGACACGCACAGCTCCATATAGCGCTCGACCGTGAGTGCGCCTTCCGACCTTATGAAATCAAAGAGCGTTTCGCTTGCTTCCATAGAAAAAGACAAGGTAAAGGCCAAGAAGAAGCATGGGCAGGCTGAGCAACTGGCCCATGGTGATAAAGCTCGGCAGAAAATGGATGAAAGAGTCCGGCTCACGGAACAACTCGCAGGTGCTGCGGGCAATGCTGTAGCCGATCAGAAACAGGCCGCTCAGCAACCCGGTGCGTTTGGGTGCTTTTGTGCAGAATGCCGCAAAGCATAAGATGAGGAATAATACGATTCCTTCAAGCGTCGCTTCGTATAACTGACTCGGGTGGCGCGGCAGGCCATCACTGTCGGGGAAGATCATTCCAAACTGGCTATTCGTCACACGTCCATAAAGTTCGCCGTTGACGAAATTTGCGATGCGCCCGAAGAACAGGCCAATAGGCGCTACGACCGCCAGCATGTCCATCAGCCGCATATAGGAGACCTTGAAGCTGCGGCAGAACAGGTACATCGCGACCAGCATGCCGATCAGCCCGCCATGGAACGACATCCCGCCATGCCATACCATGAACGCTTCCAGCGGATTCTGGAAATAATAATCGGGTTTGTAGAACAGCACATAGCCGAGCCTGCCGCCCAGGATAATGCCCATGACCGCCCAGATCATGATATCGTCATAAGCCGCCGTATTCAGCACGCGTGGCTCCGAACGCTGGTTCAGCCTGCCCACCAGTCCCCAGCCGAGCAGCACCCCCGCCAGATAGGCCAGCGCGTACCATCTGATCACAAGCGGTCCAAGCTGCAGCGCCACCGGGGAAATATGCGGGTAAGCCAGCATTACAGGTACGGGTCCTCTTTCATCAGGTAATTCTGCACATAGTCGCGGATACCGTCTTCAAGCGACGTGAACGGCGCATTATATCCGGCCTGGCGCAGGCGATCCATTTTCGCTTCAGTGAAATACTGGTATTTACCGCGCAGTATTTCCGGCATGTCGATATATTCGATCTGCGGCTCGCGCCCCAGTGCTGCAAAGATACCGCGTGCAAGATCGTCGAAGCTGCGCGCCTTGCCTGTGCCGACATTGAAAAGCCCGGACACTTTGGGGTTATCCAGCAGCCATGTCACTACGTCCACGCAATCGCGCACGTAAATAAAGTCACGCATCTGGCCGCCGTCGCGGTAATCAGGGTGGTATGACTTGAACAATGTTGCGGATTTCCCGGCCTGCACGCCCGGAAATTTTGTTGCAACGACGCTTTTCTGGCCTTCTTTATGGTATTCGTTAGGGCCGTAGACATTGAAGAATTTCAGCCCTGCATATTGCGGCGGCAGATTCTCGCCCATTTCGACGGACTGCGCGATATAGCGGTCCACCAAATGCTTGCTCCAGCCATACGGATTGAGCGGGCGGAGTTTATTCAGATGCGCGAGCGAGAAATCATCGTCGAAACCCAAAGTACCGTCGCCATATGTCGCAGCGGAGGAGGCATAAATGAAGCGCTTGGAGTTTTCAGCACACCAGCGGAACAAAAGCGTGGAAAGGGTCTGATTGTTTTCCAGAATGAGATCGACATTGGTTTCCGTGGTAGAGGAAATCGCGCCCATATGGATCACGGCGTCAAGCGATCCGGCATACATTTCCAGCCAGTAGAACAGATTGCCCGGCGGGATGATTTCATACACGCTTGCATTGCGCAGATTGCGCCATTTATCGTCACTGCCTAGCGCGTCGCATATCACAACACGGTGCGTACCGCGCGCGCAGAGTTTTGCGGCAATATTGGAGCCGATGAACCCTGCACCGCCGGTTATCAATATGGTCTGCATGATCATGACCGTTTCCGATTCGTTAAAACTTTTCTTTCTTCACCCTGCCAGGCTTGAATAGCCACTTGACATTGTTTTCGTACGCTTCACGGCTGCGCTTGCGTAATTTATAGATCCGCTCATTATCCTCCACGGAAAGCTCGCCGTGGGCCAGGATTTCATTAATTTCTTCGTCCGCCTTGGGATTGTACTGAATGCGTATCGGCAACCAGAGCAGAAAAATATAAAGCGCATTGAATGAGGTGAGGAATAAAGCCGCTTCGGATACCAGGCGCATTTCCTTCTGGAAGCGCATCGGCGCGGCGATTGCAAAGAATATGATGGCAGCCCCCAGATTTGCCAGTATCCGTATGCCGGGCCTGCGCTCAAACACACTGAGCGTTATCATACGTATGACGAATACGATGAATATCCAAAACAGGATTTTGTTGTAGCTGACATTGCTGAGTAAACCTAAAGACGTGGAACTGCCATACAGGAAAGTATGTATGCTGGCGATAATCCAGTCTATGAAGTCCCTCATCCGAGCTTCTCCACCCGGCGCTCATGCCGCCCGCCTTCAAATGCGGTCGTAAAGAATTGCTGCACGCATTCTTTTGCCACTTCCGTTGATAACAGGCGCGCGCCAAGGCAGAGCACATTCGCATTGTTATGCTGACGCGAAAGCGCCGCTGAAATACCGCTATGGCACAAGGCAGCACGGATGCCTTTATGGCGGTTAGCAGCGATGCTGATACCGATACCGGAACCGCAAATGGCAACGCCAAACTGCGCCTTGCCTGCAAGCACCGTTTCCGCCAGTTTATTGCCGTAATCGCTGTAATCCACGGAAACACCCGCGTCATCCGGCCCCAGATCGATTACGGTATCGGCATATTCTTTCAGCCATTGCTTCACCGCGGATTTCAATTCGACCCCGGCATGATCGGATGCTATTGCTATTACAGGTTTAGTCATTATAACTAATTGTTTCTGATATGGTTATATGTTCTTAGAGCTTATTGCCACCAATTGCGGATTTTTGCAACAAAATTAGGCTACAGACCGTTTATGACCTTTGCCGGATACAGCCCTTACCTTCTCCTTTCGCTGGTTTTTCTGCTCGGCATCTGCATCGGAAGCTTTGTGACCATGGCCAGCCACCGCCTTCCTCTCTCACAGGAAATCGTTTTCAAACCGTCCTATTGCCCGCACTGCCATACAAAACTTGGTCTGCTTGATTTATTCCCGCTTCTGTCCTGGCTGTGGAACAAAGGAAAATGCCGCCATTGCGGCGCGCCTGTCAGTATTCGCTATCCGCTGATCGAGCTGGCACTAGGCCTTGCGTTCTGCGGTATCGCGTTTTTTCACGGGCTTGATATTAATGCGCTGCTGCTCATGCTGCTGGCCACGGAACTTGCGATCCTCATCGTCACGGATCTGGAGCATTATATTATTCCTGACGGCGTGCAGATTGCCCTGCTGCTGACGGGTCTTGCCTACCGTTTTTATAACGGCGGAAGCAATGAAACCCTGGTTTCCGATCTTGTTGTGGGCATAGTATCCGGCCTTGCGATAGGGCTGGCGCTGCATTACGGCTATCTGTATTTGCGCAAAAAAGATGCGCTGGGGTTCGGGGATGTCAAATTCCTGGCCGTGGCTGGGTGCTGGCTGCCGCTCACGGCTTTTGTGCCTTTCCTGTTTTTCTCGGGGCTTATCGGTATTTTCACGGGATTACTCTGGCGGCTGGCCGGGCGCGGCGCTATTTTCCCGTTCGGGCCTGCCCTTGCTGTTTCTTTGTTTATCAATGTCCTGTTTCCTGATATGATGGAATTGCTACAGCGGGTTATACATCATGCTTCTTAGTTTGCCTGTTATGAAAGACTCCCTTTCCCGGTCACGTCAACGTGCCGGTTTCTCCCTCGTAGAACTTTCCGTGGTGCTGCTGATTATCGCGCTGATTACCGGCATGGCCGTTTCCAGCGGTATTTCCGTTATCGCCAGCGCCCGTCTCACCGCTACTTACAAAAAGATGGACGCGATCGAGCAGGCGCTGCTCGCATTCCGCAAAGCGAACGACCGTCTTCCCTGCCCGGCGAGTTTGACGCTGCTTCCTAGTGATTTGAAATACGGCTATGAAGCAGGCAGCACTTCCGGCACGGTAGGTAATGGTGCTTGTACGGGCGGTACCCCGGCAGCCAATGCCGTCGGGTATGGCACTGTCAATACGGGAGTTCAAGGCGCAGAAGGTGCCGTCCCCACTGCAACGCTCGGTATTCCCAGTGATTTCATGTATGACGGATGGGGACGCAGATTCCGTTACGCCGTCGACGTCAATATGACCATGACGCATGCTTTCAGCGGCACTCAGACCGGAGCTGTATGCGGCGCGATTAAAATACTTACCGGACCGCCTGCTGCCGCGGGTGCCAGCACTGTTAAAAGCTCGGGCGCTATCTATGCTTTGATTAGCCAGGGAGCTAACGGCCATGGCGGCTTCACACAGAACGGCACGGTTTATAATGCCGGAGCTCTCAATCTCGATGAACTCACCAACTGCCATTGCAGCAGTACCGGTACTTATAATAGCGGTTCTTATACGCCAGTCTACGTGCAGCAAACGCCTTTCACCTATAACGCCATCAGCAAAACCAGTTCGCTGTGGGATTTTAACGATATCGTAGAATATAGGGAACGCTGGCAGATGCAGGCCGACTGGGATCCTGCCGGACAAACCTGTCCCGGTATTTATGGTTTTCAAGCTAATCCTGGTATACAAAATGTCAAAAAGTTTGATTTTCAGCCCTATTCGCAAGGCACTCTCGGTACCGCCAATGCCGGAACCACGAACGGATATCTCAATGGTGTCACCAGCGTGGCTTTCGACAGCAGAGGGAATGTATATGTCGTAGACATAAACCACAACCGTGTGCAGGTATTCGATAAAACCGGCGCTTATGTCAGCGGTATCGGCGCGAGCTACAACGGCGTCAGCGGCGCGGTTGGCAGCAGCGGCAGCGGTAACGGCCAGTTCAATTCTCCCGTAGGCATTACTATCGATCCCAGCGGCAATATATGGGTTGTGGATACAGGCAATCACCGCGTACAGAAGTTTGACAGTAACGGCAATTACCTGCTTTCCCTAGGCTGCGGTTATACCGCGAGCAGCTGTTCGATAGGCGCAAGCAGTTACGCCAATGGCGCTTTTAAATATCCCCAAGGTATAGCGGCGGATGCTTCCGGCAATGTCTGGGTGGTAGACCGCAATAATAACCGGCTTGAGAAGTTCAGTAGCTCCGGAACATTCCTGATGGGCATCGGCTGCGGCTATAACGGCGTCACCGGCTGTTCTACCGGGGACGGCGGCGGAAGCACTATCGGCGGGTATGGCAGCGGCAACGGCATGCTGAACTGGCCGCAATTTATCGCTATCGACAAAGGCGGCAACATCTGGGTCACGGAAAGCAACTGGAGCATCCGTTACGGCAGCGGCTTCAGCATACAGTCTCCTGATAATGCGCGCGTACAAGAATTCAGCGCAGCGGGCGCTTATCTTGCCAAATTCTCTGTGGCTGCCGGCCCGGAAGGCATCGGGTTCGATCCGCGCGGCAATATCTGGCTGGGGACGGATGCCGTGCAGCTGCAGCAATGCACGACTTCGGGATCTTGCACCACCTATAGTTCCCTCGCTGCGGACGGGCTCGCGATCACTTTCCGTTAATACCGCCTCTTTCGTAAAAACATTGCCACAGCCGTAAGAATATAATACGCATTGCTTCCATGCGTCTTTTTCTTCGCCATACACGCCATTTCTGGACTGCACTGCATGACATGCTCATGGCAGGCCTGAGCTTTTATCTGGCGCTGACGCTCCGGCTCGGTAACGGACTCAGCCATTACACCAGCCTGAGGCAAGTCATTTTCGGCGTTGTGCTCTGCGCATTCGTGTCGTTCGGCGTATTTTATGTCATGCGTCTTTACCGAGGCCTGTGGCGCTATACTTCCATACCGGACCTCATCGCCATTGTTAAATCCGTTACCATCGCACTTTTGCTGTTTTATCTTGCATTGTTCATCTGCAACCGCCTGGAAGAAATGCCGCGTTCGGTTCCTTTCATCCAATGGCTCCTGCTGATTGCATTGCTGGGTGCGCCGCGTTTTGCTTACCGGATCTGGCGTGACAGAAGGCTTGGGCTGCACACCAGCCTGCGCGCGGAAAACCGCATCCCCGTGCTATTAATCGGATCGGGTGAACGGGCGGAGCTTTTCCTGCGCGATACGCGCTCCGGCGCTTCCGCGCAATATGTTGTGGTCGGCATGATCGACGATAAGGAAAACCGCATCGGCCGCACCATTCACAATGTGCGTATTTACGGCAATACCGACAACATGCCGCAGATTGTGGAAGAGCTGGCCGCCAAGGGCATGAGGCCACAGCGCGCCATCCTGACTTATGACACGCTGGACGGCGCTAAGGTTCGTCACTTGCTGGCGGTGACGGAAAAAATCGGGCTGCCTCTTGCACGACTGCCGCGCCTGAGTGAGTTCAAGCAGGGCATGGTAGAAAAGATGGATATTCGCCCTATCGCCGTGGAAGACCTGCTCGGCCGCGCGCAGAATGTGCATGATAAGGAACCGGTACGGGCCTTTATTACCGGCAAAGTCGTGCTGGTAACAGGCAGCGGCGGCACGATCGGCAGCGAACTGACCCGCCAGATCGCGGATCTTTCTCCGTCCCGCCTGATTATGTATGAGTTGTCCGAATATGCGCTCTACCAGATCGATATGGAACTCAGCACGCGTTTCCCGCATGTGCCGCGCACAGCCATTATCGGCGATGTAAAGGATCGCGCGCATCTGGACAGCGTATTCGCGCAGGAAAAACCGGAAGTGGTCTTCCATGCGGCAGCAATTAAGCACGTCCCTCTGGCCGAAGCCAATCCCGAAGAAGCTGTGCTCACCAACCTGTTCGGCACGCAATGCGTCGCGGAGGCTTGCGCCAAACATCATGCACTCGTCATGGTCATGATCTCTACCGATAAGGCCGTCAATCCCTCAAGCCTCATGGGTGCAACCAAGCGTGCTGCGGAGAGTTACTGCCAAGCGCTCGGAAGCGATCCTTCGTACAAAGGCAAGACGCGCTTTGTCACCGTACGGTTCGGCAATGTGCTGGGCTCTACCGGCTCCGTCATTCCGCTTTTCCAGCAGCAGCTGGCGCGTGGCGGTCCGCTGACCGTAACGCATCCGGAAATGGTACGTTACTTTATGACCGTGCGCGAGGCCGTGGAACTCGTCATGCAGTCCGCTACGCTCAGTTCACGCAGCGGCGAAATTTACGTGCTGGATATGGGGCAACCTGTGCGCATCCTCGATCTGGCGGAGCAGATGGTCCGGCTGGCAGGGCTCAAGCCGCATCAGGATATTAAAATCGAATTTACGGGGTTGCGTCCCGGTGAGAAAATGTTCGAGGAGCTTTTTCATTTCTCTGAAGAACACACTAAGACTGCACATGAAAGCATCTGGCTCGCCAATCCTCGCCATGCTTCACTTAAAGAAATCAATGTCTTGTTGAGCAAACTGCAGGATGCCTGCCTGAAACGGGATACTTCCTCCGCCATCGCGCTGGTTCAGCAGCTTGTACCGGAATATACCCGTACGGCCTAAGAAGTGCATTTGCTGTTGCCTGTAAGCACCGTCTCCTTTACAGATAAGCTGACCGAAAACAAGAAACCGGCTTGAATGCGCAATCTGTTTATTAAGAAATCCATCCTGCATATCCAGGAAGATGCGGAAAGCTGTACCCTGCATCGCTCGCTTTCGGTATTCAATCTTATCAGCCTTGGCATCGGCTGCATTATCGGCGCAGGTATTTTCTCGCTTACCGGCGAGCAGACCGCCGTCTATGCCGGACCTGCTATCATGATCTCCTTCGTGCTTGCCGCTGTCGCCTGCGCATTTGCCGCGCTGTGCTATGCGGAGCTGGCCTCCACCCTGCCCGTCAGCGGCAGCGCCTATACTTATGCCTATGCGACGCTCGGCGAACTTGCTGCATGGATTATGGGCTGGCTGCTCATCCTGGAATACGGTGTCGCTGCCGCTACGGTCGCGGTGAGCTGGGCGGGATATTTTGTAAGCCTAATGAAGGATTTTGGGGTTGTAATCCCAGAGATTTTTATGACCCCCACCATTTTATACGACCCCAATATCGGCGGCTGGCATGCTGTTGGTTTTCATGGCGCCTTTAACCTTCCTGCCGCCGCTTCCGTTGCGGTGCTTACTGTGTTACTGGTCATCGGCATCAAGGAATCGGCCACAGTCAATAATATCGTCGTGATGCTGAAGATCACCGTGCTGGTGCTGCTGGTAGTCGTGGGGCTGCCGCATATCAATACCGCGTTGTGGCATCCTTTCATTCCCCCGGCTATGGTTATCCACGACCCACAAACCGGCAGCAGTGTTACGCATTACGGCTGGCCGGGCATTCTGCATGCGGCGGCGGTCATTTCCTTTGCATTTGTCGGCTTTGAAGCCGTTTCCACCGCGGCGCAGGAAGCAAAGAATCCGCAGCGTGATATGCCGATCGGCATCCTGGCTTCACTCGCCATCTGCACGGTGCTTTATATTCTCGTAGGCGCAGTGCTTACGGGCCTCGTGCATTACAGCGATCTCAACGTTCCCGATCCGCTGGCACTCGCTGTGGACACGCTTGGAGTGGGATGGCTCAAATGGGTGGTGAAGGTCGGCGCGGTGATCGGCATGTTTTCCGTCACGCTTGTGCTGCTTTACGGCCAGACACGTATCTTCTTCAGCATGGGGCGCGACCGCTTGCTGCCCGCTTTTTTCAGCACGACGCATCCTCGCTTCAAAACGCCGCACTGGAACACGATCATTGTCGGCACGGTGACTGCGCTTATTGCAGGCCTCACCCCGATCGATATTCTGGGGGACCTAGTCAGCCTTGGCACCCTTCTCGCCTTTGCGATTGTTTGCTTCAGCGTTATTTACCTGCGATATAAGCGTCCGGACATGAAGCGGGTTTTCAGCGTACCGTTTTTCCCCTATACCCCGATTATCGGTATCGGCACCTGTATCTGGCTGATGGCTGGAATCATCAACATGATGATATTGCTGTTTATTTTTTATATCCCTATCGGGCTTCTCATTTATTTCCTGTATAGCCGCCATCGCAGCGTCGTACGCATCATGGCAAGAGATGCCGCAGCATAAATAGCTGTTTTTCCTTGATATAAGGATCCCCATCATACTGAATCGTCTTATTTTTCGCGTTTGTCATCATATTGACATATAATTCCTGTATACTTCAAATTGACGTAGTGTTTTTTGGAATAGAGCAGCGTAGCGCATGACTATATACAGTTTCCGCAATGACTCTTTGATAGACGAGGTGGCCGTCACCCATACTCGCGGCGGCGGAGTACGCGCTTATCTTCACGCCCGCGATGACGCCCCCCCGCAGAAGCTGGAAATGCTGCAGGAAGCGCTTACCGGCGCCGCCATGCGATGGACGCCTATTACCCATAACGGAAAAGCTGCTCTGGAAGTGCGCCATATCGGCAAGAATGGACAAAAACTCCTGAGCCTGCTGGAGCGCGAAGGCGTTACTTCCGGCCAGCCTGAACGCAAGGTAAATCCGGAAAATCAAATCTCGTTCAAGGATAAACTGCGTAGCAATACCCTGCGACTAAGCGGCCTTTCCTATACGGCCGGAGATATCGGCTTCGTGGTCTATGGCTATAAAGATTCGATAACGAAGGGGCCAGACGGCAAGACCAGAATAAAAGACCCGCAAAACCTGCTGGCCGGCATTTTTTATGCGCTGGGAAGCCCGATTATTACTTTCTTCGGCAAGGGTGACAAATCTGATATCCAGCTTCGTCACATGTCCTATAACACGATGAAGCTGCTTGAGCAGAAGGGCTTCAATGTTCCGCACGATGCTGCGCTACGTTCCATTACCGACCAACATAATTCTACAATCGGCCGCCGTATATTGAGCATGTGCAAGCGTTACCCGGCAGAGATCGGCAACTCCCTTTTCGGCGTTGCAGGAAGTATGGTGCTATGGGCGGGCATCCGGGATTACGGAAAGATAAAAGCAGGCACCTCTGCTAAAAGCCCCGTGACCGCTATCAGCGATATGTCGCTTGGTGTCGTGACCATGCTTGCAGGTGCGGCTTCCTTAATACCGGAAGAAGTCCCTAAGCCAGGTGAGCCCAAGAAAACCGGGATTGCTGGAGCATGGGAATGGGTGAAAGAAAAACCGCTCAGGACGGCCGGACTGCTGCTCGGACTCAGCACGATCGGACATACTACCAGTACCCTTGTTGAACAACGCAACTCTGCGCGCCAAGTGGCAAATGGCGCATCGGAAAGCCTGAAAGCAGACGCACAGAAGAATATAGGCGCGCTTCTCGGGCGCTGGGGATTCGTAGTCACAAACCTGCTTGCAGAAGTACTGATGTCGCTTTCCTCCAAAGGACACGGTGAAGGCGTGGAAAGCGATACCAGCCTGCATCCTTCCCTTTACTCCGCCATGGGCGATCTGATCCAACGCAGCCCTCCGGAAAAACGCGCTTCCATGCTGGAAACTATTGCCAGCTATCTTTCCGACAAAGATAATCTGAATCTGGACGAGGATACGATCAAGGAAGGCATACAGCGCCACATGAAAGACCTCACTAATAACCCATGGCTGATTAAACCAGCTGAACCGCAGCAGAATGCACAGCAGGCAGATGCCGCTCCGCGCAAAGCCTGGCGCGATGTGGTCACGCAACAGGCTCAAGCTGCCCCGGCCATGTCCGGTTCCCCTGCTCTTTAATATTCTATTTCAGTGAACGGTAAACTTGCGGCAGCATATCCGCAATGTCCTCCGCGATAAGCCCCGGTCCGAACTCCGAAGCCGCTGCACCATGCAGCCAGACCGCAGCCGCAGCCGCGAAAAATGCATCCATTCCCTGTGCCAGCAACCCTAGCACCATACCTGCCAATACATCCCCCGCCCCTGCGGTTGCAAGCTCTGCCGGAGCATTGCTGTTGATCACAACACGGCCATCCGGCGCCGCAATTACCGTGTCGCTTCCTTTGAGCACTATGACCGCACCGTAAGCTTTTGCTGCTGCGCGCGCACGGGTCAGTTTGTCACCTTGTATATCGCATATCCTTTTAAATTCGCCTTCGTGCGGCGTCATCACGCATGGATGTTTAATCGCATGCCGCAGGTTTTCATGCCTGCCTTCAAATAAAGTCAATGCGTCAGCATCCAGTACTGTGGCAACACCGCTTTCCAAAACCGTCAGCACTTCGTGGCGCATTTTATCTGTCACTCCTGCTCCCGGTCCCAGTAATGCAGCAGTGAAGCGTTTATCTTTTAATACTGCGCTGAATCCTTCCTCTGCTGCCAGCGGACGCACCAGAATGCTGGTAAGCGTTTCCGCATAGATGGAGAATGCTTCCTGCGGGCAAACGACCGTCACCAGCCCTGCGCCTGTGCGCGCGGCAGCGTGGGCAGCAAGACGCGCCGCTCCGGTCATCGGGTAACCGCCATAGACAAGCGCAGCCCCTCGCGTATATTTGTGATCCTCCACTTGCGGATGCGGAAAATGCGGCAGCCAATATTGCGGCCCGTTCTCGAATATATCCGGATGCAATTCTTCCAATGCGCGCTCGGGAATGCCGATATCGGCCACTACGATTTCACCGCACAGTTTCCGCCCGGGATGCAGCAGGTGTGCCGGTTTCTTGCAGAAGAACGTGACGGTGAGCGCTGCCTGAATCGCTCCGAAAGCCTCTCCTGTATCTCCCATCACGCCGCTTGGCACGTCGATAGCGATTACGGGCACGGCGCGGGATGCAATTTCTTCCAGCATCGCTTTCGCCGCCCCTTCCAAGGGCCGCGTCAGCCCCGCGCCGAATAAAGCATCCACTACCAGTTCCGCTCCTTCCAGAAGCGCAGGCGAAAGAGGTTCCGCCTTGCCTTGCCACTGCACTGCATGATGCGCTGCATCCCCGCGTAACTGCTCGCGGGCACATATCAGCCCCAGCCGCACAGGCCACCCTGCCTGCGCCAGCAACCGCGCCACGACAAAACCATCTCCGCCATTATTACCGGGCCCGCACAGCACACAAACCTGCCTTGGTGTCCAGCGCCGCTGGATTTCCTGTGCTATGGCAGCGCCAGCATTCTCCATCAGTGTAACTCCCGGCACACCCGCCGCAGAAGCCAGCCTGTCAGCCTCATACATGCGGCGATTATCGAGCACGGCCTGTGTGTACATGGTTCCATCTCCGGATGCTGAAAATATGCCGCCATCATCCCATGAAACCGCTTCCGCCCGCAAGCAAATTACATGGCCGCAAAAACCGCTTCGCATTCGCCGCGTATTTTTTGTATAGTGCCTGTATCTTCTTCAAAGGAAAAATTCGTGCTGGAATTTATTTTAACAGGTTTGCTCGGAATCGCGCTTATCTCCATATGTTCCCTGAACATCTACGAGTCCCTGCGCTTTGTCTGGAAACGGCTGCCTAGCCTGACATGGTCGCCGCGCATGCATATCCTCGGCGTAGTCTGGCTGCTGTTCTTTTCCCATATCATGAATATATGGCTGTTTGGTATTGTGTATTATCTGCTGCATTTTTTCGATCTCGGAACGTTCGGCGGCGCTGCGGTCGAACATGGCCGTTACACACTGGATTTCTTCGGATGCCTGTATTTTTCAGCTGTCATCTACAGCACGCTCGGGCTGGGTGATATCACACCTGAAGGCGCGCTGCGCATGGTCACCGGCGTTGAAGCGCTTGCCGGATTTGTCCTGATCGGCTGGACGGTTTCCTTTACTTACCTCGCGATGCAGAAATTCTGGGAACTTCCTCACCATAAGCATGAGCGCCCACGATCATGATTTCCTTCTTATCTCATGCCTTGCGAAACCGATTCGATATTTCCGGCTGGCTGCGCGAGCATGAAAGCCTGCAGAAGCTGCTGCGCGAAAACCAGCCTGTCCAGCTCGTGCTCTGCATGACGATGGGCGTTATCGTAGGTGCAATGACCGTATTGCTGCACCATCTCGTCGTTCTGCTGCATGGGGCCACATTCATGCTTGCTCCCGGCGAGCATTTAAGCAACGCCTCCTATATCAATACGCTGCGCATTATCTGCGTACCGGTGCTGGGCGGTGTTGTAACAGGGCTGTTCTTCATGCTGCTGGCGAAGATCAACCTGCGTGAGATTGTCGATCCTATTGAAGCCAATGCCATTCATGGCGGACGCATGTCGCTGCGGCAAAGCCTTGCCCTGCTTGCCTCCACGCTATTTTCCAATACGTCCGGCGCATCGCTCGGCATGGAAGCAGGATATACGCAGATCGGCGCGGGACTCAGTTCGTGGATCGGCAAGCGGCTGAATCTCCGGCGCGAAGATATGCGCATTCTCGTTGCCGCAGGCGCGGGAGCCGCCATCTCCGCCGCCTTCAATGCGCCGATGGCGGGCGCGTTTTATGGATTCGAGCTTGTACTGGGCGGCTATACGGCTGCCGCGTTGCCGCAAGTAGCGGTGTGCACAATTGCCGCTACCCTTTGCATGCGGCTGTTCAGTAATGGCGAGCCGATCTTCTCGCTCCCGCTCGACGTGCCGACGATCCATCTTGGGCTTTACCCTGTTTTCATCCTGATCGGCCTGCTTTCGGGTGTGGTAGGAATCGGCACGATGAAACTTGTTACCTTCTTCGAACACACCTTCCGCCGTCTTGCCATGCCGGACTGGCTTCGCCCAGCCTTAGGCGGCCTCGCCTTGGCCCTGCTCGCGCTGGCATTCCCGCAGGTGCTGGGCAGCGGCGAAGGTGCTATCGACAACCATCTGCACCATAGCTGGCCGTTTTTTGCGTTGATGGGCCTTCTTGCCGCCAAAATGACGGCTTCCGCGGTTTCCATCGGCTCGGGTTTCCGCGGCGGCCTTTTTAGTTCTTCGCTTTTCCTCGGCTGTATTCTCGGCCAGTTGTTCGGCGTGCTGAGCGGGGCATCCTCTGCGGAGCCTTCTGCGCTGATCGATACATTCATGCTGGTCGGCATCGGCGGCGTTTCCGCTTCCATCGTCGGCGCGCCCGTTACCATCATGCTGCTTGTGCTGGAGATGAGCGGAAACTTCTCCGCCACTGTCGCCGTGCTGGTGGGCATATTGTTCGCCACTGTCGTGACGCGCTACTGCTTCGGCTACTCCTTCTCCACCTGGCGTTTCCATTTGCGCGGCTTGCGCATCACGGGCGCTCAGGATATCGGCTGGGTTAATGAGCTTACCATGGCAACGCTCATGCAACCCGGCACGCAGACTGTTCCTTCCACCATGACGCTTGCCGCTTTGCGCGTGCTTATTCCTGCCGAAAGCGGCAAGCCTGCTTTCATCGTCGATCCGGAAGGGCGCTATATCGGCGTGGCGGATATTACCACGATCCACCGCACCGACCTTAACGAGAAAGTTGACAGTATTCAGGCGGGCGATATTGCCAAAGCCAAGGATTGCTTCCTGCTTCCGCGCGACAATATACGCCGCTCGCTTGAACTCTTTTCCTCCTCGCAGCAGGAAGATCTGCCCGTGCTCGATTCCGCTGATAAGCGCAGGGTGATCGGTCAGGTCAGCGAGTCGCGCATGCTCAGGCGTTACGCGCAGGAACTGGAAGCCCGCAACCTTGCGCATTCAGGCGCGGCAACTCCTGTGTAGTAGTATATTTTAAGGGGGCGACCTATGCTCGCCCCCTTCGCTTACGCTTACCCCCTCGCTTCGCGGGTCGTCGTGTAGAACTCCTCCACGTACCCATGAGAAGATTGGTAACGTCACTGCGAGGAGCGAAGCAACGCGGCAGTCCAAGAACTAGAATAGTTATTTCTGATTATTTGTATCCAGCAGCGCCAGCACTTTATGGTCCGCGCCGGAGAGCGGAAGTTCTTTAATCTCATTGCGTGTAGCGCACTGCAACCCCGCTGCTTTTGCCTCCTGTGCATCTACCTTTGCCAGATACACTTCCGCCTGAAGCGTGAAATGACTGTAAGTCTGTGTAATTTGTCCCAGCAGTGCTTTTCTTAGCAATGAGTACTCTGACTCCGCCAGCGTAAAGGTTTTTGTGCCTTCATCATATTCCGGGAACCCATATAGCCCGTGCAGAAAGCGCGTCGTGCGCTTATAGAGAAAATAGCCTCCCCGCCCATCGTGCAGCACGACAATGACGCGTTTACGCGTGGGCGTGATTTTGGCTTTTTTCGGCGCGGGATAACTCTCCGGAGCAATCTTGCCTTTGCATATGGCAGCAAGCGGGCATATCTCGCAGCGCGGCGCACGCTTCGTACAGACCATCGCGCCGATATCCATCATCGCCTGATTGTAATCGAACGGGTTCTGCTTATCGAGCAGCAGCTCCGCTTTCTCCCACAATACATCGTCACGCGCTTCCTTCATGGCAAAAACGCGGCACAGCACGCGCCGCACATTCGCCTCCATCACCGGCACGGCCTGCCCGAATCCGAAGCATGCCACCGCGCTCGCAGTATTGCGGCCAATGCCGGGCAGCTTCTGCAACTCTTCCCACGTACCCGGCAGCATACCACCACTTTGCTGAGCCGCTTTGTGCAGATTGGCCGCGCGTGTGTAATAACCGAGCCCTTCCCATTTCTTCGCCACGGCCTGATGATCCGCTGCCGCCAGCGCTGCAAGTGTAGGGAAAGCTTTCAGGAACGGTGCATAGAAACGCTCCAGCACGGTTTTTACCTGTGTCTGCTGCAGCATGATTTCGCTGATATAGACTTCATACGGATTGTTCGTATTGCGCCATGGTAAATCACGCCGCCCATGCGCCGCATACCAACGGTGCAGCGCTTTGTGAAACGCTTTGATTTGAGAATCGGAGGGATTATCTGCAGACAGCATAAATGAGATATAGATCGCCGCCAGTCGAGATGCAATGGCCTGAAACACGACAGGCGGCGCCTCCCCCAGAACGAATCTTGGGAGTGGCGCCGCCTGCGCTTGCCGGTTAAACCGGGAGGATGGCCTTCACGCGCTCACGCGCGCTTCAGCCTAGTCGGTCGCGGCGTTCTCGACCTTGCGAAGCCCGTCTTCACGGGTCCACAGGTAGGTCGCCGTACCGCCGTCGTGCAGCTCGAAGGTGACCGGGATCCCCTCCGTCATGGTGAGGATGATCTGCTTGCCGTCATCTTCCTCCGAGTCCCTTCCCAGAGGACCGCCGATGCGACCGCGTGCGTGCACGGTGCCACCGTCGAGCCTGCGGTCCTCGTCGTCCATCACGATCGGCAGGTAGCACACCACGAGCGCGGTAGTGCTCTCGCTGGCGTCCTCGATCGCGCACTGTACGAGGACGGGAAGCTGGCTCTTCCTCCACCGCGGCGCAGGGTCCTCTTCGTTCGAGGGCCTGAACGTCGCAGCGAAGATGCTGACCTCCAGCTTGCGGTCCCACCACGCGAGGGTCTCGGGCAGCAGGTCGACCATCACGTACTCCAGCCAGCCCCCCTCATCACCGATGTTGATGGTGGGGATGACTCCCAGGCGCCGCGTCTCGAAGTCCTCGACGACAGCCCCCGTGCTCACATCACCATTTTCGTCGATGGTGAGCACCGGCATGACTCGCCTCACAGCTTGTCCTTCCGTTGTTCCGGTTTGGGTCGTGTATACGCCATACGACCCTTACGCTGGAAGGCATCCGACCTTTTATTCCAGCGGTATCTTGTGCGACAACTGCGTGATGCAATTGCGGATGCCGCGATTGGCAAAAACCTCTTACCAAGTAAGACTTCTACCAAGATACACTATCGTTATAGCATAAAATCGTTAATAATTAAATAATTAGCCCTATATCGCTGTATTTGCTGGCAAACTTAAATGCCATCCCCGAGAAGGGCGCGCAGGCGGGGTTTTTTGAGCCAGCCTGTTTCCTGATAGATTTTGACGGAAAATTCGGGATCCGCCAGATGATCCATGAAGCGTGCGATACTTTGCACGGCACGGATGATTTCGTCCTGTGTGAGCGGTTTGGGAGAGAGGGTGCTTGCGCACATAAGCGCAAGTTTGATAGTGGCCAGCCGCACACCAATGATGGCAATACGCTGCGTTAAAGTGTCACCGAAACCGCAGAACGGAAACAGTGCCTGCGAGAGCTGCACGGCAAGATAACGCCGCAGAATATGCTCGTACTGTGCCGCATGCTCATTGCGCCAGCTTTCCAGCACGGTCTGCAGCGCATGGTCACTATCGGGCAGCGCCACGATTGCAAGATTATCCATCCGCACAGTGACATGCAACGCGTGCTGCATATCGGTCACGGTGTGCATCAGCCTGCCATCGCCCGTTTTCTTCGCCGCCACCATCAAACCGCAAAGCGCCTGCAGCAGGAAGCACTGATCGGTGGGCTTTCCTTCCGGCGCAGGCAGTCCGGAATCGGCATGGGCAAGGTAGAACGGCACAGCATCCGGCCAGGAAGCTACATCAATACGCTCGAGCGATTCGCATACGGTAAAGATCCGCATCAGAGCACGCTCGGCCGTCACCGATTCATCCAGCGCCGCTTCTATAAAATGCCGGTATATTCCGATAGCCGCTTCCGTCGAAAGCGATGCAGGCAGATAATCCTTTGCCTGTCCCATAATGTGGTCCATGTCCGATGCATCCAGCAGGAAGGGCGAATGATCGAACAGCGCCAGCCGCGCGATTTCCGGGCAGGAAAGCGTCGCCGTCATCATAACGGTATCGCCCAGTTTGCGTGTGACGCGCGGATAGAAATGGCAGGCATCGCCGAGGAATGCTTCGCCGTATTTATTCTGGATGCCGCACAGACCTTCGGTAAATTTTACGCAGTAGCTCGTCTTTACATCGCGCCGCATGACATATTGCCCCGGCTCACCTGCGACCGACTCTAAAAGCTCAGGCGCTTCTTTTTTATACTTCTCGTAATTCTCGTCCGAGACCTGCATGTTCCAGCCCTTGCAGCATGTATCGGGGCATTCTGCGCCGATGCAGCGAAACTGTTTCATGAATTCCGGTGCGATAACTGCCATCAGCCTATCACCTTTCCTACAATATCTTTCAAGGTCGGATAAATCGACAATACCAGCATCAGCGCCATGCACCAGTTAAACGGCTTCATGTAGCGTTCATGCGAAAAGACTTTTCTGAACATACTGCCGAAAGCCGCCCAGACCGCTACGCTTGGCACTCCCACGACACCGAAGATAAACGCAATAATCAGCACGTTCAGCAGGTAATGCTCATGCGGTGCGTAAAGGCTTACGGCACCGGCCACGATAATCCAGGCTTTCGGATTCACCCACTGGAACATCGCCGCAGACAGGAAGCTCATGGGCTTGCGCGTGGTATCTTCATCCTCCTGCCCTACCGTCATCGGCCCTGAAGTCGCTATCTTCCACGCGAGGTAAAGCAGATATGCCGCTGCCGCATACTGCATCCACAGATAAGACTGCGGATAGGCTGTGAATACCGCCCCAAGGCCAAGCCCCACTAATATGACCATCAGCATAAAACCGCCTACCACGCCCGCCATATGCGGCACGGTACGCGACATGCCGAAATGCAGGCCGGAAGTCAGCAGCATGATATTATTGGGGCCGGGCGTGAGAAGCGCCACGAGCGCATAGATGGAAAAGGCTGTTAGAAGCGAGGCGGTCATAATCATCACCAATAGAGGGAAATGAACCGAGCCTCACCATTTCACAAGCGCCACGAAATGTAAAGCGGGCCGCTACCCGCCTCCAGGGCTTTTTATGCAGTGATGTAATGCTGGACTTTGTACTTATCCGTCTGGAAGACGTACTGGGCTGCGAGACGCAATGAGGCGTCAATCAGAAGGGGCGCACGCGCATTGACGGAGATCGTCACCTTTTCCGGAGAGCGATGCACGGATGCAATCAGCAGTACGGCCAGGTTATCCGGCTGGATGCCGAGTTCAGTGCTCGCACGCAACAAGTCTTCAGCGGCTATGATACCGTTTTCGAGACCGATAGGGAATGTGATGAATGACAGGGCATAGTCATCGCAGCACTGCAGCAGCTTAAAGCGACGCAGTTTATCACTGGGAAATTCGGAAACCTGGAAATTTCTTTTTTCCGGCATGCCAAGCAAGCCGCGCGGGAAGGATACCATCTTATCCCTGTGCAATGTAACCTTGCCGAAGCGCGTCTCGATTTCTTCCGGAATTCCGGACTCAAGGCTGCCGGAACTTTTGTCCAGGAATACCATTTTCTCCAATTGGCTCACGGACACTCCCACCATCATAAAATTACCCTGCTTTCCCTATTATATTCCAGTTAACCACAAAAAACACTAAAAAATTACCCTGTCGCCAATGTCCCTATTTGAGAAAATTTACCAGCGAAAGCTGGCTGATACGCGCAAATGTCGCAAAACTTGCCTGCAGCACCGTTGTATCCTGCGCTACCTTGGCGGATAGCGAGATTTCATCCGCATTCGTAAGGCTGTTCACAATTCCCGTGTAATAAGTCTGTACAGACTGCGCCTGCGTATTGGACTGCTGGACCGTGAGAATGTTTGAATTTACCCTTGACTGCAGGGTAATCACCCCCTGCATCCCTTTATCTATAAGGTTTTCCGATGCTGTCAGTATATCTGAGCCACTTGCGCCATCCGGTGCTGTCAATGCCTGGTTCATGCCTGCAAAAAGCTGCTGGAAGGCCAGTTCGCTGCCATTTACGCCCGGAGTAATCAACTGGCTGTCGGAAATACGTACCTGCGGGTCCAGTGTGCTGCCTTGATAATAAGATGCATCCGGCACGCCCACCGCATTATTAGTCGGAACCGGGGTCTTAATCGGAGGCGCAGACGTTGCTGCACCTGCGAAGATGAAATTTCCGCCGTAATTGGTGTTCAGTGCTGCTGCCAGCGCTTCCACCTGCGACTTCACCTGCTGCTTGAAGGAAGCGCCGCTCAATGTGCCGCTGATCTGGCTCTGCACTAAGCTCTTGAGGCTGCTTGCGATATTCTGGATCTGCCCAAGCACGGTGGAAGTCGTCTGCATCTGGCCGATGACGGTGGCATTGCCCGACTGGTAATTGGTAATGCGCGTCACCTGAGCGCTGATCGAAGTCAGCTGCTGCACGTCCGATGCCATACCGTCGAAGGTCTGGCTTGCCTTGCCGCTGGAAATCGCTTCCTGGGAGGTGCTCAACGAATTCTGCACTTCCCCCATATTCTGCAGCAGTGTCTGCAGAGAACCGAAGGTGCTTACTGATTGGACCGATGACATATATTACTCCTTACTCTCCAAAGCCGTTCTTTACTGAATGCTGTTAATCAACGCATCGAACATGGTTCCTACCACCGAAATCACCCTGGCCGAGGCACTGTAGGCGTTCTGGTAGATGACCGTGTTAGCCAGTTCCTGGTCCAGGTTTACGCCGGAGACCGACTGTGCGCTCTTCGTGTAACCGTCAAGCAATGCCTGGCTGTTGTTCTTGGTGGTGGTGGCGTTCGCCGAATTGGTGGATGTGGCCGCAAGAATCTGTCCGGCATACTGCGCAAACGTGGTGCTGCTGGCCGGCAGGCCGCCTGATGTCGTAAAGCTTGTCAGGCTGGTGGACAAAGCTGCAAACTGCTGGCTGACCGTATTATCGCCGGAGGTCAGAACATAAGTATAGTTGGGCGGGCTGCTTGCATTTGTGGGCTGGGTCCCCAACGTCAGCTTACCGGTGCTGATAAGGCTGGGATTGTTTGTAATACGGCTTTCAACACTTAAGTTCAGAGCGCTATTGGTTACCGTATCGCCATTCTTCGACGAGGACGGATTGAAGAAGTTATTCAGTCCGAAATACTGGGAGAGACCCTGTCCGCTTCCGCCCGGCACTACTGTACCTGTGACTGTCGCAAGCTGCTGGCTGTCCAGTTCGTTAATGGCCACCGTATAGGAACTGTTCCCTGCAGCAATCTTCAGGTAGCCTGCCTGATTGCCGTAAAGCCCGTTCGTTTTGGGCAATGGCTTGCCGTCCGCATCCACCAGCGTGGCGGTCAGCAGGGGCTGCGTGGTAGTAGGCGCCATGATTTTGCCGTTCTGCGTAGCGCTTGCCGCCCCGATCAGCTCGTTGCGCGAATTGGCCTGATTATTAGGAACGCGGTAAGATACAACGGATTGCACCAGGTTCCCACCGCTATCAACAGTAGCAATAGTTGCCTGTACCGTGAAATAAGGCGAGGTAGACGCTGCCGCGCCAAGCTGCGCAGTGACGATCCCCTGACCGGCCGTACCAGTCGCTTTGCCTGCATTCACAGAGTCATATTTGCTGAAACCCGTAACGCCGGAAACACTAGCAGGCCCGGTGCTCGTAGCACCTGCCCCGGAGACTGTGATATCGAATGTATTACCTGTGACATTGCTGACTGTAAAATAGCCTCCGAGCTGCGAGCCTGAAAGGCCGTTCACCGAGCCGGAAGGTGCGTTCAGGTATACGATATCGCCATTCTTGAACGTATTGTTGCCGGTGGTTGTGACCGTTACCGTATTGCTTCCCGATGTTGTCTGGTAGGTATTCGTGCCGTTCAGCGTTAGGGCAGGCTGCGTGCTCGTCACCGTACCTGCAGTACTGCTGGCAATTACGCTGCCGCTGCTATCGAGCACCGTATAGCCGCTTGTATAAAAATCTGCGTTACCGGAGCTGATATTGTTCAGGTTGAAGGCAAAGTTCAGCGTGTTGCCGGTATCCGGAATATTATCGGACACCACATCGAGCTGCGCATTGTTGATATTACCGAGCTCCATCTTGTTCTGCGGCGGACCGTAAAACTGGTTGATGGTATTGATCAATCCATCCACCGAAAGTGTGCCGTTCCCTTTGCCGGTGTTGAGCGCCGAGAGATCCAGTGTCAGTGGCTGAAGGCCATTAGGTTCGTCCGTATAAGGAGAAGAGACCGGCGAACCGTTGCTGCCTAGCACGGCAATCTGCACGCTACCGGAATATTGCGATATATCGCTGCCCTTGATCAGCGTCGTACCCGTATAGGAGTTCGGCGGCGGAAAGCTCGTGCCTGCATTGTTAATGGCATTGACTTTATCCCTGAGGGTACCGGCCAACGTATCGAGCTGGCTTAATACGTTAGGGATAATGCTATCGCGCATATGCAACAGCCCAAGGATTTTCCCGCTCGTAAGCGACGTGGTGACGGCAGAGCTCGGTCCGCTGCTGACAATCGGCACTTTCTGGCCCAGCACGTTTCCATTAGCATCTGTTGTGACGACGTTGATCGCACCGATCGAGCTATTATTGATCAGTGTCGTGACAGAAGAAATTGGAGAATATTGCAACTCAGCGGAAGTGGTGTTGGTCAGAAGCGTCACACCGTTGGTGGTGTTGATCGACACTTCACCATCTTCGGCAAAGCTCGGTTTGATGTCCATATACTGGGACAGGTCGTTGAGCGATGCATCACGCTGATCGAGTAATCCAGCCGTATTCTGCCCTACTGCAGCCGCATGCTGCAATGCGAGGTTCGTCTGGATCAGGCTTTTCAGATCAGCATTGACGTTGTTGATCGCGCCATTAATGTCCGTATCGGCCTGCATTCTCAGGTTTTCAAGCGAATTAGCCAGCGTGGAAAGCTGATTGGCCATGGAAGTGGCTGCATTGATAGCGCTGGTCTGCGTGGTGGCGCTCGGCGAGTTCGCCAGATTCTGCATTGCCACGAAGAAAGAGGATATGCCCTGGTCTATGCTGTTCGTGGTGCCAGGCTGCCCGAGCAGGTTCTGTATCTGCGCATAATAATCCGTTACGACCGAAGCACCGCTTGCGACCGAAGACTGCGCATTGACCTGTGCGCTCAGATAATCGCTGACGCTGCGAGTAACGCTTGCAACCGTTGCGCCTTCGCCCTGACCTGCGATGAAGTTTGCCGCCTGGTGGACGACTTCCTTCGAGTAATTCGGCGTATTGGCATTACTGATATTCTGCGACAGTATGTTCAGGTTCTGCTGATTGACATTCAGTCCTGATACGGCGCTATTTAACGCAGATAACAACCCCATAACCCGTTCCTTGTGTATTTGTTAAGTGCCTGGTTTACCTGAAGACCTTTCTTTTCTATTCTGGTCTTCAGGTATCCCGGCACTTATACACAAGCATTTTCTATGCCATTTTATTCAGCGTCACAGAAACGGGGGGTGAATAGCTCTCGCTGGTATACATGGAGCCACGCGCATTATAGACTTTATTGCTGCGCCGGCTGGCGAAAATACCGGTTACACAGGTCACAATCGCATTATTAACGTTCTTGGCCACCAGCAGTTTTTCATAATTGGCCTTCATTGCCTGCTTGAGATTACGGTCTGCAGCCAGCATTTCAGTCTTTTCTTCCGGGGTCAGCGCCGCAATAATCTGCGGATTCTTGGCTACATGACGCATATAACGCTCCAGCAGCGCCGTTATTTTCAGTTTACGATCCTGAATCGCACTGACCATGTCAATCTGCAGGGAGTCCATATAACCGGATTCTTCCTCCAGCACCGCTGTCAGTGCATTTACCGTGCTTACCAGCATTGCCGCCGTCAGCGGCACTTCTTTCTGTTTTTCCTGGACCTGCTGCGTCATACGACCTCCTGCAACTTAAGAAGTTCCTTTTTTACCTGCTCTGCAATACCTATGCCACCTGCCTTAGACAGTGATTTACCATAAGCATCCATCAGAAAACTCTTATAAATTTCTCCTGTTGAGCCGCCGCCGAAGAAATCCGTCAGCTCATCGCCGGAAAACATGGCTCCCATCATCTGGGACAGGAATACCGCCTCGAAATCCTGGGAAACCGCGTCGATTTGTGATGTGGGCACCCGGGCTCCGCCATTTGCTGCCGCGGTATCCGCCAGTTTTGCGTTGCCTGAGGATGCCGTGTCGAGGCTCCCCGGCTGCAGGGCAGAGGTCAGATTCACGGGTGCGGTCATGGTAATATCGCTCATTCTGCCACCACCTCCGCCTGTAACGCCCCGGCCGTCTTGATTGTCTGCAATATTGTAATCAGGTCACGCGGGCCGACACCCAGCGCATTCAACCCCGCCACCAATTCACGCAACGTGGTGCCATGCGGCATAACGGCCAGTTTGGCGTTGCTTTCCTCCACCGTCACATTCGTGCGGGGTACGACTACGGCAGGCGTGCCCGGAGGCGCTAACGGCCCCGGCAATATCGCCTGCGGATTTTCTTCCACTTTTACCATCAGGTTGCCTTGCGCCACCGCCACTGTGTCAATGCGCACATTCTCGCCCATTACAACCGTACCCGATGCTTCGTCTATCACGACTTTAGCCACCTGGTCCGTATGCACCTGCAACTGTTCGATTTCTGCGAGAAGGCCGGAAGTATTTCCTTTAAAATCAATCGGTACGCGCAGATGCACGGTTCCTGCATCCACCATCTGCGCCGCATCCACGCCTAAATGCCGGTTAATCGCTTCTGCCATATGCTTGGCGGTCGTAATATCCGGGTTGCGCAGGCTGATATTCAGGGAAGACATGTCGTTGAGCGCAAAGTCGATTTCCTTTTCGATAATGCCACCATTGGCAATGAATCCGTTCGTCGGCACGCCCTTGGTGATGGTCGTTCCGGCGCCGCCCGCTTCAAACCCGGCAATGCTAATAGGCCCCTGCGCTACCACATAGACCTTACCGTCCGCGCCATAAAGCGCCGTTGCCAGCAGCATACCGCCCTGCAGTGATTTGGCATCACCCATCGCGCTTACATTCACGTTGATCCTGCTGCCTTCGCGTGAAAAAGGCGGCAAGGTGGCCGTCACCGTCACAGCAGCCACGTTCTTGCTTTTAAGTTCCGTGCCGCGCGTATTAACGCCCTGGCGCTCCAGAAACGCAATCAGGCTTTGCGAAGTAAATTCGTTATTTTTCAGCTTGTCGCCTGTGCCGTTGAGCCCCACTACCAGCCCGTATCCCATCAATACGTTGTCACGGACACCCTCAAAATTCGCGATATCTTTCAAACGAGAATCGGCGTGCGCCGCCTGCCCGAATACCACGCAAGCCGCAAACGCCACCAGACATGCCACCACCAGCAGCGTCAGCCTTTCCAGCCAATCCGCTACCATGTCCGCACCCGAGCGCACGACAGGCTGCACGCTATCCTGAAACAATCTGGACAGACTTCCTTTGCGCGGCATGGAATATCCGGCATTACCTGCCATCAGCTTATCAGCATCCTTCAACTCGATTGTCTGCATATTTTTTCCTAATTACGGCCGATATCCGACATTCTTCCATGCTATTATCATGCCAAAACGGCTTGCGGAAGCAGTACTTGATATATCAGTTGGTTAAGATGGGAGAATTCCGAGACCGCATTGATCAAATGCGCCAAAAAGGGAATTTATTGCCTGTCTGATGTAAAACAGACCACCGCCAGCTATCCGACCCCAGCAGAGGAAATTATTCCGGCTTGGAAAGTTTCTTACCGCTGCCCGGAGCACGTCCGCGCTTTTTGCGGCGCAATACCATCTTCTCGTCATCCTTGAGCACATCCATATTGCCCAGTTCGCTGATCATATGCGAGTTGACTTTCCTGACAGAGGCGATCATGTCGCTATCATTCGCCATGCCTGCCACTACCTGCAGCGGCACCAGTTCATCCTTCATGACGATGGCGGAAGCCTGCGCAGCCGTGTAGCCTTTTTCTGCTTCGAGCTTGTCCATTTTTTCTGCGACATATTCCATCAGGGCAACAGATTCCGGAGTGGCTTTTTTACCCAGCGGCGATTCTTCCTTTGTATCCATATGCGCAAGGATCTGTCCCAAATGCACCCTTACTTCCGCTACAAATCGCTCCGCCATTTTCTTGCTGGCAGTATTTTCCCGGACATATCCAACGGCAGCCTGAGTAATAAGGCTGATATCTATCATCTCGTCGGACTCTTTATCAGCAGCCATGTATTCGTTCTCCGTTTCGTCGCAAAATTGCATCTGACTGTTATATTAAACTTATGAGAGCTATATTTCCAGATTTTTTTGCTCTCGCCGCGCCGCGGCTTGCATTACTTCACTTCGCATGCACAGACAAGCAAAAACAGCACATATATATTTATTAATTCAGAATAAATGTCGTGACGGAATAAGGCGGCAATGTGGAGGCGAATCTGCCGTGATGCACTTGCCCCTCTCCCAAATAGGCCGGTGGTGAGAGCGGATTTATTTGTCCATTTTTCTGCCACACCTGCGCTCGTATATTTTCTGTTCCTTTTAGCGTAAAGATACCCTCTTCGGCTGCGGTCGGATTTTTATTGATCACCACAATGTTTTTCGGATTATCCGATGCGAAGACTTCCAGATCCGGCGCATCCACGGAAACCTGCGCAAGTGTATTCCCGAAATGACGAAACCATTTTCCGCCCGTAAACATCACATGTGCATAATAGACCGGCATAGGCTGGTCTATTGCAGCGATTGCCGCTGCGCCACTTGCCGGATGTAGCGATTCATATAAAGTTCCGAGCGGCCCGTTTTTGTCGCCGTATTGCAGCGAGATTCCGCCCGCGCGGAGGATATGGCCGATCACGCTTGCGCCCCACACCGTATTGAACTGTGTAAACATGGCATTCACCGCACCCTTGCCGTTCCAGTTCATGTTCCACTCGCCGACCTGTACATCGATCTGATCAGCGCGCGCCGGCACGATTTTACGAATATCCGCTTTCAGCGCGCTGATATGCTCTTCGTACCCCACTGTGTTTTTCAGCAATACGCTTTCCGGAAGATTTTCTTCTCCACCTTCGCCGTATTGATGAAAATCAATGAAGTCGATCCTGTTCCCACTCCCGGCCAGCAATTTCTGCAGGAATGCTTCATTAAAATAGGCCGTGCCGACGCCACCAATCTTTATCGACGGATCGGCAGCTTTCATCGCATCGTAGGTGCGGTTGAATAGTGTGATCTGTTCCGCGTCCGGCAGCGGCGACTCATTGCCGATGATCCAGTACTTAACCGGATTTCGCGTCTCCAGGTTGAAATGACGCACCATACTGGCCGCGTCCTGCACGGAGGTTGGAGGTGCCATCTGCAATATTACGACCGGCTCCGCTCCCATTGCCTTGATTTTGGTGATCCACACATCGCCCGGCACGTTCTTCGCACATCCCGCTCCACCGCATTGGATAGGGCTATGGGGATCACCGGGTGTTTTATATTTCAGATGCATGCGCATCTGGCCAAGCCGCAGATCGCCCATCATCTGCATCATTACGCTATCGTTGGTAATATCCCTGCCGCTGCCATAACCGGTCACATCGACACCGAATGCACGTGAGTTGATCGCTTTTCCAGCTTGCGTATAATCCACGATAATTTGTGCCGCCTGCGCATTTGCCGTGAGCGTTATTGCAAGCGCCATGCACATCACGGCCTTTTGAAATGCTTTACGCATTATGCTCCCTTCAACCAGGGCGAGGGATCGATCGGTTTATTATTACGCCGCACTTCCACATACAGGCGGCGCTGGTCACGCGAGCTGCCCATGGTTCCTATCGGCTCACCTTTCAGCAACATCTGGCCCGGTTTGCAGCTGACCTGCTCCATGCCGGAAAGCAGCGTATGGTAATGGTCGCTATGACGGATGATCACGATATGCCCGTAGTCGCGGAAACTGCCCGCATAGACGACTTCACCGTCATAAGGCGCGACAACCGTGGTCCCTTCACGCGTCTCGAGCGTCACCCCCCGGGAAAATACGCTGTCGTCTCCGCTGCCTCCGTAATGACGCACTACCTTGCCCGCCGCAGGCATCTGCATCTTGCCCTTTGCATCCGCAAATGAACGCATCTTCGTCTGCGTTTCTTCTTCCTCTTCTTCCTTAACAGCGTTTTCCTTGATGTTATCCTGCGGCGCGCGTGCTGCCTTACCCAATTCGTCTATCAGATCCTGCAGATTGTGCGATTTCACTTTCAGCTGCGCCAGCCGTTCCTTTTCCTGCTCGCTTTCCGTTCCCAGTTCGTCTTCCAGTTTACTGCGCTGTTTCACCTTTCCTTCCAAGGTCGCGCGCTTTGCATCCAGCTCCGCCTTGCGCGCCACAATCACAGCGCGGTCGCTGCGGATTTTCTCTTCCAGATTATCCAGCTCGTTCAGCTGCTGCCTCAGGCTTTGCGAATCCTCCTGAATAGCATGGGTAACGATATTCAGCGCACGTGAAGCCGCCAGGGTTTCATCGAGCTTGCCGGGCATGGCAATTACCGCTTCCGGCGGCATCTGGCGCAGCTTGATCATGGAGGCAATCAGCGTGGAAAGCTCGGCCTTGCGCTTATCCAATTCGTCGTTTTTCTGCTTTTTCTGGTCTTCCAGTATGGCGAGCTTATCTTCAAGGCCGGACAGGGCTTTTTCCTGATCGTTCATCTCATTGGCAAGGTCCACCGTCTCGCGCTTGAGGCCCTTGAGTTCATGCTCCAGCGAAGCACGCTGCTCTTCCAGCTTTTTCTGTTTTTTTCCAATGGCTTTCATCTCGCTTACGGTACCCGTAAGCTGGGCGCGCGCATCCTTGCCTGTCTGAGCAAGCGCGGCCGTGCATAGACATGCTGCGAGCAAGAAAAAAAATAGGCGTAGCAAAACAGGCCCAATGCTTAAAAATGTTGCGGAAATCCCTGTTATTCTCTATAAGATCGCAAAATTGTGGTAAACTCAAGAGAAAAAACATGTCCAACCATTCCGCATCCCAGAACTCCGAGCTCTTTTCCGCTAACGCCCCCTATATTGAAATGCAGTATGCCAAATGGCTGGCCAACCCGGAATCGGTCGATCCGCAATGGCGCAGCTTCTTTTCCACGAATTTCAGCGCTCAGGATGCGAAAACCGCCGGTGTAACACGCCCAAGCTGGTCTGAAAATGTTTCCCGCTTCGAAGACGAAACCCTGAACCGCGAACCCGCTGCTTCCAAAGACAAAAAAGCTAAACCGCAAGCTGCCGGCGCCTCACAGGAGCTGACGCCGGATGTCGAACAGGCCACGCGCGACACCATCCACGCGCTCATGCTCATCCGCAATTACCGTGTTCGCGGCCATATCATTGCCAATTACGACCCGCTCCAGCTGGAACGCCGCACGCACCACCCGGACATCGACCCGGAAACCTACGGCTTCACCGCGAAGGATTACGACCGCAAAATTTTCCTCGACGGTGTACTCGGGCTGAAGTTCGCAACATTGCGCGAAATCCTGCAGATCCTCAACGCAACCTACTGCACGAATATCGGCGTTGAGTTCATGCATATCCAGTATCCGGAACAGAAGAACTGGATACAGAAACATATCGAAAGCCGCCAGAGCCGCCCGGACCTGACGCTCGAAGAAAAGAAATACATCCTCAAGACACTGATCGAAGTTGAATCGTTCGAAGAATTCGTACAGCTCAAATATGCGAGCACCAAGCGCTTCTCCATTCAGGGCGGCGACTCCGCGATTGCGGGTCTTGAAGCCGTGATTGAAACCTCTGCGCGTCTTGGCGTTGAAGAAGTCAATATCGGCATGCCGCATCGCGGACGCATGAACGTCATTACGACCGTCATGGGCAAACCGTGGACGGAACTGCTGTCGCTGTTCCAGGGCAATATCGATTTCCCGGAATGGGTGGATTCCTCCGGCGACGTGAAATACCATCTCGGCGTTTCCAACGTCCGTACGATGGCGGACAGCGGTCGCAAGATCCATCTTTCGCTTGCCTCCAACCCCTCACATCTCGAAGCCGTGAATCCGGTCGTCATGGGCAAGGTCCGCGCGAAGCAGGATCGCAAGGGCGACGTCAATCATAACGAAAAAGTGACCGCCGTTCTGCTGCACGGCGATGCCGCATTCGCAGGCCAGGGCTCGGTTGCGGAAACGCTCTCCTTCGCTGAGTTGCGTGGCTATACCACAGGCGGCACGGTCCATATCATCGTCAACAACCAGATTGGTTTCACCACAAGCCCACGCTTCTCGCGCTTCACGCCATACCCGTCGGACGTTGCGAAGATGGTGCAGGCCCCGATCTTCCACGTGAACGGTGACGATCCGGAAGCCGTTTTCTATGTCTGCAAACTGGCTGCCGAATTCCGCCACATCTTCAAGCGCGACGTGGTCGTAGATATCTTCTGCTACCGTAAATACGGCCATAATGAAAGTGATGAACCGATGTTCACGCAGCCGCTGATGTACAAGGCGATCGCAAACCACAAGCTGCCCGCGCGTATCTATGCTGAAAAGCTCGTTTCCGAAGGCACTGTGACGCAGGAAGAAGTGGATGCACAATTCGCTGAATTCCGTGCAACGCTCGATAACGCTTACGAAGCTGCCAAGACCTTTAAGCCCAATAAGGCTGACTGGCTCGAAGGCGCATGGGCAGGATTTGAAAAGCCGAAGGGCGAGCATGCCATTGTCGATACGGGCGTGGATGTTGAGAAGCTCAAAACCATCGGCAACGCGATCTCTCGAGTTCCCGATGAATTTACGATCAACAGCAAGATCGCACGTCAGCTTGAAGCCAAGCGTAAGATGATGGAAACCGGCACGGGGCTTGACTGGTCCATGGGCGAAGCGCTCGCATTCGGCACGCTGCTCACGGAAGGCCATCCGGTGCGCCTGTCCGGTCAGGATTCCTGCCGCGGCACATTCTCGCATCGTCATGCCGTTCTGGTCGACCAGAATACGGAACAGCGCTACACGCCGCTCAACAATATCGGCGCTCCGAAGAACCTGGAAGTGATCGACAGCTCGCTTTCCGAATTCGCGATTCTCGGTTTCGAGTACGGTTACTCGCTCGCTGAACCGCAGGCCCTCACCATGTGGGAAGCTCAGTTCGGCGATTTCGCTAACGGCGCTCAGGTGATCATCGACCAGTTTATCGCGTCAGGTGAAATCAAGTGGTTGCGCATGTCCGGTCTCGTCATGCTCCTGCCGCACGGTTATGAAGGCCAGGGTCCGGAACATTCCTCCGCACGCCTGGAACGCTTTCTCCAGCTTTGCGGTGAAGATAATATGCAGGTCGTTAACTGCACGACTCCTGCAAACTTCTTCCACGTGCTGCGTCGCCAGATCTACCGCAAGTTCCGCAAACCGTTGATCGTCATGACGCCGAAGTCGCTGCTGCGTCACAAGCTCGTTGTGTCGACGCTGGCGGATTTCGCCCCGGGCACGCACTTCCAGCGCGTATTGCCGGAAACGAAGCAGCTTCTGGACGACAAGAAGATCAAGAAGCTCATCATCACCTCCGGCAAGGTCTATTACGACCTGTACGAAGAGCGCGAAAAGCTTGGGCTGGACGATGTCGCCATCATCCGTACGGAACAGTACTATCCGTTCCCGGCGCGCGAGCTGGCACAGGAAATCAGCCGCTACAAAAACGCTGAAGTGATCTGGTGCCAGGAAGAGCCGAAGAATATGGGCGCATGGCAGTTTATCGCTCCGCGCATCAGCGACGTGCTCGACGAGCTGGGCCGTAATAGCCGCCTGCGTTATGTCGGCCGTCCGGAATCGGCTTCCCCGGCTGCAGGTTACCTGCGTATCCATGAAAAGGAACAGCGCAAGGTGATCGAAGATGCATTTGCTACCGGCAGCGGCAGCGTGCTCAAAAAGGTGGCTGGCTAACGATTGCTGAGAACTATTGCAACGCCCTGCCGCCTTACGGTGTGCAGGGCGTTTTTATTGAAACTTGAATGATAGTGCGCAATTCCGACTGGTGGCGTTCCTGCTTGTAGAGTAGGTCTCGGTTCCCGCTACGCCGTTATTATCATAGCAATTCGTTGTTGCGTAGTTCGTTACAGTAGCAGAAGAGGCCGGGATACACCCGTTGGTTCCCGCTCCTGTGGTGCCGTTTGCCGCCCATATAATGGCAAAGTTTACGATATCGTAATTGACATAGCAGGCCACAATGGAGCCGGTCTGCGGCAACCCGTCATCCGCTTTCTTGTCTATCATGTAGGATTGCTGCACCGTCATGCCGGGGCTGCTTGTGGATTCTATCGTACACCCCAGTTTGGTGACCGTGGAGATGGCGAAATAATTCGTGGAAGTGGAATTAAGCGCATATACATATACAAAATTGCCATTGCCTACTTTAGCCGTAGGCAGCCATCCAGAAAGCGGCGGAGTCGTTGTTAATGTCACGTTAGGGCTCACGGCGTGTGTGCTGGGGTACCCTGCCCCGCCGTTATCTGCACCGAGTATGGTTGTGTCCAGCAATGCGGCTTTGCTCAAATCCGCCCAGAACGCCGCCAGTTCACCGCTTCCTTCATGATCGCCAGCATTGTCATTGCTGGTGTCACTGCAGGTCCCTTCCAGCACACCATTACCATCCCCCTGTCCGGCATAAGCACCGCGCGCTTGTAAACCGAATTGAGTCGCATAAGGTTCCGGAATGTCCCCAGGGAAATAACCAAATTTACCTTGGAAAGTGCGGACCGCCGTCTGGTATTTTTCGATCTGGGAAAGCTGCGCACGCGCCGTTGCAGCATCGATAAGATCCTGGCCTGTTAATATGCCACCGACAATCAAGCCGATGATGACCAGTACGATGCTAAGTTCAATGAGTGTGAAGCCTGATTTCATGTCTTGGAATTATACGCTGCAGGACGCGAAGCGTATTTATTATACACCCTGCATACCATATGATGCAACCGGCGAGGGAGTAAAAATACTTATAATTTATTCAGTAGCTTGGCAAACAGGTCGTATTACCAGAATACATCACCCGCGCTGATGGCCATGCGCTTTTTACCGGCGGATTTCAGCAGCAGATGGCCGCTTGTATCGATGCCTTCAAATATCCCGGTATAGGTTTCCTTGGGCAGGCGAACCTCGATGGATTTGCCGATACGGAAAGCATGTTTAAGCCACAATTTGCGAATCGGCGCGAAGCCCTTATTCGCCCACATGTCATAAAGCGTAATAAAGTGGTGTATGAAGCGTGAAAGCACGATCTTGGCGCTAATGATCTCGACACCTGCTTCTTTGAGGTAGGTGGCGGGAATATCGGTGCTCCCGGGGCATGAATCCACATTGATGCCTACGCCGACCACAACCCAGCGCACCATCTTATTGCTGCCGGTGGTCATATCCGCTGTTTCAAAGGATTCCAGCAATATACCGCCGATCTTCTTTTCACCCAGCAGAATGTCGTTAGGCCATTTGCAATGAATGTCATCACCGTCGGGAATAATGGAGCTCAATGTTTCCGTTGCCGCAAGCGCCGCCACGAAAGAAAGCTGTGCGGCCACATCCTGCGCACAGTCCGGCCTCAGCAGGAGCGAGCAGAACAGATTGCCTTCAGCCGACACCCAGAGACGCCCCATGCGTCCCCTGCCCGCCGTCTGGCGCTTGGCCCAGATGACCGCGCCGTGGGAACCGCCGCCTTCCGCAATCCGTCTTGCTTCCTCGTTCGTACTATCCAGCTCTTCGTAGGAGAGCAGATGGTAGTCGTTGAGCAGATTGGGCTTGGCGAATGATTTCATTGAAATAATGCCTTTGCAGCTATATGCGCCTGGTTAATGAGCGGGCTGGGCATGACAAAGAAGAGCACCGTTACTGCCGTGCAGATATACATCGCAAGGTTCAGCAATGCGGGAACTTCTTTATCGAAGCTTTCAGCCGGTTCGTCAAAATACATGACCTTGACGACTTTCAGGTAATAGAAGCAGGCCACGACGCTGCTCAGCACACCGATGACGGCAAGCGTCACCAGACCTGCATGCATCGCCGCGAGGAACACATACAGCTTACCGAAGAAGCCGGCGAGCGGCGGGATGCCTGCCATGGAGAACATGAAGACCGCAAGCGCGAATGCCATGCGCGGCGAGCGGCTGGAAAGACCGGCCAGATCGCTGATCGCTTCCTTTGCCTTACCGTCACGCTGCATCATCAGGATGCAGGCGAATGCGCCAACGCTCATCAGCACATAAAGTGCAAAATAGACGCCGATCGAGCTGATGCCCTCTTCGCTTCCTGCTGCCAGCCCCATAAGGGCGTAGCCGACATGGCCGATGGAGCTATAGGCCAACAGGCGCTTGATATTGGTCTGCATCAGCGCACCGAATGCGCCCACGATCATGGATGCGGCGGATACGAACACGACGATCTGCTGCCATTCATGCAGCATCGGCCCGAAAGGCTGCACGAGTACGCGGACCAGCAATGCCACTGCAGCTACTTTGGGAGCGGTGGAGAAGAAAGCCGTGATCGGCGTGGGAGCGCCTTCATAAACGTCGGGCGTCCACATATGGAAAGGTGCAGCGGAAATCTTGAAGCACAGTGCGGTAATCACCAGCACGAGGCCGAACAGCATGCCTTTATCCACGCTGCCGCTTGATTTAAAGAGCCCTGCCAGCGCATCGAAATCCAGGCTGCCCGCAAACCCGTACACCAGCGACATGCCGAACAGCAGCATGCCCGAAGCCAGCGCACCAAGCACGAAATATTTAAGCCCGGCTTCGGTGGATTTCAGCGATTCGCGGCTAAAACCGGCCAGCACATAAAGCGGAAGGCTTGAAAGTTCCAGCCCCATATAAAGCGCGAGCAGATTGTTCGCGGAAGCCATCAGCATCATACCCAGAAGCGAGAACAGTACCAGCACGGGATATTCAAAGCGCTGGTTATCGTCACGCACGAGCCATGCGTCCGAAATCAGGAGCACCAGCAGCGTCGCCGCCAGCAGCAACATTTTAACAGCGGTAGAGAAGCCGTCCGCCACGATCATGTGCGAGAAGAAATACTGCGTACCCACGGCAGAGGGGAAGGCCACCATGATGCCGAGAATGGATGCCAGCACGAAGATGCTCAGGAAAAGGAACAGCCTGTCGGTCAGACGGCTTTTGGCATATACACCGCCGATGAGCAGGATAATAGCCGAAACCGTAACCACCATTTCAGGCACGAGGCGTGAGAAAGCAACCAGATCCATAATATTGAACGTCTTACCGAGAATTGCGACCGAAGAATAATCAACCATGTGTCCCTCCGACCTGGCTCAGAAGATGAAGCACCGAACTGTGCATAGCATTCAGGAACGGATGCGGATAGATACCGATCCACAGCACTGCCAGAATCAGCGGCAGGAAGATGGCCCATTCACGGCAGCTCATATCTTTCATCTTCATCAGGTCTTCTTTTACAAGCTCCCCGAATACCACGCGGCGGTAGAGCCACAGCGCATAGGCCGCGCCGAGGATCAGGCCAGTGGCGATGAAGAAGGCCAGGTAAGTCTGTGCTTTGAAAGCCCCTACCAGCACCAGGAATTCACCGACGAAACCGCTCGTGCTCGGAAGACCTACAGAAGCCATCGTGAAGAACATGAAGGTGAATGCATAATACGGCATGATGTTCACCAGGCCACCGTAACGGGCGATTTCACGTGTATGCAGGCGGTCATAAACCACGCCCACGCAAAGGAACAGTGCGCCGGAAACCACACCATGGCTGATCATCTGGACGATAGCACCTTCCATACCCTGCTGGTTGAAAGCAAACATACCAGCGGTGACAAATCCCATATGCGCGACCGAAGAATAGGCGATCAACTTTTTCATGTCCGTCTGCACGAGCGCCACGAGCGAAGTATAGATCACGGCCACAATGCTAAGCCAGTACATCAGCGGTGCAAAATAATGCGAAGCTTCCGGCAGCATTGGCAGCGAGAATCGCAAGTAACCGTAACCACCGATCTTCAGCAGGATACCTGCCAGAATTACGGAACCGGCTGTCGGCGCCTGTACGTGCGCATCCGGCAACCAGGTATGGACCGGCCACATCGGCACTTTCACGGCAAAGGATGCAAACATTGCCAGCCACAGCCAACGTTGGACGTTCAGCGTATAATCCGGCGTTTTCTGCATTAGTGCGGGAATGTCGAGCGTACCTTGCGTATAATAGATATAGAGCAGCGCCAGCAGGAACAGCACCGAGCCCAGCAGTGTATAGAGGAAGAATTTATAAGCCGCATAAACACGGCGATCACCGCCCCAGACGCCGATGATGATATACATCGGGATCAGCACGGCTTCGAAGAATACATAGAACAGCAGCAGGTCGAGCGAAGCGAATACGCCTATCATGAGCGTTTCCAGAACAAGGAACACTATCATATATTCGCGCACGCGCTTGGTGATCGCTTCCCAGCTGCACAGAATGCACAGCGGCATCAGGAAGGTGGTCAGCAGCACCATGAAGAGCGAGATACCGTCAATGCCCAGATGATAGCTGATATGGGCTCCTTCAAACCAGGAATGCGTTTCCTGAAACTGGAAACCGCTCGTGCTGTTGTCGAAATTCAGCCATAGCGGAATGGACAGTGCGAAATCCACAAGCGTAACCAATAACGCAACCGTCTTGCTGGTCTTTTCGCAAGCGCCGGTCAGCAGGATGAACGCAACGCCCACCAGCGGCAGGAAGATCAGTACGGAAAGCAGGTGAGAAGTAATAAAATCCATAGTGATTAATGTCCCCCTGCCATAAACAACACGCTGCTAGCAATAAATACAAGCCCGATCAGCATGGCGAAAGCGTAATGATAAAGATAGCCGGTCTGCAGCCTGCTGGCACATTTGCCAAACTGGGCAGATACCCATGCCGCGCCGTTGGGTCCCAGCCCGTCGATCACTTTTGTGTCCCAGAACTTCCACAGATGTGCGCCGAAGCGTTTTGCCGTCTGCACGAAGATCACGTCATATGCTTCATCGAAATACCACTTGTTCAGCAGGAACAGGTAGATTGGACGGAAAGCCTCTGCCAGCTTATGCGGAATGGAGGGAGCCAGAATATAGAATACGAATGCCAGCGTGATACCGGAGATACCGACCAGACCCGGCAACTGACCGGCCCAGTGCGGAATATGTTCTGCCGCTTCAAGCACATTATGCGATTCGCTGAATTTGATCGCCCCTGCCCAGAATTCACCTTCCGGCGCTACCATGCCCAGCATGTTGCGGCCAATGTAACCTGCGGCAATCGCACCGGCTGCGAGCAGCAGCAGCGGAACGAGCATTACGGCCGGGGATTCATGCACATGGTGCATGACATCATGCGAAGCGCGCGGCTTGCCGTGGAACGTCATGAACAGCAGGCGCCAGGAATAGAATGCCGTCATGAATGCAGCCACAATGCCCATCCAGTAAGCAAACTCACCGACACGGGTTCCTGCAGCATAAGCCGCTTCGAGAATCATATCCTTGGAATAGTAGCCTGCGAAGAACGGCATACCGGCCAGCGCGAGCGAACCTAGCCACATATAGATATAGGTAACGGGAATCTTTTTCCAAATACCGCCCATATTGCGCATGTCCTGTTCGCCGGACATGGCGTGGATGACGGAACCGGCCCCAAGGAACAGCAGCGCCTTGAAGAAGGCGTGCGTCATCAGGTGGAATACGCCAGCGGAATAAGCACCGACACCGCAAGCGAAAAACATATAACCGAGCTGCGAGCAGGTGGAATAAGCAATCACGCGCTTGATGTCGTTCTGTACGAGGCCGACGCTGGCCGCGAAGAAAGCTGTGAGCGCGCCGATGACAGTCACGAATTCCAGCGCGGACGGAGCCTGCTCAAACAGCGGCGAGCAGCGAGCCACGAGAAATACGCCTGCGGTTACCATCGTCGCGGCATGGATGAGGGCGGAAACCGGAGTCGGGCCTTCCATTGCGTCCGGCAACCAGGTGTGCAGACCGAGCTGAGCCGACTTACCCATCGCGCCGATAAACAGCAGGAAGCAGATCAGCGTCAACGCGTGATAGCTATTGCCGAGGAAGTTCATTGTGTCGCCCGCATGCGCAGCTGCGTTGCCGAAGATCACGTCGAACTGCACGGAGCCGAACAGCAGGAATGTTGCCGCTACGCCGAGCGCGAAACCGAAATCACCAACACGGTTGACGATAAATGCTTTGATCGCAGCAGCGTTAGCTTCCGGCTTCTTGTACCAGAACCCGATCAGCAGGTAGGAGCAGAGACCTACACCTTCCCAGCCGAGGAAGAGCTGGATCAGGTTATCGGAGGTCACGAGCATCAACATGAAGAAGGTGAACAGCGACAGATACGCCATGAAACGCTGGCGGTGTTCGTCATGGCTCATATAGCCGACGGAGTAAATATGCACTACGGAGGATACCCAAGTCACGACGACCAGCATTACCGCCGTCAGCGCATCCACGCGGATGGCCCAGCTGACATTGAAGTCACCGGAATCGATCCATTCCAGCAGTTTGATTTTCTGCACATGGCCGAGCAATGCTACATCATGGAATACGAAGCCAGCGCACACAGCGCTTGTGACAAGCGCACCGCAGGTGATGAGCTGCGCGAGGCGCGCAGGTATCACGCGCACGAAGACGCCCACAAGCACCGCAGCAATCAGCGGGAGAAACAAAACGGCAGTGGCCAGACAGCTTGTTTCCATTATCCCCTCATCGCATTAATATCTTCCACCGCAATCGAACCGCGGTTACGGAAGAACACCACTAGAATCGCAAGGCCGATCGCCGCCTCGGCTGCCGCTACGGTCAGCACGAACATCGCAAAAATCTGGCCGCTGATATCGCCCAGGTAAACCGAGAACGCCACCAGATTGATATTGACGGCGAGCAGCATCAGCTCCACCGACATCAGGATCGTAATGATGTTTTTACGGTTCAGGAAAATTCCGCAAATCCCAAGTACGAACAGCAGCGAGGATACAGCGAGGTAATGAAAGATACCTATCGAGCCGAAAAATGTATGTTCCATATTATGCTCCCTGCCCCGGCTTTACTTTTACGAGTTCTACCGCGTCGGAACGCTTGCGGTCAATCTGCGCGGCGATCTTCTGACGGCGCACACCCGGACGCGTACGATGCGTGAGCACGATCGCCCCGATCATCGCTACCAGCAGGATCAGCCCTGCTACCTGGAACGCATATATATAGTCTGTATAAAGAACATTGCCGATTGCCTGCGTATTGGGAACGTCTTTTACAATCGGAGTTGCTTTGGCTGCCACATCATGAGTGTTGTGCAGCGAGGACATGACCGCGAAGATCAATTCGCCGAAGAGTACTGCCGCTACCGTTCCGCCCACAGGAAGGTAACGCAGGAAGCCTTGTTTCAAGCTTGCGAAATCGACATCTAACATCATGATAACGAAGAGGAACAACACCGCTACCGCGCCGACATAGACAATGACCAGCGTCATCGCGAGGTATTCCGCGCCGATCAAAAGAAAGAGCCCCGCCGCATTAAAGAATGCCAGGATCAGGAACAACACCGAATGCACCGGGTTGCGCGCACCGATCACCATCAGCGCCGAGAAGACCAGCACGATAGCGAACAGGTAAAACACCAGGGTTGCTATTATCAATTTTTACATCCTCTTAGGTTCAGAAGTATACACAAATAGCAAAGAAGGCACGAAGTGCAACTGAAAACAAAAAAATTGCGTTTTCTTGTGGTAGCCTGCTATTGCCTGCAACTTTGAGGCGTTTGTTATTGGATTACGCGCGGATTCAGCAGCGAATTCGCAATAGCGTCGAAAGCGGAATTGAGCTTGCCGTTTGTGGGCGCGAAGAAATACATGCGCGGGCTGGTGGCGCAATCCTGCATCAGCTTGCCGTTTACCTCTGCCTGCGCGCCGGCAGGGGCAAAGCTGTTAATATTGTCAGACTGGCCAAAGGCAACCGTATAAATCTGGATTCCCTGCTCCTTCATGGCACTGCAGAGAGCCAATGTGCGGCGGTCGAGTTCCTGCTCGGCTTTTGCCTCGTCTTTTGTGCCGAGCTGTCCGTCGGCCAGCTTGCCGTACGCCGTGTAACTGCCGGGGAAGAAGTAATTATAGCCGTCGGTAACGAACACCAGCGCCTTTTGCTTGCCCTTCTGGTTATAATCATAAGGCAAGCCATACTGTCCCATTTCGCCTCCCCAAGCACCGCGCCATTTGGGCGACAGCATACGCCAGCCCCAAGCCAGCGCGACCGGGATAATCGTCTGCCCGCCGGGCTGCATGGCACTGATGCCGGTCAGTAGTGCAGTTCTGTCATGGGTAAGTGGCGTGACGGCGGGTGGACAATAAGCATTCGGTCCCAGCGGATAAGGAGAAGCCGGTGGCACTGTGGCCGGATTGACGACATTGAGCAGCAGAGATTTATATTGCGTGCCGGACATGGTGGTGCCATCCGGATTACGAATGGGGCTGAATTTCCACTCATTGGCAAGCTTATTTATATAAGTAGCGTCCTGGTATAATTGCGGATAAGACGACTGGGGATAAGCATTGGCAACATCCGCTGCCGACTGGCTTAAGAACTCGTAAACTGGAAACGGTGCAGCGGAGGCAGTGTCATCACTCGTATCATAAGGTTCAGCCCGTGCGCCCACGCAGCCATACCAGTGTGTAGCTCTGAAATGCGTCGCCGTGCCCGGATAGGTGCAATAGCCGCTATTGCCCGATGTTGTGGATGAACGGCCATTATACGCATCGCAAGTCGTATTATACCCCTCCGCCGGACCAAAATCCTCATTATTATTATCATGCTTTACCCAGCCTGCGTTCCATGTGCTGGCGGGACTTCCTGTGCCACCGATATTCACGGCCTGCGAGAACGGCACGATCCCGATCCATGCATTGGGAGTAGCCGCATTACGCAGATTCAGCTTATTAATAAGCATCCGCGTCGCACTCTTAAGCGCATCGATCTTCTTGGCGGAACTTGTCTGCGACGGATCCACGCGCATATCCATCGACCCGGTATTATCCAGCACCAGCGCCAGCTCGATACTGTCACCGGCCGCGCGCCGGACAACGGAATGGGCAGTAACGGTTACAGAATCAATACCCGCAATCGACATAAGTTTCGTGGGCTGGCGTGTTACGGCATCGAGCGTCAGTTCATTACCATCGGCGCTTAAGGCTGCGCCTGTTACAATCACTCCCATGCCCATATAGCCGAACCGGCAGTTGACCGAGAAATATTTATCCACGTTGTGCTGAATCCAGTGTTTGACGGTCATATTATTCGGCGTATCGCCGATTTTGGAGATGGCGGCTAGCCCTGCCGTATCCAGGCATTTCTCCAGCTTATCCTTTGCGCTTTCGACTCTTGCCATATCGATGGCCACGCCCGCCGCTGCAATCAACGCAAACAACACAAACGCAATAATGACGATCACATTGCCTTCCTGTGAGGTCAAAAACCGAAGGAAGGTGTTATTTATTATATATAGGGGGGCAAGAAATTGCCCCCCTCGCTTACGCTTCCCCCCTCTAAAGGGGTCGTCGCCTGCGGCTCCTCCGCGTTCCCACGCAATCGCTTTCCCTTCTACTCGCCGCATCATCCGCAGTTCCCTTTGAACGTGGTGCCGACCAGCCCGTTCAGATGCGCAAATCGCGGAACGCTGAGCGCCGAGAAATAAAGCCTTCTTGCAGAAATCACGCCATTGGTGATGCTGTTTTCTATGATAGGATGAAAGTCGTAAAATACTTCCGCGACAACAATCTCATCGCCTGACTCCAGCGTAAAGGGAGCGGAAGAGGTATGGGCATCGATTGCAGAGAGGCTGCTCAGATCCGCAGGCGCGCCGACATTGCCGAAACGACTGGCAATCAGCAGCGTGCTTTTATGAGCGCGCGGTTCCAGATTCATCTCACCGCCGCAGTAGCGCCATTTCACTGTAGGCGTTCCGGGAGAAGTAGCATCGGGGTCGGCATAAATATCACTGATAATTACAAACGCATTTTTTCCGTTGGCATAGGGGCTGATCGTGCGCAGAAAAGCCCCGGTTGCGATTGCATCCATATCGCTCTTTGTCAGCGTGGTCTTTACGGGATCGGTGCTGGTGATGATGCTTGCGACCTGAGTGGCGGAATCCTGGAGCTTCTTTACAATTAACAGATACCGCGCCACTTCTACGCCGCCGTAAAACAGCAGTAGGATAATCGGCAGGCATATGGCAAATTCTACCAGTGCACTGCCCTCATTACTCGTTATTATAGTGTGGATCGCGCCGCGCAGTTTCTTCCCATGAACCGCAGTTTTGCGCATAGAGTCTCCTAACAAAGCGGCGTGCAGGCGCGCATATGCGCGGTCGGAACGATCGTCGCTGCAGGCACTACGCGCGGCACCGCCGCTGCAGCAGGCTGGGCCTGTGGCTGCGCGGAAGAAGCTTGCGATGCTCCTGCGGAAGACGATGACGATTGCGATGCGGATGAACGGGTTACGGCAAAGGCTTCGTTCTTCACGAGCGCGGTGGCAAATATCCTGCCGCGACTGCCGAAGAGTGACTGCATGAAGGGCAGCATGGGATAGGGATAGGAAACACTGTAAGCAACCACTTCATTGGGCGCACCAAGACTGCCCGCCCTTCCCTTGCCATTCGCGCCGACACTTGCGAAATCTGGGTAAGCGGTTGCTGATACTTCTATATTATGGGGATCGAACATACCGCCCGCGCGTTCCAGCAGCAATGTGCGCATATTGTTCCAGCGCTTGCCGCCCACGACACCGCTGTCGCTTACATCCGGCGCGCCCGTTGCACCTTCACGGGCAGCTAGCGTGAGGGCCCCGTCCAGCGTGGTGATCTGATACGAGACAATACAGCATTCAATAATGCCGAATACTAAAACCAGAAGTAGTGGGATTATAATCGCAAACTCAACCGCCGCGGCCGCTTTTTCGCAAGAGATGAGCCGCGCCAGTAGAGCGCCCTGCTGCTGCACCGTCTTGCGACCGGAAACTAATCCGGCATTTGCGATCATCATACGCCATCACCTTCTGCAACGTCTAAGACATTGCCCGGTTCAGTTGGTTGCGCCGCGCTCTCCAGAAAACATTCGCTCCAATATTATTCGTGAGCTATAGTGATGTCATCCGGCAAGCACGTTAACTTATTATTAACTACATTTTCTTTGGAATTACAACCACAACTATCATGACTCCTTCTTTTGTTCATTTACGGGTCAGAAGCACCTACTCCCTGCTGGAGGGAGCCATCCGCATCAAGCAGCTTACCGATCTGGCTGCCAAGAATAACATGCCTGCGGTTGCGCTTACCGATCATGATAATCTTTTTGCATCGCTGGATTTTTCAATGGCCGCTTCTTATGCGGGCATCCAGCCGATTATCGGCAGCATACTTTCCTTCTCGCCGCTGGATAAAAATGAAAGCTCACAAAACAACCTCTCCACGCCCGATCAGCTTCTGCTGCTTGCTAAGAGCGATGAAGGCTATCACAACCTGCTGAAACTTTGCAGCAAGGCATATACGAATCCCGACGGCGGTATTGCGCCGAGACTGAATTATAGCGATCTGAATGGCCATACAGACGGGCTGATCGCGTTGACCGCCGGCATTTACGGCGCGATAGGAAGAAAACTTCTGATCGGCCAGCAGGAAGCGGCGGAACAGGCGCTGCTGATGCTCAGGGATTTGTTCCCGAACCGGCTCTATATTGAATTGATGCGCCATCATCTTGACAGTGAACGGCGCATTGAAACAGGGCTTATCGGACTCGCGCAACAGCACAATATCCCGCTTGTCGCTACGAACGATATCCATTTCTCCGATGCAGGCATGTATGAAGCGCATGACGCATTATTATGTATCGCGGACGGAAGATATGTCTCGGAAGCGGAACGCCGCCGCCTGACGCCGGAACACCGCTTTAAAACGCCGGATGAAATGTGCGCGTTGTTTGCCGACATTCCAGAGGCGCTGGAGAATACCGTCGCCATCGCGAAACGCTGCGCTTCCATGTCGCCTTCGCGCAAGCCTATCCTGCCGCGCTTTGCTGAAGATGAGGCGGAATCCCTGCGTGAACGCGCAAGGGCCGGTCTGCAGATGCGACTGGAAACGCATGTGTTCACCGAAGGCATGAGCGAGGAGGAACGCGAAAAAGTTGCCGCACCGTACCGCGAGAGGCTGGAATTTGAGATCAATGTCATCACGAAGATGCAATTTCCTGGCTACTTCCTCATCGTCTCGGACTTCATTACCTGGAGTAAGGAACATGATATCCCCGTAGGGCCGGGTCGCGGTTCGGGCGCGGGTTCGCTTGTGGCATGGGCGCTGCAGATCACCGACCTTAATCCCTTACGTTACGGCTTGCTGTTCGAGCGATTCCTGAACCCGGAACGTGTGTCGATGCCTGACTTCGACGTGGATTTCTGTCAGGACCGGCGCGACGAAGTTATTCGCTATGTGCAGGATAAATACGGCAATGACCGCGTGGCGCAGATCATTACGTTCGGTAAATTACAGGCACGCGCGGTGCTGCGCGACGTAGGCCGCGTACTGCAGCTGCCTTACGGTCAGGTGGATGGCATCTGTAAGCTCGTGCCCAACAATCCCGCTGCTCCGGTCACGCTTGCGCAGGCGATTGAGATGGAACCGGCGCTGCAAAGCGCCATCGATGCCGATGAGACGGTCGCCCATATGGTGGGTATCGCGCAGAAGCTCGAAGGACTGAACCGCCACGCTTCCACCCACGCGGCGGGTGTCGTGATCGGCGACCGGCCGCTTAACGAACTTGTGCCGCTTTACCGAGACCCGAAATCGGACATGCTTGTCGTGCAGTATTCGATGAAATATGCCGAAGCAGCCGGGCTTGTGAAATTCGACTTTCTGGGTTTGAAGACACTCACGGTGCTACAGAAAGCCGTGGAGATGGTGGCACGTACAGGCGTGCAGATCGACCTGCTTAAACTGCCTGAAGGCGACCCTAAGACTTACGCAATGCTCGGCACGGGCGATGCGATCGGCGTGTTCCAGTTAGAAAGTACAGGCATGCGCGATACGCTCAAGCGCCTGAAGCCTGACTGCCTGGAAGATATTATCGCGCTTGTATCGCTGTATCGTCCCGGCCCGATGGACAGTATTCCCACCTATATCGCACGTAAACACGGACACGAGAAGGCTGAGTACCTGCACCCGGCGCTGGAACAGGTGCTGAAGGAAACGTTCGGCGTTATCATCTACCAGGAACAGGTGATGCAGATCGCCCAGCTGCTCGCCGGGTACTCCCTCGGCGAAGCGGATCTCTTACGTCGCGCGATGGGTAAGAAGATCCGCGCCGAAATGGAAGCGCAGCGCGATATTTTCGTAAACCGCGCCGTCGAAAACGGCGTGAAGAAGGAGCAGGCAAAAAGCATCTTCGACCTGATTGCGAAATTCGCCGAATACGGCTTCAACAAATCGCACGCTGCGGCTTATGCGCTGGTTTCTTACCAGACGGCCTATATGAAGGCCAATCACCCGGTCGAGTTCCTTGCTGCGTCGATGAATTACGATATGCACAACACGGACAAGCTTGCCGTGTTCCGCGAAGAAGCTGCGCGCAGCGGCATCAAGACGCTCCCGCCGGATATTAATGCGTCCGGCGTGCTGTTCACACCGGAAGGCGATAAGGCGATCCGTTACGGCTTGGCCGCAATCCGCAACGTAGGTGACGCGGCGATGCGCATGCTGATCGAAGAACGGGAAAAGAACGGTCCGTTCAAGGATATCTGGGACGTAGCCGCCCGCACACCCTCGCATGCAATGAACCGCCGCCAGATGGAATATCTCGTCAAGGCCGGTGCATTCGACAGCCTGCATAAAAACCGCAATCAGCTCCTGCAGTCGCTCGACGTGGTGCTGGCTTATAACAACACGATTGCACGCGATAAGGAAAGCCAGCAGGTGAGCCTCTTCGGCGGTAACGATAACGCCGCTCCCGCCGCCATGCCCGCGCTGGCGCTATGCGATGACTGGACCCCGATGGAGCGCATGGAGAATGAAAGCGAAGCGCTTGGCTTCTTTCTTTCTTCGCATCCCATGCAGGGCTACCGCAGTTCACTGGCGAAGCTCGGCGTTGTGCCCTCGGGACAGTTCATGAAACGGCTCACCACGCAATATGCGCCGATGAAGATTGCAGGGCTCGTAAGCAAGATCAAGGTGCGCAGCGGTGAGAAAGGCCGGTTTGCATTCGTCAGCATGTCCGATGAAGGCGGTGCGTTTGAAATCTCCATCTTCAAGGAAGATATCCTGAACCGCTACCGTGCACAGCTGGAAGGCGGCCAGATGATCGTGGCGGTCGTGGACGGCAAACGCGAGGAAAATGGCCCCAGACTCATCATGCAGTCCATGCAGCTGCTGGAGGAAGCGATTGCAGGCATTCAGGCTTCGGCTATGCCCAAGCATCTGCTCATTACGATAGATACACCGGTAGCGGCGGAGAAACTGCGCAATGTGCTAGGCAAAGCAAATGGCTCGGGAAGCAAAATCACCTTGCGTACGCTCATAGAAGGCTCCAAGCTTGTGGATATCGCCCTGCCAGGACGTTACTCCCTCACCCCCAACAGCCTGATGCAAATTCCGACGCTTGAAGGTGTTATGGCCACCGAGGAAGCAGCTGCCTAGGCAACCGCTGAAGGTTTCGGCGAGCGGACAGCACTTTGGAATTTTGCAAGCAGCTGCGGATCATCGATAGAGCCGTGATGATGGACCTGTCTCCATCTGCCATCTATCAGCCGGAATAACCGGCTTGTACGAATGGTCAAGTCATGGGTGTTACCACCCTCTTTATATGTCCCCTTTTCAAACCCAACCGCCCAGAATACATCGCCAGCCCGATCGATAGTATAGTCCGAGAACGTTACATGGACATCCGCCGGGCTTTGAAAAATACTCTTATACATTTTGCGGGGCTCTTCAGAACCGCGCCTGATTCCGCCCAGAGGATTATCAATGACGACTTCATCCGTCGCCGCAAAATTTTGGTCTATCAAGTCCAGGTTACGCGTATTGAATGCCTTATAGAATTCAATAAGGGCCTGCTGAGGCTGGCTTAAATCCGTCAGGGGTTCGTCGCCGGTAATGGGCTCTTCGATTGGTTTCATCGCCTCTCCTTCATAGGCATTCATTTGCGGTCAGGAGAGATTAAAAAGCTATTACGATATTGCAGATGGACTATTCCCGCAGTCCGCAAAAGCCAGTTTCAGAGACCGTTTCAGCTTCTGCCGTTGCATTTTTGTATCAAAATCAGTAATCTATCAGGCTAAATATACACTATAACGCTAAAGAATTTATTATGGACAATGACAGTCAGAAGCGCCTGGACGAACTTTACGACAGGCTGAATTATAAAAGTAAGGAACTGATGGGATATCCCATCGCACATAGCTTCGATTATTCCTCACTCTACCGGTTTCTCGAATTCCCAATCAACAATATCGGCGATCCGTTCCAGCCCAGCACCTACCATATGGGCACGCGTGAGATGGAGCGCGAGGTCGTGGATTTCTTCGCTGCGCTTTTCAAAGCCGAGCCGGGCAGTTACTGGGGTTATGTCACCAATGGCGGCACGGAAGGCAATCTCTACGGGCTTTACCTTGCACGCGAGCTTTATCCTAACGGCATTGTCTATTTCTCCGAGGACACACATTACAGCGTCGCCAAGAACGTACATCTGCTGGGCATGCGCCATATCATGATCAGTTCGCAGGCGAACGGCGAAATCGACTATGACGATCTCAAGGAAAGTATCCGCCTACACCGCGATGTTCCGGCCATTGTCTTCGCCAATATCGGCACCACGATGAAAGAAGCGAGGGACGATACACTGCGCATTCGCGGCATACTGGACAGCCTTGTCATCCACCAGCGCTATATTCATAGCGACGGCGCATTCTGCGGCCCCTATGCTCAGTTCCTGACGCCCAAGCCTGCATTCGACTTCACCGAAGGCGCAGACTCCATCGCCATCAGCGGGCATAAATTCCTCGGCTCCCCCATCCCCTGCGGCGTCGTCATCGCCCGCAAGGATAACGTAGAGCGCATCGGCCAGAGTATCGGCTATATCGGCTGCCGCGATACGACCATCACCGGCTCACGCAATGCCTTTTCACCCTTGCTGTTATGGCACGTCATCAAGACATACGGTGTGGAAGGGTTGAAGGAACGTATCGGTATCTGTCTCGACGTTGCCGATTACACGGTCAAAACACTTAACGAGCACGGTATTCCCGCATGGCGCAATACGAATGCGTTGACCGTCGTTATCCCCAAGGCAAGCGATGCCATTAAACTCAAATGGGCGCTGGCGACGCAGGGGGAAGAAAGTCACATCATTCTCGCGCCCGGCGTCACAAAAGAGCGAGTGGATGCGCTGGTGCGCGATCTTGTAACGGATAAGAAGGAGAATGCAGCATGAAATCCATTAAGCTGATGGCGGAAGACCGCCCCGGCCTCGCTGCCGATATTACCGAAATCCTTGGCAGCCATAACATCAATATTGAAGATCTGGACGGCAGAATCATCGACAGTCAGGCGATTGTAGAAATGGTTGTCGATAAGCCGCATGATGCCGTCATGGCACTGCGCCAGAAAGGCTTCAAGGTGGTGTCCAATGAACTGGTGGTCATCCGTATCGTGGATGAGCCCGGCGCTTCCGCCAAGATTACCCGCGAGTTAAACGATGCGAAGCTTTCTATTCGCGGCATCAGTACGATGCACCGGCAGGACGGTTATTGCTACGTGGCGCTCAGCACGGATAATGATGAAGTGGCCCGTAAGCTGCTGCACGACGTGTTGATTTAGTTTCAGCAGGTTCCCGGTTTGGCATCTGCGGGGCAGGATTTATGCCAGTCTTCATAAGGCATGAATTCGACACCTGCCAGCGGGTCCTCTGAGGGTTTTTCCACCAATATATCCCTGCTTGCCTGCATAACGCAGAAATACTTCAGGACCTTGGAATTCTCGTCTTTGGTCCGGGCCACCGCCACTTCCCAGCATTTACCGTCTTTGGTTTCCTGAATGGTGTCTCCCCATGCGGTAAGGGTGCTTCCGTCATTCTTGGCCTCGATATGGCGTTGCCATGCCTGCAACTCAGGCAATTGCAGCACGATGCTCACCGCAGAATCCGGCAACGGTTTTGCGGGCTGCTTGGCTTTCTTGTGTTCTCCGCCTTCTCCTGCCTCTTCTCCTTCTGATGCACTGGCCGCATGCGATACCAGTAACAATATTGCTAACAGGACTGCTTTCACTTTCACTGTCTGCTCTCCTTTTGCATGATCTCCTACAAAAGAAAAAGGGGACATTGCTGCCCCCTTCTTCCGTCTTAGCCTGCGCCAGTATTACTGGGCGTTCTTAACAACGCTTTTCACTTCGATGTCTACGCGGCGGTCTTCCTGCATGCAAGCATGCAGTTTGCCATCTTTCAGGCCTTTGCAGGATGCATCGGCATCTTTCTTGCCCAGCGCGTGCATTTCGGTGTCAGCATGCTTGAAGCCGTGAGCGTTCAGGTAATGCTTAACTGCTTCAGCGCGCTTCTTGGACAGCGCCATGTTGTAAGAGTCGGAACCGAGTGCATCCGCATAACCGCTGATGGTCACTTCTTCGATCTTCTTGTTACGCAGGGTGCGCAGCAGTTTGTTCAGGGTCACGCGGCCCTTTTTGTTCAGCGTGGACTTGTTGAAGTCGAAATAAACAGAAGCGAGCCTGGTGTGCGCTACCGGTTCCTGTACAACCTGAGCCACTGCAGCACCGCAGTTTTCGTTATGGTCGCCGTAGGTGGTACGGATGCAGTTACCGCGTTCGTCCTTCACCTGATTGCCACGGGAATCATGCACGATGGCATTCGGGATCATGTCCTGCGCGAAGGAAGCCACCGGCAGCACAACTGCGGCCGCAAAGGCAATCGCAGAAACTATGGAAATACGTTTAGTCATAATTATTCGCTCCTGAAGTTAATTATCTAAATTTTACGCGATATTAATTCGCCTCATAAAACAAACAACCTCGCGTTTTTGCAATGACTAATTCGCTAGTATTATTAATATCACAGCCTATGTGACAATTTTGCAGCATCGCCAAATGCTTTAATTGGTGTATGTTCTTTTAACATCAGAAAGTCAGTCGCTTCACTGTTCGGAGCCTTGCCCACCTCATGCTCAAACCGTCCGCTTTTTTTTGCTTCAGCTGTTTTTTCGTTATGGTTATCCTTGGGTTAGGTGGCGCACCGGTGTTTTTTGACCCGGATACGGCCTGGCATCTGGCGGCCGGTGATCTTATCCGCACCGCACATCGCATCCCTTTTGCAGACAGCTGGAGCTACACTGCAGAAGGGGAAATCTGGTATAACCTGTCCTGGTTGTTCGATCTGGGATTGAGCGCCTTGTTTCGCATAGGAAGTTTTAGCGCTGTCTATGCCGCGACCATTATTACCTTCGCTGCCTGCATTGCCTTCATGGCAACGCATTGCATCCGTCGGGGAGCGGATCATTTAAGCGTTCTGCTGCTGTTGTTTCCGGTGGCAATGGTTGTGTTTACCGGCACGCTTGCCCGCCCGAATATGTGTTCTGTGGTGCTGACCTTAACATTCTACCTGCTGCTCCAGCAATACCGCGTCACCGGAAAGCTTTTTTACCTCGCTCCACTGCCTGTGCTTATGGCCCTGTGGGTCAATCTGCATGGCGGCTTCCTGTTCGCATTTGTACTGTTTGCCCTGTTCATGCTGCCCGCGCTCCTGGATAAAGACCGCAGGATGCTGCGTGAATATGGCATGATCGCGGCGCTATGCCTGCTTGCAACACTCGTCAATCCTTATGGTTTCGGTATTTATTACGGTGCATACCGCACGCTGGCAGCACCGTTCAGCCATATGCTCATTGAATGGGAGCCTGTGGAAGTGGGCCATAACCTACCCGTTACCCTGCTGCTAGCTATCTTCCTGTGCACAGCTAATCTGACAGACAAGAAAATCCCGCTGCCGGACCGGGTGCTGGCGCTTTTCGTGATCCTGCTGTCGCTTTCCAGCCTGCGCCATTCGATCCTCGCTTCCATCCTGCTTATGCCTTACCTGAGCCTGCGGCTTTCGGCCATTGCTGCAACCAACCCTTCCTGGAAGCGCATAGAACATGCCATCGCCGGAGATATGCAGAAACATGATATCCGCGCACTGGCATGGATACTGGCGGCAGCAGGCTGCCTGCTGATGTACTCTCCTTATCCGCGCGATGCCATTTTGAAAGAACCTGCAGGTTTCCCGGCCAAGCGCTTTCCGGCAGCGGAGGCGGCTTATGTCGTTGACCGCTATCCGCAAACGCGCTTTTTCACCGATTATAATATTGGCGGTTACCTGGATTATCTTTGGCGCGGGCGTGTTAAAGTGTTTGTGGACGGGCGTGCCAACAGCCTTTACAGCGACACGCTGCTTGCCGATTACAAGGATTTCGCCGAGTATCACGGCTTCGGCGGAAAAGCGCATATGGTCGAAGAAAAATACGGCTTTAACGGCCTTATCATCGCCAATGAAGAAGGCAAACAGGCGCTGTGGGACTGGAACCCGGAATGGAAACTCGTCTATCGTGGCAAAGCGGCGAGTGTTTATATAAGGCAAAAACAATAGCTTTTCGTCGTAATATGACAGCAATGTCATATAAGTTTGCTTGAGCCCCTCCACGCGTAATGGTAGAATAACCTTGCACAACCCCATCATCGGTCATTTTGCTTCGTATTCGTACGGTGCATATCCGATTTTGGGCCGTTATGGGTGCCGGGATTCACTTTTTATCCTTATGCACCCCCACCTCGATCCCCCATTGGAGGGACTCATGTCGGAGAACCCCGACACCACCGACGAGCAGCAGGGCCCCGCGGCTCTCGCCCTCGCCACCACCGGCCCGACGTACCCCTACACGCCGCACGTCGACAACCGCAACTGGTTCCAGCGGCACCTCTTCGCGATCGGCGTGGTCGCTGCCATCGCGGTCGTCGTCACGGTCATCGTGCTCACCTGGCCCTCGCAGCAGGAGCAGGCTGAGAACCGGGCGATGATGGCGCACATCGGGCGCTACCTGTGGAGCTTCCCGGTGGACCTGTACCACTGGACGCTCGACACGGCGCTCCCCTGGATCAACGACCACATCTTCCAGGGTCGCTGGCACCGCACCGCCTGAAGCCCCAACGCCCGGCCGGAAACAGCTGAGCGGCCGGACTGAGAGGCACTGAGACGGGCGGGCGGCGCAGAACAACATCCTTCGTGGATGCTGCGCCGCCCGTCCCGTGCCGCGAACTTCATCTTCTCATGGAAGGATTTCAGTGAACCCCACCTGGCTCACAGGATGGCCCCGCCGCCTTCGCAAGATCGCGACTTCGTCCCTGCGCCACGGGCGCGCGGAGATTGTGCGAATCCTCGACCTGACGGGTCTGGTCATCGCCATCTACTTCACCCTGCACATGCTGGGTTTCCTGCTTCTCCACATCGGCTCCGGCATTCACAGCCGGGGTTTCTCAGGTGAGGGGAACTGGCTCGTGCACCACCCGCTCCACGTCGTCATCATGCTGTGGGACGAGTTCATCCACACGTGTGAGCGCCTGCCCCGGTGGTTGTTGCAACACTGACAATCGCCGCAAGCAGACGGGCGAGCGGCGGAGCAGATAAATCCCTTACGGGTACTGCTCCGTCCGCCGGCACTCTATTTTCCAATACAGAAACTGCTGAATATATGCCCGAGCACTTCATCCACGCTGATGCGGCCGGTGATCTTGCCGATCTCGGTGGCTGCGCGGCGCAATTCCTCACAGGCCAGCTCCAATGCGCGCATGCGTGCGGCTTCGTATTTCCCAAGATGTTCTAATGCTGCTACCAAATGAGCGCGGTGACGGCTGCGCGTGATGAAAGACGCTTCCGGCGGCACGGAAGCTGCTATTTTCGTTTCAATGGCTTCTATCAGCTTTTCCAGCCCTATACGCTCCTTTACCGAAACCGCAATAGGTTTGATATTGTCAGCCAGGGCCGCACCCGGTGACTGTGCAGCATCCACTTTATTCCACAGCACAATGGCATTTTCATCAATCAGCGTCGAAACATTTTGGGCTGCTGCGGCCTGCGTTGCATCCAACATGACGAGCTTGATATCCGCCGTCCGAGCACGCTCAAAGCTGCGGCGGATGCCTTCGCGCTCGATGGTTTCCGCCTGTTCGCGAATACCTGCCGTATCGGCCAGAATGACGGGATAGCCTTTGATATCCAGCTGCACCTCGATTACGTCGCGCGTCGTGCCTGCAATGTCGGAAACAATCGCTGCCTCGCGTTTGGCCAGCCAGTTCAGCAGGCTCGATTTACCGACATTGGGCGCGCCGAGAATGGCGATATAAATCCCCTCGCGTATTTTTTCGCCTGCGCGGTTATCCGCAAGCTGTGCGCTGATACGTGCCGCCACTTCATTGATCTCTGACGTGACTTCCGCCAGCACGCTTTCGGGAATATCCTCATCGGGAAAATCGATATAGGCTTCCAGAAAAGCGAGGCTATGCAGAATATCGGCGCGAAGCGCCTCAAAGAATGAAGCCGTCTCCCCTTCCATCACGCGCAAAGCCTGCTTGCGCTGCGCTTCGGTATCGGCGTCGATCAGGTCCGCCAGCCCTTCCGCTGCCGTCAGATCCATCTTGCCGTTCAGGAAGGCGCGGCGCGTGAATTCACCCGGCTCGGCAAGGCGAAAGCCCGGCAGGGAAGCCAGCACCTGCGTCAATTTGTGCAAGGTTGCGCGGCTGCCATGGCAATGGATCTCCGCCACTTCCTCACCGGTAAAACTATGGGGGGCATTGAAGTATAGTACCAGCGCTTTGTCGATTGCCTCGCCTGCATGCTGCAGTGAAGCAAGCGCTGCTATACGGGGAGTAAGGGATTGCGGCACTCCCAAAGCGCAGAGCGCTGTCTTTGCCTGTTCGCCGGAAATACGGATAACCGCCACTCCCGATTTTCCGGGCGGCGTGGCGACGGCAAAAATCGTCTGCATCGGGAATCAGCCTTTTATTTGCTCAGGAGAATCAGCTGACCGCTTCTGCGGTCTGCTGTACCGGAGCCGGTTCAGCCGCTGCTTCAGCGGTTTCAGCCGTCGCAGCTGCCGGTTTTTCCTGCGACTGCGTGCGCAGGTTATTGATGCGCTCGTCAATGGCCGGGATGTGCAGTATTTTCAGCAGATCGCGCACTTCCTGACGGGCAGCGACATGCGACAGCGACAGGCTGGCGGACGTATTCGGGCCGTCCATAATATCGAGCACGGTCAGACCCTGCAGGAACATTTCGCGAAAGATCACGCGCTCGCTGAAACCGGGGGCCACGCGGAACCCGATGCGGCGGGAGAGTTCACCCAGCACATTGGTCATATGGCGTTTGTTGCGCGCGTCGATGTTGCTTAGGCGGTTACGCATGACGATCCATTCAATCGAACCACCGTCACGCTTGGCGCGTTCGAGTTTCTGTTCCCACATCATTTCGCTGTAGATGCTCGGGCGGACGATCTTCATCGTTTCGCCGTCGATATTAGCCAGCACGTCCAGATCGACGAAACTGTCGTTGATCGGGGTGATGACGGTATCGGCAAATGCGTGCGCCAGGCGCGAGAGATAGGTATCGCTGCCCGGAGTGTCGATCACGATGAAATCGTTGTTGTAATAAATGCGTGCCAGGCCTTTGAGGAAGCGTTCACGCTCATCGGTTTCGGCTTCCTTAAGCTGCGTGAACGGGCTTTTCTGGATGATGATATGATGCGGCAGCGGCAAAGCCTGCTTTTCGCGTTCGATCGTCTGGCGGCGGTTTTCAATATAGCGCGAGAGGCTGCGCTGGCGAGCGTCGATATCCATGCTACCTACGGTGAAGCCCAAACGCAGAAGCGCTACTATCAGGTGCATCGTGGTCGTGGTCTTGCCGGACCCGCCTTTTTCGTTTCCGACGATGATGACATATCCCGGTTTACGGGAGCCTTGTGCTTTGTTTTCGGGATCTTGACCGCTGATGGGGGATGAAAAATTCATAACACCGCTCTTTCCTATGACCCTGTGATAAATTTACACATACCCGATTGCGGCATGCGTGTCAAACATTCAAGCCCTTTGCTTTTGACCGGCAAGTAACCGATTGTGAAATCGCGGTGTATGCGGTATTATAAAAGGACCATTTGCGGGGCGCCATGTCGAATGAATTTTATCCCTGGCTGAGTTCCTATCCTGAGAATATCCCATGGGACTGCTCCATGCCTGCTCGCCCGCTGTTCGACCTGCCGGATGAAGCGGCGCGAAAATATCCGAACGTTACCGCGATCGACTTTCTCGGAGCCAAAACAACTTACGCGGAGCTGGCTGCGAGCGTCGAGCGATTTGCCGCGAGCCTTCAGGCAATCGGCGTGGGAGAAGGTGTGCGCGTAGGCCTGTTCATGCCGAACTGCCCGCAATTCGTTATCAGCTACTACGCCATCCTGAAAGCAGGGGGCACGGTCGTCAATTACAATCCTCTTTATTCCGTGCCGGAAATCACGCACCAGATCAACGACTCTTCCACTTCCATCATGATTACGCTGGCGCTGGAAGCGCTCTATCCGAAAGTTGCGGCATGTCTTGGGAGAACCGCTTTACAGCGCATTATCGTCAGCCGCTTCGATGAGGTATTGTCACCTTTCAAAGCCCTTGCCTTCCGGTTCCTGCGGCGCAAAGACATTGCCCGTATTCCGCAGGACGAGCACCATTTAAGCTTTCGTGCGATGACCGTTCCCGGCGGCGCACCGCTGCGGCCCATCAGCATTCAGCCCGAACGCCATATCGCCGTGCTGCAATATACGGGAGGGACCACCGGCGTGCCCAAAGGTGCGGTGCTGACCCATGCCAATATTTATGCCAATACTGTGCAATGCGGCATGTGGTTTACGGGCCTGCGGCACGGCGAGGAAATTATCGTAGGCGCGCTGCCGCTGTTTCATGTCTTTGCGATGACAACGGTCATGAATCTGTCGCTGCATACCGGCTCGACCATGCTGCTGCATCCACGCTTTGTGCTGGAGAATATCCTGCGCGATGTGCATCGCAAGCGCCCGACACTCATGCCGGGGGTGCCCACCATGTTCGCCGCGATAAACAATTTTCCGAATATTGGGAAATACGATCTTTCCTCGCTGAAAATGTGTATCTCCGGCGGCGGTCCGCTGCCGCTTGAGGTTAAAGAAGTTTTCGAGGGTCGTACGGGCTGTAAGCTTGTGGAAGGCTATGGGCTCAGCGAAGCCTCCCCCGTGGCTGCCGCGAATCCGCTTTTCGGGGTGAATAAACCGGGCTCCATCGGCCTGCCTTTTCCGGCGACGGTGATGAAGATTACGGATCTTCAGGAACCAGGCAAAGACCTGCCTCCCAACACGGTCGGGGAGCTTTGTGTGCGCGGGCCACAGGTCATGCAGGGTTACCTGAACCAGCCGGAGGAAAGCGGCAAGGTGTTGCGCGACGGGTTCCTGCATACCGGCGATCTGGCTTATATGGATGCAGACGGATATTTCTTCGTGGTGGACAGGCTCAAGGAAATGATTATTTCCGGCGGATACAAGATTTATCCGCGCAATCTGGAAGAAATACTCTACCAGCACCCGGATATTCTGGAGGCCGCCGTGATCGGCGTCCACCACCCGCAGCGCGTGCAGGAACCCAAAGTTTTCATCGTCATGAAGGAAGGCCGCACCCTTACGGAAGAAGCGCTGCGCAGTCACTTGAAGGACAAAGTTTCCGCCTACGCCATGCCGCATTTATTCGAATTTCGCACAACGCTCCCAAAATCGGCTATCGGCAAGATATTGAAAAAGATCCTCATTGAAGAAGAAAAAACCAAGCAAAAAAAGTGAGCACCAAACTTTAAACGCACGTACGGCACGCGTTCGACTCCCCACCGGGAAGAAGAACGCGTGCCGCGATCACGCACCGACGTGAAGCGTCAGCAGGGTTGCTGTTGCAGCCCTCCCTTCATGATCTTGCCACTTGCGGCATAGCCCATGTACAGGTTGTCCCCCATCCCGACCGGCTGGCCGTAGAAGACGGCGACCGTGACGATCTTGGCAGACACGCTCCCGTTGGCGTCCTTCACGAGCAGCGGCACGTCTCGCGCTCCCGGCTGGTTCGGGTCGTTCACGCCGGGCTTGTCGACCGAGTAGCCCTTGTAGGGGCCCGCGAGAGTCGCTGCGCCATCGCCGACCTCGTTCATGCCGGCGGTGTCGTAGGTGGTGTAGTCGGCGATGAGGTCGATGCTCCTCACGCCGCTGAACACACTGACCTTGAGAATCCCCGGCTGCCGCTCGACATTCCCGGGACGGGCCGCGATGACCTTACCCTCGGGCGTCTTGAAGCAGACCATCTCGTCTCCCTTGTTACCGCTGGAGACGAACTTGGGAACGATGACGGCGACGAAGGCGGAAAGCAGTACTCCTGCGATGAGCAGTGCCCGCATGCGCCTGCTGGACGGCAGTTTGATCCTGACCATCCTTAAGACTCCTAGTCTATCTGGCTACGCATTTCTGCGCAGCGTCCGAACTTGCTCTGAAAGCTTCCGCCTTCAGTAATAAGTTACTAGCTCCTCTCTTAAGAGGCAGTCCTCATTTAAGAACTGCAATGAGCAAAACATCTCTATTCTAGTGATTTTTAGCAGTGCTGTCATGTGAAAGCTTTATTTTCCTTCCATTTAAACTGTCACAAAAACTTCACTTTATGAACAGGTTAGCTTGGAATATAGTGAGTTCCAGTCAGCAATAGGAGGCCTATATGCCGCATTTCCCTGCCGTTGTCCGCCAGAAACTTTCCTCCATGGTACGCCGCAAGAAACGCTCGCTGGAGAAAATGCAGCGTCTTGGCATGGAGGAATATTTGCGCTCCAAGATCCGCGCTTATGCTTCCAGCCCCTCCATGGTGCGGCATTTCGAGCATGAACTTGCCATGCTTATGCACGGTTCGCATTAAGAGGGGTAGTACTGACGTTTCGTCCTAGCCCTTAAGCCTTTGATGCAAAATTTCCGTAATATTTTCGCGGCGGACTTCCTCCTGCACGCCGTCATCGAGATCCTTCATTACCACGATTCCACGGGTTAGCTCTTCGTCACCGATAATCAGAGCGATTTTCGCATGCGCTTTATCCGCTTTTTTCATACGGTTTTTCAGGTTACCCTTATAGCCCAACTCCACATGGAAGCCTTCACCGCGTAAATGGTCGGATAGGAAGATTGCTTCTTTTTCCGCCATTTCACCGAGCGGAATGATCGCTACCGGACGCACAGGCGGCGTAAAATTTGGGTGGCTTGCAAAATCCATCAGCGATACGAGGCGTTCGATCCCTGCCGCAAAGCCGATGCCCGGCGTGGGCTGGCCCCCCATAATTTCAATGAGACCGTCATAACGCCCACCTGCGAGCACTGTGCCTTGCGCGCCGAGCATATCGGTCGTGAACTCGAAGACGGTGTGATTATAATAATCCAACCCGCGTACGAGTCGCTCATTCGTGACATAATCAATGCCAAGTGCCGAAAGTCCTACTTTCACGGCAGAGTAATAGGCGGCTGCTTCAGGCGTCAGGTGATCGGCCATGCGCGGTGCATCCACGATGATACGACGATCTCCTTCATCCTTGGAATCCAGAATGCGCAACGGATTACGCTCCAGGCGCTTGCGGCTGTCTTCTGAAAGCTGCGCTTCATGCGCCTTGAAGAATTCCACCAGCGCAGCGCGGTAATTAGTGCGGCTTTGTGCATCGCCCAGCGTATTGATTTCCAGCTTTACCTTATCCCCGAGCCCGAGTATCGACAGGATACGCCATGCCATGGAGACGACTTCAATATCGCCCAGCGGTTCAGCCACGCCCAGCAACTCCGCACCTAGCTGATGGAACTGGCGTTGGCGGCCTTTCTGCGGACGCTCATAGCGGAAAGCGGGGCCGGAATAGAAGAATTTGAGCGGCAGCTGGTCCTGCAGATTGCCGGAAATGAACGCACGGGCGATGCTTGCGGTGAATTCGGGGCGCAGTGTAAGCTGCTCGCCGCCGCGATCCGTGAAGCTATAAGTTTCCTTTGTCACCACGTCGGACGTATCGCCCAATGTGCGGTGAAACACCTCGCTGAATTCAAACACAGGCGTGGCGATCTCCCCGTAACCATAACGTCTTGCCACGGCGAAAGCCTGGTCGATGACGAAACGGAACTTGCGGCAATCTTCACTCAATAAGTCATGGGTGCCGCGCACCGGCTGCAGTTTCTGGGACATTTTATCTCTCTGTTATTCTTCTTTTATTTCCTGATTATCCCGGATGAATCCAGTCTGCGCGACCGCAAACACCATTGTGAGGCCCAGGATGCCGAACACTTTAAAATCCACCCAGATGGGCGTGGGAACATTGCGCCAGACACATTCATTCAGCACCGCCATGCTCAGAAAGAACAGCCCCCAGCGGCGCGAAAGCGCAAGCCAGCCCTGCGGCGTGAGGCTAAAAGCCGATCCGAAGACATGTTTCAGCAATCCCTTTTTGGCCGCACAGCCTCCAAGCAGGATAGCCGCAAATACCAGATTCACCAGTGTCGGCTTGACCTTGATAAAGGTCTCATCATGCAGGTACAGGGTCAGGCCGCCGAAGATCGCCACGACGATTGCCGTAATCAGCGGAGCCAGCGCAATACGGCGCTCCACCACATAAATAATGGCGAGGGAAAGCAGCGTCAGCACAATAATCACTGTGGTTGCAGCGAACAGCCCATAGAGCTTATAAGCTGTAAAAAATGCAGCCAGCGGAGCAAGATCGAGGACAAGCTTCAGTTGTGGATTTAATGTCACTGTCAGATTATTCTTTCTTTTTTCGTGTCAGTTAAGTAATTATTTATCATTTCCGTGTAGTAAATACCAATACCGAATTAGCACTTTTTGAGATTGAGCACAAATATGAGTGGATTACAAGGCATCGAAACCAAAGTCCTGATTGTCGAGGACGAGGCCGCCATTGTCACGATGTTACGTTATAACCTGGAGCGTGAAGGCTTCACGGTCTATTACACCGGAGACGGCGATGAAGCCGTGGGCCTCGTAAAGGCACATCATCCGGACGTTATTGTGCTGGACTGGATGCTTCCGGGTATGTCCGGTATTGATATCTGTGCGGAACTGCGCCGCCAGGAAGAAACCAAGACGGTGCCGATCATCATGCTTTCCGCACGCGGCGAAGAAGGTGACCGTATTCGCGGTCTGGATGCCGGTGCCGACGATTATATGGTCAAACCGTTCTCGCCGAGCGAGCTGATCGCTCGTATCCGCGCGGTACTGCGCCGCCTGCGCCCCGCCCTTTCGGAAAAGGTGCTGACGTTCGGATCGCTGAAGATGGATATGGTCAGCCACCACGTGACCCGTGATGGCAAACCCGTACATTTAAGCCCGACGGAATTCAGCCTGCTGCGTTACCTGATGGAACATCCGGGAAGGGTATTTTCCCGCGAACAGCTGCTCGACGCTGTCTGGGGACATGATATTTATGTGGAACTGCGCACCGTGGACGTTCATATCCGCCGCCTGCGCAAAGGCCTCGCCAATGGCACCAACCAGCCGGAACTTGTGCGTACCGTGCGCTCGGCAGGTTATGCGCTGGAAGAAGTGCCTGTAGGCCAGCCGCAGGCTGAAGTGCCAGATTAGGAAGAGAATTTTTTAAGTGTAAGGGGGCGAGAAATCGCCCCCTTCGCTTACGCTTACCCCCTCGCTTCGCGGAGGCGTCGCACTTGCTCCTCCACGCATCCACGCAAGTTCTTGGTGAAGTGAAGCCAGCAGGCTGAACCCTTCAGTCTCCGAAGGCGTCAGGCTCATTGCGAAGGCCGGATGAGCCGGAGCAGGAGCAATCCAATAAGACTTCTTAACTAATCGCTTGCCACTTGTAGCAAAATCCTCTATAAAGCCCGTCCTTGTCTGATGGCCGGGTATTGGCATACCTTGGCGGTCACTGATTCAATTCTCTTTCTAAAGGATAGAAAAATGCCAAAGATCAAGACCAAAAGCGGCGCCAAGAAGCGCTTCTCCCTTACGGCTACCGGCAAAGTGAAAGCCGGCCAGGCTGGCAAACGCCACGGCATGGTAAAGCGCACGCAGCGCTTCATCCGCAATGCACGCGGCACCACGACGCTCTGCGATGCAGATGCAAAAGTGGTTATCAAAATGTTCCTGCCCAACGGCTAAGCGATAAAAGGAGAGAAAAATGGCACATGTTAAACGCGGCGTCACCACCCACGCTCGTCACAAAAAAGTCCTTAAAATGGCGAAAGGTTATCGTGACCGTTCGCATACCTGCTTCCGTGTAGCGATTGAAAAGGTCGAAAAAGGCCTCCAGTACGCTTACCGCGACCGTCGCGCTAAAAAGCGCACTTTCCGCGCTCTGTGGATCCAGCGTATCAACGCTGCGGTTCGCGAACACGGCCTGGTTTATTCCCAGTTCATCAACGGCCTGAACAAAGCCGCTATTGAAATGGACCGTAAAGTGCTGGCCGATATCGCCGTGCACCAGCCGGAAGCGTTCAAAGCAATCGTTGAGCAGGTTAAAACTGCGATCAAGGCTGCTTAAGTAATTTTTGGAGTGGATGCCGGCAACGCTGGCATCCACTTTAAGATTTCCCAAAGTTCACAGTTCTTGTGATCTTTTTCTGGATGCCGGGTTCACCGGCATAGCTCTATAAGATGTTATCCAGATGTCCGATTTAAAAGACCTCATCAATACCGTTCAAATTGCCATTAACAGCGCGGAAAGCTCCGCTGCACTCGAAGCATTGCGTGTTGAATATCTGGGCAAGAAGGGTATCTTCACCGAACAGCTTAAAACCCTCGGCGCATTGCCGCCGGAAGAACGTAAAGCGCGCGGACAGGCGCTGAACGAAGCCAAACAGCAGGTCACGACCGCGATTGAGGCCAAAGCCGAAGTGCTGAAACTTTCCGAAATCAACGCACGCCTTGCGACCGAATGGGCTGACGTTACGCTTGCGCCGCGCCCGGAAAACAAAGGCTATATCCACCCGATTTCGCGCGTGCTGGAAGAAATCACCGCGATCTTTGCCGCGCAGGGGTTTGCCTCCGCATACGGCCCGGAAATCGAAGATGACTATCATAATTTCACAGCGCTGAACTTTCCGGAAAACCATCCTGCCCGCCAGATGCATGATACGTTCTTTATAGACGCCAGCGCGTACGGCCAAACGGGCAGCGACAAAGTTCTCCTGCGCACACACACCTCGCCTGTACAGATCCGCACGATGCAGGCCGGTAAGCCGCCGTTCCGTTTCATCGCGCCCGGCAAGACCTTCCGCTGCGACTCCGACCTTACCCACACGCCGATGTTCCATCAGGTGGAGGGATTCTGCGTCGGCAAAGATATTAATATGGGCCACCTGAAAGGCTGCATCGAATCCTTCCTACGTGAATTCTTTGAACTCGATAAAGTACCTGTACGCTTCCGTCCGAGCTTCTTCCCGTTCACGGAACCTTCTGCTGAAGTGGATATCGGCTGCGCGCGCAGCCGCGAATCCATCAAGATCGGTGCGGGTGAAGACTGGCTGGAAGTCATGGGCTGCGGTATGATCCATCCCAACGTGCTGCGCAACTGCAATATCGATCCGGATGAATGGCAGGGCTTTGCCTTCGGCATGGGCGTAGAGCGCCTCGCGATGCTTAAATATGGCATCCCCGACCTGCGCACCTTCTTTGAATCCGATATTCGCTGGCTCAGGCATTACGGCTTCTCGCCGCTGGGAGACGCTGCATGAAATTTACGCTGAAATGGCTCAAAGAACATCTGGACACGAGCGCCACGATCAAGCAGATCACCGACACGCTGACCGCCATCGGCCTGGAAGTGGAACAGGTGACGGATAATTCCGCTGCGCTGAAAGACTTTATCGTTGCCGAGATCAAGGAAGCTGTGCAGCACCCGAATGCCGACAAACTGCGTGTCTGCCAGGTCAATGACGGAAGTTCCGTGCGCCAGGTGGTCTGCGGTGCGCCCAATGCGCGCGCTGGCATCAAGGTCGTGCTGGCGACGGAAGGCGTGAAAGTACCCGCTAACGGTATGGTGATTAAAAAGTCCGCCATACGCGGTGTGGAAAGCAACGGCATGCTTTGCTCGGCAAGTGAGCTGGGATTAAGCGAAGACAGCGAAGGTATTATAGAACTGCCTGCAGCTGCCGTTCCCGGCGCTTCACTGGTGGCTACGCTCGGTCTCGACGATCCCACCATCGAAATCGCTATCACGCCGAATCGCGCTGACTGCCTTGGCGTGCATGGTGTTGCACGAGACCTCGCAGCAGCCGGTCTTGGCACGTTGAAAGATGAGAAGCATGCTTCCGCTGCTTTCACTGGAAACGGCGCTTCGCCCATTACCGTTACTCTTGCAACGCCCGCTTGCCCGCTCTTCATCGGCTGTTATATTAAAGGTGTCAAAAACGGTCCAAGCCCCGAATGGTTGCAGCAGCGGTTGAAAGCCATCGGCCTGCGCCCGATCTCTGCACTCGTGGATATCACCAATTACATGACGTTCACCTATGGCCGTCCGCTGCATGTGTTCGATGCAAAGAAGCTCAAGGGCAACATCACCGTGCGCTACGCGAAAGACGGTGAAAAGCTTGCCGCGCTGAACGACAAAGAATACAGCCTCACATCCGATATGGTCGCCGTATGCGATGAAAGCGGCGTCGTGGGACTTGGCGGTATTATCGGCGGCACGGCAACCGGTTGCTCGGATGACACCACGGATGTGTTCCTTGAAGCCGCGCTTTTCGACCCCATTCATGTTGCCTCCACCGGCCGCGCACTGGCCATTGATTCCGACGCACGCTACCGTTTCGAGCGCGGTGTAGACCCGGAATTCGTGCAGAAAGGCGCTGAAATCGCCGTTGCGATGATCCTTGAATTATGTGGCGGCGCAGCCAGCAATCTTACCATTGCCGGAGCTGTTCCGCAGTGGAAGCGCGACGTAACTTTCGCTTACGACAAAATCGCATCGCTCGGCGGAATGGAAATGCCAAAAGATAAAGCCATTTCCATCCTGAACGCGCTTGGTTTCACCGTGCAGGGCGACAAAGCTTCTGTGCCCTCTTGGCGTGCCGATATTGACGGCCCTGCCGATCTGGTGGAAGAAGTCATCCGTATCGCCGGCTATGATGCCATCCCTTCCCGCACACTCCCGCCCGCGCAGAGCAAGCCGCCCGTACAGCGCGCTTCTGTCGTGCGCAAGACGCTTGCCGCCACAGGCATGACGGAAGTCTGCAGCTGGGCTTTTCTGCCGGAAGCACAAGCCAAGCAATTCGCTGCCAAAGACCGTGCGCCCATCAAGCTGCTGAATCCAATCAGCGCCGATCTCGATGCGATGCGCCCGAACCTGTTGCCGAACCTGCTTTCCGCACTTGCACGCAATACGGCACGTGGATTCGCATCGCTCGCTTTGTTTGAAACCGGCAATGTATTTGAAGGTATTACCCCGCAAGGTCATGTTTCCATGGCGGCCGGCATCCGTTCAGGCGACGCTATCATTCGCAATCCTTTAAGCAGTACACGCACCGTTGATCTCTTTGATGCAAAGGCCGATCTCTTTACCGCTCTGGAAGCGTGCGGACTGAATCCTGCCAAGCTACAGGTAGACCGCAATGTTCCTGCCTGGTATCACCCCAGCCGCTCGGGCCGTATTTCATTAGGCGGAAAAGTGACACTCGGTTACTTTGGGGAACTGCATCCGCTGACACTAGCTTCGTTCGATATTAAGGGCTCTGTTGCTGCGTTTGAATTGCTGCTGGACAATGTGCCCACGCCGAAGGCCAAAGGCAAAGCTAAGCCTGCCCTGACGGTTTCCAACTTCCAGGCTACGCAGCGCGACTTTGCGTTCATTGCCGATGCACGCACCAGCGCCGCCGATATCATTAAAGCCATCGAAAGTGCGGACAAGCAATTGATTCAGTCGGTCGATATTTTCGATATCTATAGCGGCAAGGGTGTTGAGGAAGGCAAGAAGTCCATTGCGGTTTCCGTTACGCTGCAGGCTGCCGACCGGACGCTGTCGGACAAAGAGATCACGGATATTTCGCAGAAGATCCTGCAGGCGGCGCAAGCGCTCGGGCTTAGCTTACGCAGTTAGGCCAGTTGCTCAAGGCAATTTCCACCACCTGTTTGAGCCGTTTTCTGCTCACACCGCTTTTGGCCTGCACTGCAAGCCCGCTATTGAGCGTCATGAGATAGCAAGCCAATGCGGCTGGGTCAGCGTCTTGCGGCAGGTCACCTTCCTTCTTAGCTTTTTTGAATCGCTCACACAGCCATTGTTCCGCCATATTGCGCATATCGCTGACCTGGGCGCGAATTGCCTCGGATTCGGGACTGGTTACCAGTGCCCCCTGCACCACAAGGCAGCCGTTCGGATGGTCGCGCTTGGTGACGAGCTCTACCTCCTCTTCCAGCATTTTGCGCGCGACATCATATGCGGTTTTCTGGGCAAGCACTTCGGGATAAAAAGCGCAATGCATATCCCCGTAACGCTTTATGGCTTCTATAAATAAGGCTTCCTTGCTGCCGAACGCTGCGTAAAGACTGGGAGGGTTTATGCCTATTGCTTCCGCAAGCCGTGCTACGGAAGTTCCCTCATAACCATGCTGCCAGAACAGCTTTAACGCTATATCCAGCGCCGCTTCCCGCTCAAACTTCCGTGGCCTTCCTGAACGCATACTTCAAAAACCGTATGTCCTATTTATGTTCAGCCTATTAACATTGACAACGCTTTTCAAGACATATATAGCGATCACTACAATAATATCGTTTCAACCTCTTATACCGGAGAAGCCTATGCTTAAAGTTCTCGCCGTTATCGCTGCTGTCTGCGTTGTGTTCGCAGCCGCTGTTTCCATGCAGCCTGATGAGTTCCGTGTTTCACGCACGGCAACCATTTCCGCCCCCGCCAATATCGTTTTTGATCTGGTGAACAATCAGCATGCATGGGCAAGCTGGTCGCCATGGGCAAAACTCGATCCCAACGCTACCTTTACGTATGAAGGCCCGGATGCAGGCGTAGGCTCCACGGCAAAATGGTCCGGCAATAACCAGGTTGGCGCGGGCAGTAGCACCATTACTGAAAGCACTCCCAGCGCACTGGTGAAGTTCAAGCTCGACTTCGAAAAGCCGATGAAGGGAACCGATACCGCTCAGTTCGACTTTAAGCCGGCAGGCGACAAGACTGAAGTGACCTGGAGCATGTACGGCGAGAACAGCTTTATGGGTAAAGCCATGAACCTGGTATTCCACTGCCAGAAAATGGTGGGCGATCAGTTCGATGAAGGCCTCGCTAACCTGGATAAAGTAGCCCAGGAAAAAGCCAAGGCTGTGCAGGCCCAGGCGCCTGCTCCCGCTGCTGCGGCTCCTGCTGCAACCGCGCCTTCTGCTGCTGCTCCGGCACCCGCTGTAACTCCGGCTCCTGCCACTGCAGCACCGGGACAAGCACCTGCAGCTGCTCCGGCGCAACCTGCCCCGGCCCCCGCGCAATAACATTTGAGCAATGCGGATACAAGACGGGCTCCTTCACTGAAGGAGCCCGTTTTTATGAGTAGTGATTATTGAAAGCGAAATGACAGTGCGCAGTTCATACCACTGCCACCGTTCTGGTTTATGGAATACTGGCTGAGTGTGGTGTCGAAGCAGGTTGTGCTGCTCGGCGCGGCTAATGCAATCGGGGCGAATATGCCGTTGCCCGTGGAGAAAAACGCCACCACATTACCGCTCAGCGGTTTACCGTCATCGAGTTTCTTGTCGATATTATAGGCCTGCAGCACCGTAAGGCCTGCATTGGACATCATCGTCCATCCATTGCCGGAAGTGCCTGTTACCCGTGAGATGCCGAACCAGTTATCGGAGTTCACCGGATACGTTATGGCTGTGGAAGAATCGCTTGTGTATCTGGCCGCGGGTACTGAATCGCCAGTATAGGCATAAACATAATTACCATTGCCTACTTTAGCGGCTGGAATGAAATTGCCTACGGCATAAGCTCCGGTCGACAATGAAATCTGTGTGGTATCGGTAATGCTGCAATTGCGCACCGCACCGCCGCCGGAAGGAAAAGCGCCATCCACGAGACTGGCCTGTGACAAATCTTCCCAGAATAATTCCGTTTCACCAATGAACTGATCCTGATTCGTCGTCCAGCCTCCGGGATAGCCTTCCAGAAGGCCATTGCCATCGCGCCTTGCCTGTCCACCGTCACATGAGCCGGTCTGGAAGCCGAAACTTGTAGCGAGGCTGAGCGACAAATCGCCCGGTATGCCACCATACTTGCCTTGGAATGCGCGCACAGCCGTATTATATTTTTCGATCTGGGCAATCTGCGCACGGTTGGCGGCTGCCTCAATCAGGTCTCGCCCCGTCAGAACGCCGCCGACAATCAGCCCGATAATCACGAGCACAATACTCAATTCGATTAAGGTAAACCCACGGGTGGTCTGAACAGGCATATTTCTCAAAGCTTAAGTAGCGAATTCTCTATTATACGCATCTTTATTGGCCCAATCCAATACAAATCTAAGGTTGTATAGCAACTTACGGAACAACTGTGATTTTTAGCGCATGAAATGCAGCGCTATGAACGCTGCCAGCGCTATCCACCCCAGCAACAGCCATTGACGATGGAATGCCCGCCTCTGCGCCGCCATATGCTCTCTTAGCCCTTCCCCGGCATTTATACGTGCCAATGTGGCCTCCGCCCGGCTTACCAGGGTAGGAAGAGTTCTAAACAGTGCAACGCCGTCATTCAGGTGCTCTTTTATCCGTGCCCGCGCACCGAGGTTTTCCTTCGCCCAATGTTCAATCAAAGGCTGCACGACCTGCCACATATTGACTTCCGGGTTCAGCATACGCCCCACCCCTTCGGTCAGCATCATGTTCTTCTGCAGCAGCAGCAGGTGGGGCTGCGCTTCCATCTCGAATGTCTCTGCCGTGGTAAATAGCTGACCGAGCAGGCGGGCCACGGAAATCTCGCTGAGTTTGCGGCCGATAATCGGCTTGGTAATTGCCATCATCGCCAGTGCGAAACTTTCCACGGATTTATGCGGCGGCACAAAACCCGCGTCGAAATGCACCTTTGCGAGGTTATAGTAATCTTCCGTCAGGAAACCGTGCAGGATCTGGGCAAGATAGATGCGGCTCCTCTGGTCGATACGCCCCATAATGCCGAAATCCACCACCGCAATGCGTCCGTTTGGCAGCACGAACATATTGCCCGGATGCATATCCGCATGGAAATAGCCGTCACGGAAGACCTGGTTGAAGAAACTGACTGCGGCGATATCCACGAGCTTCGCCGGATCGTGACCTGCGGCCTGCAACGCCGCCACGTCGCTGATGGGGATGCCGCGGATGCGCTCGATTGTCAGCACGCGGTGGCCTGTATAGTTCCAGTGGATATTCGGCACGTAAAGATCCGTGGGACCTTTGAGATTATTTTTCAGCTCCACAGCCGCAGCAGCCTCGAAGCGCAAATCCAGCTCGAAGCGGATCATATCCTCGAAAGTACGCGCGACTTCCGCCAGCTTGAAGCGCAGCAGCGATGGAAACCCATATTCCACAAGATCGGCCATCCAGTAGAGCAGCGAGACATCGCGCGCGAATGCTTCCTCGATATTCGGACGCAGGATCTTTACAGCTACCTCCTGCCCGTCATGTAGCGTCGCAAAATGTACCTGCGCAATCGAAGCAGCCGCAGCCGGCGCATCGTCGAATGTAGCAAACAGCTCGCCTGTCTTCCTGCCCAGCTGCTCTTCAATGATCTGATGCACCTGCGCGCTCGGGAATGGCGGCACGCGGTCCTGCAATTCCGTAAGTGCAAGCGCCACGTCCTGTCCGATCAGGTCCGAACGCGTAGACAGGATCTGGCCGAGCTTGATGAAAGTCGGCCCGAGCTGTTCCAGCGCGCGCGCAAAACGTTTACCCTTCTCAAAGCTTGGCTCGCCGCGCCAGATAAACAGTGCATTGTGACGCACAAGCGTCAGCACAATCACCAGCAGGCGTGAAGTATTTTTGATCGTCCTGAACAGCATTATATCTTATACCCTGAATGAATAGCGACCGCGCCGCCTGCGAGATTGACATAGCGCACCTGCTCGAACCCTGCTTCGCGGATCATCTGCGAGAATGTGCCTTGCGTCGGGAAGCGGCGGATACTTTCCACGAGATACTGGTACGGTTCCGCCTTGCCTGCGATTAATTTGCCCATCTTTGGAATCAGGCCAAATGAATAGGCATCGTAAGCTTTAGCGAGTAGAGGATGCGTGACATGGCTGAATTCCAGGCACATGAACCGCCCGCCCGGCGCCAGTACACGGTGCGCCTCGCTTAGCACTTTGTCGATATGCGTTACGTTACGAATCCCGAACGCAATCGTATAGAGATTAAAGCTGCTTGCGGGCAGCGGAAGATTCTCCGCATCCGCGCAGAGGAACTCGATGCCTTTCAGACGGTTTGCGTTATCGGCGCGTGCGCGGCCTTCGGTCAGCATTGCCTCGTTGATGTCGCATACCGTTACGCTTTCCGCGCCTTTATCCAACAGCCGGAACGCGATATCACCCGTGCCGCCCGCCACATCCAGGCAACGCAGGTTAGGGCGCATATCCACCATACCGACAAACTCGCGTTTCCAAAGGCGGTGTGCGCCGAAGCTCATCGCATCGTTCATAATGTCGTAACGCGACGCAACGCTGTCGAACACGTCGCGCACGAGGGAAGATTTTTCCTCTTCGGCAACCGTCTTGAACCCGAAATGCGTATTGCTCATTTTATCGCCTCAATCACTGTTGATTCCGTCAGCACCTGCGGCAGCACGACCGGCTCTTTTCCGCCTGCGGGATAATACACATAAATCGGCACACCCGCCCTGCCGAAGGATTGCAGATAGGATGTAATATCCTTATCCCCGTTCGTCCAGTCCGCTACCATATACACGATCTGCCGCTTTGCAAACGCTTCCTGCACTTTACGCGAGGAGAGCGCCACGCTTTCGTTGACTTTACAGGTGATGCACCAGTCCGCCGTCGCATCCACAAACACCGCCTTACCTTCACCACGCAATTCTGCCAGATGCGCAGGTGAAAATTTTTCCACTTCCGTTTTCGGCTTGCCGCCGGACGTGGAGACTTGCGCAAATCCGATTACCAGCAGCAGCGACGCGATGCCGACCAGCAGCCCCAGAAGCGTGGTAAACCGTGCTTCCAGCTTACCCAGCCATAAGGCAAATGTCAGGAATACGTTAATCAGCAAAGCCATGAACACTGCGCTTAAGCCTGCCTCACGCCCTAATACCCATAATAGCCAGAGCGCTCCCAGATACATGGGAAATGCTGTTGCCTGCCGGAAGGTCAGCATCCACAGGCCGGGCTTTGGCAATAATGTCGCGAGCCTTGGAAACAGGCTCAGCAGTAGGAACGGCATAGCGAGCCCCGCCCCCATGCCTGTGAATATTGTCATAATGACCGGAAGCGGTTGCGTAAACGCGAATCCTACGGCAGTCGCCATAAACGGTGCAGTGCAGGGTGTAGCCACCATAACGGCCAGCACTCCTGTGATGAAGCTACCTGTCAGGCTTTGCTTGCCTGCCGCATACCCCCCGACATTGCCAAACAGTGAAGGCAACTCAAAGAAGCCGGACAGGTTCAGCCCGACGAGGAAGAACACAATCGCCAGCACGAACACAAAGACCGGCGACTGCATCTGGTACCCCCAGCCAATAGCGCGGCCGCTTTCGCGCACAGCAATGAGTATGCCCGCCAGTGCAAGGAAGCTTAAGATTACGCCTGCCGTATAGGCAAGGCCATGCAGCCGCACCTGAGTTGCATTCTTTTCCGCTTTCTTTGCTACGGCCAGCGCTTTGAGCGCCAGGATGGGGAACACGCAAGGCATCAGGTTCAGGATCAGTCCGCCCAGCAGCGCAAACAATACCGCGCTTAAAACGCCATCCGTATTGTGTACGACTGGTGCCGCTGCGCCGCGTTTAAAGCTTATCGCTATGTTCTTATGCTCGCCGTTTTTCATCACCAGCGAGACGAGACCGCGCACGTCCTCCGGCAGCGTACCTTTTTCCGCTGCGATGCTGAAAGAGACAGCACCGCCTGCAATATCCACCTGCTGCGGCGCATTATTCGGAATGAAGCCTTGCGTTTCCGGCAGGAACTGAGCGGAATCGACAGCACCTGTTTCCGTGCCCTGCAGCGGCACACGTATATGCACCTGTTTGTCCTGCACGCTATATTGCAGCGGCTCACCTTCATACGGCACAGGAATAGTGCGCGCCACGTCCGCAATGATCTGGGCATCCTTCCCCGGCACATCTTCCATGACGGGTGTTTCCGGCAGGCTCAGGGAGAAAGAACCGGAATCGGGAATGCAGACATCCTTGCACACGAGCCAGCGCGCTTTGAGCATGAAGATGGCAATCGTATTGGCGCTTAATATCTGCGGCGCCGTCATCGGCACAAGGAGCCAGGCTTCGTCATTATAGCCGTAATCTACCATGCCCGCTTCTTCCATGCGAGTGGGCGCAGGGAATTGGGGCTCACCGGCAGTAAATCCCTTTGGCAGTGTCCAATTCAGTTCCGGCGCCATGCCGGAATCGCCCGGATTCTTCCAATAGGTGTGCCAGCCCGGCTGCATTTTCAGGTGGAGCGCCACCGTGAATTTCTGCCCGGCATGGATCGTATCCGCGCTGCTTACGAGCGCGCCTTCGGTGTGGCTGGCGGGCGGTTCGGCACGGCACGGCTCATGCAACAATGCCAGCGCGAATAGTGCAACGAGGATGATGTTTCTTACCATCTGCATAACTCCTCCCGGCTTGGTTAGTTCCCCAGCAATTTATCCCAGAACGACTGCGGCGCGTTATATTCCGGCACCGGCTCGTCTTCCGGCGCTCTGTTATCCTGCGGTTGCGCGGGCTGTGCCTGAGGCTGGGACTGAGGCGGCTGTTGCGAGGGCTGCTGCGCAGGATGCGGCATCGGCGTAGGCTGCGGCACTGCATTTGCTGCACCCGGTGGCGTCAACGGCTGCGATGGGCTCAGCCAGGGCAGCAGGCGGTTCAGCAAATCGGGGCCGCCCTGCATCGGAATTTCCATCACGGGCTCTTTCTTCAGCGAAGCGCTCATAAATTCACGCCAGATGGAAGCGGGCAGACTGCCGCCTGAAACCTTCTTCATCGGCTTGGAGTCGTCATTGCCGACCCACACACCCGTCACTAAATTCGGCGTGAAACCGATGAACCATGCATCTTTATAATCGGAAGTCGTACCGGTTTTACCCGCAATCATCCTGCCGAAGCGCGCGCCACGGCCCGTACCCGTCGTCGTCACGGCTACAAGCATATCGTTCATCATGCGCACAACCGGCTGGGACAGCACTTCCCCGCCTGCAACCGCATTGCGGTCATAGAGCAGCCTGCCGTCGGTCGTCTGGATGCGTTTGATCGCATAAGGCAATACGCTGACGCCGTTCGATGCCAGATGCGCGTAGGCGCGCGTCATATCCAGCAGCGTCACTTCCGTAGTACCGAGCGCGATGCTCGGGTCGGCCTCGATCTCCGAAGAGATGCCGAGCCTGTGCGCCATGGCCACCACTTTCTCGCGCCCGACCGCTTCGGAAAGCTGCACGGCAATGGAGTTGATAGATTCGGCAAAGGCATGTTCCAGCGTCATATTCCCCTGGTATTTGCCGGTGTAATCCCTCGGATGCCATTTGCCGATACTGACAGGCTGATCCACCATCTCGCTTTGCGGCGTATAGCCCGCTTCAAGCCCCGCCAGATAGACAAACAGCTTGAATGAGGAACCGGGCTGGCGCAGCGCCTGCGTCACACGATTGAACTGGCTGGCGCGGTAATTGCGACCGCCGACCATTGCCTTGATCGCGCCGTCCGGCGCCATGGAAACCAGCGCCGCCTGAGATGCATTCTTCTTTTTACCGCTTGCATCCATGATCGTATTGATGGCGTCTTCCGCATTATCCTGCCATTGCGGATTCAGCGTCGTGGTGACGACAATATCGTCCTGCTGCTCGCCAATGAATTCCGGCAATAGCCCGACCACATAATCGCTGAAATAGAACGAGCCGAAACGGTGATGATCGCGGTAGCTGGAATCTTCATCGCCGAAATTATCTTCGGCCTGTTTGACCTGCTCATCCGTCAGATAGCCCGCATCCTGCATATTCAGCAGCACCTGGGTCGCACGTTTTTCCGAGAGGTCCGGATTGTTTGTCGGCGCGTAACGCGTCGGCGCTTTCAGCAGTCCCACGAGAATTGCATCTTCCGACAGGTTCGTTTCACGCACGGAATGGCCGAAATAACGGCGCGATGCCGAATCCACCCCGTAATTGGCCGCGCCCATATAGACGCGGTTCAGGTAAATCGTCATGATTTCCTGCTTGCTGTAGCGGCGCTCAAGTTCGATCGCGAGCATCATTTCTTCAAGTTTGCGCTTGAAGGTACGCTCCGGCGTCAGAAAGACGTTCTTGGCCACCTGCTGCGTGATCGTGCTGCCACCCTGCACGACGCGGCGCGCCTTCATATTCACATAAGTCGCGCGCAGCATCCCCAGCGGGTCGATGCCGAAATGATGGAAGAAATTGCGGTCTTCGGTTGCCATAACGGCATTTATCAGGTTCTGGGGCAACTGGTCGTATGGCACGTAATCGCCGTATACGTCACCGTAAGCGCCCAGTACCGCGCCATCTTCCGCCTTGACGATGATGCTCGGTTTCTTCTTGAACTGCGACAGTGTGCTGATATCGGGCAGGTTCAGGTATAAGAAGCTGAGGAATATCGCCATGATAACGCCTGCGGCCAGTCCGATGCGAAAACAGAACCAGAACAGCCAGACAAAAAATTCTTTCGCCGGTGTCCGCCCCTTGCCGCGAGCGGGCTTTTTCTTCTTTGCAACGCTTCTGCCTTGCGCTGCCGGCCCTGCCAGGGGGCGGCCACCGGAATTATCGTCGATATCACTGAAAAACCTGGGCTCGCCCCGGCCGCGAGACGGGGATTTCTTCTTGCCGGATTTGCCTTTTAGAAAATCAAACACTTGTATAACTCTTCAAAATCAAGAATATACTTAAGAAACCCAAAAAATTGCTTAAGTATATTCACATTTGCGGCGATTATGTATAAATCTTTTTTAGGCAGAATATAGTGAATAATGGCGCCGCAGTTTATATACGCCCATATTCATCTTTATACAAGGAACGTGTATGACCCTATCCGAAACCACTTTTGTGACGCTTGCAGAAGCCACACTCAACCGCTTGTGCGGCATGGTCGAGGCGCTGGATGCTGAGGATTTGCTGGAGGTGGAGCAAACCAGCGGCATGCTTTCAATTGAGCTGCCTTCGGGCAAGCAGTTCGTGCTGAACCGCCAGATTCCTACGCGACAGATCTGGCTTTCCTCTCCTTTGAGCGGAGGGCTTCGCTTCGATTATGACGAAGAAGACCAGAGCTGGGTATTGCAGGACGGGCGACGGCTGGACACGCTGCTGAAAGCCGATCTCGAAACCCTGCTGGATGACGAGCAATGAAAGAGAAGGATACGCTTGGGGAAAAGGGCAAGCTTTCAAGCCTTCAGCGTCTTAATACATATTTGCGCCCCTATAAAACCCAGCTAATCGGCGCGCTCATAGCGCTGGTGTTCAGTTCTTCGGTCGTTCTGGGGCTTGGCGGTGCCATTAAATACCTGATCGATTACGGTATCAGCCGCAATGACGTGCATCTGCTTGACCGCTCTTTCCTGATGTTCATCGGCCTGACGCTGGGGCTCGCGGTCGCGACTTACGCACGTTACTATCTCGTTTCCTGGATCGGGGAAAAGGTGGTGGCCGATCTTCGCCGTGACGTTTATAGCCGTCTGCTGCGACTGCATACGGCGTTCTTTGAAACGGCCCGCACTGGCGAACTGCTTTCGCGCATCACAACGGATACGACGTTACTGCAAAGCGTGGTAGGCAGCACGGTTTCTGTGGCGCTTCGCAACCTAATCCTGTTTTTCGGCGGCGCGGCAATGATGCTGCATAGCAGCCCGCGCCTTTCCGGCTATGTCGCATTGATCGTTCCGCTGGTGATCTTCCCGATCGTGGTCATCGGCAGGCAGGTGCGCAGATTATCGCGCGTAACGCAGGGTAAGGTAGCCGATCTCAGCTCGCATGCAGAGGAAACCCTCGCTGGCATCCGCACGATTCAGGCTTTCGCGCTGGAAGAATATGAGAGCAAACGCTTTGTGAAGCAGGTGGATATCTCCATGAATGCCGCGCTTTCGCGCATCCGTGTACGCGCTATGCTTACCGCCCTTGTCATTGCGCTGGTGTTCGGCGCGATCATGACGGTGCTGTGGATCGGCGGGCGCAGCGTGATGCAGCATCATATGTCTTCCGGCGAACTCACGGAGTTTATCTTCTATTCCATTATTGTTGCTTCTTCCGCCGGCGCGATCAGTGACGTAGTGGGCGAGTTGCAGCGCGCGGCAGGGGCAACAGAGCGCCTTATGGAATTGCTCTCTTACCAATCAGACATTGTGGAATCAGCAAATCCGGTCGCACTGCCGAAACCTTTACGCGGTGAGATAAATTTTGAAGATGTTATCTTCCATTACCCTTCCCGACCGGACAAACCCGCTATCGAGAAGCTTTCCCTGACCATCGAGCCTGGTGAAACGATTGCACTTGTTGGCCCGAGCGGCGCAGGCAAGACCACGCTCTTCCAGCTTTTGCTGCGCTTTTATGACCCTGCAAGCGGACGCATTACGATTGACGGCGTCGATATTCGCGATACGAAATTTACCGACCTGCGTTCGCATATCGCCATCGTACCGCAGGACCCGGTTATCTTTTCCGCCAATGCGTGGGATAATATACGCTGTGGCAAGCAGGATGCTCCGACGAAAGACGTCATTGCCGCGGCCGCTGGCGCAGGCGCAATAGATTTTCTGGAAAAACTGCCGGACGGGTTGGATACGCATCTGGGTGAAAAAGGTGTACGGCTTTCCGGCGGCCAGAAACAACGTATCGCCATTGCCCGCGCGATGATCCGCAACCCGCGCATTCTGTTGCTGGACGAGGCCACGAGTGCGCTCGATTCCGAAAATGAACATAAAGTGCAGCAGGCGCTGGAGCGGCTCATGCAGGGCCGTACGACACTCGTCATCGCCCACCGCCTTTCCACTGTGCAGAATGCATCCCGCATCGCTGTTATCAACGAAGGCAAGCTGGAAGCCATCGGCAAGCATGAAGAGTTACTTGCAAAAAGTCCGCTTTACGCGAGGCTTGCCAAGTTGCAGTTTAAAGTGGCCGCTTAGAGATTTTGTAAGGGGGAATAAGCATTCCCCCTTCGCTTACGCTTACCCCCTCGCGCTTACGTGCGGGGTCGTCGTATAGACTCCTCCGCGTACCCTCGCCACGATGCTCAGAGCGAAGCCAGAAGGCTGAGTCCTTTAGTCGCCGAAGGCGTTAGGCTCATCGCGAAGGCCAGCAGGCCGAAGCGGGAGCAATCCAACTAGACAATCTCCTGCTGGCTGGCGCAGTGGATGGTGCCGAGCCCCAGAATAAAATCACCGCAATGGATGCCGATGACATCATGTTTCGGGAAGGCTTCGGCAAGGATATTCAATGCCACGCGGTCGTTCGGGTCGTTGAAGGTCGGCATGAGCACAATTCCGTTCGCAATGATGAAGTTCGCATAGCTTGCAGGTAAACGGTAATCCTCAAACATGATTTTGCGCGGCATCGGCAGTTCGATCACGTTCAGCCCAGCTTTTTTCAGCCGCTTTGCGTTATCCTTCAGCGGAGTATGATTCGGATCGTTCTTATCCTTTTCCATCACGGTTACGACCGTATCCGCATTCACGAAGCGTGCAAGATCGTCGATATGTCCATGCGTGTCGTCCCCGGCAATGCCGTTACCAAGCCAGATCGCGTTCGAGATGCCCATATATTTTGCAAAGACCTGTTCGTAATCTTCGCGTGTGAAGCCGGGGTTACGGCATTGGATGTCACTGAGCAGGCATTCTTCCGTCGTGAGCAGCAGGCCTTTGCCGTTCACTTCCAGTGCGCCGCCTTCCATGACCACGCGTTTTCCCTTATGCATGGGCTGCACGCAAGGCAGTTTCAGGAAATCGCCGACGATGGACGGAATCTTATCGTCATTGCGCCAGTTATCGTATTTCGCCCAGGCATTAAAACGCCAGTCAAGCAGCACGCGCTTCTTGCCTTCATACACAAAGGTCGGGGCGGAGTCGCGCAGCCAGGAGCGGTTTGTGACGGCGATGATGAAATCCACTTTGCCAAGATCCACATTCGCCGTTTCCAGCACAACGCGCGCTTTCTCCTGCTCGCTCGCATTCTTCACCACGAGCCGCACGCGCAGTTCCCGCGTGAGATAACCTATAATGTCGGCATAGGCCCATTTGATAGCATCGAACTTACCCGGCCAGTCGTTACGGTTATGCGGCCAGGCCAGCCACACGGCTGCCTGTTTTTCCCACTCGGCAGGCATGCGGAACGTCATTTGCCGAACCTCTCGGTAATGCCGCCGTAAGCGTCAATCCTGCGGTCGCGGAAGAACGGCCAGTTGCGGCGCGTATATTCCTGAATCGCGGGGTCGCAAACAGCCGTGATGATTTCTTCCTTATCGGACGATGCCTTCGCGAGGATACGACCGAACGGGTCGCAGATGAAGGAGTTACCGAAGAACTCGATTCCGTCTCCCTGCCCTTTCGGCGAAGGCTCATGGCCGATGCGGTTGCAGGCTGCAACATAGATGCCGTTGGCGATGGCATGGCCACGCTGCACGGTTTCCCATGCATCTGCTTGTGCCACACCGAATTCCGCTTTTTCACCCGGATGCCAGCCGATCGCCGTCGGATAGAACAGCGCGTGCGCTCCCTGCATTGCGGTCAAGCGTGCCGCTTCCGGGTACCACTGGTCCCAGCAGACGAGCTGGCCGAGCTTGCCGAATTTCGTATCGAACGCTTTGAAACCAAGATCGCCGGGTGTGAAATAATATTTTTCATAATAAAGCGGGTCATCGGGGATATGCATTTTGCGGTATACACCAGCCTGCTCCCCGTCAGCGTCGAACACGACGGTCGTATTGTGATAGATACCAGCCGTGCGGCGCTCGAACAGTGAGGCGATAACCACAAGTCCATTTTTCTTCGCGACATTGGCGAGCGTGCGCGTCGTATCGCACGGGATCGGCTCGGCGAGGTCGAATATGGAAGCGTCTTCAATCTTGCAGAAATAAGGCGAGCGGAACAGTTCCGGCAGGCAAGCCACCTGCACGCCCTGCTTGGCTGCTTTTTCCAGCATGTCGCACGCATGCGCCAGATTCGCCGCCGGATCTTCGCTCATGCGCATCTGGATCAGGCCGATCGTAAATGGTTTGGTCATAGTTTAGTCTCCTTCTTTATCGTTCCCGCTTCGGCCTTCTGGCCTACGCGATGAACCTGACGCCTTCGGCGACTGAAGAGGCTCAGCCTGCTGGCCTCGCTTCTTGTCCCATATTTTTTGGGGGATTCTCCCCCTTCGCGTATCCACGAGAGGCTGCAAGTTTTTCTTACAACCGCTCTCTTATCTTGCCGCTTGCCACCGGCTACTTTCTATTATATGTTTTCCGCTGAATATCATACACTCGCAGAAAACCCTATATGAAAATAGTCATTGAACGCGCGAACCTCCTCAAAGCCCTCGGACATGTACAGTCGGTCGTTGAACGCAGAGGCACTATACCAATTCTCTCAAATGTCAAGATCGAAGCTGCAGGGGACACGCTCCACCTGACGGCAACTGACATGGACATCGCCGTTGTAGAGAAGGTCGCCGCCACGGTCGCTGAACCGGGCCATACCACGGTTCCCGCCCAGACATTCTATGACATCGTGCGTAAGCTGCCGGACGGCGCACAGGTTGAAATCACCCGTGCGGATGACGCTTCCAAGCTCATCATCCGCGCCAACTCCTCCCGTTTCTCGCTCGCCACGCTGCCGGTGGAAGATTTCCCGGTCATGACGGAAGGCGATATGCCGCACAGTTTCCGTATCACCGCAGCAGAATGCACGGCACTCATCGACAAGACCCGCTTCGCGGTTTCCACGGAAGAAACCCGCTACTACCTGAACGGGATTTACCTTCATGCCGCTGAAACCCAGGGCATCGGCGTACTGCGCAGTGTCGCAACCGACGGCCACAGGCTCGCCCGCATCGAAATCGCCCTGCCCGCAGGCGCATCCGGCATGCCGGGCGTCATCATCCCGCGCAAGGCTATCGGCGAAATCAAGAAACTGCTGGAAGACGGCGTTCCGCACGTGGATATCGCCCTTTCGGAAAGCAAGATCCGCTTCACCTGCGGCAATGCTGTGCTGGTGTCCAAGCTGATCGACGGCACATTCCCGGATTATGAGCGCGTTATTCCTACCGGTAACGACAAGATCATGGAAGTGGAAGGCCGTGCCTTCACCAAAGCCGTGGACCGCGTTTCTACTATCGCTTCGGAAAAGACCCGCGGTATCAGGCTTGCCATCAACCAGGGCAAGCTCACCCTCTCCGCTGACAGCCCCGAACATGGCACGGCGAACGAGGAAGTGGACGTCACCTACGCCGCTGATCCGGTCGAAATCGGCTTCAACTCCCGCTATCTGCTGGAAATGATGGGCCAGATCGAAGGCGATATCGCCCAGTTCGTGCTGGCGGACAGCACCTCCCCGGCGCTCGTGCGCGACACGGCGGATGTGAGCGCTTTGTATGTCGTCATGCCGATGCGCGTGTGATTTGTTAACAACTTGTTAACCTGAATATGTTTTACTTAAGCCAGTGAATTCTCACATGGCTTAGTATGGATAATCTGCCAGATCACTTCGAAGCATTTGAACCTCCCATAGAACTCATAAGGTTAGGTGAAGAAGATTCCGTATTGGCGGAAACTATCAGCCGTTATTCCGTCTGGTCCGCGGTGGATTGGTACGGTCAGGCATATGGCGGCAGATTAATGTCCCATGATTTCGGCAAGGCAAAAGAGTGGATACAGAAAAATCAGAAAGCACTGGCGAGTAGCGTCCTCCATGCCCGCACTCCCGAACAAAGAACCAATGCAATTCATCATATATGTTTGCTTACCGTGGACCATATCGATCCGCCATTAGCTAAAGCGATTGATGCCATTATCGCTGCGGTAGGGCAGGTAACGACGGAAGGGCGGCCACGTAAGCAAACGCGCATGCTGGAGCAGTTGCAGAATTCATTATCCGAACGGACTTCGGCCTTTATCACGGAAACCTTCCCCAATATACGCCCTACTGGCGCTGGCCCACTGCGCGGTACACTTGCAGAAGCCGCTATACGTGACCCTGCTTATGCTCAAATCCTGATGGAGGAATCCCTTTCTATTGGCCAACAGGCTGAACGTTCCGGATTTACGCAGCGTTTCGGTTCACGAAGTTCCTTACCTCCGCGGCGTTAATATTCTACTACTTCATTTTATCCTTAACTTCCCGGATGCAGTCAGGTATTGATTCTGCCTTATAATGCATATTCTTCACCTCCAGACCCTGGCCCTTTCCAATTTCCGCAATTATGCGTATGCGCGGCTGGAGGTCAGCCCTGCCCCGATTGTCCTGCTGGGGGCGAACGGCGCGGGCAAGACCAATATACTGGAAGCGATTTCCCTGCTCACTCCCGGGCGTGGTATACGGCGCGCCAAGATTACAGATATGGATAAGGCAGGTAGCCCTGCCCCTTGGGCGATTGCGGCGGAACTCACCGGCGAGCAAGGCGAAGTCAGCGTCGGTACGGGCCGGGAAGCAGATACGGACAAACGGATCGTGAAGATTGACGGCAAAATGGCGCGCGCGCAGACAGACTTAGGCCAGATTCTCGCCGTATTGTGGCTTACGCCGCAGATGGATAATCTCTTCATCGAAGGCAATTCCGAGCGCCGCCGCTTCATCGACCGGCTTGTTTTCAGTTTCGACAGCGAGCATGCTGCGCGCGTCAATGCGTACGAGCAGGTCATGCGGGAGCGGAACCGCCTGCTGCAGAATGGCAATTCCGATGGCTACTGGTTTGCCGCGCTCGAGCAGAAGATGGCCGAAAATGCCGTTGCCATTGCCGTAGCGCGCAGCCATACGATCGATCATCTCAACAATGCGATGCAGTTAAGTACAAGCCCCTTTCCCAAAGCGCATATCGCCTTAAGCGGAGAGACCGAAACCCTGCTTGCGCAAGGGCCTGCACTTGCGGCTGAAGAGCAGCTGAAAGAATTGCTGAGAATGAATCGCGCGCAGGATGCTGGCGCCGGGCGCTGCCTGATAGGGATTCACCGCACGCAAGTGGATGTGCTGCATATGGGCAAGCAAATGGCAGCCGAACTTTGCTCCACAGGCGAGCAGAAAGCCGTGCTTATTTCCATTATCCTTGCACAGGCACGCGCAGGTGCACTCTGGCACGGCCATGTGCCCGTGCTGCTGCTGGACGAAGTGGCAACCCATCTCGATATTTCCCGCCGGGAAGCGTTGTTTGCCGAGCTCACTGCCATCGGCGCGCAAAGCTGGCTTACCGGCACGGACCGTAATGTATTCGACGGATTGGAAGCACAATATTTCCTGGTAGAGAGCGGAAAAGTAGAGCGAAGTGAATAATCACACACTGACTGTGCCTGCCCCCTAACAAAAATTTGCCTCCTTAACCGTATTTGCTGTACTGTGACGTGAGAGCACCAATATCACCCAAGGATTAGCATGTCCTCTGTTCCCACCTCCAATCCCCAGCGGAAAGAACTGGTCGTTCCAGAAGGATTTCATGCTCCCGAGACACTTCATTTTGAAGATCTCAAGGCTGTTCCATTTAGTATAGAGCATGTCAATCCCGACCTGGAAGCCATCAATTCTAATTATGAATTTATTCGCCGCACTCGCGGCGGAACATGGCCGGAAGGAATAACGAGCCTTGAAGATAATCAACTGGATGCAACACGGCATCGTAATGAGTTTAGAGATAACCGGGCATTTGCCTATTCTGTTTACAACAGCCAGGATGAATATATAGGCTTCATGTATTTATACCCTATTGGCGAGCGGACAGAATTGACTCCCGAAACCATTAAATACGATGTTGATATGAGTTTCTGGACAACAGAATCAGCAGCCCAACGCGGTTATTATGAGAAATTGCATAGCGCTGCCAATCAGTGGCTGCACGACGAGTTCCCTTTCTTTAAAAATGTGTACTGCTCGAATGCCGTGATTCCTCAACACGAAAAAACAAGCGGCGGTACAGTTGAAAATCCGGGATCGTGGGTGGGAAAAACCACCTCCCAAGGTCGCGATGATATTGCCAGATAGGCTTTTATAATACGCTTTAGGCTCACTGTTTGGCTATCCACGCATGGCTTGTCATTTGCCGCCAGTCCCCCTATACTGCCACCATGGACCAGATGACAATCATGGAAATAGGCCGTCAGGCGCTGATCGTGTTTTTCAAGGTGGCGATGCCGCTGATGGTGATCTCGCTTGTGGTGGGCCTTATCATTTCCCTGTTCCAGGCGCTCACGCAGATCCAGGAACAAACCCTGACCTTCGTGCCCAAGATATTCATTATTTTCGTATCGCTGATCTTCCTGATGCCGTTCATGCTTAGCACGATGACCGATTTCAACACGATGCTGTACGGGCATATCGTGGATATCGGCCATGGCAGCGACGAATGATCCGCGCCGTACGGTGCAGTGTAAGCCGGAGAAAATAACATGCTTGAGCATTTTCTCGTTTCGCAGATATTTGCCTTCCTGCTGATCTTCTGCCGTGTCGGCAGCGGCATCATGGCACTGCCCGGCTTCGGGGAGAGCTATGTACCGGTCAATATACGCCTGTGTTTCGCGCTGCTGATCTGCCTTATACTCACGCCTGCGCTGGGGAACAAAATGCCTCCGCTCCCCTCCTCTTCCATCATACTGGCGCTGCTCATTGCCAACGAGGTACTGGTCGGTATCTTTATCGGCAGCCTGTGCAAGATTCTTATTTCGGTCATGCATATAGCAGGCTCGATCATCGCCATGCAGGCGGGGGTCTCTTCCGCCGTAGTCTTCGATCCCAACCAGCGCAGCCAGGGCCCCATTATCGGCAATTTTCTCAGCCTGGTAACGCTCGTTATGATATTCGGGATGGGCCTGCATTACCTGATGCTGCGCGCTGTGGTGGAAAGTTATGTGGTGTTCGTGCCGGGGCATTTCCCCCCGCTTAATGATTTCGTAGGCACTATCGTCCGCCTCACCTCCCAGAGCTTCACCATGGCCGTGCAGCTTTCCGCGCCGCTGATCATTGCTGGTACGCTACTGTTTCTGGGTGCAGGCATCCTGGCGCGACTCATGCCGACGGTACAGATATTCTTTCTCATCACTGCTCCGCAGGTGCTGATCGGCTTTTTCATACTGATCACGGCGTTCAGCGCCCTGATGCTGTTTTATATGGATTTTTACCGTGAGAAGATTATGTCTATTTTAGGGTATCTTTAGATTATGGGGGGCGCGCCGCCCCCATCCGGGCTCTGCCCGGATTCCCCTGCGGGGTCGTCGCAAGAGCTCCTCCGCGTGCCCTCGCAATGTTATTAACCTACGATTGTTTTTATGGCTGACGAACAGGACGAGTCACAAAAAACCGAAGAGCCTACCCGAAAAAGGCTGGAAGAAGCCGCGGAGCGAGGGCAAACCGTCACGTCACGAGAGGCCACAAGTTTCTTTATTCTCTTTACCTTCACGCTGCTGCTGGGCTGGATGCTGCCCGGTTCCTTCCACAAAGTACAGACATCGCTCTCCGTCTTTATCGAGCGTCCTGAAAGCTTCCTGTTCGACACGAATTCGCTGGGCATCCTGTTCAAACAGGCGTTGTGGCTTTGCGCCGCCGTGCTGTTCGTACCGTTCGTCGCCTTCATCTGCGCCATCATCTTTTCCAGCGCCGTGCAGAACCGGTTTGTATTTTCCGTAGAGCCGATTATTCCGAAGTTCGAAAAGATTTCCCCGCTCAAAGGCATCGAGCGGCTATTCTCCACGCGCTCGCTGGCGGAGTTCGGCAAAGGCGTCATCAAGCTCATCGTGGTCGGCGCAGTCGCTTATTATGGCGTAGTTCCTTACCTGCCGCATATCAAGCAGCTGCCGGACGTCAACACTTTCGGCACGCTCGCCTTTCTCTTCACGACCGCTAAGCGCATGATGATCGGCATCTGCATCGTGATGTTCATCATCACCGTATTTGATTATCTGTACCAGCGTTATGAGTTCATGAAATCCCTGCGCATGTCCAAGCAGGAAATCAAAGACGAATACCGCCAGCAGGAAGGTGATCCGCAGGTCAAGCAGCGCATTCGCCAGATTCGCGTGGAGCGCTCACGCAAGCGCATGATGGCCGCCGTTCCGACCGCAGACGTGATCATCACGAACCCGACCCACTATTCGATTGCGCTGAAATACGACCAGACGAATATGCGCGCACCTACCGTGGTCGCCAAGGGTCTGGACAATATCGCGCTTAAGATCCGAGAGATCGCGAAGGAACACGGCATTCCGCTGGTGGAAAACCCGCCGCTCGCCCAAGCGTTGTATGCAACCGTTGATATTGACAAAGAAATTCCCGCCGAACATTATAAAGCAGTAGCGGAAATCATAAGTTATGTTTATCGTCTTAAAGGAAGATTCAAATAACGTCTTGAGAAACCGATATGGCATTCCGCTTCAGCGATAATATTCTGAATAATTTCGAAGGCACCGGTTTTGTGGTGCGCAACCGGGTTCCCCGCACTCTCTTTATCGTTATCATCTTTCTGGCCGCGTTCGATCTCATCTGCTTTACCGCTTACCTCACGAATGACACTTCCGTTAACGCTATCTTCCTGACCGTGCTGCTGCTCAGCATCAGCGCACTCTGCGGGCTCACCTTTTATTTTATCAACCGGTTCCGCCGTCTAATCCTCGTGACGGAATTCCAGACCGCGATGCTTGCTTCCGCCGCCCAGATCGGCACGCGCTTCTGCTTTATCGTTAATACCGAAGGCATGATTTTCTATGTCGATCCCGGATTCCAGAAAACCTTCCCGGCTTTCATGGATAGCGGCGACCGCACATTGTGGGAACTGCTTGCCTTCATGGAAACCCCGGCCGATCTCACTCAGAAAGTGCTGAACTCGCTGAAGGGCGGCAAGAGCGATCATATCATTCTTTCCTTCAAGGATAGGGAAAACCTGCCGGTGACGGCGGTGATGAATATCGACGTCATTACCCGCCCGCGTGGTTATTTCATTATCCGCGGTCGCAATTATATTGAGAAGCGTTCCGAAGTTAAATCCAACGAAGGTAACCAGGACCTGCAGTATGTAGCCCAGACGCTCGCTCATGCCGTCTCCACCCTGCCGCAATGGCTGCTCGTGGCTGACAGTGTCGGCAGGATCGTCAGCATCAATGAAACATTCGAGCAGTGGCTCGGGTATGGTTACGGCGAGATTGCTGCGGCAAAGCTTCCGATCCGGCAGATATTCCACCAATACGGCCATAACGATACCGGCGTGATGCTGTTGGAAGACTATCAGGGCGAAGTCGTGCTGCGCAAAAAAGATCTTACGCTGCTTGCCGCCAGGCTGCATCAGAAGGTGCTGATGGCTGCAGGTAAAACGCTTGGCATCAGCGCAACTGTCGACCTGCAACAACCGTAACCGATAAGCCCATATGTCAGAGCATTCCATGCTGAGCCTCGCCGATTTCGTAACCGCCTCCCCGCTTGCCACTGCCATACTGAATGCGGATGGCACTGTAGCTCACAGCAACAGCCTGCTGCATGGGCTTGCACGTATTCAGCCAATTGCACCGGGCTGGCCGTTCGCCAATGTATTCCATGACACCTGCCGGACCGATGCCATGCAGCGCATCGCCGCGGCGGCGTCCGGTGCGGCTCCCGATCAGCATCCGATGGAGGTGACGCTCAATACCGACGAGCTCATCACGGCCTCGCTCTATATTCGCAGCCTCGGCGAAGGACGCAGCGAGATTCTGGTTCATCTTATCGACACCACGGAACAGAAGAATCTGGAGCAGCGATTCACCCACTCCCAGAAAATGCAGGCAGTCGGCCAGCTCGCGGGCGGTATCGCGCATGACTTCAATAACCTGCTGACCGCCATGATCGGCTTCTGCGATCTGCTGCTGATGCGCCACCCTGCGGGCGACCAGTCATTCGCCGATATCATGCAGATCAAGCAGAATGCCAACCGCGCTGCCAACCTTGTGCGCCAGCTGCTCGCATTTTCGCGCCGCCAGACGCTTCAGCCCAAGATGCTCGACATTACCGACGTGCTGGCCGAGCTTTCCAACCTGGTGCGCCGCCTGATCGGTGAGAATATCGAGCTCAAGATGACGCATGGCCGCGATCTGGGCATGGTCAAGGCCGATCAGGGCCAGTTGGAACAGGTGTTTATCAACCTCGCCGTCAATGCACGCGACGCCATGCATAAGGGCGGAAGGCTCACGATCCAGACCAGCCATGTGACGGTGGACAGCCGACACCGCATCAGCCGCGACCTGATTTCCCCTACGGAGGATGAGGCCATTGCCGATGGTGAGTATGTGCTGGTCGAGGTGATCGACACCGGGACCGGCATTCCCCGCCAGCTCCTGCAGAAGATTTTCGAGCCGTTCTTTTCCACGAAGGAAGTGGGCTCCGGCACAGGGCTTGGCCTTGCGACCGTTTACGGCATCATCAAGCAGACCGGCGGCTATATCTATGTCAAAAGCCAGGAAGGCGAAGGCACGACCTTCAGCATCTTCTTCAAGCGCTATCAGGCGGAAGAAGTGCGTCCTGCCGTCGAGCATGCCGAACGCGCTGCGACCGACGATCTGACGGGACGCGGCACATTGCTGCTGGTGGAAGATGAAACGCCGGTGCGTGCATTCGCAGCGCGTGCCTTACGCAATAAAGGCTATACAGTTCTGGAAGCCGATTGCGGGGAAATGGCGATCGAGGTTATGGAAGAACAGGGCAACGATGTGGACGTCATCATTACCGACGTCATCATGCCCGGCATTAACGGGCCGACGATGATTGAAACCGTCGCGCCGAAATTCCCGCGCGTGAAGGTGATTTTCATCTCCGGCTATGCTGAAGACGTGTTTGTCAAAAATTACGGCAGCGAACGGCAGTTCAATTTCCTCCCCAAACCCTTCACGCTGAAGCAGCTAGCCAGCAAGGTGAAGGAAGTGATCGGAGGATAGGAGGGTATTGAATCGCTCCTGACGCCTTCAGCAACTGTAGGGTTCAGCCTGCTGGCTTTACTGCGCAAGATACTTCGCGCCGTGTGTCATCGTATAGAACTCCTCCACGTACCCAAGAAAGGCTTGGGAATGTCTTGGCGATGGCTTTTTATTTTTTATGTAACTATCTTCGTAAATCCTACGAATCTACCTAGTGAGTCCGCTTCCGGATTCACCACCCTAACCTAATGGAGATTTTATGAACAAAGCCCTTATCACCGCCGCTATTGCCGCTCTCGCCGCTTCCGGCGTTGCTGCTTCTGCTCTGGCAGATGCTCCTGCCATGACCGCCCAGAAAGAAAAATGCTACGGCATCGCTAAAGCAGGCAAGAATGACTGTAAGAGTGCAAGTCACTCGCATTCCTGCGCCGGCCAGTCCACCAAAGATAACGATCCCAGCGACTGGAAGTTCGTGGCTAAAGGCGATTGCGCAAAAGAAGGCGGAAAGCTGCAGTAGGCCTCATTTTACCGTTCCTTCGTCAATCAAGACGGAGGGACGGTCCTATTTATATCTTAACAATCCTATCTGTGGCTGAAAAAACACTTTGGCTATTTTTGTTAATTTCTGCCGAAGGCTCACTTTATTTTTACCATTTATTAACCCTATGATGTGATATTAAACGGGTTTATTCGTTAATCACTTAGGGGATTCATATGCGTATCAGGGGAACCTGCTTTTCCGCTCTGCTTTTTACAACAGCGCTTGTAGCGGCCGCTACTCTGTCACAAGCCGCAGCAGCAGATGATACCGCACCGGTGCAAAGCGGCCCCACCCTGCATGCGCAGGCAGCCGCAGATAGCGCCGCCGCCGGACAGGAAAACTCCTCCCCTTACCGCCTGCACCTGATGTATACGGGTGAAGAATGGCACAATGACGGTTCCCATAAAACCGGCAATGTTTATATGCAGAACGTCTATGCTGCGATGAACGTGGATGCTGACAGGGCATTCGGCTGGAAAGGCGCAAGCTTTCAGGTGGCTGGTTTTTATAATACGGCCAAATCCCTCGATGCCAACTATGTTGGCGGTTATATCGATCAGAGCCTGATCGATACGGGCGGTACAGAGATGGTTCGCCTTTATCAGGCTTATTATAAGCAGGAAATCGGCACGCAGGATGGTTTCGTGCTCGGCATTTACGATTTGCAGACTGCTTTCGGAAACACCAAGCCGATGGGTCTGTTCATGGGCGGTTCTTATGCATGGACCTCCACGCTCGACCAGTCGGAAGACCGTGTTTCTACCTATCCCAGTACGGCGCTTGCCGCTCGTTACTGGCATACGTTCGACAAGAACTGGAGCGTACAGGCTGCTATTGCGGACGGCATACCTGACAGCCCCAAATATCCGAAAGTCACCACCATCAATTTCAACCGCAATTACGGCGCGTTCATGATCGGCGAAGTCGATTACCGCACGACGAACCGCACGAAACTGATGGCAGGCTACTGGGGCTATACCGGCAAGTTTGACGATCTGGATACGACAGCAGCGGATGGTTCCGTTGAAGAGAAGTTCGGCAATTCCGGTGGCTATGTCGGCGGTGCAACCCGCATTTTCGATCAGGGCGAAGGCCGCGGCATTGACGCATTCACCACGATCGGCTGGTCGGATTCCTCCGTCAACCAGGCAAACCGCACGATCAATCTGGGCCTGACCTATACGGGACCGTTTGCCGTCCGCCCGGATGACCGGGCAGGTATCGCATTCAGCACCTCCGGCACCAGCAATGCCTACAAGCACAGCCAGACCGTGCAGGGTCTTGGCGTGGAAAATTACGAAAGCAATTTCGAAGCCACCTATCGCGCACAGATATGTGACTGGTTAACGGTGCAGCCGGACGTGCAGTATTTCATCGATCCGAACATGGACCCGACGCTTAAGAACGATCTTGTCGTCGGCATTCACTTTGAGATCGGACACGTGTTCGGCTTGTGATATACTTAAGGCATAGGTGCAAAAATTCATGGAGGCTTAGCGTGCGCAAGATTATTACTCTTTTAGTTCTTCTGGCTACCGTCTTTACCGTTACCGTTGCGGAAGCGCGCGGGGGGCGGTCGGATGACTGCACTCCGGGCAGCACCGATCCCGACTGCGCCGGCGCAGGAGGCAGGTAATTCTGCCGCTGATGCGCGGAGCATCGTCAATACAATAGGAAGTTTATGGTTAAGCTGGCACATTTTAAGATATTGACGAAGATTCTGGCACTTTTGGGGCTTATGGCCCTCGTTGCGCTTGGCGCCACATTCTTTGCCACGACGAAGATGCGCTATATTGACGATACTTACGGCAATCTTCTGGATGGACCATCCTGGGCAAGCATCTCCATTGCCCGTGCCAACCGCGATCTGGTGTATGTGGACCGTTCGATCTACCGGCTGATCACGGAAACGACCCCGGACGAAGACCAGAAGGCTTCCAAGGAAATCAGCGATTCTCAACAGTTTTTCAAAAAGAAGTTCAAGGATGCCGTGAAGGGCATGCCTGCGCAGAAGGAGACGTTTGCGGCTATTGAAGCTAAGTTTGATGCTGCAATGACCGGCCCATGCAGCGAAGTGATACGGTTAGCCGCCTCCCCTAATCCGGACGACACTAAAAAAGCGATGACGCAGATGCACGAGCAATGCGATCCCGCGCTTCACGATGTGATGGTGGATATCTCGGCGCTGAATAATAAGCTCCTCAAAATCAGTGACAAAGCGTCCAATGACGCCATGGAAGTGACGAACAGCACGATTCGCAATACTTATATTTTTGTTCTGGGCGGACTGCTGGGCGTTGCTCTGCTGGCAATTCTGCTTACCCGTATCGGAATCACCAAGCCCATCAACAATATGGTTGAGGTGTTGGACGAACTTGCAAATGCCAATTTCGACGTGGAAATAGAAGGTATTACACGCAAAGACGAAGTAGGCGATATTGCCAAAGCCGCTCTGGTTTTCCGCGATCAGGGAAAAGAAACCAGGCGTATGCGTGCCGAGCAGGAACGTGCGAAAACCCAAACCGAGCAGGATCGCAAAACCATGATGCGCAAGCTGGCCGAAGATTTCGAATCCGGCGTGCAAAGCATCATCACCACGACTGCCAGCGCTGCCACAGAGCTTTATCAAACTGCCGAGAACATGCAGATGATCGTCGCCACCGTTACAGAACAATCCGAGACCGCAAGCAATGCATCGCAGCAGACTTCCGGCAACGTACAAAACGTGTCGGCTGCGGTGGAACAGATGTCTTCCTCTATCAAGGAAATTGCCTCTCAGGTCAGCAAATCCGGTTCCCTGGTCAATGAGACCGTTGCTCGCGCAAGCCAGGCCGATAAAACCACCCAGGTGCTCGCCAATGCCGTCGCTCAGATCAGCGGCATATTGGAACTGATTCAGAATATTGCCGGACAGATCAACCTGCTGGCGCTCAATGCCACTATTGAGTCGGCCCGCGCCGGGGATGCAGGTAAGGGTTTTGCCGTTGTTGCATCGGAAGTTAAAAATCTTGCCGGTCAAACCACTAAGGCCACCGAAGAAATTGCCAGGCAAATTGCCAACGTTCAGCAGGCTTCGCAGGAAGTGGTGCAGGTGCTTCGCTCCATCCGTGAGGATATCAGCAACGTGAATCAATATTCTTCCGGCATTGCATCCGCAGTAGAGCAGCAGTCGGCCGCCACGGGCAATATCTCGCTCAATATGCAGCAGGCCTCGCAGGGTGTCAGGAATATTACCGGGAACATCACGAATATTAACGTCGGCGCATCCGAAGCCGGGCATGTGGCCAAGGAAGTGCTTAATGCCGCCCAGGAACTTTCGAAGCAATCCGAAATGCTCCAGCAGAAAGTTGGTTTATTTCTGGAAAATATTAAAAATTAACACTTTCATTTATTTCGGTTTTATAACCGCTTGCCCTCAACGCAATCCTACGGCCTGAAGCCGGTAAATAAAAAATTTTTACGATTTACAAAAAATTCCTTTGCATTCGGGTAAGTTTACGCTATAAAGCACCACCTTGTTTCAGAGTCAGTCTGCCTCAAACGGAAAACCGCCTGAAAAATCTTGAATAAATTATAGAGGTGAACCAAATGTCTGCCAATCTCGCACAAATCGTTGATAACCTGTCGGCTCTGACTGTTATCGAAGCTGCTGAACTTTCCAAAATGCTCGAAGAAAAGTGGGGCGTTTCCGCTGCTGCTCCGGTAGCTGTTGCTGCTGCTCCGGGCGCTGGCGCTGGCGCTGCTGCCGCTGAAGAAAAGACCGAATTCAACGTGATTCTCGCTGATGCAGGTCCGAACAAGATCAACATCATTAAAGAAGTTCGCGCTATCACCGGTCTGGGCCTGAAAGAAGCTAAAGACCTCGTTGAAGCCGCTCCGAAGCCTGTCAAAGAAGGCGTAAACAAAGAAGAAGCTGCCAAAATCAAGAAAGTTCTTGAAGATAACGGTGCAAAAGTTGAAGTTAAGTAATCTTTTGTAGATTATGCTTATGCCGGAGTGCGCTGCCACGTTCCGATAGGATTGTGGTGTGTCGACTCCGGCGTTTCAACTTGTAGTGTTTTTGATCGATTTAAGTATTAGATACCGGATTCCGCCATCAATCCGGGTGTAAAGATATATATAGAAGGGCTTACCATGGTGCAATCCGCAGTCTCCAGCCATTCCTTCACTTCTCGCAAGCGTATCAGACGTTCCTTCGGGCGCATCGCTTCCATCACCGCAATGCCGAATCTTATTGAAGTGCAGAAGAACTCTTATGAACAGTTCCTCCAGCGCTTCGTCCCCAGCGAAAAACGTAGCGAACAGGGTCTCCAGACCGTTTTCAAGAGCGTCTTCCCGATTAAGGATTTCGCAGAAACCTCCACGCTCGAATTCGTAAAATATGAATTCGACGAACCCAAGTATGATATTGAAGAGTGCCGTCAGCGCGGCATCAACTTCGCCGCTCCCCTGCGTGTCACGCTGCGCCTGATCGTCTGGATCGTGGACGCGGACACCGGCGCGCGTGAAATCAAGGACATCAAGGAACAGGACGTTTACATGGGCGACATTCCGCTCATGACCGACAATGGCACGTTCATCATCAACGGCACCGAGCGCGTAATCGTATCGCAGATGCACCGTTCGCCGGGCGTATTCTTCGATCATGACAACGGCAAATCGCACAGCTCGGGCAAAATCCTGTTCTCCGCCCGCGTCATTCCGTACCGTGGTTCCTGGCTCGACTTCGAATTCGACGCTAAAGACGTCGTCTATGTTCGTATCGACCGTCGCCGCAAGATTCCGGTTACGTCCCTGCTGCGCGCACTGGACATGTCCACGGAAGAAATACTCGACACTTTCTACAGCAAAGTGATCTACAAGCGCCACAAGAACGGCTGGACTGCGAAATTCACGCCGGAAAGCTGGAAGGGCATCAAGCTCACCCACGATCTCGTAGACGCGAAAACCGGCAAGAAAGTTCTCGAAGCCGGCAAGAAGATCAATGTCCGTATGGCTAAGAAGCTCGCGGAAGAAGGTCTGAAAGACATCCTGTTCTCTGACGATCAGCTGATCGGCAAATATTTCGCCACCGACCTCATCAACGAGAAGACGGGCGAAATCTATGTTGAAGCCGGTGACGAGCTGACCAAACAGAAGATTGCCGCGCTCGATGCAAGCGACGTGAAGGAAATTCCGGTCCTGGATATCGACCATGTCAATATCGGTGCGTATATCCGCAATACGCTCGTGCTCGACAAAAACACCAGCCGCGAAGATGCGCTGATCGACATTTACCGCGTAATGCGCCCGGGCGAACCGACCACGCTCGAAGCTGCTGAAGCTTTGTTCAAGTCGCTGTTCTTCGAAATCGAGCGTTATGACCTCTCGGCTGTCGGCCGCGTGAAGCTCAATGCACGCCTCGACCTCAGCTTCCCCGAAGATCTCGGCACGCTGACGAAAGAAGACATCGTAGGCGTCGTTAAAACGCTCGTACAGCTTAAAGACGGTATCGGCGAAATCGACGATATCGACCATCTGGGCAACCGCCGCGTACGTTCCGTCGGTGAATTGATGGAAAACCAGTACCGCATCGGCCTGCTGCGTATGGAACGCAGCATCATCGAACGCATGAGCTCCGTGGACATCGACACCGTCATGCCGCACGATCTCGTGAATGCGAAGCCGGTGGCTGCTGCCGTACGCGAATTCTTCGGCTCCTCGCAGCTGTCGCAGTTCATGGACCAGACGAACCCGTTGTCTGAAATCACGCATAAGCGTCGTCTTTCGGCGCTTGGGCCGGGCGGTCTTACCCGCGAACGCGCAGGCTTCGAAGTGCGCGACGTGCATCCGACTCATTACGGCCGTATCTGCCCGATCGAAACGCCGGAAGGTCCGAATATCGGTCTGATCAACTCCATGGCTACCTATGCCCGCGTGAACAAGTACGGTTTCATCGAAACCCCGTACCGCAAGATCAACAATGGCAAGGTAACGTCCGAGGTTGTGTATCTGTCCGCTATCGAAGAAGGCAAATACACCATCGCTCAGGCAAACTCTGTGCTGGATAAAAACGGCAGCTTCGCTGACGATCTGGTTTCCTGCCGTAAAGCCGGTGACTACATCATGGCAACGCCGGACTCGATCGATTATATCGACGTTGCGCCGAAGCAGCTCGTTTCCGTTGCAGCATCGCTGATTCCGTTCCTTGAGAACGACGACGCGAACCGCGCGCTGATGGGCTCGAACATGCAGCGTCAGGCCGTACCGCTCATCCGTACCGAAGCGCCGCTCGTCGGCACCGGCATGGAAGACGTTGTGGCACGTGACTCCGGCGTAACCACCGTTGCGAAACACAGCGGCGTGATCGACCAGGTAGACGCAGCACGTATCGTTATCCGCACCACGGAAGCCGGTAAAGACGGTTCCCCGGGCGTAGACATCTACAACCTGCTCAAGTTCCAGCGCAGCAACCAGAGCACCTGTATCAACCAGCGTCCGCTGGTGCGCGTAGGTGACGTTGTGAAAGCCGGCGACATTATCGCTGACGGTCCGTCCACGGATCTGGGCGAACTCGCACTCGGCCATAACGTGATGGTCGCGTTCATGCCGTGGAACGGTTACAATTTCGAAGACTCGATCCTGATCTCCGAGAAGCTTGTAGCTGAAGACGTGTTCACTTCGATCCATATCGAAGAGTTCGAAGTCATGGCACGCGACACCAAGCTCGGCAGCGAAGAAATCACTCGCGATATTCCGAACGTCGGTGAAGAAGGCCTGAAGAACCTGGACGAAATCGGCGTTGTGCATATCGGCGCTGAAGTGAAAGCCGGTGACATTCTCGTCGGGAAAGTCACTCCGAAATCCGAATCCCCGATGACGCCGGAAGAAAAGCTCCTGCGCGCCATCTTCGGTGAAAAGGCTTCGGACGTACGCGACTCCTCGCTCCGCCTGCCCCCGGGCGTAACCGGAACGATCGTCGGCGTGCGCATCTTCTCCCGCCGCGGCATTGAAAAAGACGAACGCGCTCTGGCAATTGAAAAGGCGGAAATCGAACGCCTTTCGAAAGACCGTGACGACGAACGCGCCATCATCGAACGCTATGCTTACAGCCGCCTGAAAGAGCTGCTGCTGGGTAAGAACGTCACCAGCGGTCCGAAGAACTTCAAAGCCAAGACCGTGACCGAAGACGTATTCACCACGACGCCGAAGCACCAGCTGTGGCACATCGCGGTGGATGACGACAAAGCGATGCAGGAAGTTGAAAAGCTCAAGAAGCAGCTCGACAAAGTTGTCGGCCAGCTCAATGCCCGCTTCGAAGAAAAAGTCGGCAAAGTACAGAGCGGAGACGATCTGCCGCCGGGCGTGCTCAAAATGGTCAAGGTATTCGTGGCCGTTAAGCGTAAGCTCCAGCCGGGTGACAAAATGGCAGGCCGTCACGGTAACAAGGGTGTTATCTCCCGTATCGTGCCGATCGAAGACATGCCGTACCTCGAAGACGGCACGCCGGTTGACATCGTGCTGAACCCGCTGGGCGTACCTTCGCGTATGAACGTGGGCCAGATTCTTGAAACCCATCTGGGTTGGGCGTCTGCAGGTCTCGGCCGCAAGATCGGTGCTATGCTGGACAACATGAACAGCAAAAAGGCTGCCGATTCCGTCCGCGATACGCTCGTCGAAGTTTACGACGAAAAGGGCATCAGCACGGAAATCAAAGGCATGAACGACTCCGAAGTGCTCGAACTTGCCGGCAATCTGCGTAAGGGTGTTCCGTTCGCAACCCCGGTATTCGACGGCGCGAAGGAAGATGACATCGTCAAGTGGCTTGAAAAAGCAGGTCTGGATTCTTCCGGACAGGTGACGCTGATCGACGGTCGTACCGGCGAACAGTTCGACCGCAAGGTAACCGTGGGCTACATCTACATGCTCAAGCTGCACCACCTTGTCGACGACAAGATCCACGCACGTTCCATCGGGCCGTACTCGCTCGTTACCCAGCAGCCGCTGGGCGGTAAGTCCCAGTTCGGCGGACAGCGTTTCGGGGAAATGGAATGCTGGGCACTGCAGGCTTACGGCGCTGCTTATGCGCTGCAGGAAATGCTCACTGTCAAGTCGGACGACGTGGCAGGCCGCGGCAAGGTTTACGAGTCGATCGTACGCGGCGACCACTCTTTCGAGTCAGGCATACCGGAATCCTTCCACGTTATGGTCAAGGAATTGCGGTCGCTCTGCCTCAACGTGGAACTGGCTGAACGCGAAGCATAAGAAACAGGTCTCAGGGGGTGGATTACGTCAGGGCAATAGGGCCCGCGGAATCTGCCTCCCGGCACTTTAAGAACCTCAGAAGAGAGAAAACACATGAACGAAATGATGAGCTACTTCGGTCAAATCTCCGCTACCAAGCAGTTTGACGAAATCAAGATTTCCATCGCAAGCCCGGAGAACATCCGTTCCTGGTCTTTCGGCGAAGTCAAGAAGCCGGAGACGATCAACTACCGTACGTTCAAGCCGGAACGCGACGGCCTGTTCTGCTCGCGCATTTTCGGCCCGATCAAGGATTACGAATGCTTGTGCGGCAAATACAAGCGCATGAAGTACCGCGGCATCATCTGCGAAAAGTGCGGCGTGGAAGTTACCACTTCCAAAGTGCGCCGTGAGCGCATGGGCCATATCGACCTGGCTGCGCCGGTCGCTCATATCTGGTTCATGAAGTCCCTGCCCAGCCGTATCGGCGGTCTGCTCGACATGACGCTGAAGGATCTCGAAAAGGTTCTCTATTTCGAAAATTACATGGTCGTTGAACCGGGCCTCACCCCCTTCTCCAAGGGCGAGCTGATGACCGAAGACCAGTATTACGACGCACAGGACCAGTACGGCGAAAACGCTTTCACCGCCCAGATCGGCGCGGAAGCGATCCGCACGATGCTGTCCGCCATCGACCTGAAGACGGAAAAAGCAACCCTGCGTGCCGACCTTTCTGAAACCACTTCGGAAGCCAAGCGCAAAAAGCTCGTAAAGCGCCTGAAGCTCGTTGAAGCGTTCATCGAATCCGACAACCGTCCGGAATGGATGGTCATGGAAGTGATTCCTGTGATCCCGCCCGAACTGCGCCCGCTCGTTCCGCTGGATGGCGGCCGTTTCGCGACCTCGGACCTGAACGATCTGTACCGCCGCGTGATCAACCGTAACAACCGTCTGAAGCGCCTGATCGAACTGCGCGCTCCGGACATCATTGTGCGCAACGAAAAGCGCATGCTGCAGGAAGCTGTGGACGCGCTGTTCGATAACGGCCGCCGCGGCCGCATCATCACCGGCGCCAACAAGCGTCCGCTGAAATCCATGAGCGATATGCTGAAAGGTAAGCAGGGCCGCTTCCGTCAGAACCTGCTCGGTAAGCGCGTCGACTATTCCGGCCGTTCGGTTATCGTGGTCGGTCCGGAACTCAAGCTGCACCAGTGCGGCCTGCCGAAGAAAATGGCGCTCGAACTGTTCAAGCCGTTCATCTACGCGAAGCTTGAACTGTACGGCATCTCCACCACCCTGAAAGCCGCCAAGCGCATGGTTGAATCCGAGCGTCCGGAAGTATGGGATATCCTCGACGAAGTCATCCGCGAGCACCCGGTCATGCTGAACCGCGCTCCGACGCTTCACCGTCTGGGCATCCAGGCGTTCGAGCCTGTGCTGATCGAAGGCAAAGCCATTCAGCTGCACCCACTCGTCTGTACGGCATTCAACGCGGACTTCGACGGCGACCAGATGGCCGTTCACGTTCCGCTCTCCATCGAAGCGCAGCTTGAAGCACGCGTGCTGATGATGTCGACCAACAACATCCTGTCGCCCTCCAACGGTAAGCCGATCATCGTACCGTCGCAGGATATCGTGCTGGGTCTGTACTACCTGTCGCTCGTCTCCGAAGGCGAACCGGGTGAAGGCATGGCATTCACCGACGTTGCCGAAGTTCAGCAGGCGCTCGATAATAAGGTCGTCACGCTGCATACGAAGATCAAATGCCGCTTCCGTTCCATCGACGAAACAGGCGAACCGAAAGTTGAAATCGTAGAATCCACCCCCGGCCGCATGCTCATCTCCGAACTGCTGCCGCGCAACCGCCAGCTGACTTTCGCGCATGTCAACAAGCTCATGACGAAGAAGGAAATCAGTAACCTGATCGACGCGGTGTACCGTCACTGCGGCCAGAAGGAAGCCGTGATTTTCGCCGACCGCATGATGGGCCTGGGCTTCGCTCACGCCTGCCGCGCCGGCATCTCGTTCGGCAAGGACGACATGATCGTTCCGGAAACCAAAGGCAAGCACATTGCGCATACGCTTTCCGAAGTGAAGCAGTTCGAGCAGCAATATGCTGACGGTCTCATCACCACGGGTGAAAAGTACAACAAGGTGATCGACGCATGGTCGAAGTGCACCGAAGTGGTTGCCGACGACATGATGAAGCAGATCGCAGGCACGAGCCCCAACGCCGTTAAAAAGCGTGCACGTGACATCAACGCGATCTACATGATGGCGAACTCCGGTGCGCGTGGTTCGGCTGCCCAGATCCGCCAGCTGGCTGGTATGCGCGGTCTGATGGCCAAACCGTCGGGCGAAATCATCGAAACGCCGATTATCTCGAACTTCAAGGAAGGTCTGACCGTACTTGAATACTTCAACTCTTCGCACGGCGCCCGTAAAGGTCTGGCCGACACGGCGCTTAAGACTGCTAACTCCGGTTACCTGACCCGTCGTCTTGTAGACGTTGCACAGGACTGCATCGTGACCGAAGACGATTGCGGCACCTCCAAAGGTATCGTAGCGAAGCCGGTTATCGAAGGCGGTGAAATCATCGTTACCCTGTCAGATGGCATTCTGGGCCGTACCTCGGCTAAGGACGTTCGTCACCCGGTTAACGGCGACCTGATCGTAACCGCTGGCGACCTGATCGAAGAAAAGACCGTTGAGCAGATCGACGAAGCCGGTATCGAATCCGTGCTGATCCGCTCGGTGCTGACCTGCGAAAGCGAATCCGGCGTGTGCGCACGCTGCTATGGTCGCGATCTCGCACGCGGTACTCCGGTCAATCACGGTGAAGCAGTCGGCGTTATTGCCGCTCAGTCCATCGGCGAACCGGGTACGCAGCTTACGATGCGTACGTTCCATATCGGCGGTGCGGCACAGCGCGGCGCGGAAGTTTCCAGCGTTGAAGCTACGCATGATGCCAGCCTGCATCTTTCCAATAAGAACGTTGTGAAGGACAGCCAGGGCCGTCAGGTGGTGATGAGCCGTACGTGCGAAATCATCCTGAAGGACGAGCAGTCCCGCGAACGTGCACGCTTCAAAGTGCCTTACGGCGCACGCGTACTGGCTGCCGAAGGCGCGAAAGTGAAGAAAGGCGAGAAGCTCGCTGAGTGGGATCCGTATACGATTCCGATCATCACGGAAAAGTCCGGTATCGCTCATTACCGCGACCTCGTGGAAAGCGTTTCTCTGCGTGAAGTCATGGACGAAGCAACCGGTATCGCAAGCAAGGTCATTATCGATTGGCGCCAGCAGACCCGCGGTGCGGATCTGAAACCGCGCATCGCCCTGCGTGACGATGCAGGTGAAATCCTGACGCTCGCCAACGGCCTCGAAGCCCGTTACTTCCTGCCTGTGAACGCGATCCTCTCCGTCACCGACGGACAGCGCGTGCATAGCGGTGACGTACTGGCACGTATCCCGCGTGAATCGACCAAGACCCGTGACATCACCGGCGGTCTGCCGCGTGTGGCCGAACTGTTCGAAGCGCGCAAGCCGAAGGATCACGCGATCATCAGCGAAGTGGAAGGCGTTATCGAGTTCGGTAAGGACTACAAGACCAAGCGCCGTATCATCGTTCGTCCGAAAGACGCGAACCTTGAGCCGATCGAATATATGATCCCGAAGGGCAAGCATATCACCGTGCATGAAGGCGATTACGTCATGAAGGGTGACCTGCTTATGGACGGCAACCCCGTTCCGCATGACATCCTGCGCGTCATGGGCGTCGAAGCGCTTGCTCGTTACATGGTCAATGAAGTGCAGCAGGTTTATCGTCTGCAGGGCGTAGCCATCAACGACAAGCATATCGAAGTTATCGTGCGCCAGATGCTGCAGAAGATCGAAATCACCGAACCGGGCGAAACCACCTTCCTCACGGGAGAACTGGTCGACCGCGAGGAGTTCGAACATGTGAACGCGAAGACGATTGCCGAAGGCTTCCGCCCCGCCAGCGCCATCCCGGTTCTGCAGGGTATCACGAAAGCCAGCTTGCAGACACGTTCGTTCATCTCGGCCGCATCGTTCCAGGAAACCACCCGCGTGCTTACCGAAGCCGCAGTGGCAGGCAAGATCGATACGCTCACGGGCCTGAAAGAAAACGTGATCGTAGGTCGCCTGATTCCGGCCGGTACGGGTGCGCAGATGATGCGCATGAAGAAAATCGCCAAGGCACAGGACAAGCTGCTGGACGATCAGAATGCCGCAAATCAGAACGATTCCGGCGACGATCATCCCGCTGCTCTTACCGGCAGCTAGGTGATTGCTTAACGCAAAACGAGAAAAGGCCGCTTCGTGCGGCCTTTTTTCATGTTCGGATAATATATTGCATAATCGTGCCGGTTTGCTACATGTTGGCGAGATCGACAGATAGGATTAGTAATGAATTTTAGATTCGCCTTCTCTAACCGCCAGTTTTTTGCTCTTCTTTTTTGCGTCGTTCTTATTGGATGCGCTCCACACAGTACTCCCCCTTCAGAAGATTCATTGTCTGAATATATGCCGCCCGCTCCCAGCGCAAAAAACGCGACCATCACCGGTTCACTTGTCAATCCAGGCCTTATACAGGCGAATCAATATTGGCATGTAACAGAAATTGACGGTGTATTTGTTAAGGATAAGGAGTGCTCGTATGTGCAAAGTATGCGGAATTGTTATAATCATACCATCTTGTTAGAGCCGGGCATGCATACCGTTACCGTATTAGCCACAAACGGTTACGGTGTTACCAGAAGTCTCATCGTGCTCGATGCAAAACCAGGTGCACACTATATTGTAAAGGGTAGCATGACTGCGTACTGGACAATTAATCTTACAGAACGTCCTTATTCCATAAGCTGGATCGAAGACACTGCAGATAATTCCGTTGTTACGGAAAAAGAGAAAGCAACGCTTACCCCGCTCCCCCCTCCTGTCGTTATCGTACGATAGTATTCAATGAGGGCAGCAGATTATGACTGACTTGCGCGCAGCTTACTCATCTCCTCTGTTATAATTGCAGATATACCTGCATCTGAGCTTAAAGTGCCGATATAGCTCCATTCCTCGAGCGCCACAAGCCGCAGCGCATCGTCCAGCACCTCATTCAGGCTCTCTATCCTATTCTGATATATGCTGAATTCTTCGCTCGAATAATGGATTTCCCCGTGCCGGTCGCAGAAAACATTGATGTAAAAAATCCGGTCCATATACCTTGCCGCTGATTTATATCAATAATTTTACAAGCAACCTGCGGTTTTGTTAATAGGTTCTGTTCAGAAATCATTTGCTTTTGGCGGATAGCGCTTGTTATAAGGGGTGTGGGAAAATCATCGTTTATTTTTGGAGACGTCATGGCCAAGGCCGCAATTGAAAAAATCAACCAGAAATCCACCCCCGCCGCCCGCAGCAAACCGGACCTACTGAAATACTACCGCGAGATGCTTCTAATACGCCGCTTCGAGGAAAAGGCCGGCCAGCTTTACGGCATGGGCCTGATCGGCGGTTTCTGCCATTTGTATATCGGGCAGGAAGCTGTCGTGATCGGCATGCAGAATGCCATCGGCAAGGGTGACTCCGTCATCACGAGCTACCGCGACCACGGCCATATGCTCGCCTGCGGCATGGAAGCGCGCGGCATTATGGCAGAACTGACCGGCCGTATCGACGGCTTCTCGCGCGGCAAAGGCGGCTCGATGCATATGTTCTCGGTAGAAAATAACTTTTACGGCGGCCACGGCATTGTCGGCGCGCAGGTTCCCATCGGCACCGGCATCGCATTCGCCAATAAATATAACGGCACTGACCGCGTATGCCTTACCTATTTCGGTGACGGCTCCGCCAACCAGGGCCAGGTGTATGAAGCCTTCAACATGGCCAGCCTGTGGCATTTGCCGGTGATCTACGTGATCGAAAACAACGAATACGCGATGGGCACTTCGGTAAAGCGCAGCTCTTCCACCACGGAACTCTACCGCCGCGGCGAAGCGTTCGGTATTCCCGGCAAGCAGGTGGACGGCATGGATGTCATCGCCGTGAAGGAAGCAGCGGACGAAGCCGTGGCGCATTGCCGCGCAGGCAAAGGTCCGTTCCTGCTGGAAATGAAGACCTACCGTTACCGCGGCCACTCGATGTCCGATCCTGCAAAATACCGCAGCAAGGAAGAAGTCGAAATGTATAAGGAACAGCGCGACCCTATCGAACGCCTGAAGGCTAAAATTCTGGGCGGCAAGGTAGCTGACGAAAACAAACTCAAGAGCATCGAAGCCGAGATCAAGGAAATCGTCAACGACGCAGCTGAATTCGCCAAGACTTCACCGGAGCCGGATGAATCCGAACTCTGGACGAATATCACCATCGACTAATTGCAACTCAAACATTACAGAGACCGACACATGGCTACATTGACCGTAAGAGAAGCACTGAGAGACGCAATGGCGGAAGAAATGCGCCGCGACAAGGACGTTTTCGTCATGGGCGAAGAAGTTGCCGAATATCAGGGCGCGTACAAAGTAACGCAAGGCCTGCTGCAGGAGTTCGGAGACAGGCGCGTAGTCGACACCCCGATCACTGAGCACGGCTTTACCGGCCTTGCAGTCGGCGCTTCGATGATGGGCATCAAACCGATTGTCGAATTCATGACGTTCAACTTCGCCATGCAGGCGATGGACCAGATCATCAACTCCGCCGCCAAGACGCATTACATGTCCGGCGGCCAGATACGCTGCCCGATCGTGTTCCGCGGCCCTAACGGCGCGGCTTCACGCGTAGCTGCACAGCACTCACAGTGCTATGCAAGCTGGTATGCGCATGTACCGGGGCTGAAAGTCGTCGCTCCCTACTCCGCTGCCGATGCAAAGGGCTTGCTGAAATCCGCGATCCGCGACCCGAATCCCGTAATCTTCCTGGAAAATGAAATCCTGTACGGGCAGAGCTTCGACGTGCCGGATGACAATGACTACACGGTTCCCATCGGCAAAGCTGCGATCTTACGCGAAGGGACCGATATTACGATCACGGCCTTCTCCATTACCGTTGGCCTCGCGCTCAAGGCTGCTGAAGAACTGGCACAGCAGGGCATCAACGCGGAAGTGATCGATTTGCGCACGCTGCGCCCGCTCGACACGGACACGATTGTCGAATCCGTCCAGAAAACCAGCCGCTGCATTTCCGTTGAGGAAGGCTGGCCGGTGGCGGGCATGGGTTCGGAAATCTGCGCCATTATCATGGAAAAGGCTTTCGACTATCTGGATGCGCCAGTGGAACGCGTTGCGGGCAAAGACGTTCCGCTTCCTTACGCCGCTAATCTGGAAAAGCTGGCCCTGCCCCGCGTCGAGGATATCGTGGAAGCTGCAAAGAAGGCCTGCTACCGTAGCAACTAAACTTTGGTGAGGAACATCATGCGCCTGTTGATGCTTTTGTTACTGCTGGTTCCGTTTTCTTCCGCTGCTCTTGCAGAGGGAGTAAAGGACGATAAGCTTGCCACGCTGACCGTGCACGGCGAAGCGGTGACAAAGGTTGCTCCCGATCAGGTGATGCTGCCGGTGACCGTGCAGGAGCAGAATGTAAAGCTGAAAGCAGCCAAGCAGAAGCATGACGAGAAACTGCGCGCATTGCTGAAGCTTGCAGAACAGCAAGGCATCGCGAAGGACGACATGCAGACCGCCTCCACTTCTGTCAGCCCAATGTATGATTATACAAACGGCAGGCAGCACCTTACCGGTTATCAGGTTTCGACCACCATCGATTTCAAGATTAAGGATCTGCTGAAACTTGCCGATTTCATGGATAGCGTGGTTAATCTGGGCATCAACGAAGTGGGCAGCGTTTCCTATTCGCTGCAGCATGAGGAAAAGGTGAAGCAGGATACTCTGGACCAGGCCCTGCGCAATGCGCATGACAAAGCGACACAGCTGGCCTCCGTTGCCCAGATGACGCTGGAAAAGCCTCTCGATATCCAGGAAGGCGCCTCTGTAACACCGCCACGCCCGATGCCGATGATGGCGATGCGCGCGATGTCAGTCGCCAGCGCCGATGCCGCTCCTAATCTTCCCGCAGGCCTGATGGAAGTCCGCCAGGAAGTGACCGTGACATACCAGATCAAATAACAAGGGATAACTCCGCATGAAATATTTTTATTTCTCCATTTCAGCTCTCGTTATCACCCTGATGCTTTATGCTACTGCCAGCACAGCGAGGGTTATGGCGCCTTCCCCGACCGGCAACTGCCTTAGCGAAAACGCCTCTATTTCCCTTCAGTTTAATGATAGCGATGCCGATATTGATGTCATTAAGCAGCAGTTTGACCGTGAATTTTCCGGGCTTGAAAAGATTGCAAAGGATGCAGGCGCAGAAGAATTCACCATGCAATCGCTGAATTATAATATTAATGCGCAACGCCCTTATGGCTACAATAATCAGAATGGCGGGCGCTATAACCTGAGCGGCAACGCCAGCTTTAAAATCGCCCCTTCCGATAAAGCTATCGGCGTAATGGCCGCCTTAGTTAAGAAAGGCTACCAAGCTAGCCTGAACGTCAACACCTACAATCGTGGTGGCTGCAATCCCGTAGTTAATCCGCCCATCGTCCAGTAACCGATTATTTATTTATTGATAAGAGAGTCCTATGCCGATTGAAATTCTGATGCCCGCCCTTTCGCCCACCATGACCGAAGGCAATCTCGCTAAATGGATCAAGAAGGAAGGCGACAAGATTAAGGCCGGTCAGGTGATCGCTGAAATCGAAACCGACAAGGCGACGATGGAAGTCGAAGCCGTCGATGAAGGCGTGCTCGGCAAAATTCTTGTGGCTGAAGGCGCACAGGGCGTTAAGGTGAATGAAGTCATTGCGCTGATGCTTGCGGAAGGCGAAGACAAGAAAGCATTGGACAGCTACAAGCCCAAAGCAGCAGAAAAGAAGGAAGAGCCGAAGAAAGAAGCCGCACCGCAGACCGCAGCTGCTCCTGCAGCTGCCCCTGCACCGTCTCTCCCCTCCGCGCCGAGCTTTGCACCGCCGCCGCCAGTTTCCATGCCCGCTCCGAGCTTCCAGCAGGGCGGCAAAGTATTCGCTTCTCCGCTGGCCAAGCGCATTGCCGCTGAAGCAGGCATTCCGGTCGGCATGATCCAGGGCACCGGCCCGCATGGTCGCGTGGTACGCGCAGACGTGGAAAAGGCTAAATCTTCCGGCGGCGGCGCTCGCGGTTTCGTGGTGCGTAATCCGCAGGAATATGTCACGCTTCCGAACAACAATATGCGTAAGGTCATCGCGCGTCGTCTGACTGAATCTAAGCAATTTGTGCCGCATTTCTACCTGACGGTCTCGGTCGAGCTCGACAAGCTGCTCGAAGTGCGCAAGGAACTCAACACCGAAGCCGAAGTGCTGGCGGGCAAAGAAGGCAAACCGGCTTACAAGCTTTCGGTGAACGACCTCATCATTAAAGCGACGGCACTGGCGCTCAAGCGCATTCCGGGTGCAAACGCCATGTGGACGGACGAAGCGATCTACCGCTTCAACAACGTGGATATCTCCGTTGCCGTTGCGACCGATGGCGGTCTTATCACCCCGATCGTGCGCAATGCCGACCAGAAGAGCGCCATGCAGATTTCCAGCGAGATGAAAGACCTCGCAGCGCGCGCACGCGCAGGCAAGCTTAAGCCGGAAGAATTCCAAGGCGGCGGTTTCAGCATCTCCAATCTCGGCATGTACGGCGTGAAGCATTTCGCCGCTATCATCAACCCGCCGCAGGGCTGCATTCTGGCCGTTGGCGCGGGTGAAGAGCGTGTGGTCGTGAAGAAGGGCCAGATGGTGGTTGCTAACGTTATGGATGCCACGCTTTCGGTCGATCACCGCGTGGTGGACGGCGCGCTCGGTGCGGAATTCCTGGCCGCTTTCAAGCGCTATGTGGAAAGCCCGAGCCTTTTGCTGCTGTAAATTTTACAGCAGTCTCATTTCGAAAGGCGGTTTCTTTGGAAGCCGCCTTTTTTACTGAAACTGGAATTGCAGCCCGCAATTCATACCGGAGCCATTGTTGATTTCTGTTGAGTACCGGTTTGTGGTTGCAGCGGTATACCATCCCCCGCCATTTCCTCTTGCGTCCGCGCAGGTGGCAGCGGTGCCGCTTACAAGCACATTGCTTCCCCAGTCCGTGGCAAATATCGTCACCGTTCCGGTGACGGGAATTGCGTCATCTATTTTCTTATCAATATTATAAGCCTGAATCACACGTATACCCTGATTCGACGCGGTATCTCCCTGATAATTGATGGAGGTAAGGGCCGTGACGCCGAAGAAATTCACTCCCACAGGCAAATACCATACCGTATCGTAGTTACCGCTGCCGATATAACCTCCCGACCCGCCGCTCCTCACATACACATAAGTGCCGTTTCCAATTTTTGCCTTAGGAAAATACGCATCCAGCCCCGCTCCCGTGATAGGCGTTGTAGCCGGTCCTACAGTTGAGCTTGCCGTACTAAAACTTCCATCAATAAGTCCGGCCTGACTTAAATCCACCCAGAATACTGCGTTCTCGCCTGTGCCCTGCGCATAATAAACCCAATTAGGAGCATTATCACCCTGAACACCGTCCAGCACGCCATTGCCATCCCCCGTTGCCGGAGTCGTGCCTCTTGCCTTGAAACCGAAGCGGCTTGCAAATGGATCGGGTATATCTCCGGGAAGATAACCGTATTTTCCCTGGAATGTGCGTACAGCAACCTGGTATTTGTCGATCTGCGAGATCTGAGCGCGCGTCTCCGCAGCATTAATGAGGTCCCGCCCCGTCAGAATACCTCCCACGATCAGGCCGATAATCACCAGCACGATGCTAAGTTCGATCAGCGTGAATGCCGCACCGCTTTTAGATATCGCCCATTTCCTGCTATGTTTATTGATAATCATCTCAACTACCGAAATTTAAATGATAAAGCGCAATTTCGGCCATTGCCTCCGTTGATACGCATGGAATAGGTGTGGTTCGTACTATTAAAACAGGAAGTGGCGCTATCGCTTGCCTGCATATTTGTCTGATATACGTACCATCCGGTAAGGTAGTTCGCCTGGACAGAACCCGCATCAGGAACGCCGTCATCCATCTTTTTATCTATATTGTAGGCTTGTGCGACCGACAATGTTGTGTTGGAAGCGGTGCCGCCCGTAGTATATACTGTAGTGACCGCTGACAAGCCGTACCAATTATTGCCGCCGCAGCAACTGTCCGCTGGCAGCTGCCCGTTATAGACATATATAAAATTCCCGCTGCCGATTTTGGCCGCAGGAAAGTAGTTTCCTATATAGCTGCTGCCTTGGGCAAGCGTCAAATCGGCATTATATCCGCCGCACCAGCTGCCCGCATAAGCACCTCCGCTACCCGGAAACGAACCGTCTATAAGTCCGGCCTGACTCAGATCCGCCCAGAACAGGCTCGTTTCCGTATATTGGAGAACATAGGAAGTAGGATAATAGCCATCCACCAGCCCATTGCCGTCACGGTTGCCATAAGAGCCATCGCAGGCGGCTGTCCAGAGCCCGAACTGGTTTGCAAGATTAAGCTGCAGGTCTCCCGGCAGACCACCATATTTAGCTCGAAACGTGTAGACTGCCGTATTGTACTTCTCCATCTGGCTTATCTGCGCACGCGCCTCCGCTGCACCGATGAGATCGCGCCCTGCCAGAATACCCCCGATAATCAGGCCGATAATGACCAGCACAATCGATAGTTCGATAAGGGTAAAACCCTGAATATTCTTGCGTTGTTGCATATGCGAATAATAGTATGACGGGAGTCATGCCTGCCCCTGCAACTTATTGTAGCACAGCGTCAGGGTGGAGTCTTTATTTAAGCTTATGGTGCAGAGAAACCACCCGGCCTATGATAATCAGCACCGGCGGTTCCAGCCCGGCATTCTTAACATCCTGCGCCCCATTTTCAAGCGTACTGATGACAATACGGCTTTGCGGGGTCGTACCGTTTTCGATAGCCGCCATCGGAAAATCGCGCGGGAGGCCCTGCTTGATTAGTTTGGCCATGATAATCGGGAGATTGGCTAAGCCCATATAGACAACAATAGTCGTATCCGGATCGGCAAGGCTCTGCCAGTTCAGCTCCAGTTCCGGCTCCTTGGAGTGGCCGGTGATATAACGCACCCCCGTGGCAAGCCCCCGATAGGTCAGCGGTATGCCATTGATAGCACTGATGCCGGTTGCCGAGCTGATACCGGGAACGATTTCAAAGGGGATATCATGCTGCACGAGATATTCGGCTTCTTCGCCGCCACGGCCGAAAATCAGCGGGTCACCGCCCTTGAGGCGCACTACGCTCAAACCGCGCTGTGCGAGCTTCACCAGCAGCGCATTAATTTCGTCCTGCGTCATGACATGCTGTTTACATGATTTACCTGCGAAATAGCGCTCCGCTTCCGGCCGGATCATATCCAGAATGGCCTGCGGGATCAGGCGGTCATACACCACCGCATCCGCCTCGCGCAGCAGACGCTGCGCCTTCAGCGTAATTAACTCCGGATCGCCGGGACCTGCTCCCGCTATATATACTTTGCCCGTCATTTCAGGTCAGACACTCCAGGATATAGCGCATGATGGCGCGTTTTTGTTCATATTCCGGCTCCAGGGACGCCATTTCTTCCACATGAATGCTCATCAGCAGCACGGTCAGATCCGAGAGGCTAATATTATGCGGATGCAGCGCATAATAAATACCTTTCACAAGCTCCTCGCACTGCCAGGACTTCCCCAGCAAGCCCAGCACTACCTTTATCTCGAACAGCAGCTTGCTGCCGGACAGGATCACATCGTCCAGCGCTTCCAACCTCACCAGCGGGTTACTGCTATCAATATTATCATTCGATGCGACAAACAGCTCAATGTCTTTTTCCTGCAGAAAAGCCTTCAGCCTGCTTTCGATCTCCCGCTTCGCTTTCTCGATAAATGTACCGTACATATATAGTTAACCTTTGCGATTGTATATTATTAATTGGTTAGTGCAGATGAGCAACACTCTGGTCTTATTGGCACATAATTATTAACAAATGACTAACAAATGTAAACTTTTATTCATTTATTTTTGTTCCTATCCAAAAGGATAGGTATGTTTCGTACACGCAGATTTCCCGCCTTTTATGCTATTATCTGCTTTTAAATAATATCCTTCTCCGTGCGAGGAGCGTTCATCGCCTTGATCTTCTACAATCATTAAGAAGAAATCTGGGGTTGTGTTTGTGGGAAGCAAATATGCGAATCATATTTAATCCGCAAAATAATGTTCAAGCAGTAAGCGATATGGCTTTTACCGTGTCAGGTATTGTTCTGCCTGCGCCACCAGCTCGGCGATAATATCCGCCGCGGGTTCGACCTTGTTTACCATGCCAACGCTCTGGCCTGCCATGAGCGAGCCGTTTTCCACATCGCCGTCAATCACGGCACGACGTAGCGCTCCGGCCCAGAAATGCTCGATCTGCAATGACGCGGCTGCCTTGTCCACTTCCCCGGCGCGGTAACGCGCGATCACTTCATGCTGGAAACGCATAAAATCTTTGGTCGCCTTATTCTCAATGGCGCGTACGGGAATCACCGGAAAATCTTCATCCACCTGGATGGATGCTACCGCATTGCGCGCATGGCTATGAATGAAAGCCTGCTTGAATTTCTCATGTGCGATCGATTCGCTGCAGCAGACAAAGCGCGTGCCAAGCTGCACACCGGAAGCTCCCATTTCAAGGTAAGCCGCAATCGCTTCACCGCGGCCAATGCCGCCTGCTACGAAGACCGGTACATCGCGGATTTCCGGCAGGATTTCCTGCGCGAGCACGGAAGTGGATACGGGGCCGATATGGCCGCCTGCTTCCATGCCTTCAATCACAAGCGCATCCGCGCCCAGCTTGATCAGCTTCTTAGCCACCAGCGCAGAAGGTGCAAAGCAGATAAGCTTCGCGCCGTAGGATTTTACTTTTTCCGTAAACGCTGCTTTCGGCAGCCCGCCCGCGAGCACGATATGCGACACTTTCCGCTTGCCGCAAATATCGATCAGCGCCTCAATATCAGGGTGCATGGTGATCAGGTTCACGCCGAACGGCTTATTTGTCAGCGCGGCCGTCGCCTCGATTTCCTTATCGAGCAGCGCGGGCGGCATGGAACCGCAGGCCAGCACACCAAACGCCCCGGCATTGCTGAGCGCTGCTACCAGGTTGCGCTCCGACACCCAAGACATCGCACCGCCCATGATAGCGTATTTGCATCCAAGAAAATCCGTACCGCGGCGCCATAGCGCCTGCAATTTTTCCGTTCCGGCGGGGGATTGCGCCGGTGTATGTGCGTTCTGCTGCGTCATAAATCGCGTCTCTTTGATCTTAACTTTATTTACCAATGATGGGAGGTTTAATCAATATTTCTTACTGCAACCTGGGCAAGCGTCCGGGAGTGGCGCCAGCGAAGCGCGCCGGAAGAAAGCGACACGCCGAAAGATACGGCGGCGATTCCCGCCCATTCCATGGCGGATGGATATTCATGCAATATAGGAATCGCCAGCAGCGTGGAAAGCGCCGGAATGAGCGGGATCACCGAACCGGCCCGGGCCGCGCCCAGCAGGTGGATGCCTTTATTGAACACGACCAGCGCCAATACGCCGGTAATTACGCCCTGATAGACCAACTGCAAGAGCACATCACCCCCATGTTGCATGCTGATATGGCTGTCTGCAAAATACAGGTAAAACGGCATATAGGTCAGCATGGAGAGTACACAGATCACGGCTGCCGCATGCAGCGCATCAATGTGCCAGGCACGCGCCAGCACCACATACACCGCCCACATGGCCCCTGCCGTGATAAAACAGAGATGGCCAAGCCATTCTTCCGAAGTCATGGCATTGCTGCCGCTTTTGGCTGCGAGCATAATCCCAATACCGGCGAGCGTACAGAAAACACCGAAAAGCCGCGTTTTCGATACATGCTCGCGCAGACCATGCATCCCGATCAATGTAATGATTGTGAGGAACGCACCGTTATTGACCGTACTTGCATGGGAAACCGGCGCATAGCGCATGCCGATAAACATCACATTCGTATAACAGGAGCCCATCAATATGGATATTAACAGCCCGCTCCATATGCCCCAGGGACCGATACGAAAGCCTTTGCGTAGCACGATGGGCAGCATTAAAAGACCGGATGTCGTAAAACGGATAGCCGTGATATCATAGACCGAAAGCGCACCTTTGACTCCGTAGCGGCTCACCACGACCCATCCGGACCAGATGCAGACGGAAAAAAGTACGTATAAAAATCCTTTAATATGGTTCCGGCTTTCCATCATCATTCCATTTGCGCTAGGTCCAGCCATACTGGCCAGTGTAGTGTTCTACAACAGCCGCACGGCTCGTGCAATGCAATGATGGTATTTGGCGCGAAAAGCGCTTGATTAGCCTTCCGGCGGGCTATATGCTTACGTGTTGACCGCCTGCGCTTCCACGCGCTATAAGGGCGGTCGCTTTTTCACCGGGAGACGGAAACGTATGAAAAACCTGTTAGGTGGGGTGGCGCTGGCCGTGCTTGTTTCGGCCTGTTCCAATACACCAAGCCAGAACCAGTACAGTTCGAACGAGGTGGGTCAAGCCATCACGATCAGCTATGCGTTGGTCGTGGGTGTCAAGCAGGTTGATATTGCAGGCAGCGCTTCCGGCGCACCTATTGGCTCTACGCCGCTAGGAAGCACGCCTTACATAGGTTCGCAGATCGACGGCATCATCCAGAGCGCAGGTTCGGCAGCACAACAGGCGGAATCCACGCGCAAAGGTTATGAATATACGGTCGTGACGGAAGACAAGGCTACGAAAACCGTCGTGCAATGGCAGAATCCCGGCGATATTATCTTTGAAAATGGCGATATCGTCATGCTGCAGGACACCGGCACATTCCATCGCCTGCTGCCGACCAGCGATCTTCCTAAGGCAGTATTGACCCCGCATAAGAAGAAGCTGGAGGCGATGTACGATGACACTCCCCCACCTTCTCCGCCGCCATCAGCGGAATCTGCATCAACACCGCCTCCGGCACAGACCCCGGCTGCGGCACGCAAAGAATCCGCAACACCTCCGCCACCGCCACCTTCCACACCGGCACCGGCCAAAGAAGTCTCTCCTTCCGATGTCGCCCTGCCAATACCCGCGCCCGGAAGTAAATAAGCGCTCGTACTCTCGTCGATTTTAACCTGCATACATAAAAAAGCGCGGCCTGAACCGCGCTTTTTCTTTTTGTAGCCTGTACCGCCTTAGGAAACGCGGCGGCTTTCGGGAAGGATGTAATCCTTCGTCTGGCGCATGACCGTGATGGGGATGATATCCGCCTGACGGGAGAAGGTCTTCCAGTAGCCAAGGACACCGCTGAACATATCTTCGAGCGTCGCCTTGATGCCCATGAAGGAGAACATTGCATAGAGCATGCAGGCTGCGTTTGAAGCGGTGAAGATCGCGTGGAACCATACGTGATGGATAACGTCATTCACCGTAATCGCGCAGAAGGCTGCCGTCATGATCACCTCAACCCAGCAATAGATTGCCGGAGCGGCGGTACGGCCTGTTACTTTAGGCGTACGGCCGAACGGGATCTTCTTGCCCGTCAGCATCTGTTCGAACTGCTTGAACACGCCGCCGAACAGTACCGGGATCAGCATCAGGTTCAGCGCCGAGATGCGGAAGATATCGCCTGCCCTGTAGCCGGAGATGACCAGCGTACGAAGATACAGCAGCGAACCCGGGATGATCGAGAGCATGATCCACAGCGTTGCCATATTGTCGCCGAAATTATAGAGCGACAGCATCGCAATTACAGCGCAGCCGATCGTGGTTGCGGCCAGGTAGTGGAAGCGCATGAAGAACTCTTTCAGCAGCGCGAGGTTCTTCGGTGCTTTCGCCACATAGCTGAACAGTTTCGGCAGGATGATCATGCCGCCGTTAGCCCACCTGCGGCGCTGGATGAGCAGCGAACCGAAGTCGGCCGGCATGGCGCTGTAGGACATACGGTCCGGATAGTTATGCAGCTTCCAGCCTTTTTCGACCAGGTCGACCGTGGATTCGGTATCCTCGATCACGGTGCGGTCCTGAATATAAACCGTCACCTGCTTGCCGTCTTCCAGTTTGGATTCCTTAATATCCTGCAGAGCACGGAAACGCAGCATGGCGTTCGCACCGACCCAGAAGGTCGCACCCCAATAGGTGAAGCCCTGATGGTTCATGAACTGCAGGTCGAGGCATGCGCCGGCAGTACGCTCCAGCATGTTGGGCGAATCCGGCACCGAGGAAACCGACGACTGCAGCACGGCAAGACGGTCGTTTTCCGGGCGTTCCATCATTTCCACCATACGGATCAGGTAATCCGAAAGCATGAGGCTGTCGGCGTCGATCGTGTTGATGTAGTCGCGGTGCGGGATGGTGAAGGTTGCTTCGGAAGCAGGCGCTTCATGCAGCTCCAGACCTTTTTCCGTCTGCACTTCTTTCCAGGATTTACCGACCAGCGCAATGTAGCTGTTGAGGTTCATCGCCTTGTTGGCTTCATGCGACAGGTTGCAATACTTCTTACGTTCGAAGCTTGAGAACTTCACGTTAAACAGACCGGCCAGCCTTGCATAATGCTGTTCGAAGAATTCATCAGACGGTGCCTGCGTGAAGATCATCTGGCCACGCAGTTCCTTGGCCAGCACGTCATACTGGTGCATCGGAGCCTGCAGCACCGACTGCACGAAGAAACGCTCCGTATGCGTCATTTCTTCCATGCGGCGGCCCGCCATGAAATCTTTCGCCATGATAGCGAGCATTGCAGCAACTTCTTCATACAGGATGGCAATGCGATTCAGCTCTACGCCTGCATGCACGTTCTTCGCTTCCTTGCGCAGACGGAAAGCGTCGAGCTCAAGGCGGAAACGTGATGCATAGGCGTCAAATACGTTCTGCAGGCGTCCGGGCAGCAGGCGAGCTTCTTCCAGCTTCACGCTGTCAGCCAGGGTTTTGGTGTGATACGGATCGTCGATCAGCAGCACGATGTCTTTTGCCGGGTATTCCGACAATGCAGCCGACATCATTGTCTGCCACATAACACCGTATTCTTCCTTGTAGGACGGAATGAGAATCGAAAGCGTCGGCGGGTTGGCACGGCCATAAAGCGCGTTGAGCTCCTCACGCGGAGCCGGAACATGCTTCTTCTGGCGCTTGTAATAGCCGACCATGCAGACCTGATAGAGCACGTTGCCATAGGCCATGAAGAACATGGCGATAGCGAAGACAGCGGCTTCGATTACGTTACCGGTTTGTCCGGCGCGCCAGAAGTCATGGCCGCGGCCGATAATGAACTGAAACACCCCCACATAAAGCAGCAGCGTTGCGGCAACACACACTCTCGCAATGAGCACTTCACGGGCATAATTTACTGTTTTTCCGTTACTTGCATGGGTCATAATATAATTATCCTTTGCGTAGTATTATTCAGATTCCCGATTGTTGCTTAAGGGGGGCAATCTTTCAAATTAACTCTTTGTAATAATTCCCGCAGAATGTTAGGGTGCGCTATAACCTGCTTTCCCTTTAATAAATCAATGCATTAATGAGGATGATATGAATAAAGAACAGATACTGAACCTTTCCTCCATGCCGGCACTCGGCCCCAGTTATCCCCGTGGCCCTTATCGCTTCATCAACCGCGAATTTCTTGTTATTACGTATGAATCCGACGCTGAAATCATCCGCTCCATCGTGCCGGAGCCGCTAGAGCCGAACAAAGATAATCTCGTTTCTTTCGAGTGGATTAATATGCCTGACAGCAGCGGCTTCGGCGCGTATAGCGAGAGCGGCTGCATTATCCCGTGCACGTATAAAGGGGAAGCCTGCAACTTTATTGTCGCCATGTATCTCAATGACGAAGCCCCTATTGCCGCCGGTCGTGAAATCTGGGGGTTCCCTAAAAAGAATGCCGAACCTAAACTAGATGTAATAAAAGACACCTTGACAGGAAGACTGCATTATGCAGATCAACTCGTCGCACTGGGAACGATGGCCTATAAGAACGAAAGCCATATCAGCGAGCCGGAAAAGACGGCGGCCATACTCGGCAAAACACAGGTGAACCTGAAGCTTATTCCCGGTGTGGACGGCAAGCCGCAAGTAGCGCAGCTCGTCGCCTATAACATGACCGAGATCACCGTTAAAGGCTGCTGGAGCGGCCCGGCGCGCATTCATCTCGTGCCGCATGTCAATGCCCCCGTGGCGGACCTCGCCGTGAAACGCGTCGTAGGCGGCATGCATATGATCGGCGATATGACCTTGCCTTACGGCAGGGTGCTGCATGATTATTTGAAGTAGGGTTATATAATTGCTCCTGCAAAGGCCTCCTGGCCTTTGCAGGAGCCTAACGCCTTCGGCGACTAAAGAGGCGCGGCCTTCTGACCGCGCTTCTTGCCCCGACAAAAAGACTAATTCATCGCCTGTTTTGGCTTCAAACAAACCGAGACTGTCGCGTTTTGCGTGCATTTGGCGCTTGCCTCTGGCGCTTAATAGTCTACAAAGCGTAGGCTATGCAGTATTTTCTTGAGGATTTCATCGACCAGACCAACGCTGCTGCGTCGAATGAAATATTATTTTCGCTTTACACAAACGCCCTGGGCAGGCTTGGCTTTGACCGCACCGTCTATACGTTTCTTACCGACTTTCCGGCATTGGGCAAGCGCGCAGGCCACGGTATCGAATATAGTTATCCGGAAGACTGGGTGCGCTATTATAAAGAACACGGATACGGAAGAATCGATCCTGTGGTGCTTAATGTATTGCGGGGACGCCCGGTATTCACCTGGGACTCATTGCACACGATGATGCGCATGAGCGCCAGCCAGACGCTGCTTATGCGGCAAGGCAAGGAAGCGGGGCTCCATGACGGGGTCGGAGTCACATTGCACGGGGTGGATGGCAGCCTTGCCGCCGTGGGGATCGCGAGCAGTGCGGGCGGCGTGGCGCCGGATAAAAACATGCTGTCGCGTATCAAGCTGATGACGGAACAGTTCCATCTCGCCTATTGCGATCTTAACCTTCAACAGGAAACGCCGGAATCCGCCCTGCCTTCCCTCACTACACGCGAGATCGAAACCCTGAAATGGTGGGCTCAGGGGAAAACCTCCCAAGAGATCTCCGTGATTCGGGGCTGCACCGTGGCTACTGTTAAATTTCATGCGAAGAATATTTATGCCAAATTACACGCTAACTCCAAAACGCTCTGTGTCGCCAAGGCCATTAAGCTCGGCTTTATACCTCTGGACATCATCCAATCCTGACAAAAAACTATCCTTTAGGATAGGTGTATAGTTTTTCTAAAACCAGTTTAACTACGCCCCCCATGTTTACACGCTTTATAAAAATATTTGTTCTTGGAACCGTTTTGCTTGTCTGGCCGCTTGCTGCTGCCAGTGCCGCCGGAGATTCGTCCGACAGCATATCGCAGAATTATCCCGTCAAGGCGGCCCTGATTTATAATTTTTCCAAATTCGTCACCTGGCCTTCCGCTGCGCCTGACCCTACCCTGTGCGTAAGCGGCGACGCGGCTTTTGAACATTACATGGAGGGCACGCGGCATCCAAATATTACACTTGTGTCGCCTGCCAATGACGATGCGATAAGCGGTTGCTCCATCCTGTATATCAGCGACAGCGATGAAGCCCGTACTTCTGCGCTACTTAACCACACCAGACACCATCCGGTACTGACTGTCAGTCCGGAGCCGGGTTTTGCAGACCATGGCGGCATTATCGAACTGGCGACCATGCAGAATACCATTGGCCTGTTTTCCCGGCAGCAGTCGCGCCTACGCATCAATATCAGCAATGCACAGGAGAGCGGTCTGGTGATCGATGCACGCCTGCTCCAAATCGCCGAGGTCATAAAAAATAAATAAAACTTGCGTTGCTCGGGATTTCCCCCCTAGACTTACTGCGCCGAAATCGCACATATTTCTTAAGACGGAGACCAACATGGCCCCCACGAAATCCATCAATCTGGCCCTGCAGGGCGGCGGCGCACATGGCGCCTATACCTGGGGCGTGCTTGACCGTCTGCTGGAAGACAAACGGCTGGTGATTGACGGGATCAGCGGCACCAGCGCAGGGGCTATGAATGCGGCCGTACTTGCGGACGGCTACGCCGAGAACGGACGCGAGGGGGCGCGAGAGGCGCTTGATACGTTCTGGTATAATGTTTCGGAACTAGGTAAACTCAGCCCCATCCAGCATGCGCCGTTCCAGAAGCTGTTCAAGCTATGGAATATGGACTGGTCGCCATCCTTTATGTTCTTCGACGTGCTTACGCGCATTTTTTCGCCTTACCAGACCAACCCACTCAACATCAATCCGCTTCGCACCGTGCTGGAGCGTTCCGTTAATTTCGAGCGCCTGCGCGATTCGGATGCTATCAAACTTTTTATCGCCGCAACGTCGGTGACGACCGGCCAGCCGCGTATTTTCAGTCAGCATGAACTGACGCCGGATGCCATTATGGCTTCCGCCTGCCTTCCCTTTCTGTTCCAGGCCGTGGAGATTGAGGATGACTGCTACTGGGATGGCGGCTATATGGGCAACCCGAGTATCTGGCCGCTTACTTATCATTGCAACACAAGCGATATCATCATTGTTGAGATCAACCCGATCGTCCGCAAGGGCGTGCCCAAGGACGGCAAGGATATCATCAACCGGCTCAATGAAATTTCCTTCAATGCGAGCCTGATCGCCGAAATGCGGGCGATCCATTTTACTAACAGACTCATCAGTCAGGGCCACCTTACCGACCCAAACTATCGCATGCTTAACATCCATCTGATTGAGTCGCACAAAACCACGCAGCATATGAATGCTTCCAGCAAGCTTAATGTAAGCTGGGATTTCTTCTGCTATCTGCATAAGCTCGGCCGTGAGGCGGCGGATCGCTGGCTGGACCGGAATTTCGACATGATCGGCAAAGGCTCGAGTGTCAATATCGAGGAAGCGTTCCTAGCGCATGTGAAGCACCCCAAGATGCGGAAAAAATAAGAGACCGTTTAGGCGGCCTCTTAGATATATCCTATAGATCCTTCGGATCGAAGTTCAGCTCCATCTCGCGCCAGGTATCGTATTTGCCTTCCGGCAGATGCTTAAGCGGGCTGCATTCCCTGACTGCGCGCATGGCCGAATCTGCTGCTGCACGGAAGAACGTATCTGAATTATAGCGATTGCGATCCTGCGCCAGATTCACGGATGTAATCGTGCCGTCCTGATTGACGCTGATCTTCAGCAACACGGCCAGATTCCCGGCGTCTTTGGCTCCTTCCGGCGGCGTCCAGCATTGTTCGAGCTGCTGGCGGATCGCATCGGTTTCGCTCATGGAAAGCGGCTGAGTTGCGTTATAATGATCCGAAACGGCCTTATGCTGGTTCGGCTCGGTCTTCTGCTGCGTCGGGTGCTTGGACTCCTCCGCTTTTGCCTGCTTCTCCACGCTCTTCAGAATGCTGTCGAGATCGTCCTCTTTCTTTTCCTTCGGCTTTTCCGGTTCTTTCTTCTTCTCGACCTTCTTCTTTTCCTCTTTCTTCGGAGGCTCTTTCTTGACCGGAATAGGCGTTTCCTTCGGTTTCTCCGGCTCTTTCTTCACGACTTCTTCTTTTTTCGGCGGTGGTGGCGGCGCTTTCTGATGCGTCTCTTCCTTTGCCTTACGCTCCGTCTGCTTTTCCGCTACTGGCTGCTTCTTCTGCGGCTCGGATTGCGGATGCGGCTTGACGTTGCTAATTTTAGAGATGGGTAATATATCCACGGAAATGGCCACCGGCTGCTCGTCGAACTTGCGGTGCAGGAAATCCGGTACGCCGAAAATCATGAACAGCAGCAGTGCGAGATGCAGTCCCAGCGAGTATTTTTGCCCCTTTGACATGGATACACGCATGTTATCTCTCTTTGCGGGAGGTTCCTTGCGACGGCTCCGTGATAAGCGCTACTTTGGTGAGTCCGGCGGAAGTCACTTCGCCGACGACCTGCATGATCGTACCGTAATCCACGTCCTTATCGCCGCGCACAAATATACGCGTATCGGTTTTCTCGCCTGTAATCGCCGCCAGTTTCGGCCCCAGCGCTTCCAGCGCAATCGGCTCCTTCTGGTCCTGTAGGTAAACCCGGCCGTCACGCAGCACGGATACTACGAGCGGTTCGTCCTGACCGTTCAAGGGAGCAGCCTTCGTCTTGGGCAGGTCCACCTGCACCCCGGCGGTGAGCATCGGTGCGGTCACCATGAAGATGATCAGCAGCACGAGCATCACGTCCACCATGGGCGTTACGTTGATTTCCGAAAAGCTTTTCTTGCGGTAGCCCCTGGAGCGCATGCCCCCGCCGCCACCGGAAGATCCTAACGACGCTCCCATATTATCCCTCGATCTGACGTGACATCAACAGATTGAACTCAACGCTGAAATCTTCCAGCTTGCCAGAGAATTTTTCCAGCTCGCCGGAGAATTTATTGTAGGCGATCACCGCCGGAATCGCCGCGAAAAGCCCGATCGCGGTCGCAAACAGCGCTTCCGCGATACCAGGAGCCACGCTTACGAGCGACGTATTCTTCGCTACCGCAATCGAGGTGAAGCTGTGCATGATACCCAGTACCGTGCCGAACAGGCCGATAAACGGCGCGGAGGAACCGATGGTCGCAAGGAAGCCCAGACCGTTTTCCAGCTTTTCAATCTCGCGGTTGCGCGCCACCATCATCACCTGATGGATGCGCTCGCGTACGCCCAGTTTCTGCGCAAGGTTAGCCGCTGCAATATCGCGGATGCGGGAGCGGAACCATTCGTCCATCGCCGCGACGAAAATGACCCCCATCGGGTGGTTGGCTTTTTTCTTCACGCGCTCATAGAATTTATCCAGCGCCTCGCTCGCCCAGAAATCCGTCTCGAATTTCGTGGCCTTAGCGTTGATGGTGCGGAAAGTGAGCCATTTGTCGAAAATGGTCGCCCATGCCCAGAAGGATGCCAGCAGGAGCATCAGCATCACGATCTGAACGACCGGCTCGGCACTCATGAACATGCCGAGGAAGGACATCTTGTGGGCTACAGGAACGGCAACGCCATTTGCAATATCGGTTGCCTGTACGGGATCGACGGCGGTGTTAACCATGGTAATATACCTCGAAAATGTGAAATACGCAAAGTTCAGGGAAACGACTACGCTCCATGCGTTACCGTTTTCCCAATTTCTCCAGCTCTGGCGGCAATCTCGCCGGTTTCCCTTCCTTCACACATGCGATGGTGACAGTCAGGTCGGCAAGTGTTTTTTCATTTCTTTTTATAATCTGTCGCATTTTCATACGCACTTTGCTTGCTTCTTGCAAGTGCGTTTCAATCGAGATCATGTCATCCAGCCTTGCCGGAGCGATAAAATCCGCCTCGCAATGCCGCACGACAAACCCGATTCCGCTTTCGGCCAGCCATTTGGACTGGGAAAACCCCAGTTCCCTCAGCCATTCCGTACGCGCCCGCTCAGCAAATTTCAGATAATTAGCGTAGTAAACGATCCCTGCGGTGTCCGTATCTTCGTAATAGACTCTGTACTGACAGGTATGGGCTGGCTTCATAGAACGAAAGCAATGCGCTAAATTCTGTTCTTTATGCCGCAGAATTTAGAAAACGGCAACGGTAAATTTCCAGTTTTATGTTTTAGCGCAACGTGAATGCAAGGTACGCATGACTTTGGCGCTTTGCTCGTCCGCCGGGAAGAACTGTTCCACGGCGAGCTCCGACAGCAGCACATGGTTAGGGGTACCGAACCGCGTGACGGTACCGAACAGGTTAAGTTCACCCAAATCCGTTTTCAGCCTGAACGGTATAAAGGGCGTGTCCGCATAGGCTGCATCTATGCTCTCTTCCAACGTAGCCGCTTTATAACGATAAGACCGAAACTCTTTAAGCAAGTCAGCCAGCACCGTATCTGCTGTTTTGTCCGCTTCCTGCGCAAGACGATCAAGCGCGAAGGCACGCCACTGCGCAAAATTGATAATGCGCGAAGACAGCCCTTTCGGATGCAGGCTTATGCGAAACGCGTTAGCAGGCTGCGCAAGCAATGCAGGACCCACGCCCTCCAGTAATACCTGCAATCCCTTATTGGCTTCCACGATATTCCAGTGACGGTCGATCACAAATGCCGGAAACGGATCGTGCGTTTTTAGCATCTTGCGCATCACTTCCAGCGGCAGTTTCAGCTGCACATCATTATATTCTTCCGTCCTGTAAATTTCCGCAAAACCACCTGCCTTCAGCATGGCATTGGTCTGCCGGTAAGAAAGCTCCAAAGACCGAGCCAGCTGCAGGATCATCTCGCGGCTGGGTTTTGAACGCCCTGTCTCGATAAAGCTTAAATGCCTGCTCGACACCCCCGCCATCAGGCCAAAATCCATCTGGCTCAGCCTGCGATGTACGCGCCACTGGCGGATCAACCCACCGATATTGCCTTCCTGAACCTGCTGCATGCCGCCCTCATTTTATTACCTGTGAGGTAATGGTTTTCATTACCTTCTTCATGCAAAGATAGGCTTACTAACCACAAACGCAAGGAGAAACACTTATGAAGAACTGGATTGAACAGGAAAACGGCGTCAGGCTTTTTTACCGCGACTGGGGCAATGGCCCGACCATCTTATTCGTCTCAAGCTGGGCGCTGTCGAGCGAAGGCTGGGGTTACCCCATGCATATGCTGAGCCAGCAAGGCTTCCGCTGCGTCGCGTTCGACCGGCGCGGCCACGGCAACTCCAGCGATCCGGGCGAAGGCTACGATTACGATACGCTCGCAAGCGACCTGCATCATGTAATCGAGCGGCTGAAGCTGGAGGACGTGCTAATCGTCGGACACTCCATGGGCTGCGGGGAAGTCATACACTATCTGGACCGCTACGGCACGAAGCGCGTCAAAGGTGTTATCCTCATTGGCACGACCACTCCCGCCATGCGCTTAAGTGCCGCCAATCCGGGAGCGTTCCCAAGCGACCTGTTAGAGCTGAACTATCAGGCCATGCGCGATAATTTGCCCAGATGGGTGGATGACAATGTAGACGCATTCTTCATGCCGGACACGCTGCCCAGCATGAAAGACTGGGTGCGCCAGATGCTCATGCGCGTTTCGTTCAATGCGCTGTGCCAGTGCCAGCGCACGAATATGGATGCGGATTTCACGGCGGTGTTGCCGAAGATGGATATGCCTGTGCTGCTGATTCACGGCGACAAGGATGTTTCCCAACCGATTGAAGCCTTCGCACACCGCAGCGCCGAACTCTTTCCGAATTGCCGGCTTGAGATTTACCGCGATGCGCCGCACGGGCTGATCTTCACACATGCGCAGCGCCTCTTGAGAGATATCAGCGAGTTCCACGCAGAAATTATGAAGCGGGAATAATACGTGCGGCAGACTATACAGAGCGGCGATAAAGGTGTATAGGGACAGTCTATCCTTATAAATCAATATCCGCCGCTTATGTATAGATGCTTCTTTCTCCTGGCCGCCCTCCTGATGCTCGCCGCGCCTGTGCATGCGCAAACCGCACCGGCTTCCAATCCGGCCCCAAACTATGAGGATGTCGAAGAACCCGACCAAGCAGATGAATCCATGCCCGCCGAACATGAACCCGGTAAGGGCACTAAAGCAAAGGAGCCGGTCTCTACTCCCGCTTCGCCCGCTCCCGCCACGCCGCCGCTGACAGGGTTTCAGCCAGGTTATAACACTGTCCTGCTGCTGGGATTGAACAAGGTGACAGGCCATGCGCAGCGCATCGAAGCCAAGATCGGCGAACCTGTTACGTTTGACGCGCTGACCATTACGCTTCACAGTTGCTGGCAGTCCGCGCCGGAAGATCACCCTGACAATGCGGCCCTGCTTGAAATCTACGAGAAGCGCCCGCAGGAAGCACCGGAACGTGTTTTCCTGGGCTGGATGTTTTCTGCAAGCCCCAGCATTTCTTCGTTGGAAAATCCGTTCTATGATATTACGGTATTCGCATGCAAAAAGACGGAATCAAAAAAATGATGAAGTATTTACGCAGAACGAAACTGGGGAAAGTTATTAAGTGGCTGCACCTGGATGTCAGGGCGGATATCGCCCTTTCGCGCGATGAAGCCAGCCGCTTTCTTCCGTGGATCATTGCGCTGATGGTGTACTTGGCTGCGCTTGTGCTGGCGGGGAGCTTTACGCTCAGCCACACTATTGCTGCGACCGACAATGCGCAGGTCTGGTCGTTTTCCGTGAACCTGCCGCATATCGCGGATAAGGACCATGATCCTTCCGCCAAGGTGCTTGCGCTGATCCGGGAAACCGGCGGCGTCAAGAGTGCTGATATCTTAAGCACCGCACGCATGCAGAAAATGGTGGAACCCTGGTTCGGCAAGACGGATGCTCTCGGCAATTTGCCGCTGCCCACCGTGATCGAAGCACAGCTTACTCCCGGCGTCACGCTGGATTACGAGGCGCTGCGCGCGAGGATCACGGCGCTTGCCCCCGGCGCTACACTCGACGACCATAAAAAATGGATGGCCCAGTTCTCCAGTTTCATCGGCGCTGTGCAGACGACACTGACAATCATTGCCATCCTTATCATTTCCACGACCGCTTCCGTCGTGATTTTTGCCTGCAAGACCTCGCTCAAGATTCACCGGGGCACGGTCAATTTGCTGCACAGGCTTGGTGCGGTGGATGGGTATATCGCGTCACAGTTCCAGAACCATGCCGCCTTGCTGACTCTCAAGGGAGCGTTTATCGGCAGCGGTTTCGCCGCTATTACGCTGCTGGTGCTGCATTTCATGGCGCATCACCTGGATTCGCCGCTCTTTCCCTCTTTCTCGCTTTCGCTGTTCCACTGGTTCATCCTGTTTGCGCTTCCATTATTCATGAGCATGCTGGCGCTTGCGGCTGCACGCATGTCGGTCCTGCGCAGCCTGAGCAGAGCGCCATGAAGCTTGTCCTGATTGATCGTGATGGCGTTATCAATGAGGAAATCCCGGGATTTGTGACCTCGCCTGCCGAGCTGAAGATTTACCCGCGCGCGTTCGATGCGCTGGCGCTTTTGAAACGCGAGGGCTTTGCTTGCGTGATGATTACGAATCAGTCCGTTGTGGGGCGCGGCATTATAACGCTGGAGAAGCTGGAGGAAATCCACGAGTCACTACGCAGCCAGGTCGAGCGGCATGGGGGGCGGATTGATGCTGTTTTTGCCTGTACGGATCACCCGGATCAGGCGACCGAGCGGCGCAAGCCCGCGCCGGGTATGCTGCTGGAAGCCATGAAACAGTACCGCGCGAAACCTGAAAATACGCCGTTTATCGGCGACGCCACGACAGATATGGAAGCAGCCAGCGCTGCAGGCTGTCCGCGTTATCTGGTTTTAACAGGAAAAGGCGGCGAGGCATCGCGTGCCCTTCCGGCGCGGTTGCGCCCTGTGACGGTATGCGCGGATATACTGGAGGCCGCCAATAAGATCGTGGCAGGACAATAAGGTTATGCCGATGAAACGAGCATTGCTGTTTTTTCTGCTGTTGATTACGCTGCTGTGGGGAATAGGATTCTGCGCGTTCGTCGCCATGATTCCCCAAAGCCCGGGCAATAATACCGTCCATACGGACGCTATTGTGGTGCTGACAGGCGGCAATCTGCGCCTGGAATCAGGCTTCGAACTGCTTGCTCAGGGGCGCGCACCCAAGATGTTTATTTCCGGTGTCGAACCGGGCGTCACGCTTGCCTCCCTTCTGCGCAAACACCCATATCGCGATTATGCTTCACGCATCGAGCCCGGCAGCGTTACGCTCGGCTATAAGGCGCGCAGCACGATCGGTAATGCCAGCGAAATCGCCGAATGGGCGAAGACGGAGCATGTGGAAAGCATCCTGCTGGTGACGGGCAATTACCATATTCCGCGCAGCGTCCATGAAATCCATGAAGCGGCGCCAAATCTCATTCTATTGCCGGAACCCGTATTCACACGGAACTTCCAAGATGATAAATGGTGGCAATCCTGGCAAAGCGCCAAGGTTATATTATCCGAATACCATAAGTATATCGCCAGCCTATTCTTAAGTTTTCTGCGTTAATTGATTGCTTAAGGGGAGCGAGCATAGTTTGCCCCTTCCCAATGCGGTTGTGTGCTTGATCTATAATTGAGGGTTGCAAAATTGCGCGAAAGTGCGTATTGAGATGCCATTCAACCAACCAGATGGATAAAAAATGGCAAAAGAACGTACACTTTCAATCATTAAACCGGATGCTACCGCGCGTAACCTGACCGGCAAGATCAACAGCTACTTCGAGACGCAGGGCCTGAGCATCATCGCCCAGAAGCGCCTCCGCCTGAGCCGTCAGCAGGCCCAGCAGTTCTATATCGTTCACAAAGACCGCCCGTTCTACGGCGAACTCGTAGAATATATGGTGTCCGCTCCGGTCGTTGTGCAGGTGCTGGAAGGTGAAAACGCCGTTCTTAAGAACCGTGAAATCATGGGCGCTACGAACCCGGCTAACGCTAACCCCGGCACGATCCGCAAGGACTTCGCCGAATCCATCGAACGCAATTCCGTACATGGTTCGGATTCACCGGAAAACGCTGCACAGGAAATCCGTTTCTTCTTTAGCGATATGGAAATCCTGCCGAACTAATCAACGGCACGGTTTAGAAAAAAGAAGGGGCGGTAGATTTTACCGCCCCTTTTTTATGTCTTTTACCGCGCGGCTTTATCAATCGCCCGGCCGGTTGCCTGGATATCCTCTCCCATACCCCTGAACGTATTGCAGGAGGCGAGTATCAACAGAAGTATTGCGGCTCCCAGGATTTTCTTCGTCATATCTTATCCATTCGCTGTTTTGTCCAAAAATAAGTCAATCCAGTCCAAAGACAAGGCAAAATATAAATGCTGACTTGACTTAGTATATATCTTTATATTAAGATAATTAACATGAAGACAAATAAATACACCGCCTCACCCGATCTTATCGACCGTATCTGTCAGCAATGGGAAAGCGCTTGTCCACAGCTCGATACTTCGGCGCTCGGAACCATCGGCAGGATTCTGCGCATCGAATCGCTGGCGGCAGCACCTATCCGCAAAACGCTGACGCAATACGGGCTCGACCGCAGCGGGCTGGATGTGCTGGCGACTTTGCGACGTGTTGGGCCGCCTTTTGAGGCGACACCCACGCTACTCTATAAATCGTTGGCGCTTACTTCCGGCGCTATTACGAACCGTATCGATTCCCTCGAACGCGCAGGGCTCGTGCAGCGCCATGCCGCTTCCGAAGACCGGCGCAGCCAGTGCGTGCGCCTCACGGATAAAGGCAAACAGCTTATAGACGAAGCCTTTGCAAAGCACCTGGAGACGGAAGCTTCCATGGTAGCCCATTTAAGCGCAGCGGAACGCCAGACGCTGGAAGAGCTTTTACGAAAAATACTGCTGAGGCTGGAGGAACCGAATGATTAAGAACACACACATTGCCATCATTGGTGGGAGTTCCGGCATGGGTCTTGCCATTGCACGCGCCGCACTGGAAGCAGGCGCTCATGTTATTATTGGTGGACGTAACCGGCAGAAGCTGAACAATGCCGCGGCCAAGCTCGGCATCCCTGCCGCACAGGTGCTTACTGTCGATATCGGTGATAAAGCGCAAGTGACTCGCTTCTTTGCTGAAGCCGGTACGCTCGATCATATTGTCGTCACAGCTGCCGACCTTGTATACGGTCCTTTCACCACACTGGATGAGCCGCAATTGCAACGCGCAGCACGTTCCAAGTTCTTCGGCCCTTATTTTGTGGCGCAGGAAGGCGGAACCCGCCTGCCGCTGCATGGCAGCCTGACTTTTATCACCGGCATCGCTGCTAAACGTCCTATGAAAGGCGGCAGTGCCGCCGCTGCACTCAATAGCGGTTTGGAAGGGCTTGTGCGTGCGCTGGCGCTGGAGCTTGCCCCAGTACGCGTAAATGCTGTTTCGCCCGGATGGGTGGATACCCCTATCTGGGATCTAATGCCTGGTATGACGTCGGAAACCAAACAGGAGCGATTTGCCGCCATGGCAGAAAGACTCCCTGTCGGGCGAACCGGCGTTCCGGAAGATATCGCACAGGCCGTATTGTTTGCAATGAGCAGCGGCTTTACCACCGGTGCCGTAATTGACGTGGACGGTGGGCACCGGCTTGCCTGAACCATTCCATTAAGCGCTTAACAATACTTGGTATTGCTGTATGATGGGCCATCGCGTAACCACCGTCACTTTACAGCGCCCATGACAAAACTGATTCCTTCCGATCTCCTTATCGATAAAACCCATGTGCTCAAGCAGATAGGTAAGGCTGAGACGCTGGAAGCGCTCCGCTTTGCCGCCATGCCCGCTATCAGCAGCGCTTATGCGCATGCGCGCGACATGCTGAAACAGCGTTTCCTATTGCATGGCAAAAGTCCGGATTTCGTGGCGGGCTATGCGCTTGCCGTCGATATGATTATCCAGATGCTGTGGGAAATTGCAAAGCCCCACCTCCAGCATGATGTGGCCATTATTGCAGTCGGCGGTTACGGCCGCAACGAGTTGTTTCCGCATTCGGATATCGACCTGCTGTTTCTTTACGAAAACGAAACCGCGGAAGACAAAGCCTTTGTCAGCTGGATGCTTTACTGCCTGTGGGATTTGAACCTCAATATCGGCCACGCGATCCGCACCGTCGATGAGACGCTGCAGAAAGCGCATGAGGATATTACCATCCGCACGAGCCTGCTGGATGCAAGACTGGTATGCGGCAATGAGGAGCGATTCGATCGCTTCACGAAAGCGTTCGATGAATATATCGAGAACAGCAGCACCATTGAATTCGTTGAGGCCAAGCTTGCCGAGCGCGATGCACGTCACCAGCGCATGGGCGATTCGCGCTATGTGCTCGAGCCAAACCTCAAAGAAGGCAAAGGGGGCTTGCGCGACCTGCACACGCTGATCTGGCTCGTGAAATATATCTACCGCACGAAGTCGCCGGAAGATTTTATCACACTGAAAATCCTGACGCCGGAGGAATACAAGGCTTTCTCGAAAGCCGAGGAGTTCCTGTGGCAGGTGCGCATCCATCTGCATTTCATCGCAGGGCGCGCAGAAGAACGCCTGACGTTCGATATGCAGCGCCAGGTCGCGTTGGCTTTGGGCTATCAGGATGACAGCACTTCGCGCTTCATGGAACGTTTCATGAAACAGTACTTCCTGGCCGCGCGCAATGTCGGCAGCCTGACGCGTAGCGTATGCGCGGTGCTAGAGGAAAACGGCAAGCGCAAACCGCGCGTGGCGCTTGCACGGCGCATGCAGCAGGATGGCAGCCTCGGGGAATTCCACCTCGACGGCGAGCGTCTGGCCGTTGCTTCCGATGATTCATTTCGCGATAATCCGCTGCTGCTGATCACGCTGTTTCAGACCGCGCATGAGCATAATCTCGACATCCATCCTCATACGATGCAGCTCGTCACGCGCAGCCTGTGGCTTGTGGATGCCGCGCTTCGCCGCAACGATGAAGCCAATGACGCATTCATGGCAATTCTGCTGTCGAAACGTAATCCGGAACCAACTTTGCGCCGCATGAGCGAGGCGGGCGTGCTGGGTAAATTCATTCCGGATTTCGGCCGCGTGACGGGGCAGATGCAGTTCGATATGTATCACGTCTACACGGTGGATGAGCATACGATTTTCGCACTGGGTATTATCCATAATATCGGCGCGGGCAAATATGCGGATGAGTTTCCGCTCGCCAGCCAGCAGTACAAGCTCGTTAAATCTCTGCGTGTGCTTTACCTCTCGCTTCTGGCGCACGATATCGCCAAAGGGCGTGGCGGCAATCATTCCGTACTCGGAGAAGTGATCGTGCGCAAGCTCGCACGGCGGTTCCGGTTTGACGAATATGAAGGAGAAACCTGCGCATGGCTTGTGCGCCAGCATCTGCTGATGAGCCGCACGGCCTTCAAGCGCGACCTCCATGACAGCAAAACGATTGAAGATTTCGTCGAAGCCGTGCAGTCACCGGAAAGGCTGCGGCTACTGTTGCTGCTCACGGTGGCGGATATCCGCGCCGTAGGCCCTAATGTCTGGAACGGCTGGAAGGGCGCGCTCTTACGTGAGCTCTATTATGCTGCCGAAGAAAAAATGGGCGTCACCGACCGGCAGGACCATACTTCCGAAATCGCGTCCTTGCGCGCCGAAATGATCACATTGCTGCCGGGGTGGAAGCCTGAGCATATCGATGAATATCTGGATCAGGTGGCCACTTCTTTTGGCTCCAGTTTCGATGCCGCCACGCATGCGCGCATCGCCCGCGTGCTGCGTGAGGTGGAGCATTCCGGCTCTCCGCTCGTGCTCGACACACGCAGCGATACGTTCCGCGCCATCAGCGATATGATCCTGTGCACGAATGACAGTCCCGGCCTGTTCTCGCGCACCTCAGGCGCCATTGCGCTTGCCGGGGCCACGATTGTAAGCTCCAAGATTTTCACGCTGAAAAACGGCATTGCGATCCAGATGTTCCATATTCAGGATACGGATGGCACGGCGTTCGACAAACCCGATAAACTCGCGCGTCTCAGCGTATTCATGAATCGCGCTGTGGAAGGCACGATCGACCTGGAAAAGGAAATAGCCGCCGTCAAGCTCCCCTACCCCAGCCGCACGGAAGCATTTAAAGTACCGCCGCATGTTTACATTGAAAACAAGCTCAGCACGAACCATACGGTCATTGAGGTTACTGGGCGTGACCGCGTGGGCTTTCTTTACCGTGTGACCAAAGTGCTTTCCGACCTGCACCTGACCATTTCCACCGCGCACATCACTACTTACGGTGAGCGCGCCGTGGATGTGTTTTACGTTAAGGACGCGTTTGGCATGAAGATTTTCCACGATACAAAAATCCGCCAGATTCAGGAGCTGCTTATCGCGGCGCTTTCAGCGGGGCCGGATAAAGCAAAAAAATAGATTTTCTCCTTTTTCTTCATTGGATTGTCATAAAGCTGCAATACATTTCCTGTATACTTATGGGACAAAAGAGAATCTCGCGTTAAGAAATCCGCGCTATGGCAGATACCGCTACTTCTCACACAGCTGTTACTCTGAACTGGCAACCGCATCCGCCGGCGCTGGATATTGTGCGTGGAGCAGAGAATGTCGGCTTTCAGAATGTCGTACTTATGGGCGGTGCCTTGCGGGACGATTATATGGGAAATTTCGAGAATGTGCATGATTACGATCTCTGGGCCCGCACGGACGCTTTTGATCGTTACGCCAACTCGGACAAATCACCAGACGTAAAAGCAAAACAAATCGAAAATGCCATCCGCGAGCATGTTGCGCATATTCCCGGCGCCACGGATTTTGAAGTGATTGAAGGTGTCGATCTTCAAAACCAGCTGGTCAAAATCGGGTTTAATTTAAATGGCAAACCCGTTGAGTTGGAGCTTGGCGCGGAAAAGCCTACTGCCAGCGCTATGGCAACGCGGCGCAATTCCATCCCCATTTGCGCCATTGCTATGGACGCTACCGGAACAGTCGTCGCACATCCCCTGTTCGAAGAGCATGCAAGGAATAAGATATTCACACAGGAAATGCTCACCCCCGACACAGAAATGCGTTATGCCAAACTGGCCAATAAGATTCCCGGTTTGCGTTTTCAGCCCCCTTCGAGTCAACCGGCCGTAAGCAAAGCAAATGCCCCGCAGAGCAGCGTGCCGCCCCGTGAACCGGATGAAACGAACAATCAGAAAAATGTTGCAGGCGCTGCAGGCAAAGGTGTTGTTTTTGGCGCTGTCATCGGCACAATGGTCGGTATCGTTGCCGATGCTTTTGCCACTCCCACCAAGCCGCGCATGCCGTTAAAGCAGCATAGCTTTAAGGAAAATGCCGCCTCCGTGGCCATTTACGCCGCTGCAGGCGCTCTCGCCAACGGCGCCGTATCTGCGGTTCAAGCCCTGTTGCACAACAGAAAAATGGAGCAAACCCATGTGGAGCGCCTTGAAGCGGAAGGCGTAGCAAGCCCTGCAAACGCCCCACAAAGATGAAATGCAATTATCTTCCTGTTGACGGTGCGGTCATAATAAACACATAGAAACCTTATAAATCAGCCATTTCACAGCAAATTTTTGCTAAATTCACCCCTAAATACCCCTTGGAAACAGGCGAGATTCGTGTCATAATATAACTACAGTTTGTAGAAAGGGAGGGACGGAATATAGTCACCAAACACCGCACCATTCATGTGGATAAACTGAAAAACGTCATTGAGGAGTTACTCGACTCCGATAAAGCTTCTGATATCGCTGCTATCGACCTTACCAATAAAAGCAGCCTGGCCGACTACATGATAGTCGCCACAGGACTCTCACAGAAACATCTCTCCGCACTTGCCGATCATATCGTGGAAAAGCTTCAGGCTTTAGGCTTCAAGCATGTCCCCGTGGAAGGCAAGAATGAGAGCGACTGGATCGTGGTCGATGCTGGCAATATCATCATCCATCTTTTCCGCCAGGAGGCGCGCAGCCTTTATAACCTGGAGAAAATGTGGGCGATGCCGGCCATGGCCGAAGCGGCGATGTAGTTTTTTAGCGTGAGGGCGCATCCACCGCCCGATGCACTGCGTGCTACCTCTTTCAAAGAGGAAATCGCTGACAGTCCTTTGCATATTTAATTTCTGTACCTGTTTTCATGCACATTCTCCTTGCCACTATCGGGAAATTCAAATCCGGCCCCGAAGCTGCGCTCTACGAGCATTATACGAAGCGTCTGCTGTGGAAAACGACCCTGAAGGAATTCGATATCAAGAAGCCCCTGCCACCCGAACAAAAGAAATTGCAGGAGGCCGAGCTGCTGCTTGGCGCCTGTAAAGAAGCGGACCATATCATAGCACTCGATGAAACCGGCAGGGAAATGGGCAGCCAGGAATTCGCCTCGCATTTACGCAGGCGTGAGGATGCGGGAGACCGCAAAATCGCCTTCATTATCGGTGGTGCGGACGGGCTGCACGAATCAGTCCGCAAACGCGCCAATCTGCTGCTCTCCTTCGGGCGCGTCACCTGGCCGCATCTGCTCGTGCGGGGGCTGATTGCAGAGCAGCTATACAGGGCTTATACGATTTTGAATAATCATCCTTATCATAGAGAGTAAGGGGGCAAGCGTAGTTCGCCCCTTCGCTTCGCTTACCCCTCGCTCCGCGGTTTTTGTTTGCGCGCCGCCGCCCTAGGCCAACCCGGCGCGCGCGGGGTCGTCGTGTAGAACTCCTCCTCGTACCCACGAGATATATTTGATTGTTCCCGCTACGGCCTGCTGGCCTGCGCAATGAACCTGACGCCTGCGGCGACTAAAGGGCGCGGCCTTCTGACCGCGCGTGCCACTAAGAATCTGCTGGACGATTTCCGGGATTTCACAGGAATATTTGGTTTATCACCTTGCGGGCGGCGGATATTGCGCTTATACTGTCGGGTATTAACTTTTATACTAACGGGCGCACTTACAATGACTTTTCAGTCCTACAACTGGCAACTGCAGAAGCTGACGGGCTCCATCATGGAGATGGGCGCGCTGGTGAAAGAAATGATCTCAGCCGCGCTGAACTCGCTCACGGCCAAAGATGACGCCCATAAGGAAAAAGTACGCGACCTCGACAAAAAGGTTAACGAGCTCGACCGCAGCATCAACGAACAGGCTACCATGATGCTCGCTTTCCGCAGCCCCATGGGCGATGATTTGCGCTTCGTGACTTCTGCGCTCGGTATTGCAAGCGATCTGGAACATTCCGGCGATCTGGCTAAAAATACTACCAAGCGCTCTCTCAAGCTCGGCACCTATACACCGGACAGGATAATGGACCCACTCAGCCGGATGGTGGATATCATCCAGGCAATGATTACAGACGCGCTCACCGCCGTGGAAAAACGCGACCCGGAACTCGCCATCGATGTCTGGCGGCGCGACAAGCAAGTGGACGATCTCTATATGGAGATCCTGAAAGTGCTGCAGGAGGAAATGCAGAAACATCCGGACAGCGTTGAAGCCATTACGCATTTCATCTTTGCCAACAAGAATTTCGAACGTGTTGCAGACTACACCACGAGCCTTGCACGCACCGTTTATTATGTTACCACCGGCCGCCAGCCGGATAAGAATGTCCTCAAAGGTAAGACCGCTTCATGACTAAACCTGTTCTGCTTGCTATCCTCGACGGCTTCGGCGAGAACCCCGATGCCGCGAATAACGCTGTTGCCGGCGCGCGCACTCCTCATCTCGACCGCCTGAAAGCACAGTATCCTCACGGGCTGATTGATGCTTCCGGCCTTTCCGTCGGCCTGCCGGACGGGCAGATGGGCAACTCCGAAGTCGGCCATATGAATATCGGCAGCGGCCGCGTGCTCATGCAGGACCTGCCGCGTATCGATCAGGCTATCGCTAACGGATCGCTTGCGTTGAATCCTGAGCTCATCACCTTCATCGCCACGCTGAAGCAAACCGGCGGTGCGGCCCACCTGCTGGGCCTGCTTTCCCCAGGCGGCGTGCATTCCCACCAAAGCCATATCGCGGCACTCGGCTCGCTGCTGCATGCCCAGGGTATTCCGGTTTACATCCACGCCTTCCTTGACGGGCGCGATACACCGCCGCAAAGCGCAAAGCGTTACGTGGCCGATCTGATGCGGGCCTTCCCGCAGGCACGCATCGCCACGCTCAGCGGACGTTATTACGCGATGGACCGCGACAATCGCTGGGCCCGCGTGGCATTTGCTTATGACACGATGACCGCCGCCACCGGCACACGCTTTGCGAATGCCGAGGAAGCGATTGAAGCCAGCTATAAGGCAGGCAAGTACGACGAGTTCGTGATGCCCGCACCGCTTGGCGATTATGCTGGGATGAAAGACAGCGACGGCGTGCTGATGGCGAATTTCCGTGCCGACCGTGCCCGCGAAATCCTGCAGGCTCTGGTCGATCCTGCTTTCAAAGGCTTTGTACGCACGAAGATCGTGGAGTTTGCCGCCCGGCTTGGCATGACGGAATATTCGGTCGAACTGAACAAGCATCTGAGCACTTTATTTCCTGCAGAGAAGCTTACGAATATTCTGGGCGATGTGCTGGAAGCACGCGGGCTCACGCAGCTGCATATTGCCGAAACCGAGAAATACGCGCATGTCACCTTCTTCTTCAATGGCGGGCGCGAACAGCCTTTCAAAGGTGAAGAGCGCATCCTGATCCCCTCCCCGAACGTTGCGACCTATGACCTGCAGCCGGAGATGTCGGCCTATCTTGTGACCGACAAGCTCGTGGAAGCCATCGAGAGCGACAAGTTCGACTTCATTGTCGTCAACTATGCTAATTGCGACATGGTCGGCCATACGGGCAATTTGAAAGCCGCGACGAAGGCCGTGGAAGCCGTGGATGAATGTGTCGGCCGTGTCTGGCAGGCTGTTGCAAAGAAAGGCGGCGCCATGTTTATAACCGCCGATCATGGCAACGCCGAAAAAATGCACGACGAAGACACCGAGCAGCCGCATACGGCGCATACGCTGAATCTAGTGCCTGCCATCATTGCAGGGCCGGGACTGGAAGGAAAGAAACTCCGCGTTAAAGAAGGCAGGCTTGCCGACGTTGCACCGACCGTGCTTGCGCTGATGGGGCTACCCCAGCCTGCTGAAATGACCGGCCAGAGTCTGCTATAAAAAATATTAGGAATGATTTATGGAAGAAGCACGCGATAGCAACGGCAATATTCTGGCAGACGGTGACTCTGTGACCGTGATTAAAGACCTGAAGGTGAAAGGCACTTCCGTCACGTTGAAGCGTGGCACGATGGTCAAGAATATCCGCCTGACGGGCGATCCGGAAGAAATTGAGTGCAACGCCGAGAAGGTTAAGGGGCTGGTGCTGAAAACCTGCTTCCTCAAGAAAGCTTAAGCAGGAATAAAATACATCACCGTTTCCGACCAGCCTTCGCTGTAATGCCGCAGATAAATGCGGTAATCGTTGCGCATGCCGCGCACCAGCTTCGGAATCTGCCAGAAATCCTGCGCGCTGTGATAGACGGCGACTGCCAGTTTCGGGTGGTCCTGCTTTATGTGAACTTCCGCGCCTCTGAGTGCATTCTGTTCCCAGCCTTCAATATCCATTTTGATGAACGTGATGGATTCCCGAATATGGTGATCCAGCGTTTCTACCATGATTGCAGTTGCTCCCTGTGCATCGATATGGCTTGCGGAACCTTCCTGCCCGCTGAAGGATAATGTCCCCAGCACATCCGACACTCCGGCCATCACCAGTTCGATGTTTTCATGCTGCGCGAGATTGGCCTGTGCGCGGTTGAAGTTTTCGGCAGAGGGTTCAAACATTACTATCTTTTTGTACTGTCCGTAACGTTTAATGAATTCGAGAATAGTATCGCCGTCGAATCCGCCGCAATCCACGAACACTTCCTCCGGCCCGGTTTTCACGATCGGGTCAAAATACTGATCCTTGAAGCGAACGGAATACTCCATCATGAAACGGTAATCGCCGGACAGGCGGAAATTTACTATATCCGTCAGAATGCGACGCGATTCCTCGTCGCCGAGCAGCGTATAAAGCGCATCCCATTCTTTCCGGTGCGCTTTAAAATCGCTGCGAAATTCCTGCACGAAATCCGGCAAAGCTATATTCGGATCTACTTCCGGCAGCACATAGTAAGGAATATGCCTGACACCCCGTTTTTCCAGCATGCGGTGCACGGAAACCGGGCTGATGGAGAATGAGCAGTTTACGACCATTGCGTCCTTGCCCAGTTCGGAGGATTTCACGGCAGGCACGCCGTTCCACAGGGTTCCGGGCGCAGCGTTATCGTCAATCACACCTGCAATGCCTCCACGCGCAATCAGGGCTTCTGAAGCACCATTCTTTCCGATCACATAGCAAGTTCCGGCGGCGGATATAACATCGCGCGCTACTTCGCGCTGCTGCTTACTTATCTCTCCTGTGCCTGGGTATGCTACGTTTAAAACCATAAAGATTGCAGTCGCTGCTATATTCGTCTAATCCTAATTCAGAGAGACTTCTTCAATCATAAAGAGATAACAGCCGCATTACCAGCATGAAGATCATCATCCTGAACTGGGGTAAAGGGGATAACGATCCTTTTACCTATGGCAACCGACTTTTTACGCATTATCTGCGAGATCATGGCAGGGATTCGGAGATTGTGGACGTCGAACACCCGCAGCTTGTGAAATTGCTGGAGAGCAAGAAGGAAGAAGGCATCGAATGCGTTCTCACTGCACAGGGGCTGGGCTCGACGCTTACCATCACGCCACCGGGCAAAAGCGAGATGAGCCTGTGGGATTACCTGGGTATCCCGCTGATCTGCGCCCATGCTGATCATCCTTCCATCATGCCTGCGAACCATATGCTGGATAGCCCTTTATGCAAGCATCTGTATTACGATGACAGCGCCTGCTATTTCAGCAACCAGTATCTGCGCACGAAGACCGGCGCGGCCATGACTTATTTCTGCCCGCTGGATATCTATTCGCCTCCTACCGGGAAGCCCGAAGGCCGTTATTTCGTGCTGATAAAAAACCTCGTGCATCCGGACGAGCTTGAACAAGGCTGGAAGAAGACGCTCAGCGCAGAGATTTTTAATTTCTTCATGGGTGTAGCAGAGCAGATCAAAGCCGCGGTTATGAGCAGCGAGCGCTTTGTCGATTTTCATGACATACTCGACAAGGCTATCGCGGCGGACAGCGTAATGCATGTCATGCACCGCAAGGAAAATTACCGGGCGCTGTTCCTGCTGCATGGGCAGATTGATCTTTATTTCCGCTATTTCAAGTCGGTGGAGTTGCTCAAGCGTATGCGCGATTACCCAGTCAGGATATTCGGTAAGGGATGGGATAAAATCAAAGCCGTTCCCAACCCCAATCATGAGTTTCTGGACGGCCTGAACATGACGGAATCCAAGAAACTATACTATAGCGAATATGGCCTGCTGGATGTCAGCCCTTACAGGGGATTTCACGATAGAAGCCTGCGCGCTATTGCCAATGAAACCCCCTTTCTGACCGATACGGATCTCAGCAGCCGCCTTCCCCGCTTCAGGGATTATGCAGACCTGTTTTACAATTTCACGCCCGGTACCCTGGAGGCGCGGTGCGAGCAGGTGATGAGCAACCCGGCGCGCCACTGGGAGCTGGGCATCGCATTCTCGCGTGAATATCGCAGTGTGAATGCTGCCAATGCTTTCATTCAATCCCTCGATATCCATATGCAGTCCATGAGGAAGCCATGACGATTTACGTAACGCGCCCCCATCTGCCGCCGCTGGAGGAGTTCATCCCCTATCTTCAGGAAATCTGGGACAATAAGATGCTGACCAATAACGGCCCGTTCCACAAGAAGTTTGAGGATGCGCTGTGCGAATATCTGGGCGTAAAGCATATCTGTCTGTTCACCAACGGCACGATCGCGCTGCTGACGGCTCTACAGTCACTGCGTATCACGGGCGAAGTTATCACCACTCCCTACTCTTTCGTTGCCACCTCGCATGCGCTGTTATGGAATGCTATTAAGCCCGTGTTTGTGGATATCGACCCGCATACGCTGAATCTCGATCCCGCCAAGATCGAAGCCGCCATTACGCCGCACACCACCGCCATCATGCCTGTGCACTGCTATGGCTACCCTTGCAATGTGGAGCAGATCCAGCATATTGCGGATACGTATAACCTCAAGGTGATTTACGATGCCGCGCATGCGTTCGGCGTGCAGTATCATAATGAAGGAAGCCTGCTGAACCACGGCGATATGAGCGTGCTAAGCTTCCACGCGACAAAGGTGTTCAATACGTTCGAGGGCGGCGCCATCGTCTGCCATGACGAGAAGACCAAACTCCGTATCGACCAGCTGAAGAATTTCGGTTTTGTGAACGAAACCAAGGTCGTTGCCCCCGGCATTAACGGCAAGATGAGCGAGTTCAATTCCGCGCTCGGGCTATTGCAATTGAAATCGTTCGATGAAGTACTGAAGAAACGCAAAGTCATCGATACGCTGTACCGCGAGAGGCTGAAGTCCGTACCGGGCATCACGTTTGTGGCACGGGACGAGCAGAGCGAGCCGAATTATGCTTATTTCCCCATATTAGTGGATGCTCCCCTGTCGCGCGATGTGCTGCATGCATCGTTACGGGAGAAAGGCATTTACACGCGCCTCTATTTCTATCCGCTGATTTCCGAATTCCCAATGTATCGCGGCATGCCGTCCTCGGCGCCTGAGAACCTTCCCCATGCCACTGTTATCTCACGCAGAATTCTTTGCCTGCCGATTTATCCGGACCTTGAACTGGATATTGTAGATCAGATCTGCGACCATATTCAGGCGGCAGCAAAAGCCTAACGCATTTCTATCTCGACATGATCGACCAGCCGCTCCGTCTGCGTTTCCATGCGCTCGAGCGAATCGTGCGTGAGGAAATAGATTCCTGCCCGGTCATAAGGTGCGGCCTTTAAGGCTTCCCCGGTTTTACGCAAAGATATATAGCTGCTTTCCTTAAACGGCATATTGAGGCCTGCGCACATGAATATGCCGTCTTTGCGCACGCTCACCGTATGGCGGGAAATGGGCCTGACTTCATATTGCGCCTTTTGCAACGTCACCGCTTCCCGGCAGAAGCTTCTGCTATAAAGATCGGCATAATTAATGCCCGTAGCGTTGTGGATCAGCAGGCTATAGAGATCGCCGGGGCAGCGCCTTGCCGCCTCGATTAGCCAGAACTGCCCTCCATTCACGATCAGTTGTGTATGCAGCAGCCCGTCACACAGGCTGTTGACCGCAATAAAACGCTCCATGCTTTGCCGGATGCGACGGCGGACATCTTCGCCGAGCGACACAGCAACATGTGAGCTGTTCACCTGATAAGGATAGACGGTGCAATATTCATTCACAAAAAAGTCGATCAGGATGCGGCCGCCCTTGATAATCGCGGAATGGCTGTAGAGTTTGCCTTCCACGAATTCTTCGTAAATATATTCCCCGCCGCCTTGCGGCTGCGTGAGTTCGGCAGGGTTTCCCACCTTTACAATGCCGCGGCCGCTGAAAGAGTCGACTGGCTTGACCAGAAGCGGAAAATGCAAACCTTTCGCTTCTTCGAAACTCCGCGTGAAGGCAGGCGCAGGAATACCGTTCTGCAGGCAATTAAGCCGGTATGCCGCCTTATCCTGAAACAGCGGCAGGGTTTCGAGCCCGTTGAAACCGGGCCGTCCGAAACGGTTAGCGATATGGCATGAGGTTACGTAAGACACATCCGTGCAGCCGGGCACGATATAGTCATATTCTTTCTGCCGGAATAATTCTGCCACCCGATCAATATCCGCATAATTGACCAGCAGCGATTCATCCGCCAGCGCATGGCACGGGTCTTCCGGCCTGCCGCCGCAGACGCCCACGAAATACCCTCTTTCCTGCAGGGCATCCAGAATGGGCAGCACGCTGAATGCCGCATCGCATAGCAGAACTTTCTTGGCTTGTTTCATACCTTCACGACCGAATGGTTGCTGATGGATTGCCGGATGGCTTCGATCACCTTGACGTTCTGCAGCGCTTCATATGCTGTGACAATAGGCGCCTCCGTGCCACGAATGACATTCACGAAATGCTCAAGCTGTGTGGCAAGCGGGTCTCTTCTTTCAAACGGAATGGTTTTTGCCTCCATGGGACGCAGCCAAGAGGCTTCCGTGCCGTCCGCGAATTTATGGATGCGCATGGAAGGGATGGAAAGCGAGCCGCGCGTGCCGGAAACCGTGTAGCAATCCTCATTCGGATAATAGGGGAAATCGGGGTTCTCGCCGGAAGCATGCTCCCAGCTTGCGCAGGACGCTGCGATGTCTGACAGCACGAATGTTCCCAGCGCCCCGTTTACGAATTCGAAATTGATGACGACCGTATCTTCTACCGCAAAGCCGCGACGTTTATTGGAGGCGATGGCCTGCACCGAGGCAATCTCCCCGCACAGCATGCGGTAATTGCCGATATCGTGAATCAGGTTGATAAGGATGGGCCCGCCGCCTATTTCCTTGCGCCACGGGCCTTTCTCGAAATAATCGGCAGGCTTGCATAGTAGCGCCGCACCCGTGACGGCTACCACTTCGCCCAGCGTGCCGCTGCGGATGATCTGCGCCGCCGTTTTCATGATCGCATTATGAATGCGGTGGTGGCCGACGATCAGCTTCGCCTTCTTTTCTTCCACGCGCTTAAGCAGGCGAAGTCCATCCTGATAGGAAGTGGAGATAGGTTTTTCCAGCAATACTGGAATTCCGGCATCGACACAAAAAAGCGCCTGTTCGACATGGAAATTGCTCGGAGAAGAGATGATAATGCCGTCCACTTTCTCCTTTTCCAACAATTCAGGGATCGTATGGTACAGAGGCACGCCAGCCGCTTCCGCCTTGGGATAGTTATGCGCATTATCCGGCGCGACGATGGCGGCCAGACGGCAGGAGGGGTTTGCCTGCACGAGGCGGATATGTTTACTTCCGATCAGGCCGGGGCCGACCACGGCAAGCGAGATGATTTGCATAATGTCCGTTAAAGCCGTTTTTGATATTGATACATGACAATGCGCCTTAAAACACGTATATTTATATAGATTTTTATCCCAAGGAAAGCTTATGCAGGATTCGCCGGCCAGTCAGGTTCGCACCATCAGACCTAAAGTCGTGTTCGGGGAGATCGAAGCCCGCAACCAGAATACCAATGTCAGCTTCAAAGTAAATATCCCTCCCACCGGCATAGGCGGGCTCACGCTTCTTGAAAGCAGTATCCTCGTTTCGCTGTATAAATTATGCAAGCCCCGGGAGATATTCGAGTTCGGCACGTATCTGGGTGCCTCCACCCTACTGCTTGCTGAGAATTCGGAAAGCGACGTTAAAGTTACGACGCTCGATATCGACACGGCTGCGCTGCCTGAAAATCAAAGCAGCGGGCAGGATATATTGCATAATGCGGATGATAATGATGCTTTCCTGCGGCGCTCTTTTGCACAGAGCGGAGCGATCTATCTCGACCGCGCTGCACCGGAAACGCAGCGCAAAGTCACAAGGCTTTATCAGGACAGTCGCACGCTCGATGTTACAAAGCAGGAGCTTGCGGATAGGTTCGGCTATATCTTTATCGATGGCGGGCATGATTACGAGACGGTGAAAATCGACACGCAGAATGCGCTGAAGATGGCGAAGGAAGATTCCGTCATTCTCTGGCATGATTACCGCTCTGCCATTCACGGCGATGTGACACGCTTTATCGACGGTGAACATAGCCTGCGCTATCCGCTATACCATGTGGAACATACGATGCTGGTGTTCCAGCTCAACGGGGCTTACCGGAATCTGCTGCAGCATGGGGGCTAATCATGGCTACGCCGACCGTTCAATGGTACCGGACGCCCATTCCTCAGGAAGAACTGCATGCGCTGATGGCCCGCAGCAACCTGCGGGGTTTCGTTTTTGTGGGCCTGCATTTCGGGCTGCTTTTCTGTACCGGCTATTTATTCCTGTATTGCTATGCGCAGGGGATATATTACTTGCTGCCGCTACTTCTGATGCTGCATGGAATGATTTTCTCGTTTCTAGGTTATGCCGGGCTCGGCCATGAGCTGAATCACCGCACTGTTTTTAAAAGCTCGCGGCTTAATGATTTCTTTTTCATGCTGGTGTCTTTACTGACCTGGAACAACTTTCTGTACTTCAGGAGAAGTCACCTCCTGCACCACAAATATACGGTATATGGCGATCTGGACGGCGAAGTAAGACTCCCGCAGACACTGGTGCTTCAGGATATGGTCACATTGCTGTTTTTCGATTTCCGCCTGTTCGCCCGAGCAGTGCAGATTCTTTCGGAAAACGCACGGAATATCATTAAAGGCGAATTCGGCAACCGGCTTTTTCCTCTGGAATCACCGCAGCGAAAACGGCTTGTGTTATGGGCAAGATTCGTGCTGGCCTTTCATGCCATTACCGCCCTTCTTTTTATGCTCAGCGGTTACTGGCAATATATATTGCTGATCAATCTGGCGCCGTTCTTCTTCACGCTTGTGAACCGGGTGCTGGCACAGGCGCAGCATTACGGCATGCAGGCCGGTACCGAGGATTACCGAACCAATACACGCACCGTCATGCTTCACCCTTTCCTTGCATTCCTTTACTGGCAGATGAATTACCATGTGGAGCATCATATGTTCCCGGCTGTGCCGTTTTTCCGGCTGAAACATTTAAGCGGCATGCTCGCGCATGACCTTCCCAAGCCTGCTATAGGACTTTACAGGCTGATGCGGGAAATGCTCAGGATACATTCGCAGAAGGATCTTTAACCCTGTGGTTCAGCGGGCCGTGGCCGTGGCCGAGCCCCGGCGCGGTGCGGATGGCTTCCTGCACATAAGCGCGGGCGCGAATTACCGCCTGTTCCAGTTCCAGCCCTTGCGCAATGCCTGTTGCGACCGCTGAGGCCAGCGTGCAGCCCGTTCCGTGTGTATGCGGTGTGTGGAAGCGCGGGGAAGTGAAGGTGCTGGTGGTCGTTTGCCCTGCATCATCGCTCGCAACAAGAATATCCGTCACATCTGCTCCCTCTGCGTGGCCGCCTTTGAGCAAAACATTCCTGCATCCGAGCGTCAGCAGTTTTTCCGCGGCATCGGTATTTTCCTGATTATTGTCTTCATACCAGCGCGTTCCCAGCAGCAGTTCCGCTTCCGGGATATTGGGCGTCAGAAGATACGCGCGCGGGATCAGATATTTCATGAGCAGTTCGATCGCTTCCGGCTCCAGCAGCGGCGCACCGCCTTTGGCCACCATGACCGGGTCGAGTATCAGCGGAATATCCGGATATTCCTCCAGTACCTCCGCAAGGGCTGCAATGATCGAAGCATTGAGCAGCATGCCTGTCTTGATCGCATCCGCGCCGATATCCTCCAGCACGAGGCGCATCTGCTGCGCAACGAATTCCGCAGGCACAGGGTGAATGCCAAAAACGCCGCGTGTATTCTGCGCCGTCAGTGCGGTAATCGCGGTTGCCGCATAGCCGCCGAGCATGGTGACGGTTTTAATATCGCCCTGAATCCCGGCGCCACCGCCGGAATCCGAACCCGCAACGATGAGAACGCGACCTTGTTGTGTGCCCGCAGGTGATGCTTCTTCAGCCATTACTTACCTTATTGGTTTCTATATTGGTCGCACATAACGAAACCGCTTCCGGGTTTTGCGCATGGCGGGTTTTGACGTTATCGATTTCTTCGAGCATGCGCTTCAGATCGTTCAGCGCCTTTTTTTCATGGGCGTTTAACGCTTCCTTAGGATGAAAATGTTTCAGCAGCACGGACAGCGCATCCCCGATGCGCCCGAGCTGTTTGCCATAACTTGCCACGTCTGAAAGCACCTGCTCTTCCACTGCCGGATTGGAAGACGTGCCGAAATTGATATTGAACAGGCCAAGCTGGCTTCCTACCGGATTGCACCAGAAATTCCATGGATTAATGGTTTGCGTAACATCGCCCGACAAAGGCAGTTTAAAATCCGGCATAAAGGTTCCTTCTCAGAATGTTTAGGGAAGGCGAGGATAAACCATTTTTACAGCTTAGGGTAGAGCATAATGGAGTCATACTCCCTAATGCGGTGCCTATAAAAAAGGGCTGAATTTGAATTCAGCCCCTTTGTTTCCTTATACCGCTTCCTTGATCGCTTCACCGATCCGGTCCGCGAGTTCCTGAATCTGGTTTTCGTCTTCGCCTTCCACCATGATGCGGATGAGCGGTTCCGTGCCGGACTTGCGCACGAGCAGCCTGCCGGTTTTGCCGAGTTCGCCTTTCACGGATTTGATCACTTCTTCCACCGCTTTACGTTCCAGCGGCGCTGTGCCCGCCTTGAAGCGCACGTTGTTGAGCACCTGCGGCATCGGCGTGAAGAGGTTGCTCACCTTTCGCAGCGACTTGCCGGACTCGAGCATCACCGCCAGCACCTGCAGTGCTGCGAGCAGACCGTCGCCGGTCGTGGAATAATCGCTCAGCACGATATGGCCGGATTGTTCGCCGCCGACATTGCAGCCTTCACTGCGCATGGATTCGACCACATAACGGTCACCGATCTTGGCGCGGTGCAGCTTCAGGCCAAGTCCGCCGAGATAACGTTCAAAGGCAAGGTTGGACATATCCGTTGCAACAACTGCACCACCCTTGAGCATGCTGTTCTTGTGCCAGTAGGTTGCGATCATCGCCATGAGCAGATCACCGTCGATCAGCGCGCCCTTGCTGTCGCACATGACGAGGCGATCCGCATCGCCGTCTAGCGCAATGCCGAGATCCGCGCCGTGCGAGATCACCGCTGCACAGACATTTTCCGGGCTCGTGGAACCGCAATCCTTGTTGATGTTAAAACCGTCCGGGTTTACGCCCAGCGAAATTACTTCCGCGCCCAGTTCATAGAGCACTTCCGGTGCAATGCTGTAAGCCGCACCGTTCGCGCAATCGATCACGATTTTCAAACCACCTAAGCGCAGTTTCTTCGGGAATGTATTTTTGATGAATTCGATGTAACGTCCACGCGCGTCTTCCAGCCTGCGGGCGCGGCCGAGTTTATCGGGGGCTGCAAGTTTGATGTCCCCGGTGCGCATCATATTTTCAATCGTATGTTCCTTAGAATCGGAAAGCTTGTAGCCGTCAGGGCCGAATAACTTGATGCCATTATCGTAAAACGGATTATGCGAGGCGGAAATCATCACGCCCAGATCCGCGCGCATGCTGCGCGTGAGCATGGCGACAGCGGGAGTGGGAAGCGGGCCTGCCAGCACCACGTCCATCCCGGCGGAAATGAATCCGGCGGTCAGCGCGGGCTCGATCATATAGCCTGAAAGGCGCGTGTCTTTAGCGATGATGACGCGATGGCGATGGTCGCCGCGCAGAAAAAGCTGTCCTGCCGCCTGGCCGAGCTTCACGGCAATATCCGTGGTCATGGGAGCGGTGTTGGCCTTGCCCCTGATACCGTCCGTGCCGAAATAAATACGTTCTTTTGTCATAATATTCCTATACTTATTAGAAGAATAACGTTATCCTTCCTTTTAATTTCTTCTTCCCGCGCGCTTTGCCTAAGCCAGCTGCGATAGGGATTATTCCTTTGCCCGCAGCGTTCACCACGGCCGATTTCCTGCTTTATCATAGTAAATTATTATATTAAATACTAATTATGTCAGAAATTGCATTTCAGTTCCGTCCCCCGACACAGCAAGAAATCGCCGCTACGGCCAACCAGCTTTTAGACCTCAGCGCGCAGGCGCTCGGCGTGAGCGTGGATCATTTCCCCTTCGGGTTGCTTGCCTATACGGAAGAAACGCTGGTAGGCAGCCTTATCGGGAAGGTGTTCCTGAACTGGCTGCATGTGGATATGATCTGGGTTCAGGAAAACATGCGCCGCATAGGGCTCGGCAGCAAGCTCATGGAGCTTGCAAAGTCGAAGGCCAAGGAGATGGGCTTAAGCGGTATCGAAGTCTGGACGCAGAGCTGGCAGGCGCCGGAATTTTACCGCAAGCTCGGTTATGATGAATTTGCTACCTTGGACGATTTCATACCGGGACAGAAACGCTACGCCTTCCGCTGCTATATTTCGGACTCCGCCCGCCCGCCCGCGCCGCTGGTGAGCCAGCCCTCCCTGCCCGAGCTGATCCGCCGTCATGTGCAGGCTTATTTCGATTCGCACGGCGAATCGCTCCCCTCTTCGGGGATTTACGATCTCATGATGCCGCTGTTCGAAAAGCCGCTGATCGAGGTCACGCTCGCCGCCACGGGTGGCAATCAGCTCAAGGCTGCGAAGATTCTTGGCATCAACCGCAACACGCTGCATAAGAAAATCGTCGAGTTGGGGATTACTTTATGAACCGGGCTGCGCCGCTGCTTAGCCTGCTGACACGCACGCGCACGCTCGTGGCGCTGCTGCTGCTGGCGGCATTCACCACGGTCCTGATTTGTTACGTTTCCATCACGCGCAATGCCGGGCAGATTACAAACAATCCGCATACGTTCCTGCTGCTGACGACGCTCGGCATTTTCTCTCTCATCTTCGCCGCCATTGTCATACGCCGCGCCATGAGGCTGTGGACTTCACTTAAAAGCGGCTCTGCAGGCTCGCGTCTGCAGACAAGGCTGGTCACGGTCTTTTCCATCACGGCAATTCTGCCGACCGTCGTAGTCTCCGTCTTCTCCGCATTCTTTTTCAATCTCGGTATCCAGACCTGGTTCGACGACCGTGTGAGCACCGCGCTGGAAGAATCGGAACGCGTGGCGCAGAGCTATATCGAAGAACATAAATACACTATCCGCGGCGATGCGATGGCAATGGCGGGCGATATTGCGCACGATCTTGAATACGGCACTCCTACCGCGCAGGAGATCAACAATATTCTTAACACGCAAGTGGCGCTGCGTTCGCTGTCGGAAGCGGTGCTGTTCCAGCCGGGCCATATCATCGCGCAGTCGCGCCTGTCTTTCTCGCTGGCATTCGAGCAGATTCCAGCGAGCGATCTGGAAATCGCGGAACGCGGCGATGTCGTGGTGAAACTCGAGGGCACGGATAAAGTACGCGCGCTCATCAAATTGCACAGTGTTTACGCGCCTAACACTTATCTTCTCGTCGGCCGCCTGATCGACAATAAAGTCATCAACTATATGGATACGGCAAACGGCAGCTATCAGCAATATCTGCGCCTGAAGGAAAACATTACGGCCAAGCAGGTGCAGTTCTTCATCGTCTTCATTGTACTTGCGATGCTGCTGCTGTTTGCCGCTGTGTGGTACGGCATGTATTTCGCCTCGCGCCTGATCCACCCGATCACGCGGCTTGTGAAGGCGGCGGAACGCGTGCGTGCCGGTGACTTCACCGCGACGGTTGCCGAGGGCCCGAAGAACGACGAAATCGCAACGCTGTCGCGCGCTTTCAACCGTATGACGGCAGAACTTGAGCGGCAACGCGGTGACCTGATCGAAGCCAACCGCCAGCTCGACACGAGGCGGCGCTTTTCGGAAGCCGTGCTCTCCGGCGTTTCTGCTGGCATCGTAGCGCTCACGCGCGAGAAGGTCGTGACGCTTGCCAATCCGGTAGCCGCAAACCTGCTGCTTGTGCCGCAGGATACGGCGCTGAGGGGGCGCCTTATCACCGGCATCGTGCCGGAGTTTGCAGAGATATTCAATCGTGCGGAAGCCAATCCTGAAATGCTTTGCCAGGACAAAATCACGATCACGCGCGAAGACAAATCCCATGTGCTGCATGTGCGGCTTTCGGTGGAGCGCTTTCAGGGCAAGATCGATGGTTATATTCTCACGTTCGACGATATTACCGAACTGCTTGTCGCGCAGCGCAGCGCCGCCTGGGCGGATGTGGCGCGACGTGTTGCGCATGAGATCAAGAATCCGCTCACACCGATCCAGCTTTCCACGGAGCGCCTGCGTAAAAAATACCTGCCGCAGATTGTTTCGGACACGGAAAACTACGTCAAATATCTCGACACGATCGCGCGTCATATCGGCGATATCGGAAGGATCGTGGAGGAGTTCGTCACATTCGCACGCATGCCCGCTCCTTCCATCAAGAGCGAAGACATTACCAGTGTCATTCGCAAGGCTGTTTTTTCCGAACAGACCGCGCATACGGATATTACCTATCATCTCGATCTGCCTGCTTCACCGCTTTACATTCTCTGCGATGAGCAACAGTTCAGCCGTGTGCTACTCAATATTCTGAAAAACGCCGCCGAGGCGATGGAAAATATACCGGAGCTTAAAGGCATCATCACCGTGCAATGCCAGCAGGAAAACGGCCTGTGCAAACTGCGCATCAGCGATAACGGCCCGGGCTTTCCGCCGGATAAGATGACGCGTCTGCTGGAGCCCTATGTCACAACCCGCGCCAAGGGAACGGGATTAGGGCTCGCCATCGTCAAAAAAATTATTGATGATCATAAAGCCCAGCTCAGCCTTGAAAACCTGCCGGAAGGCGGGGCCTGCGTCACGATTACTTTACCTGTTTACAGTGATAAAAATGTGACTTAGATATTGCATAAATGTATCATGTTATAGTAATAGGTTAATTAGACCGACTCTGAAACAATATATAGTATTTGTGAGCCTGTATGACCGCTGACATCCTGATCGTTGATGATGAAGCTGATATCCGCGAACTTGTGTCGGATATCCTGAAAGATGAAAACTACCATACCCGCTCCGCCAAAGACAGTGACAGCACCATTAAAGCGCTTGCAGAACGCGTTCCGAGTCTCCTGATTCTGGATATCTGGTTGCATGGCAGCGAACTGGATGGGCTTGGCATTCTGGAGCTGGTGCAGAAAAAATATCCGGGCCTGCCTGTGATCATGATCAGCGGCCATGGCAATATCGAGACCGCTGTCTCCGCCATCAAAATGGGGGCTTACGATTTCATTGAAAAACCCTTCCAGGCAGACCATCTCATTTCCGTCACGCGTCGCGCGCTCGAGCATTCCAAGCTTCGCCGTGAGAACAACGAATTGAAACTGCGCGGTGCTGCTGAGTCGCATCTGATCGGCACCTCCAATACCGTCAATCACATCCGTCAGGCGGTCGAGAAAATCGCACCGACGCACAGCCGCATCATGATCAGCGGCCCTGCAGGCAGCGGCAAGGAAGTCATCGCACGCCTCATCCATAACAAGTCCCGTCGCGCTACGGGTGAGTTCGTGGTGATGAATGCCGCCAGCATGACGACTGAACGTGTTGATGTGGAACTGTTCGGTATTGAAGATTCCTCTCCGGGCGGCGGCGCTGAAAAAGTCGGCCTGTTCGAGCGCGCGCATGGCGGCACGCTTTTTATCGATGAAGTGACCGACATGCCGCTGGAGACACAGGCACGCCTGCTGCGCCTGCTGCAGGAACAGGCTTTCGAGCGTGTGCGCGGCAATAAAAAAGTGCAGGTGGATGTACGCGTCATCGCCGCAAGCAACCGCGATGTCTCCGCGGAGATTGCCGCAGGCCGCTTCCGCGAAGATCTGTATTACCGTCTCAATGTCGTGCCGATCCGCATGCCTGCGCTGAAGGAACGCCGCGAAGATATTCCTGAACTCTGCCGTTACTTCCTGAAGCGCGCCGCTGAAACTTCCGGCCTTAGCCAGCGTGAGATCACCGAAGATGCAATTGCCGTGCTGCAGGCTTACCACTGGCCGGGCAACGTGCGTCATTTGCGCAATATGATGGAATGGCTGCTGATCATGGCGCCCGGTGGCAGCAAAGCCCCCATCAAATCCGATATGCTGCCGAAGGAGCTGTTCGAAACCAACGCGGTCGTCATGCGCCCGGAAGTCAACAGCGATATCATGTCCATGCCGCTGCGCGAAGCACGCGAATTGTTCGAGAAGCAATATCTGGCTGCACAGATCAACCGTTTCGGCGGTAATATCTCCAAGACTTCCTGCTTTGTGGGCATGGAACGTTCCGCACTTCACCGCAAGCTGAAACTGCTGGGCATCGGCAGCGCCGAGGAAAAAGAAGAGAAAGTCGCATGAGAAGTTTTTTGATGGGGGGCACGCTGCCCCCATTCCGGCTCCGCCGGAATTCCCCTGCAGGGTCGTCGTATAGAACTCCTCCGCGTATCCACGCCCCCTCCTTTCGTTCCGCTTTTACTCTCTTAGAACTCTCTGTTGTCGTGATGGTGCTCGCGCTGCTGGCCGCTGCAGCCCTGCGTTACGCTTCCGCTATCTCCGATACCAATAAAATGAATGCACTTAATGCTTCGCTGGATACGATCGAAGCGACATTACTCAACTACCGAATCGCTTACGGAACCCTTCCCTGCCCGGCAGACCTTACCGTTGCGGAGAATTCTTCCTCTTTCGGCGTGCAGACGGATACATTGGCCGACGGCAACTGTACAGGTTATAATTTCATCAACAGTGCGGCCGACCCTGATGGCGATGCCACTACCGTCAGTCAGGTTGTCGCAGGTGCACTGCCGACAAAAACACTCGGAATGTCGGATAAATATGCTTACGATCCATGGGGCCGTAAATTGCTCTATGTTATCGATAAGCGCATGACGGCAACAGGGGCTTTCCTTACCTATCCTGTTACCACTTCCGGCACAGGAACACCGGGCGCTATTGAGATCAAGTACAGCACCAGTGATTCTCTTGCCAACGCTCTTACCTCTTCTGCAGTATATGCAATCGTTGCTTTTGGAAAGGACGGACACGGAAGCTGGGTCAGGAATATCAGCAGCTCCATAACGCTCGCCACACGCTACAGCTCAGGATCAACGAATACCGACGAGCAGAAGAACTGCCATTGCAACAGCAGTGCAACGGCCACGACATTCGATCGTATCTTCATCCAGAAAACCCAAACAAATAGTTCCAGCGGCACGCTAACTGCTGGATTTGACGATGTCGTGCGTTACAAGACGCGCTCTGAAATGGCGACGTCTTCTGAGCTTCAATAGCGAGTATATCGCCCCTTCGCTTACGCTTACCCCCTCTAAAGGGGTCGTCGCTTCGCTCTTCCTCTGTATCCACGATAGTATTACGATAAGCCTGACGCCTTCGCCGACTGGGGGCTCAACCTGCTTGCTTCGCTCTTGTTCCAGTATCTGATGTTTTTTGCTCCTTGCCACTTTACGGCGCGCCGATTATCATCTTCCCTTAATCAGTCTTATATACAGGGTTCGCCATGCGTTATCTGTCCCTCCTTCTGGTTCTGTCACTGGCCGCTACATCGCTTACCGGCTGTAATGTCGGTGAGAGCGAAGCCGCGAAAGCCAATGCCAAGGCAATGCGTGAAAACAGCAGCGAAATTTCCCTGAAGCTTGCCCATGCTTCCGAAGCCGGGGGTGATTTTCCGTCAGCCGAGCATTATTTCAAGGAAGCGTTCAGCAAGGATAGAAGCGTTAAGACGCGCCTGGAGCTTGCGGATTTCTACCGCCGCCATCACGGTGAGCATCTCGCGCTTCCGCTGCTGAAAGAGGCGCAGAAAGACTATCCGGACAATACCGATGTCATGCGTGAAATTGCGAATATCTATATCGGCATGGGCAAGCCGAAAGATGCGCTGGACATGCTGGACCAGGCACTGGAAACCACCAGCAACGATGCGCTGCTTTACAACAGCAAGGGAGTGGCGCTGGATATGCTCGGCCGTTATACCCATGCGCGTAATGCTTACAGCACGGCGCTCAGCCTGGATCCAGGCAACGAGATGCTCTTCAGCGCCAATTACGCAATGTCGTATATTCTTGGCAGGAATTATGAGAAGGCGATCGAAATATTACTACCGCTCGCACGCTCACCCGATAGCACGCCGCAGGTGCGCCAGAATTTGGCGCTGGCTTACGGCCTGAAAGGCGATAACGACAATGCCCTCACTTACGCACTCAAAGACCTGCCGCCCAAGCAGGCGCAGGAGAATGTGCGTTTCTATAATATGCTGGCGAAAAAAGGCGGCGTGAAAAACCGTGAAGCTGCGATTCCGCCGGCAAGCACGATTCTCAGCATCCCGCCTATTCCTTAAGACTATTAAAGTTCTACTAAGCCTTGCTGTGAATGCTCGCTTCAAAAACTATTTATTAGAATTTTCGCCTTTAGTTCTTACTAACTCTTTTACAGCTGTAATAGCACTTTGCAGCTTATGTCCGTCAGGGCCACCACCTTGCGCCATATCTGGTTTACCACCACCACCTTTTCCACCAACAACTTCTACAGCTTTTTGAATTAATTCAATGGCAGTAACTGTGCTAAGAACTTCTTTATTTACCCCAATTACTATTGAAGCTTTATCTTCTGTGCACGTGGATGCTAATACTACATTTACTTGTTTTACAAAATTATTAGCAACATCTCTTAATTGTTTGGGGTCAAGACCTTCGTAAGCCATACCAAGAAATGTCAATCCCCCAACATTTTCTGGCTCTGCCTTCTTACTATCTCCTAATGCGAGCTGCTTCTTCACTTCTGCAAGCTCTTTTTCGAGCTTCTTGCGTTCGTTCATCAGCGCGGTGATTTTCTCCGGCACTTCGGCAGCCGTGGTCTTAAACTGCTGCGCCATATCGCGCATGCGGGCATCCTGTTCGGCCAGATATGCGAATGCCCCGTCACGCGTGACGGCTTCAATACGGCGAATCCCTGCGGCGACCGCTGCTTCGCTCACGATCTTGAACATGCCGATATCGCCGGTCGCACGCACATGCGTACCGCCGCACAGTTCCACGGAATAGCTCTGCGGACCTTCGCCAAGCCCCATGCTGACTACGCGCACTTCGTCGCCGTACTTCTCGCCGAACAGCGCCATCGCTCCCTGCTTTACGGCTTCATCCGGGGTCATCAGGCGCGTCGATACCTGGCTGTTCTGCCAGACGATGCGGTTGACTTCATTTTCTACCGCAGCGATTTCTTCCTTCGTCAGCGCTTTCGGGTGGCTTACGTCAAAGCGCAGTTTGTCGGGCGCTACCAGCGAGCCGCGCTGCGTGATATGTTCACCCAGCTGCCTGCGCATAACGGCATGCAATATATGAGTGGCGGAGTGATTGGCGCGCATGCGGTCACGGTTTTCCGTGTCGATGCTCAGCGTCACGCGGTCGCCCACTTTCATCGCAGCTTTCAGCAGCGCCTTGTGCGTATGGAAATTTTCCAGCGGCTTCTGCGTATCGCTGATCTCTGCCAGCAGCGTGTTGCCTGTCACGATTCCCTTGTCACCCATCTGGCCGCCGGATTCACCGTAGAAAGGCGTCTGGTTGAAGATAAGCGTGGCTTCCGTGCCAGCAGCCGCTTCGCTCACTTCCTGGCCGTCCACAACGATGGCCAGCAATTCCGCCGCGCCTGTATCCTGCGCATAGCCCAGGAATTCCGTCGGCCCGACTTTTTCCTTGATCTCAAACCAGATGCGGCCCGTAGCTTTATCGCCCGAACCGGACCATGCCGCACGTGCGCGTTCCTTCTGTTCGAGCATGGATTTCTCGAAGCCGGGAGTGTCGACCGTCTTGCCCTGCCCGCGCAGAATATCCTGCGTCAGGTCCAGCGGGAAGCCATACGTGTCATAGAGTTTGAAAGCCACATCGCCCGCCAGCGTGCCGCCGGAGGCAATGCGGGAGGTCTCGTCTTCCAGCAGTTTCAGGCCGCGGTCGAGCGTCTGGCGGAAGCGTTCTTCTTCAAGGCGCAGCGTTTCCGTGATCAGCACCTGCGCACGGGAAAGCTCAGGATAATGCTCACCCATTTCATGCACGAGCGCAGGCACGAGGCGATACATCAGCGGTTCCTTGCAGCCCAAATGGTGCGCATGGCGCATCGCGCGGCGCATGATACGGCGCAGCACATAACCGCGCCCTTCGTTGGAAGGCATCACGCCGTCTGCAATCAGGAATGAAGTCGAACGCAGATGGTCCGCGATCACGCGGTGCGAAACGAGCTGATCCGGGTTCGCATTGCGGGATTCATGCTGCGAAGCTTCGATCAAATGGCGGAACAAGTCGATATCATAATTGTTATGCACGCCCTGGATCACAGCAGCGGTGCGCTCCAGCCCCATGCCGGTATCGATGGAGGGTTTGGGCAGGCTGTTGCGCGTGTCCTTGTCCACCTGCTCATACTGCATGAAGACGAGGTTCCAGATTTCGATAAAACGGTCGCCATCTTCATCCGGGCTGCCCGGAGGACCGCCGGGAATGGATTCGCCGTGGTCGTAAAAAATTTCCGAGCACGGGCCGCACGGGCCGGTATCGCCCATGGACCAGAAATTATCGTTCGTCGGGATTCGGATGATCTTGCTTTCCGGCAGGCCAGCGATCTTCTTCCACAGGTTAAACGCTTCGTCGTCCGTGTGATACACAGTTACGCACAGTTTTTCCTTCGGCAACCCGAACTCTTCCGTCACCAGTTTCCAGGCCAGTTCGATCGCGCGGTCTTTGAAATAATCGCCGAACGAGAAATTTCCGAGCATCTCGAAAAATGTGTGATGCCTTGCCGTATAGCCGACATTGTCCAGATCGTTATGCTTGCCGCCTGCGCGCACGCATTTCTGGCTCGTGGCCGCACGCGAATACGGGCGTTTTTCCATGCCCGTAAACACGTTTTTGAACTGCACCATCCCTGCGTTGGTGAACATCAGGGTCGGGTCGTTATGCGGCACGAGCGAGCTGGAAGCGACTTTCTCATGCCCGTTGCGGGCAAAGAAATCCAGGAACGTCGAACGTATGTCGTTAAGGCTGTGTTTCATGGCCGGAAATTACGCTGCGTCCTCGGCGAATTCGCTCGCCGGAGCCTGCAGTGCGTGGTTGACCGCACCGGCATTCTCACGGATTTTCTTTTCGATTTCGTCAGCAATCTTCGGATTGTCCTTCAGGAACTGGCGCACATTTTCCTTACCCTGCCCGATACGCTGGGAGTTGTAGGAGAACCACGAACCGGACTTTTCGATGATGTTGGCTTTCACGCCGAGGTCGATCAGTTCGCCGGTCTTGGAAATGCCTTCGCCGTACATGATGTCGAAATCCACCACGCGGAACGGCGGGGCGACTTTGTTCTTCACGACCTTCACGCGTGTCAAGCTGCCGATCACTTCTTCCTTATCCTTGATCGCGCCGACGCGGCGGATATCCATACGCACGGAAGCATAGAACTTCAGCGCGTTGCCGCCCGTCGTGGTTTCGGGGTTACCGAACATGACGCCGATCTTCATGCGGATCTGGTTGATGAAGATGATCGTGGTGTTGGATTTGGAGATGGAGCCGGTCAGCTTACGCAGTGCCTGGCTCATCAGGCGCGCCTGCAGGCCCATATGGGAGTCGCCCATTTCGCCTTCGAGTTCCGCCTTCGGCACGAGCGCGGCAACGGAGTCGATCACGAGAATGTCGATTGCACCGGAGCGTACGAGTGTGTCGGCGATTTCGAGCGCCTGTTCACCCGTGTCCGGCTGGGAGATCAGGAGTTCATCCACATTCACGCCGAGCTTGCGGGCGTAAACCGGATCGAGCGCATGTTCCGCGTCGATAAACGCACAGACACCGCCTTTTTTCTGCGCTTCCGCCACGACGTGCAGCGTGAGCGTGGTCTTACCGGAGCTTTCCGGACCGAACACTTCAATGATACGGCCCTTGGGAAGGCCACCGATGCCGAGCGCAATATCCAGCCCGAGCGAACCGGTCGAAGTGGCAGGAATTTCCAGCCCTTCCTGTGCGCCGAGTTTCATTACGGAACCTTTGCCGAACGATTTTTCGATCTGGCTCAATGCGGCGTCAAGCGCCTTCTGTTTTGCTGAATCTACCATAGAAAATCCTTTACAAATAAATATCCTCACGCAAGCTATACCAGTATTTTTTTGATGTATCTATCAGTTTTTCGCGCTGCGCGGCGGCAAAGCAGCGTTTTTCATCTAAGGACGATTATGCATAAGCTCTGGTTTCTTCTGAAGACGGCGGTTCTGGTCTATGCAGGGTTGTGCCTGTTCATGTGGGCGGACCAGCGACACCTGATGTATCATCCGAATACGAATATCCACACGCTGCAGGATTACAGGCTTGCCGGATTTGACGATGTTTCATTACACGCCCCGGACGGCACGCAGATCGATGCGTGGCACCATGATGCAACAGCCGGATTCCCTACCATCATCTTTTACCATGGGAATGCAGGTAATATGGGTAGCCATGCTGCCTATTTCGACGCGCTGGCGAAAGCCGGGTTTGGTGTGCTTGCCATTGATTACCGCGGCTTCGGAAAGAGCCAAGGGGCACCCGATGAAGCGGGGCTTTACGCGGATGCCCGCACAGCATTACATTATGCCACTGATACACTGCATGTGCCGCCCAGCCAGCTCATCCTGTACGGCGAATCGCTGGGCACCGGAGTCGCCGTGCAGATGGCTACGGAGTTCCATGTTGGCGCGCTTGTGCTGCAGGCGCCTTATGCCGCTATCGCCGATATCGGTAAAATGCGTTACCCCTGGCTGCCGGTGGATTTGCTGCTGGAAGATAAGTTTGACTCGACTGCCAAGATCGATCGTATCCATATGCCGCTGCTGCTGATGCATGGTACGCAGGATAACACTATCCCCGTCACGGAAGGGCAGATGCTATTTGCCCGGGCGCAGGAGCCGAAGCAGGCGGTTTATTTTCCGGGGAAGGATCATGCGAATATGGATATTGGCGCGCGCGTGAATGCACTGAATGGCTTCACGCGGAAATATAATCTGGTTGGTGCTCAATTGCAGGCACAGCATAATGTTTTAAAATAATTGCCGTCATGCCGTGGCTTGACCACGGCATCTCCCAATAATGGCAAGAGATACCGCGATTAAATCGCGGTATGACGTCAAACTAGATAGACAGTTCGTAAATCTCCAGCACGTCGCTGCCGATAGGCCGGGACTCCTGCAAGCGATAACGAGTCAATGCCGCAAGGGCTCCTTCTTTGCCGGAAAGCGCACTTAAGCCTTTATCGCCGATCACCAGCGGTGCGCGGAACCAATAGATTCTATCCACCAGCCCTTCGTTGAGAAGAGCACTGCCGAGCTTGTTGCCGGATTCGACCATCAGGCGCGTGATCCCTTGTTTTGCCAGCTGGTCCAGTATCGCCGGAAGCGATAACCCGTTCTGCGCGCGCGGCACAGTGAATATCCGCGCGCCGTTGCGGGTAAGTGCTTCGGCCTTGCCGCTTCCGCCTTCCGCTGTCATGATCCAGGCGGGCAATGCAGCTGCGTCCGCTGCGATATGCAGGTTTGTATCCGCAATAACACGGATGGGTGAATCCTGCGAGCAGCCCTGCAGGCGACAGGTGAAAGCCGGGTTATCCGCGCGGATGGTGCCGATCCCGGTCATCACGGCATCGTTTATTTTGCGCAAATGATGAACATAGCGGCGGGAATCCTCACAGGTGATCCATTTGCTTTCGCCGGATGAAGTCGCGATTTTACCGTCGAGCGAGGTGGCCAGTTTCAACGTGACGAACGGGCGGCCGCGTTTGATGACGGAAAAGAACCCTTCATTGACGGCTTGAGCCTCCTGCTCGCACACGCCTTCCGTTACTTCAATTCCAGCGGCACGCAACTGTGCGAATCCCTGACCGGAGACTTTCGGGTTAGGGTCCGTGCAGGCAGCCACCACATGCTTAATTCCGGCGCGGATAATCGCGCCGGTGCAAGGAGGGGTCCTGCCTTCATGTGAGCAGGGTTCCAGCGTGACATATATGGTCGCACCTTTCGCCAGCGCACCCGCCTGTTCGATTGCTATCGTTTCCGCATGCGGCCTGCCGCCCCGCGCAGTCCAGCCCGTGCCGACGATTGCGCCATCCTTTACGATCACCGCGCCGACTGCAGGATTGGGAAATGTGTTGCCCAGCCCGCGTTTGGCTAAAGCCAAAGCGTGGCGCATGTAGCGGAGTTGTTCGTTATTTACATGCTGCATATTGTAAATCCGTTGCATTGATAAATGGAGGAATTCGGGCGGGCCCCGAATGGGAGCAGCGTGTCCCCCATGTTTATATTACTCCAGATTGCCGACGAACTTCTCGAAATCCTTGGCTTCGCGGAAATTGCGGTAAACGGACGCGAAGCGGATATAGGCTACATCGTCCAGTTCCTTAAGCCCTTCCATCACCATTTCGCCAATATGCGATGAAGCGACTTCGCTTTCGCCCGTGCTTTCCAGCTTATGGACGATGGAGTTGACGAGGCTTTCCACTGCTTCATAGCTTACAGGGCGCTTGCGTACGGCCACGTTGATGGCGCGTGTGAGCTTGTCGCGGTCGAAGGCGCGTTTCTCGCCGTTCTTCTTAATGACGAAAAGCTCGCGCAGCTGCACGCGCTCAAAGGTCGTAAAGCGGGAATTGCAGGAAGGGCAGAAACGCCTACGGCGGATGGTCATGCCATCTTCGCTGGGTCTTGAGTCCTTTACCTGGGTGTCCAGGTTATTGCAGAACGGGCATTTCATATGTTTCCTTGGGCTTAAACCGGAGCACCTTAGCGCCCCGGTTCTTTCAAAGCCTTAGTAAATCGGGAACCTTTCACAAAGTGCTTTAGCTTTCTCACGCACTTTCTGCTCGGTAGCGGTGTTGTTTTCCGGGTTGGCCACCAGACCGTCCAGCACGTCACCGATCAGTTCACCAATCTGGCGGAACTCTTCCACGCCGAAGCCGCGCGTGGTGCCCGCCGGAGTACCGAGGCGGATGCCCGAGGTGATGAAGGGTTTTTCCGGATCGAACGGAATCGCGTTCTTGTTGCAGGTGAGGCCAGCGCGCTCAAGGCTTTCTTCCGCCGCTTTACCCGTCAGCTTCTTCGGACGCAGGTCAACCACGATCAGGTGATTGTCCGTACCGCCAGTGGTGATGGCGAGACCACGCTTCACCAGCACTTCCGCCAGCGCGCGCGCGTTGTCGATAACCGCTTTGCCGTATTCCTTGAAGGAAGGCTGCAGCGCTTCCGCGAATGCCACGGCTTTGCCTGCGATGACATGCATCAGCGGGCCGCCCTGGATGCCGGGGAAGATTGCCGAATTAATGGCGGTAGCGAGCGTCACGTCCGCACCGGCTGCCGTCTTGCGCACGACGAGGTCCGGGTTGTTGGACAGGATCATACCGCCGCGCGGGCCGCGCAGGGTTTTATGCGTGGTGGTGGTTACTACGTCTGCGTAAGGCAGCGGTGACGGATAGGTTCCGGCAGCGATCAGGCCCGCTACGTGCGCCATATCCACCATGAAATAAGCGCCTACGGAGTCCGCGATCGCACGGAAACGTTCCCAGTTCACCACGCGCGGGTAGGCCGAGAAGCCTGCGATGATCAGTTTCGGCTTATGTTCCTTGGCGAGCTTTTCGACTTCGTCCATATCAATCAGGTGAGTGTCCGCGGTCACGCCATACTGCACAGCCTTGAACCATTTACCGGACTGGTTCGGCGCTGCGCCGTGCGTCAGGTGGCCACCTGCTGCGAGCGACTGGCCGAGGATCACGTCGCCCGGCTGCAGCAGCGCGTTGAACACACCCTGGTTCGCCTGGGAGCCGGAGCTCGGCTGCACGTTTACGTAAGTGCAGTTAAACAGTTTTTTTGCGCGTTCGATCGCAAGGGTTTCCACCATATCCGCGAATTCGCACCCGCCATAGTAACGCTTGCCGGGGTAACCTTCGGCGTATTTGTTCGTGAGCACCGAGCCTTGCGCTTCCGTAACGGCGCGGCTTACGATATTTTCCGATGCGATCAATTCGATCTGCGTCTGCTGGCGGTTCAGTTCCTTCTGGAGGGCCGCGAACACTTCCTTATCGCCTGCGGCAAGCGAATCGCTGAAAAAGCCTGGCTCGCGCGTCGTGATCTTGGCGAGGGGTTCCACTTTGGATGCGGCACTGGTAGACATTCTGGTTTCCTTCTCAATAAGTTACTTACTTTTTACACTTAAGCGGCATTAATGAATGTGGGGCATTATACTGATTTTTTCATCTAACACAATGAAAAACAGAGAAAAATATTACGATCCATCTTGTAAATACTTCCCTATATTCTATTGATCAACTATTGTTGATGCAAAGGAAGAACTTATGGCTATCTATAGGATCGCTTCATTATGGGGGATGCGTATTACCGCCCTGCTTCTGGCAGCCTGCCTGCTGGCTGATTCCGGATATGGCGCAGACCATACTACTTTGCATTATGCAAGCAACACAAGTGGTCGGACCAGCCATGCCATAGAAGACGGATTCACGGTCATGGATGTTACCGGCAGCCCCGGCACCCCTGCACATACTGCGAGCCTCGTGAATGCGCTGCCGGCTGGCGTGCTGGCGCTTGTCTGGGTCGGCAATCTGGATAATGCCCCCAAGGGATCTGCCTGTCCGTCGCCGGGATTCACCTTTTCCCAGTTTAAGGCACAGGTGGATGCGCTCGCTGGTAACCCCAAAGTATACGGCTATTTTCTTGCAGATGAGCCGCATCCTTCTGTCTGCCCGCATGCGGCGACAGACATAAAACAGCGTGCTGACTATATTCACGCGCATACTACGCAGAAAGCTTTCATCGTCGTGCTGGACGGCGACAATCTCTGCCCCAATGCCTTGGGGTGTGAATATAGAGCGCTTGCGCCCAATGTGACGCATGCGGATCTTATCGGCATCGATCCTTATCCCTGCCATTACGACGCATCCGGAAAGCCAGCCCCCTGCGATGCTTCGCGTATTGCCGCGCGCGTGCAAAGCGCTATCGCCAACGGGATACCACAGGAGGCAATCGTGCCTGTATTCCAGGCATTCGGACAGGAAGGGCGGAAGGACGGAAAAAAGGCTTATTACCGCACGCCTGCACCAGCAGAACTACAAGCCATGCTTATCGCCTGGCAATCAGCCGTGCCCGCTCCCGCAATGGATTACAGTTATACGTTCGGCGTGCAATGTTCCGCTTCCGGCTGCCCTGCCCCGCAGGCTATCAGTAATCACCCTGAATTAGCGGCTATACTCAGGGCTCACAACCGGCTTCAATAATCCGAATCCGATATTACTGGAGGTTGATACGCAAAGAGCAATTGGGCGTGTTGCCATAGGAACCGCTGGTGTAATATGCCGAACCGGTAAGGCAGTTATTGGCGGAAAGCGTAGTTAACCCCGTGCCGCTGGAATGGTTGATGCTGGTAGTAACGGTATCAAGCGCAAAGACCGTTCCCGTTCCCGGCAAACCGTCATCCACTTTCTTATCCATGGCAAAGGCTTCCAGTGGGCTCAGGTTGTTGGTGGAAATGATCGTGCCTGTCGCATCGATAGAATTAATGCCTGAAATAACATAGTAGTTGAACCCGTTTATCGAGCCGATTGTAATGTAGTTTCCATTGCCGAGCTTCGCCAGCGGAAGAACCTCTCCAATCATGGAGCCTGTCGCAGTGGTGGAAAGTTTTGGCATTGAAGTGGTCGATCCGCCTGTAGCGGTGGCACCGGACACGGACACATCCGCCCCCACGCCGTACATACCATCTATCAGCGCCGCCTGTGAAAGCTGTAGAAAGAACATTGCAATTTCTGCCTTATAGGTACCACCATCCAGCCAGGGAGCTGCGTTATATCCCTGGATAATACCGTTACCGTCTCCATAACCTGTGGTATTAGCCGAAGATCCTGTGACGCAAAAAAATCCGAACGAGCAGGCTTGCGAGCTTAGGAGATCGCCCGGCAAATTGCCGTATTTATTCTGGAACGTATGCGCTGCCGTGTTGTATTTTTCAATCTGGGAGAGTGTAGCCCGAATTTCGGCTGCCTTAATAAGATCCCGGCCTGTCAGTATACCGCCGACAATAAGACCGATGATGACGAGCACAATGCTCAATTCAATCAACGTGAATCCCGCTTGATAAGGAGCTTTTACTCTCATTATGGGTCATCCAGCAACAGGCTATTATAGCTATGCTAGAGGACACCAGTCAGATTATCAACAGAAAGTATATTGAAAGATATCAGGTTAGACAAAACTATAGGGCTCAATATCCACTTTCAGCCGCAGTGAAGAAGGCACTTTATGCGTTGCCAGCCACCCGTTAAGCCATTGCTGCATTGGAAAGTTTTTCTGCGCCTTAATAAGAATCCGATAACGGTAGCGGTTTTTGAGGCGCGCAAGCGGAGCCGGAGCCGGGCCTAATATTAAAGGTTGTTGTAAGGGGGCGCTTGTATATGGGGGGCACGCTGCCCCCGTCCCGGCTCCGCCGTGACTCCCCTGCGAGGTCATCGCTTCGCTCTTCCGCGTACCCTCGATACTCCTTGTTTCTGCCATGCTGTAGCCAGAAGCGACCTTTACCAGTTCACGCGCAAATCCCGCTACTTCCTGTTCCTGCGGCCCTTCCACGATCAGCGCGGCGAGTTTGCCATAAGGCGGCATTTCTGCATCTTCGCGCATCTGTGCTTCCAGCAGCATAAAATTATCGCGCTCGCCTGCTGCAAGCGCCTGCATGACAGGATGTTCCGGCATATAGGTCTGCAGGATCACCGTGCCGCTGGTTTTTTCGCGGCCCGCACGCCCGGCAAGCTGATGCAGCAGCTGGTAAGTGCGCTCGCCTGCACGCAAGTCCCCTCCGGCCAGCCCCATATCCGCATCCACCACGCCCACGAGCGCCAACCCTGCGAAATGGTGCCCTTTGGCCAGCATCTGCGTGCCGACGAGAATGTCGATCTCGCGGTTGATCATTTGATGAATAACATCTGAAGGGGGCGAGCGTAAATCGCCCCCTTCGCTTACGCTTACCCCCTCGCTTTGCGGGGTCGTCGCCTGTGGCTCCTCCGCGTTCCCTTCCACTGACTGTGCCGCTTGCTCTTTGCTATTTATTGCTGCTCCATCACTCGTCATCAGACCAACCTTAGCTTTGGGGAACAGGTCGCGCAGTTCCTCCGCAATGCGTTCCACGCCGGGCCCGTAGGGCAGCAGGCTATTTTCGGCTTTGCAGTCCGGGCACAGTTTCGGCACGGGTGATGTATGGCCGCAATGGTGGCACATGAGTTTTCCGCGCGAGCGGTGCAGCACGAGCCACGCCGTGCAGTGCGGGCACTGGAAGCGATGGCCGCAGCTGCGGCACAGCACGAGCGGCGCATAGCCGCGCCGGTTCATGAAGACAAGCGCCTGATGCCCATCCCCCAGCGTTTCCACCAGCGCCTGTTTCAAAGGTTCCGATATCCAGCGGTCTTTCGGCAGCGATTCCCTGCGCATATCCACCAGTTGTACCTCGGGCATGGAAGCCTGATTATGGCGGTTAGGCAAATGGATGCGCTCATAGCGGTTATGGCGCAGATTGAATTCCGTCTCTAGCGAAGGTGTGGCCGACACAAGCAACAGCGGCACTTTCTCCAGCCGCGCACGCACCACAGCCATATCGCGCGCCTGATAGATCACGCCCTCCTCCTGCTTATATGACGGGTCATGCTCTTCATCCGCCACGATCAGCGCGAGGTTCCGGAATGGCAGAAACAGCGCCGAGCGGGCGCCCACAACCACCGGCACGCTGCCTTCCGCAATGCCACGCCAGGTTTTGCGCTTTTGCGCCGGGGTGACGCTTGAATGCCATAAGGCAGGCGCGAAGCCGAAACGCTTCTCGAACCGCGCAAGCCACTGCACAGAGAGCGCTATTTCCGGCAGGAGCACAAGCGCCTGCTTTCCCTGCCGGATGACTTCGGCGATCGTATCGAAATAAACTTCCGTCTTGCCGGAACCCGTCACCCCGTCCAAGAGACTCACGGAAAACCCCTTCAGGAGTTTCTCCCGTAAGTTCAGGGCAGCGGTGGATTGTTCTGAAGATAAGGTAGAAGGTGTAATATTGGTATCATGTAAGGGGGATACTCCCCCTTCGCTTACGCTTACCCCCTCGGCTGACGCCGGGGTCGTCGCAAGCGCTCCTCCGCGTGCCCTCGCACCGCCTGAGGAAGCCTCAATTAATCCACCTAACTTTATAAATTCCCGAAGCACAGCAGACGAGACTTTCGCATGCAATGTGATTTCCTTTGCTGTACGGGCCACATTATCCGCAAGGTAAGCCAGAATACGCTGGCGCGCAGGAGTCAGCTTTATTTCTTTTGCTATCTCAGAGAGCTGCCATTTCGGCTCCTGCGCCATTTCCAGCGCTTCAGGTACGGAAAGCGCCATTTTCAGCACTTGCCCTTTGGGCGCGAGCGTGTACCACGCCACCCAGTCTACCAGCTTGCGCATTTCCTCGCTCATGGGCGGCATATGCGCGGCCAGCGTCTCTATCGTTTTGACCTTGGCATCGCTTACATCGCCTTCCGCCTTGCCCCAGACCACTCCCCAAACGGACTTTTTCCCGAAAGGCACGCGCACATAATCGCCCGGTTGCACACTAACGCCTTCCGGCACGCGGTAGTCGAAGGGTGTGGAAAAAACCAGCGGCAGCAAGACTCCGGCCTTGCTTTCGGCAGCGATAATCTCTATTTCATTTTCGCGATTCATACGTTAGAAACAGATAAAGGATATAAACGAGGGTTACTATGAAATTTTTTGTCGATACCGCCGATGTGAAAGAAATCCGTGAACTGGCCGATACCGGCCTGTTGGACGGCGTCACCACCAATCCCACGCTGATTGCCAAATCCGGGCGTGACTTCATCGAAGTGGTGAAGGAAATCTGCGACCTGACGGACGGCCCCGTCAGTGCGGAAGTTACCGCGTTGGATGTTGACGGAATGATCCGCGAAGGTGAAAAGCTTGCCAAGATCGCGAAGAACGTTGCTATTAAAGTGCCGCTGACCTGGGACGGTCTCAAAGCGTGCAAGCACTTCACGAAGGGCGGCACCATGGTCAACGTAACCCTGTGCTTCTCTGCCGCACAGGCAATTCTCGCCGCAAAAGCGGGCGCAACCTTCGTTTCGCCGTTCATTGGCAGGCTGGACGATATCGGCCAGGACGGGCTGCAGCTGATCGGCGATATCTGCCAGATTTACGACCAGTATCCGGCTTTCGAGACCGAAGTGCTCGTCGCCAGCGTGCGCAACCCGGTGCATATTGTTGAGTCCGCCAAGATGGGCGCGCATGTTGCAACGATTCCGCCTTCCGTAATGAAGCAGCTTGCCGGTCACCCGTTGACCGATAAAGGTTTGGCTGCTTTCATGGCAGACTGGCAGAAGACGGGGCAGAAAATCTAATTGCGTTCAGGCGCTAAAGCGCCTTGGCGCCACGCAGGCTGCGCTCGCGTCGCTCGCTAGTCGTCGCGAGCGCTCCTCCGTTCTACCACTGAGAATGAAGGGCTTTGAATGGCACAGGCTAAGACAAAAGATGGTTTGACGGCACAGAAGGTGGCGGAGTATCTGCGCGATCATCCGAACTTCTTCCGTGACCATGCCGATTTGCTGGAAGCCATTTCCCCGCCGGAAGTGCAGCATGGCGGGAATGTGGTAGACATCCAGCATCATATGCTCGGCAAGCTGCAGCAGGGCCTGCAGAATATCCGCAATCAGTATGATTATCTCGTCACCTCCAGCCGGGACAATATGTCCACGCTGCATCAAGTGCACGAGGCCGTGCTCGCTGTTATCCGTGCACCCGATCTGGAGCGCCTTCTGGAAGTCCTCACGATGGACCTGCCAGCGTTTTTCAATGTGGATGTGGTGCGGCTCGGCATTGAGTCCGAAGCGGCGGAGTTCTTTGAAACCCGTTTCGGCATGCAGAACAGCTCCGGCATTTCCTTTCTGGAGATGGGAATGATCGATATTGCACTGGGCAAAAACAAACCCTCTCTGCTCATCGCCGACACAAGAAAACATCCCGGTTACGGCCTCGACCAGATTTTCCCCGACTGCGACGATCTTGTGGAATCCGCCGTACTGATGCGCCTGCGCCTTCCCTCCTCGGGCCGCCCGGCATTGCTTGCATTCGGCATCCGCGTGAAAGACCACTTCCATACCGGCCAGGGCACGGAGATGCTTTCTTTCCTTTCCCAGATCGTGGAACACCGCCTGGATGAGCGGCTCAATGAGAGCGGCATCGCGGAAATGATATAATTAAGCTTAATTATCCTCTTGCAGCAGCCTTTCCCGCTCCCATTTCTGGCGCATCGCCTTTTGCAAGCTGTTGAAAAACTTTATTCAACCCGCCATTTGTATTCACGGACTGGAGAACTTCTTCCCGTCTCTGCGGCGGCAGATCCTGCGAAGCGGCAATCAACTCCCGTGTAACATGCGCTTTTCCAGCCGTATCCGGCACGATCTGCGCAGGGTTGATTTGCAGATCGCTCGCTGCATCCACTATCAAATTGTAGTCGCGGCGTGCGCGCTGCTGCACGCCCTCGTTGCCATTTTTTGCCGCCGCTACTTCTGCCTTGATTGCATCCCTTCGCGCGCCCAGAAGCAGCATCTCCAGATGCCCGCGAAGCGCTGCATTCTCTGCGTGCCTGCTGAAATCCGTTAACTGAGTATCCACTTCCTGCATTGCTTTAAAGATTTCGCCGAGCCCTCCTTGCGAAGGCACTGGAATAGCGGGTTTTTCCGTAGTATCCGGCTTGAGTTTGCCTAACTCGCGCAAGGCAACAACCTTCTCCCGCGTTACATGCGTTTCCGCCGGAGTTTCCGGTGAGATTTCCACCGGATTAATGCCTAAAGCCTGTGCGGCGTCTGCGATGATAGTGAAATCTTCCCCTGCACGCAGCCGTGCTTCCACCGCATGCGCCCGCTCTTTTCCCTCAGAGGACTGGGCTATGGCCAGTTCTGCCCTTACTACATCACGGTCTGCGCCAAGCAACAATATTCTTATGGCTGGCGTGAGGTTTTCCCGTTCGCCTGGCGGCAAGCTCGCAAATTCCTGCCGGAAATTCCTCGTTTTTCCGTTCTGCAAGGCGCTCATAATGCTTCCCAGAGCGCCTTGTGGAATCACTGACACTCCCAGTTCCTGCGCCACTTCGTCCGGATCATGCCCTCTGCGCACGGCCAGTTCCTTTAGCGCCACGAGCGTCTCACGATTTACATGCACTGATGCCTGATCTTCCGGTCTGATGGGAAGCGATTCAAAGCTCATTCCCACTGTATGGGCGGCCGTCCATACAGTTCGCAAGTTCTTTTCCGCAGCAGTAAACGCAGCTTTGGCTGCCTCGCTCTGCTCCGTAACATCCCGAACCCGTGCCCTCACCGCATCCCGCAACGTGCCGCGTATGAGTATTTCATAGGTATCCCTGTCCTGTTCGCTTAATAAAGCACCAATCATACAATCTCCTTCATATGCCAGGTTGAATTATAAGTCAGCAGCCTATCCTATTTCGGGAAGCATGTGCAATCATGTCCTTCTAAAATATGATTCCGCTTTTATTTTCGTTCGTAGGAATTCCAACTCGCGGAAGTCTTAGTACTTGCACAATTCCGCCTGTACCAATATAGACTAGTGCGTATGTTTACAGGCATCATCACCCATATCGGTATTGTTAACGAAATACAGAAATCCGGCGACTGGCGCTTTACCATCGCCGTTCCAGGATTCACGCAGGACTTGGCCGTGGGCGCTTCCATTGCCTGCAACGGCGCATGCCTTACCGCGATCGCCCGCGATGAATACGGTTTCAGCGTTCAGGTTTCGCAGGAAACCCTGGCCCGCACTACGCTTGGGCAATGGCAGGAAGGCGAACGCATCAATCTTGAGCGCGCGCTCAAAGCGGGGGACGAATTAGGTGGGCATTTTGTCAGCGGCCATGTGGACGGGCTCGCGAAACTCGTGAAGCGTGAAAATATAGGAGAATCGCTGCGGCTGGATTTATCCGTGCCTACGGAGCTGAACCGCTATATTGCAGAAAAAGGTTCGGTGACGCTGGATGGCGTTTCACTGACCGTGAACGAAACCACCGATACCGGCTTCAGCGTGAATATCATCCCGCATACGCAGTCTGCTACTATATTGGGCGGCCGCAAAGAAGGCGACTCACTCAATCTGGAGATCGATATTATCGCCCGCTACCTTGCGCGCCTGGACAAGTTCCGCTAACTTCAGGTTGCGCCGCAACCATTTGAAGGAGTTTTGCGCCATGCTGAAGAAATTTACCGCCGGATTCATTCTTCTCGCCTTGTTGATTGCAGTTGCTGTGGGCAGTCTCTGGTCGGGCGCCGGCCGCCTTGTCAAAATGGCTATTGAACAATACGGGTCGCAGATCACCGGCACCAATGTACATGTGGATAGCGTGCATTTGTCGCTTTCCACCGGCGAAGGTACGATCTCCGGACTGACCATCGCCAACCCGCAAGGATTCTCGTCGCATAACGCGCTGGAAATGGGCTCCATCTCTATCCGCATCGACACGCATTCGCTGATAGGAAATGGGCCTATTACCATTCAGTCCATCGCCGTTGAAGCACCGCATGTTGCCTTCGAAGGGCAAAGGCTCGACAATAATCTTCAAGCCATCGAACGCCATGCGCGCGGCTATTCCCGCAACGAAGCCGTGCAGGCAAGCAATAACATGAAACAGGAACGCAGGCTCATATTATCAGCGATCTCGATATACGCGGCGGCCAGCTTGGTATTCCCACGCCCAGCTCAGGGGCGGCCAGACTTTCACCGTACCGATGTCTGAGATTCATCTGCAGAATATCGGCAAGGCACAGGATGGCGCCACCCCGGCAGAAGTGGCGGAACAGCTCATCACCACTATTAGCCAGTCTGCCATTCAGGATGCCAATGCAAATCTCACCAAAAGCCTTGAATCCATTCGTCCTGGCATCGATAAAGGCATGAGCGGCTTGAAGAATCTGCTGGGAAGATAGCATTTTCCAAGGCAAATGCTTGCTTTTAAGTCGCGCATGACTTAAGAATCATTATTAATTACGAAATTTTATTCCGGATTTACGAATGCTTTCTCCCATTGAAGAAATTATTGAAGACGCCCAGTGCGGCCGCATGTTCATTCTTGTTGACGACGAAGACCGCGAAAATGAGGGGGATCTTGTGATTCCCGCGCAGATGGCCACGCCGGACGCGATCAATTTCATGGCGAAATACGGGCGCGGACTGATCTGTCTTTCGCTCACATCAGCGCGCGTAAAAGAACTGGGCCTGTCGCTCATGGCACAGCATAACGGCACGCGCCACCAGACAGCTTTTACGACCTCCATTGAGGCTGCTTCCGGTGTTACGACCGGCATTTCCGCTGCCGACCGCGCGCGAACGGTTTCCGTAGCAATCGACTCCTCCAAAGGCGCGCGCGATATCGTCACGCCCGGCCATATTTTTCCGCTCGTCGCCCGCGATGGCGGCGTGCTTGTACGCGCGGGCCATACGGAAGCGGCCGTGGATATCTCCCGCCTTGCCGGACTCAATGCCTCCGGCGTGATCTGCGAAATCATGAATGACGACGGCACGATGGCGCGCCTGCCAGACCTGATGGAATTCGCCAAGCAGCATAATTTGAAAATCGCGACGATCGCCTCGCTGATTGCTTACCGCAGACGCAGTGAAAAGCTTGTGGAATGCGTTGCGGAGACGGATTTTCATAGCCGTTACGGCGGCGATTTCCGCATGCGTATCTATGTGAATAAGATTGAATATGCAGAGCATATTGCACTGATCAAAGGCAAGATTGACCCTACAAAACCTGCGCTTGTGCGCATGCATGCACTCGACCTTTTACATGATGTATTGGGCGATACGCATGATGCTAAAGCAACCGACCTGCATACTGCAATGCAGCGTATCGGAGATGCAGGAAACGGCGTAATCGTACTGCTGCGCGAACCCAAGCGCTCCGCCCTGCTCGACAAGGTACAGGCTCGCACGGGACTTAACCCGGAACCGCAGGCGCATTTACGCGATTACGGTATCGGGGCGCAGATATTGCTGGATCTGGGTGTACGCGATATGACGCTGCTTTCCAACTCGAAGCGCCCTGTTGTAGGACTTGAGGGGTATGGGCTTACGATTAAAGGATATGAAGGGATTTAGGGGAATTATTGTATCGTTCATTGCGAGGTCAGAAGACCGAAGCAGAAGCGATTTAAAGCACCTTAGAAACCTAAAAGCATCACCGAGAAATTTTCTCGCCAAACAGGGCATAATAGTACTGGAAACGCGCCGGATTTGGGTGTATGCAGGATAGTATTAATTTTGAACACGCGCTTTAGTGGGGTAGACATGGCCATCAATCTTCATCTTCCCGGTAAATCAGAAACGCTACGCCCGACCATCACGGTAGTAGGCGTAGGGGGCGCAGGCGGCAACGCCGTCAACAACATGATAAGCTCCAATCTGGAAGGTGTGAATTTCGTCGTGGCCAACACGGACGCACAAGCCCTGGAGAATTCTCTTACCGAGCGCCGCATTCAGCTGGGCAGCAGCCTCACACGCGGCCTTGGCGCAGGCGCTAATCCTGAAACCGGCCGCGCTGCCGCTGAAGAAGCGCTGGACGAAGTAGCGGGCTATATCGAAGGCAGCAACATGGTGTTCATCACCGCCGGCATGGGCGGCGGCACCGGCACGGGCGCTGCACCGGTTATCGCGCGTTTCGCCAAAGAGCGCGGCATCCTGACCGTAGGCGTTGTGACCAAGCCGTTCCAGTTCGAAGGCAACCACCGTATGCGCCTGGCTGAACAGGGCGTGAAAGAACTGCAGCAGTTCGTGGATACGCTGATTGTCATTCCGAACCAGAATCTGTTCCGCATCGCCAATGAAAAAACCACGTTCGCCGATGCGTTCCGCTTAGCGGATGAAGTATTGCACTCCGGCGTGCGCGGCGTGACCGACCTGATGATCATGCCCGGCCTTATCAATCTCGACTTTGCCGACATTCGCACCGTAATGAGCGAAATGGGCAAGGCAATGATGGGCACCGGCGAAGGCGAAGGCGCTAAGCGTGCGATCGATGCTGCCGAAGCCGCTATTTCCAACCCGCTGCTGGACGATGTTTCGATGAAGGGCGCACGCGGCGTACTCATCAATATCACCGGCGGTTACGACATGACCCTGTTCGAGGCCGATGAAGCCGCAACCCGTATCCGTGAAGAAGTTGACCCGGATGCCAACATCATCTTCGGCGCCACCTTCAATCCGAACCTGGAAGGCAAGATGCGCGTTTCCGTGGTGGCTACCGGTATCGATCTGGGAAATGCCGCAGAAGAACCTAAGTCGCAGGCAAAGCCCGCAGAAGCGGTTCGTTTCTATGGCAGCAAGCTCGGTTTTGCCGCTCCTCCGCGCGCACCGGAACCCGCCAAATTTCCGGGTGCACCGGTCCATGCCAAAGCACCTGAATCTTTTTCCGCACCGGAACAAATCAAGCGCCCTGAACCGGCTCTTGAGCAGCGCGCCAGCGCAAGAAGCGCTTTCGTATCACCGCAGACCGTTTCCGCCGTTGCCCCCGCGCCCACACCGCAACCGGTAGCGCAGCAGGCACGTCCCGCTCAGGTGGCCATGCAGGCGACCGCTCAGGACGATCATGCGCATGTCGTATTTGTCAACCGCATGGTAACCACCATTGGCGCTATCAAATATCATGAAGAAAACGAACAGCAGCTCCAGCTTCCGATTGCCGTGGGCCAGCGCGCTCCGAGCTTCGTGAGCCCGCAGGCAGCACAGCCCGCGCAACGCAGCTTTTTCCCAGCCCCGGAAGAAACGCTGCCGCAGCGCAAAAGCTCGGCCAATCAGCCGCAGGATCGCAATGCCGAAGACAGAAGCCGTGATGCCGGTAACAACTCCGCCATCAACTTCCTCAACCGTATGGCCAATGTAGGCCGCGTACTTGCTGCAAAGCCGGAAAAACCCGAACGTAGCGTGCATGTTGTTGAAAAGCCGAAGGTAGAAGTCAACGAGCGTACGCAAAAATCCATCACGGATAATGACTACCTCGAAATCCCCGCATTCCTGCGCCGCCAGGCTAATTAATCCTGCCGCAGCCAAAGGAAGAGACCGGAGCATGGTAAGGCAACATATCGTCATTTTGTCTGTACCTTCTCCGGTTTTTTTATTCAGCCTGTTATGAACGCCCAGTCCGTCGCGCATCACACCAAGCTTGTTCATCTTACCAAGGCGCTGCTTTTCGTACTGGTTGCCGTGCTGGTGTGCGTGCTGCTTTTTTATCCTATCATCCGCAAGAATACGAGCATACGCATTGCCTTTACGAGCACCGCGGAAAAGAACAACACTCCCCCGCCGACCACCATGGTCAATGCTAATTTCCACGGTTTCGATGCCAGCAACCAGCCTTACAGTATCACGGCTAAAACCGCCCTGCAGGTCGATGCCGAGAATGTGCTGCTCGACCAGGTCAACGGCGATATCTCTCTCAATAGCGGCGTCTGGTTCACCGCACAGGCCAATAAAGGCAATCTGCAAATCAAGCAGGAGCAGCTTTTCCTAAGCGGCGCTGTGGAGCTGTTTAACGACCAGGGCTATGAGATGCATACCGAATCCATGCATATTGACATTGCGAAGAAAATCGCCGTTACTGAAGACCCTGTCAGCGGCCAGGGGCCGCTTGGCACCTTAAAATCCCACGGGGCAGTTTTTAACGGCGCTCAGAGTATTGCGACGTTTAACGGCCCGGTTTTTGTTACTATTTATCTGCCTCCCAAGGAATCCAGTTCTGCCGGACAGAAAGGAAATGAAGAATGAAGCGCATTACCCTCCTCACCCTTTCCCTGATTGCCAGTGCCGCCATACTCCCCGGCCAGGCTTCGGCACAGATTGCGCAAGTGCAAATGCGCCAGCCGCAGAATGCCCAAGTCATGACAGAAAAGGATCCACAGCACTTCGACACCAAACTGCCAGTGGAAATCACCTCCGACAGTCTTGAAGTGCTCCAGCACGAAAATAAAGCCGTTTTCAAGGGCAATGTCGTGGCCGTACAGGGGAAGGTGCGCCTGAAGTCCGATATTATGATCGTGCATTATAAACAGGGCGGCAGCGAGCCAAAACCCGCCACGCCTGCTCCGGCAGGCAGCAATAGCGGCATGGGGGCGATCACGCTGATCGAAGTGCAGGGCCATGTGCTGGTGGCCACACCGGAAGAATCTGCCCAGGGCGATAAAGGCGATTACGACGTTCCCAGCCGCCTGCTGCGCCTTTCCGGCGGCAATGTCGTGCTCACGCGCGGGAAGAATATCATGCGCGGCACGGATCTCGTTTATAATATGGATACAGGCCGCAGCATTCTTACGAACCAGAATGGCAGAACGGGAAGCAAATTTGACAATGGTGGCACGCGCGTGCGCAGTCTGTTCGTGCCCAATCAGGATCAGCAAAACAGCGCCCCCACCGATTCTCCCGCCAAGCCCTAAAAAGAAAAGGGCGGCACGATGTGCCGCCCTCGCTCATTTAGTGTAATCTTTTTTATTTGCTTACACGCAGGTTCACAAGCTGGTTCGCAATCTGCTGGAATGCCGCTGCAAGCTGATCGTTTGTCGGCGCCAGGAAGAAATGATCGGGACCGCTAGCACAATCTTTCAGTAAGTAAGTATCCACGTACGTAGAAGCTGCTGCAGGCCAGTGCGCCGTTCGATCTGCCAGCGTTGGCGTTTTATGCGGATCGGCCTGCCCAAAACCGATCGTGTAAATTACAATATTTTTATCGGGCGCCTTCATCGCAGCGCAAACTTTTCTTGTCAGCGCATCCAATTGATCATTCGTCGGGCGATCATCTTGAAGCTCATAAGCGTTATCTGTATTATTATTATGATTACAGCACGGACTACCATGATAGCCTGAAGGCTGCTCACCGTTCATATTGATACCATCTGTCATCAGTACGACTACTTTTGTCATATTCTTAGTGCCATATGGCAGTGGAAGCGAAGTGCCGCCATAGTTTTGCGCCCCCCATAAACCGGTCCAGGTAGGTGACAACAGACGCCAGGACCAAGCCAGGCCAAGATTAATCATCGTGTTACCATTAGGCTCTATTTTCTTAATCGTTGCCTCCACAGCGCTTCTGCTGGTCGTCGGAGGCAATATGCTGGCGCTAGGACAGTAATCCAGTTCTATGGTTCCCGGATACGTGCTTTGCAAGGCTTTGAATGCTGTTGCAGTATTAGCTATCGGACGATCATCCGATATATCTAACGTTAAAGTGCGATCTCGTGGACTAATCGCATTACGATCACGTGCATCCACACAGCCATCCTGATTAGAAATCGTAGAATTATCGATAAAAGCTTTACCAGGATAGGATGTCACATTCGCGTTGACCATATTATCAAATGGCACAACACTTACGTAAACGTTCGAGAAGCTTGTATTGCTACCGTATAATACATCCAGCATACCGGTAGTCGTAAGCCCTTTTCCTGCACAATTAACGCCACTTGCATTACCTGCCACGGCGCATTTCAATGCATCGATTTTTGCAACTGAGCTATTGGACTTATCTACCGGATATGTCATCGAATCAGTCATATCCAATGCCAGTACAAGTTCAAGCCCTGTTACATCGCGCGTAATTGTTGAACTCAAATTGAGCGCCATATTATTTATGCCTGCCACCGGCATCAGTGATGGGCGCTGCCCTGTAGTTACATTGAGTGTCAACGTGTTATTATTGTTGGAAAGCTGCGCGTCCAGCTTAGTGATTTTTACGCCCAGATAGGCTTTCTGACAATCCGTATAAAAATACTTGCTTACCAATTGGTTCACCCATTGCTGCGTTGAACCTTGATGTGGCTCGTTGATCTTAGCCATTGCTGCAAGACCTGCCGTATCCATACAGTCGTGCAGCTTCTGCCTCGTCGTCTGCAGGCGGGACATATCGATCGCCACACCCGCCGCCGCCACAAGCGCAAATAATGCACAGGCGACGATAATGAGAACGTTCCCATCTTCCCGTTTCCTGAATTGTTTCAGAAATGCGATCATCTTATTTTTCATAACCCTTCTCCTACCCTGCCTTTATTTACAGTTCGATCCGCCTGCCGTAGTTAATAGCGAAACGAGCGAGCTGTATCGTGGAACGCTGATAGCAACGTTATATACTGTCTTATCAAATGGAACGACTTTACTGGTGATTCCGTTTTTTACTATCGGATTGAATTTATAATAGAGTTCAGCCGCTACAATTTCATCGCCTTCAGACATTGTAAAATTATTAGGCAGACTTTTTAATGTCGCCGCTTTCCCTACCGCGCCGAGCTTGCTGGTTCCCAATGTGCCAGGCCCACAATAACGCCATTTCACAACAGGACTGCCAGGATTATTGCCCAAACCGCTTGTAACTGGTGCATAAATATCCGTTAGTATCAACGTGGAGTTAGTTGTATCCAGCGCATAAGGAGCCATCATGATTTTCGCGGCGGTGATGATGGAGTCCATCTCGGACTTGGTCATGGCCGGATCATGCTGCGGATCAATTGCCGTGATAAGATTGCTTTCATTATTCACAGTAATTTGCAGTTTCTGGAAGATTAAAACATATCGGGAAACCTCAATACCACCAAAGAGTAGCAGCATTAGGATAGCCACAGAAAACGCGAATTCTATCAGCGCAAGTCCTCTTTCACATTGTCCAAACTCGGTCAATGCGCATTTGAACTTATTTAAATATACAGATACCGCTCGCATTACTGGAACACCTCGTTCTTTACGACTACGGTTGCCTGCATATTGTTGCCCTTACCGAACAGAAATTGCACAAATGGGATGTTGGGGTAAGGATACCATGCTTTATAAACCACAACTTTACCAGAACCGCCTATGCAGTCAGGTGTGCCCCCCGCCTCCTTAGCCGCAGAGGTAAAATCGGGATAAGTCGTAGCTGAGTACCCTATTTTATTAGGATCAAACAGAAACTTGGTTTGCCCTGTAAAATTACTATAAACACTTCCCCACCGAGAATTTGGCGCACTGGTTTTTACACCATTATCGAGCACATTGGGATACCCGGTTTTCCCCTGACGGGCAGCATCATTGAGTGCGCCCTGCAAGTCAGAAGATTCGTAGATCACAGCACCAAACGAAATAATACCGAGCACAAACAACACCACTACCGGCAGGATTATTGCGAATTCGATCGCGGTCGAAGCAGTCTCGGAGCGAGTGAGTTGCGCGAGTTTTCTTTTCAGCGTGATAGGGGATATACACTTTGCGAATACGCGGTAGCGATATAGTAGGCCGTTTGTCATGCACCGTATCTTTTCTTTTGTTTTATGAGCAGGCGGCTCAAATCCGTTTTAACAAACTACTCCTCAAATATCCCTTAATTATATACTAAATCCTTGCAGTTGTATAATATTATCTATTAACGATTTTCTTTATTACAACTGTGTTACAATAACTTATAAACCCTTGAGCGGACGGGACCCGCAGCATTCGCAATCCGGGTCCTGTAACAGTATGCTGCTCTTCCACTGCATGGTGAGCGCATCGAAGCGCAGTAATTTTCCGGCGGAAGACTCACCGATCCCCAGCAACTCACGCAATGTTTCGAGCGCCTGCATTGAGCCGACAATGCCCGTCAGCGCCCCCAGTACACCCAGGTCACGGCAGCCGCGTTCGTCATCCGGCGCGCCACCGACAAAGCAGCGATAGCACGGCTGATTTTCGCCCAGATAAGGCTTGAAAACGGCAAGCTGCCCTTCAAATGCGCGCACGGCGCCGGAAACCAGCGTTTTTTTCTCAGCCAGACAGGCTGCATTCACCGCAAAGCGCGTAGCGAAGTTATCCGATGTATCCACTACGATATCGTATTCGCGCATGAGCGCTGCGGCATTTGCATTATCCAGTCTCTGGCGATGAAGGGTAATACGTATTTCCGGATTTAACTCCGAGATACGGTCGCGTGCGGCTTCGGCCTTGAAGCGGCCGATATCTCCTGTTTCAAATAATATCTGGCGCTGGAGATTGGAAAGTTCCACGCGGTCATCTTCCACGATGCCGATATGCCCCACTCCTGAGGATGCCAGATAGGCCAGCACCGGTGCACCGAGCCCGCCTGCGCCAATCACAAGCACTTGTGCAGCAAGCAGCTTCTCCTGCCCTTCCTTGCCTACGCCGGGAAGGGAGATATTGCGGGCGTAGCGCCGTAACTGGTTGTCCGTCAGCATTAGTTTTCTCCGAGGGGGATTCTCCCCCTCCGCTTACGCTTACCCCCGCGCTTCGCGAGGTCATCGCCGGAAATTTTCATAAATTTCCTTGCTCTTCCGCGTACCCGCGTAACGTTTGAGGTGCTAAAAATTCTCTTTGACCCACTGGACAACCTGCTTCAGCGCGAACGGCAGGGGTTTACGCTGTATGGAGTCCATATGCGACTCCTCCAGCGCGCGGCGGCGGGCGAATTCCATCATGCCAATGGCGGAAGAGAAAGCTGCGCCGCTTACGGCTTCAGCCAGCCCGTTGATCATGCGCGGCTTCACGAGCCGCACCTGCTTGCCCAGCACGCGTGTCGCGATCTCACGCATTCCCAGCAGCTGGCTTGCACCGCCCGTCAGCACGACGCGGCGGCCTGCAATACTGTCCATGCCCGCCATTTCCAGCTTGCTGCGGATCATCTCGAAGATTTCCTCCAGACGCGGGCGGATAATGCCCACCATGATCGAGCGCGGCATCATATTGCTGCCGTCTTCGCTATATTCTTCGCCGAGCTGGGGCACTTCGATCATCGCCTGATCGTCGGATGACGCCGGCACTGCGCTTCCATGGAGGGTTTTCAGGCGTTCCGCATGCGCGATGGAGGTGGAAAGCCCCTTGGCCAGGTCGCTTGTTACATGCACGCCGCCAATAGGCACGACATCCGTATAAACATTTTTGCCGCCGGAAAAGACTGCGATGGAAGTCACGCCGCCGCCCATATCGATCAGCGTCACGCCGAGCTGCATTTCGTCCGGCTCCAGGCAGGCAAGGCCCGAAGCATGCGAGGACACCACGAATTCTGCTGCGTTCAGGTGGCAGTTGGCCAGACAGTTTGCAATATTCAATATCATCGTGGAAGGCGCAGTGATGATATGCAGGTCAGCACCCAGTTTCTCGCCGACCATGCCGCGGGGGTCATTAATGTTGCTGACATCGTCCAGCGTATAATTGACGGGGAAGCAATGAATGATTTCGTCATCGTCGCTTTCGACGCTCCCACGCCCTTCGCGCATAATGTCTTCAATGTCGCGGCCGCTGACGCGCTCACCCGACACGGTCAATTCCACGCGCAGCGTGTGCGACTGGATGCCCATGCCGCTGATATTGACGACGACATTCTCAATCGTTTCATCCGCCATCTGCTCGGCTGCATGAACGGCCGCCACTACGGAAGTTTCGGCTTCGATAATATCAATGATATGGCCGCTGCGGATTCCCTTGGAAAGCTGGTGGCCAATACCGGTCACGCGCAGGGAGCCGTCATCCTCCGCTTTCGCGATGAAGCAAGCCACTTTCGTGCTGCCGATATCCAGCACGGCAATGTTACCGTTAATTTTTTTCTGTTTTCTGGTCATTTCACAGAAAATGACTGATGAAGGGGGAATGTTCAACAAGATTTTTTGAGGAAATTTTTATTTGAAACGCCCCCGTAAAACCTACTGCCCCCGTTCCTTTATTTATCCCAGGATTTGAAACATTCCGCTTACTACTTAGTATCTTGTCATACCCCCCTGAAACGTGGTATATTTCCCGTATGAAAATACTTGTCCCCATCAAGCGCGTGATTGACTATAACGTCAAGGTGCGCGTCAAGGCTGACGGTAGCGGCGTTGAGACCGCAAACGTTAAAATGTCCATGAACCCGTTTGATGAGATCGCACTGGAAGAAGCAGTACGGCTCAAAGAAAAAGGCACTGCGACGGAAGTCGTAGCGGTGCTGATCGGGCCGGAAGCCGCACAGGAAACGCTGCGCTCGGGGCTTGCCATCGGTGCGGACAGGGCTGTGCACGTCGTCCTGGATGAAACCATACAGCCGCTGCAGGCCGCAAAGATTCTGGCTGCTATCGCTAAGGAAGAAAATCCGGGACTTATCATCTCAGGCAAGCAGGCAATCGACGATGACGCCAACCAGACCGGCCAGATGTTGGCTGCGTTGCTTGGCATTGGGCAAGGAACGTTTGCATCGAAACTGGAAGTTGCCGATGGATTCGCCACCGTTACACGTGAAGTGGACGGCGGCCACGCAACCGTAAAGCTTAAACTACCCGCTGTAGTGACCACGGATCTGCGCCTGAACGAGCCGCGTTATCCAACGCTTCCCAATATTATGAAAGCCCGCAGCAAGCCGATTACCAAGAAAACCGTCGCGGAGCTCGGCATCACGCTTACGCCTAAAGTGACGGTCGAAAAAGTGGAAGAACCGCCCAAACGCAAAGGCGGCGGCAAGGTGAAGGATGTCGCCGAGCTGGTGGATAAACTCAAAAATGAGGCGAAGGTGTTATGACAGTCCTCGTTGTCGCATCGCATGATAATGCCAAACTCGCCCGCGCAACCTTGCGGGTGCTCGGCGCTGCCGCCCGGATTGGCGGCGGCACACATGTGCTTGTGGCCGGGAAAAGCTGTGGACCGGTAGCACAGGCCGCCGCAAAAGCTCAAGGGGTTGAGAAAGTGCTTCTGGCTGACGATGCCGCATACGAACAGGGGCTGGCGGAAAATCTTTCCCTGCTGGTTTCCTCACTTGCAGGGAATTATTCCCACATTCTTACGGCAGCGGATTCCACCGGCAAGGATTTCATGCCGCGTGTAGCCGCCATGCTGGACGTGACACAGATTTCCGAAATCAGCGCCGTATTGGCCGCAGACCGCTTCAAACGCCCTGTTTATGCCGGAAATGCGATTGAAACCGTGCATTCGCAGGAAGTCATTAAAGTGCTGACAGTGCGCCAGACCGCCTTTGATGCCGTGGCCGCTGAAGGTGGAAATGCTACAGTCGAGACTATTGCCAGCAAAGGCGATAGCGGTCTTTCCAGCTTTGTTTCCCGCGAAACAGTGCAAAGCGAGCGTCCGGACCTGGGTTCAGCCCGTATCGTCGTTTCCGGCGGGCGCGGATTCGGCTCCAAAGAGAATTTCGCACTCGTAGACCAGCTTGCTACTAAGCTTGGGGCTGCCACCGGCGCTTCCCGCGCTGCGGTGGATGCGGGTTATATTTCAAACGACGCGCAAGTCGGCCAGACCGGCAAAATCGTTGCGCCCGATCTTTATATTGCGCTTGGCATCTCCGGCGCTATTCAGCATCTGGCAGGCATGAAAAGCAGCAAAGTCATTGTAGCCATCAACAAAGATGAAAACGCCCCGATCTTTGAAATTGCCGATTACGGGCTTGTAGCTGACGTATTTGAAGCCGTTCCGGCACTCATCACCCTGCTCTAACTCTCTTTTATTGTTCACTTATTGATTATCATCAATGACAACGCTGTCATTGTATGCTATTTTTAGTTGCATATTCCCCGTTTAAGGATGAATCAAATCGTGCTTATCTCATATAGAAACATAAATAGTTAATCTATGTATAATCAGCTACGTCATTTCCGCGTATTGATCTTCGACACCGATACAGTGCTCGCCGACATGCTCAAGGAGATGCTCAAGCATATGGGGTTCCACAGCCTCCAGCTTGCGCATAATACACGCAGAGCAATGGAAATGCTGGAGCGGGAATGCCCCGATTTTCTCATCATGGACTGGGGTGTATCCGGCGCAGAGGGAGCGGACTTCGTTGCCGCCGTCCGCCGTAATGTCAAAATCGCCAATCCGGCACTGCCTATTGTGCTTTTAAGCAGGCGGGCGGAAGTATCGGATATTAAACTTGCAAGGGATACGGGCGTCAATGAGTACATCATCAAACCCTTCTCTGCCAAAGCCATTTATGAGAGACTGGAGCGCCTTGTCGAGGCGCCGCGCTATTACATCAGCTCCAAAGCCTATACCGGTCCCGACCGCCGCACACGCCAGATGGAACCGCCCGCTGGCCGTAAAGACGGACGCATCGCACGCATTCTGCCTAAACTCCAGCCGCAGGACCCCAAACTGCTTATCGAAGCCGAGCAGCCGCAAATATGGATGCCCAACTTCTCCATGAAGCATAAAATCGGGCAGGATGTCACGCTGGCCTCCATCATCACCCCCGCCGTGCTGAACCAGGCACAGGCCACGATGGATGAAGCAACCGCACAGTCCGCCCAGTGGATAAAATCCGATGTGGATATTCTTTACGGCCTGTATGAGACGCTTCGTGCAATGAACGGATCGCAGGCGGTGGTGGATGAAATAAGCAATGCGTCGCTGATGGTCAGCTCACGAGCCGGGACATTCGGCTATCTCGGCGCTTCCGAAGCCGCCTACATGCTTTACCTGTTCTGCCGCAACGCGCTTAAATATACCCATGCCTCCCACCATGCCGTGATCGAGAAGCATCTGAAAGTTATCAGGCACATTATCGATAATAACGTCCGGGGCAACAATCCTGAGATTGTGGAAGTAGTCGGCGCGCTCCGAGTCCTGGCACAAAGATATAGTAAGTAGGTTTTGTTGTCAGGGGGCGAGCATAGTTCGCCCCCTACGAACCTAACGCCTTCGGCGACTAAAGAGTGCGGTCTGCTGACCGCATCCAGCATCTGCGGGTTTAATACGTAGGCTGGTATGGCATATTAATTGCTTGTATTTCTTCCATGTATTGAATCTTAGATGGTATGGAGAATTTATGGTCACGATATCAGCAATTTCAGCTAGTTACGCAAGTTACTCTTCTTCCGGCAATTCGTCTCAGGGGGTAAATTCCCTTATGAAGCAGCTGGGGAAGGCCCTGCAGTCAGGGGATACATCTTCCGCGCAGCAGGCCTATTCCGCTTTGACAAACATTCCGTGGATACATAATGCGCTTTCCAATACCTCCAGCAGCTCGGGTAGCAGCGATTTCGTCAAAGGACTGGAGCAACTGGGCACGGATTTAAGCAGCAATAATCTCAGCGGCGCTCAGCAGGATTTCAGCAAGCTGCAGCAGCTTCTGGAAGCCATGCAGACCGGCGGCGCGAGCGGCCATCACCACCATCACCATGCCGTGGGCGCTAAAAATGATAGCAACTCCAGTGACAGCAGCGATCCGCTTATGCAGTTGCTCAACGACATTGAAAACGCACTGAATAATACGCAGAACAGCCAAAGCGGCAGCGACAGCAGCTCCTCTTCTTCGCTGGCAGCCGGTTTAAGCGTGAATATCTCCGTATAAACGGGTGACAAGAAGCGGGCAGCGAGCTAAGAATATAGCAGATTCACTGCTTCTCAGCCTTTTATGCCCGCCATTGCCATAGCCCAGATCAATGTTACCGTCGGCGATCTTGCCGGAAACATCGCTAAAATAACCGCTGCTTACCGCAACGCCGTGCAGGCAGGGGCGGATCTCGTCATATTTCCTGAAATGTGCCTTACCGGCTATCCGCCGGAAGATCTGATCCTACGCCCCGCTTTCCGCAAGCAGGCGATGCAGGCTCTTGATCAGCTTGTGGCGCTCACGCAAGGCAGCGCGGCGATGCTGGTGGGCGGGCTCTGGCAGGAAGGCGAAGCGGCTTATAATGCGGCATTCCTGCTGGAAAACGGCGCGGTCGTACATCGCCAGTATAAATATAACCTGCCTAATTACGGCGTATTCGATGAAAAGCGCGTTTTTACGCAGGGGCCTTTGCCGGAACCGGTGCTCTGGCGTGGAATAAAGCTTGGCATGCTTATCTGCGAAGATATCTGGACGGGCAATGTCGCCCGTCACCTTGCCGCACGCGGAGCCGAGTTGCTGCTTGTCATCAACGCTTCGCCTTATGAGCTGCATAAGAACAGCCAGCGCATGAACATCACGCGCAAGCGCGTGCAGGAAACCGGGCTGCCGCTGCTTTATGCCAATCTCGTCGGCGGGCAGGATGAGCTTGTGTTCGACGGCGGATCATTCGTGCTTTCCGCTGGAGGCGAAGTGCAGGCGCAGCTGCCTGCGTTTCAAGAGAAAATAGCGGTCACGCAGTGGCGGCAGGAAGCAGGCTGCCTCACCTGCGCTCCCGCCCATAAAGAGCCGGAGCTGCCGGAAGAAGCCTCGATCTACCAGGCCATGGTGCTGGGGCTCAAGGATTATGTGGAGAAGAACCGCTTTCCGGGCGTGGTGCTCGGGCTTTCGGGCGGGATCGACTCGGCCATCAGCGCCGCCGTCGCCGTGGATGCGTTGGGGGCAAGCCGCGTGCATGCGGTGATGATGCCCTCCCCTTATACTTCGCAGGATAGTCTGGAAGATGCCGCCAAATGCGCGCAGGCGCTCGGCATTACGCTGGATATTATACCGATCTCGCCCGCCATGCTGGCATTCGATGAGATGCTTGCGCCTGTTTTCAGCGGCAAGGAACGCGATGTGACGGAGGAAAACATCCAGTCCCGTCTGCGCGGTGCATTGCTGATGGCCGTCAGCAACAAAACCGGTGCGATGGTGCTTACGACCGGCAATAAATCGGAAATGGCCGTGGGTTACGCCACGCTCTACGGCGATATGTGCGGCGGCTATAATGTGCTCAAGGATATTTATAAAACGGATGTGTATAGGGTTTCAAAGTGGCGCAACACCCAAAGCCCTGTGATTGCCGAGCGCATTATCACCAAAGCCCCTTCGGCGGAATTGCGCCCCAACCAGACGGATCAGGACAGTTTGCCGCCTTATGAGGTGCTGGATGCGATCCTTCATTGCCTTGTGGAGCAGCAACTTTCCGTAGAGGAAACCGCTGCTAAAGGCTATGACCTCGCCACCGCGCAACGCGTTTCCCAGCTGCTCACCCGCGCGGAATATAAGCGCAGGCAGGCCGCGCCGGGGGTTAAAATCAGCTCGATGTCCTTCGGGCGCGACCGCCGTTACCCCCTTACCAGCGGCTGGAAGCCATAGAGATAAGTTGCATAATCCGTTTTTATCTTTATAAGCGTCTTGGAGTGCCCTGGTGGTGGAATTGGTAGACGCGCTAGACTCAAAATCTTGTGTCCGCAAGGACGTGTCGGTTCGAGTCCGACCCGGGGCACCATCTTAATGTAGATCAGACGATATGTCTTATACACCTTGGGTCCGCGATACTATTAACATCGCCCTCGGTAAACGCCTTATAGCGTTACGTGAGCGTATTGTTGCACATTTCAACGCAGGCCATTGGGAAGAAGTTGGCTTACTCACTGGCTGCACCGACATCATTAATAATCATTATCGCCTATTACGTAGTCTTTCCTTCGGTGATGAAGACTATGACGGGAATGTCCTAGCGGTCCTTCGTCAAATCGCTGAATATCAGCCGCAAGGTTTAGCAATCATCGAAAATTATCTCGATGAGAAATTTCCCGGTGAGGGCGCTTATATTTCTGTAAAACCATCAGAGCGGAAAATCGCTTTTGCACCGAATGTTTTTCAGCTGCCCGAAGGTGGTGTTGAACTTAGGTGATGTCCCCTTTGATATGCAGCATCACCGAGCTCTTAAGTATTTGCCTAATAATCAGGGATTTACCACTCTCGAAACTGACTTGATAAAGAAATTGCAGCAATATAGCTTAAAAGTTGCAGCTGCACCTTCTAACATTGGAGTAATATCCACAAACATCAATGATGATATACCTTTTTAGTAATACTATTTAGATACTTTGATCCAGCCACTGCTCTACGTCTCTATCTCCTCATAACTATCCGCAACCGCTTTATAAAGCGGCGTTAGCGCTTTCAGCGTTTCGGCGCGTTCGTGGAAATACTGCATCGGCACGTGGCGTTGTCTGTTTTGTGCGCGGCGGCTGGCGGTTTCTATGTTCGTATTCAGCGCTATGATCCTGACATAGTAGCCGATATGCTGTCTGGCATGCCGCAGGATTTCCACATGATCCGCCCGTGCGCCGCTATGGTCCATGATAATATTATAACCGCCCTCCAGGGCGCGGAATAATATCTCGTAGCCGATTTCGCGTGCGGCTTCCTCCCAGTATGCGAAGGCTTCCGCTATGCCTTGTTCGTCCCTCATCTGCCGGTATTGCGGCAATGCTTCCATCACCGCATCGAAAGCGACGATCACGGTGTTCGCCGTATCCAGGCTGCGCACCGCCGTGCTTTTCCCCGCTCCGGGGATACCGAGCATATGGGTTATGTGCGGCTGTTTTTCGGCGCGTTTTTCCCTGAAGCTAGTGGTTATGATCGCTTCCGCATCCACGAGCGGCACATTCTTTTCCTGTAATACCGTTTGCATCCCCCGATGCAGGACTATCCGGCGGGGCGATACGGTCGCGGGAGTCATAGGTTTACAGCTTATCCGGCCGGATATTCCATGCGGAGCACTGCCAGCCCCTTTCTGCATGCGTAAAGACGCAGAGCGCACCAGTGGCGATTTTCAGCGTGTCTTTCTGTTGTGATGCCGCTTCTTCGGCCAGATGCACCGCGAAGCGCGCGATGCCGTTGCTGGTCACCACCAGCACTTTCTTGCCCTGGTATTCCTGCGCGATATGCGCGGCGAATTCCTTCCATGCAAGGATAATCTTTTCCGGCTCTACATGCCAGCCCTGCGGCACGATAGCGTGTTTATCCCATGCGAGCAGCGCCTCTTCACCCAGCCTTGCGCGCACCTTGTCTTCCGGCTGGTTTTCATCCGGCCCGTAGTCGATCTCGTTAAATATTTCGAGCGCCTGCCTCGGCAGTTTCGTGCCCATCTCGGCTTCCGCTTCGTCCGCTGTCTGGCGGGTGCGCTGCAGGTGCGATGTGAAGATCACATCCGGCACCAGCCGGTGTTGCGCAAGGTACTTTCCCATCAAACGGCCCTGCCTGCGCCCGCTTTCCACGAGCGGCAGATCCGTTTTGCCCACGCGTGTAACGATATCGCCGGGGCCGAATGTGTTGCCGTGGCGGGCGATGATGAGCGTGGTGGCTTCCGGCTTCACAGCAACTCTCCGTGCTTTGCAATCAGCGCTTCCGCCCTGGTAATATCTTCGGGACTATCCACGCCCGACATGCTGGCGCGCCCGCGATAATCCACCGGAACGCAGCGTATGGTATAACCGTTCTCGATAGCCCTTAGCTGCTCCAGCCCTTCCATCTGCTCAAACCTGCCGGGAGGCAGCGTTCCATAGGTTTCCAGCATGGCGGGGGAATAGCCGTATAGGCCTATATGGCGATAAACCGGGCTGAGACTGTCTTTCACGCGCAGCTTTTCTTCGCTGCGGATGGCAGGGATGATATTCTTGCTGAACCAGAAAGCATGGCCGGTTTTTTCATCGAACACGGCGCAGGTGCCGCTGAAGGGGGTCCGCTGCTTCTGTTCCCTGAGCTTATCCAGCTCCTGCCAGGATAATTGCGTGACCGGCGTGACCATATCGCATGGTGCACGGTAAAAAGCGTCTATCATGCTTTGCAGAAAATCCGGCGGCGTGAGGGGAGCATCGCCCTGCAGATTCAGGACGAAATCCGGTTTCCTGCTGAACTGGCGCACCGCGCTTGCAATGCGGTCCGTTCCGCTGGCGCAGGCGGGGTCCGTCTGCACAAAATCCACCCCTATCGCCTTGCAATGCTCCTCAATACGCGCATCGTCCGTGGCCACGGTGACTGAGATATCCGGCTGATGTTTTGCCGCCGCCCTTGCTATTTCAACCACACGCTGCAGCATGGATTTGCCCGCAATCACCGCAAGGGGCTTGCCCGGCAGGCGGGTAGAGGCGAAACGCGCAGGAATAATGATGGCGGTGTATTGGCTCATGAGGGCGCACAGGGTAAATTAAGACTATAGAACTGCTTAAGGTAAAAAGAGCCCACGGTCAATATTACAGCGGTTCGGGCGTTAACGCCCTCTTCCTGCCGCTTCTGCTGTCTGGGCCTGTTCCCTTCCCCGCCACCATTCGCCCAGCACACGCTGCATATTTCCTCCGAGTATTTTATCAGGCACATCGGGAGCATATCCATTCTTAATGCAATAGCGCTCGCGAATCGCCTTTTCGAGATTATGGATGCCGGAAGGCGTTTCCAGTCCCGGGGCCATTTTGTCGGTGCCCGGATGGAACATGGAGCGGTCTTCGTATAAGCCCCTTTTCACCTCCCACCAGTCCCGCACCGACTGCACCCAGCCGGGATTATACGGCGCAATTCCGGTCCAGAAATCCAGCCCCAGCCCCACATGATCGGGCCCTGCGACCTTCACCACACGGTCAATATGCTCCATAATGCGGTCAATGGTGTTATTCTGCTCTCCGGGTTTGCTCATGGAATAAAAAAGCGCTGAGATTCCCACGACGCCGCCTCCCGCCGCAACTGCACGGATTACCTCATCCGAACCTGTGGCATTGCGCGGAATATCGCATATCTCCTGACAATCTACATGGGAAACCAGAGGCGGCATTTTCAGCTCCTCCGTGATGAATTTCACCGCATCCAGCGCAGTCTTTTCATTGAGATGACATAAATCGATGGCTACCCCGGCCTCTTTTCCGGCGCGGATGTAATCCCTTCCCTGATCCGTGAGACCATGCTCATTGTCTTTATCGTTAAGCCCGGATCCCAGACGGTTTTTTATATTATAGGCAATCCCCGTCACCATTACGCCCTGGTCTCCGAAAGCGGCAACATCTTCAGGTGTCGCCGGGCGCGGAGGCGTTACAAAGGGCAGAAACTCCATGCGATTCAGAAGCCCGCCTATAAATCCTGCGCGGCTAAGCGGGTCGCCGAAACCCGGAGCGCCCTGATTACAGATAAATACACCGAGTTTTCCCTGCCGATGAGCCTTGTCCATATCCTCCATTGAGGTCACCAGCATGGCATAGGGACTTTTTTCCACGCTGCGGCGAATACGGGCCACGCTTTTTTCCAGTTCCTCTACTGTACGCCCCTCAAAGGGAACGGTGCTGATGCCGATTGCATCCACTCCACCTTCCAGATAGCTTTTATAGATGTCCTGAGACGGCCCCGGCATTACGCGCCTTAATATTTTAGGTCTTGGCCCGAGCCTTGAAGCGAGGGGAGACGTCGTGTCGATGACTGGAGCGGGATTTCGATCTTCCGGAGCGACGGAACCACCGACCAGAACCCTGCCGGGTGCGGGAAGTTGCCAGTCCCGTGGCCTTATGCGCCTTCTTATTTGCCGTCCGTCCTTCTCTGCTTCACCCGCTGGCGTGGAATCTTCTTCTGACATACCATGATCTCTTCTTGTTGAGCGGGCATGGTAGTAGAGAATTATTAATATTTTATTACTGGAAATGGTTGATTTATGAACGCAGTGCCTATGTGCCATCTGGCAGAATATGGGATTGCCATAAAATCAGCTACAAAACCTTCCTAAAATCATGTAATATTAGCGTGTTATGACAGAAATGTCTCGTGGTTTGCGTGAACGTGCAACCACCCTCTCCTGCTCATGGGGGGTCATTCCGACGCCGTGGAAAGGACGGTGCTAGAATGAAAGCGCTATGGAATGCGCTATGGAGGATCCGGGTCCTTTGGTACTACAACGCCGAAGGCGGTGTCTTCCTGCTCCTGGGGATGGCGATCAGTCATCTCTTCGGAATCCTACACCCAGAGAACTCCTGGTTCCTGCGGGACCTGGTTGTCTGGCTACTGGTGGCGGGTATCTATCTTGCCGCGACCGGGGTTCCGCTGGACAAGCTGCGCGAGCACTGGCGTCTCATCGTGATCGCCATTGCCACAGAAGTGGCGGTAAAATGGGTGATCATCTCGGTGGCCACGATCTTCTTCACCGGTCCGATCGCGCTCTGGGTATGCATTGGGCTTGTGCAGATCGATCCGATCACGACCAAGGTGGTCAAGCGGATCCTGTCGCTCACACCGGCAGGGGAGACCCTCATCACGACGGTCTCTATCTATGATGACATGATCACCTCGGTAAGCTCCGTCAGCCTGGTTCTCTTGCTGGCAGCGTTCGGCGTCATGCACCCCGTGCTGCCCGGCGAGATGGGGCTGGCCGAGGGATGGTCCGCCATCCTGGCTCCGCTCGCGTTCGCCCTGCTCGTGGTTGTCTACCTCGTCATGCTCAAGTGGCGGGCGTATCGCAGGCACGTGAAGGCTGAGGTCAGCGAGGAGGCGCTCAATTTCTTCCGCTGGCTCACGGGAGCGCTGTTTGCCGCCACTTTCACCGGTGGCGCCGCATCGACGGGTATGCTCATCCGTCCGAAGTGGCTCGAACGTCCCCTGGCAGAAGGTTCGGAAACGACCAATGCCGAGGGGATCAACCGGGTCATCTTCTGGACTGTCTTTTTCATCCTCGGGATCACCATTCCGAGCGTGAAGATGGCCTGGCGGATCGGGGGGATCGCGGGAACGGCGTCCTACTTCTCGCAGTTCCCGGCTGCGTGGCTGGCTTTCTGGGCAAATGCAAAGTTCCGTGAAGCTGCGGTACTGCCCAGGGAAGACAGGCACGTGTTCTCCCGCGCACAACTGCTCGGCCTGACTGCGGTGAGCCTCGGCCTCAACGGCCAGTACACGCATGTCTGGGCCCCGACGCATGTGCTGGGTGAGGCAACATCCGGCCCGCTCAGCCTGCTGCTGCCTGCGATCCTGGCATGCAACCTGTGGCACCTGTTCGTCAACACCGGTCACCTGTGGGGACGCCGGGACTGACAGCACTCCGGAGACCGTCGCCACCCGCAGGGGGTGATGGTCTTCGGAGAAGCCCGGGATTTTATCATTGTAGCAGGTGCCCTTATTGCGGTAGTCTGCTAATAGCATGTTATCCACAAGCTCCAAGGACAAGGCTGCGCTGCAAACCCGTTTCCGTCATGCGAAGCTGGATATGGAGGCTTTTGCGCGGCCTTACCGGCGCTGCAAGCCGGGAACCTGCGAAGCGATCTGCTGCGAAGCGGGAACCGTGCTGCATAAAGGAGAGGCAGATGTTCTCACCGATATCATGCAACAGCATGGAGCGGTGCTCAGGCAGTACCTGCCGGATCTTCCGGATATACCTTTCGAGCAGGCACGTACCGGCGGCAGTGAAATCACTGCTTTCATGACGAAACTGCGGCCTTTTTCATATCGCGAGGCATTACCGCCTCATTTTGCCAGCACGCGCTGCGTTTTTGCCGACGATAAGGGGTTTTGCAGCCTGCAGCGCCTTTCCCAGGAATCAGGACAGCATCCCTGGTGGTATAAACCTCTGGATTGCTGGCTTCACCCGATCCAGTTGATTGCGGAACCCAGTCCGATCATTACCATTCCGACCGATGCGAACGACCCCTACCGCACCGAAGGCTATCCCGGTTTTACGGCCCATACGCCTTGCGGTTCGTGCACGCAGGAAGGCGAACCGGGCCATATTGTATTCCGTGAAGAGCTGCAGATGCTCGGAAAGCTGCTGGAGCGCGATTTCCTGCGTGAGATTCAGTCTCATATTGGGCAGATATCATGAAACGCATCGCGCATACTTCTTCACTGCAGAGTGAAGAATGGTTTCGCCCTCTCGGATGTGCTTCCCTCATCGGCAGGAATGCCTGGCGAGGCGATGTTTTTTATGCCTTCATGCCGCAGGAAATACAGCGGCTTAAAGATGTTGCTGCGGAACTGGAAACCCTGTGCATGCAAGCTGTGGAACATGTGATTCGCCACCGGCTGTATGACGCAATGCTCATGCCCTCCGCGCCTTCTCTGCGTCAGGAGATCGAGCGTAGCTGGGAGCGGCAGGAACCGGCTTTCTGCGGCAGGCTTGACCTGGCGTATGATGGCATATCCGCGCCGAAGCTTCTAGAATATAATCCTGAACGTCCGGGCCTGCTGCTGGAAAGCGCCCTGCTGCAGCGATACTGGCTCCAACATGAGATGCCGCATGCCGGACAGTTCAATGAAATCGAAGCCCGCCTTTCACAGGCGTGGCGGGCACTGGATACACCCGAGCTTGTCATCAGCCTGCTCGATACTCCTCACCTGCACTCGGAGGAAGATGATATCGCCGCTTTCCTGCAACGCACGGCTGGAAGCGCGAGGATTAACGTGCAGATCGTACCAAGGCGGCTTATCCAGACCGATCATAACCGGCTCTGGAGCCCGGAAGGCCAACCCATCCGGCATCTAATGATTACCCATGACTGGTATGAGATGCTGGCGTGCGGGCTGCTGGATTGTTTCTCGCCGCAGGAAACGCGTGTTATTGAACCGGCGTGGCGCTGCCTGCTTGGAAACAAAGCGCTGCTGAAGGTGCTCTGGGATTTATATCCTGATCACCCGAACCTGCTGCATACGACACTGCATGCTGAGGAGCAGAGAGGGAATTACGTGACCAAGCCGATTATCGGCGCTATGGGAGAAAACATCACGCTTCATCACGCACAGGAAATACGCACGCAGGGGCGTTTTGGAGCTTTCCCTAACGTGTACCAGCAACTAGCATCCCTGCCTTTTCATGAAGCGCAATATGCGCAAGTAGGATTATGGGTTATTGGCGGTCATCCGGCGGGCCTGATTATACGGGAGGATGCCTCTCCTATCATCCGGTACGATAGTGTTTCACTGCCGCATATTGTTGAAATTTAACTAAGAGCGAACTGGCGCAGGCCTTGCCTGTTCCGGTGTGGCTTGCGGGGCCGTTATTGTCGTACTCAAATCCGGCAAGGCCGCATCCGTTCGGCTTTGGTCATCCCCAAGCCCCAGTCTTTCGCGCCGAAGCCGCATGGTTTCCGCCGTTTGTTCCCAGCCCTGTCTTCCTTCTGGACCTCCGACGGTGCGCGTCGCTGCTGTTGCCTGAGTATCACTTATTCCCCGCAATGTTGCCGCAGCCTTAACGACAGCATCCATAGCTCCACCCGGCAAATCTGGAGCAGCTTGCGCTCCAACTCCTTTGGCTAAAGCCGCTTCCTTTGCGCGTTCCTGCATCAGGCTTTCATGCAATCCATCCACCATCACCGTCACGCCACTGGCAATGCCCGAGATATTGCCATAAAAGGGGGGAAATCTTCCGCCGCTCACATTGCCCTGCTTTTCAATATGAGGGGTGCGACCGAACATCGTAGCGCCAATGGCAGGTATACCTGCCACTGTTATTCCTTCCACACGCTCTCCCCGTGCATTCAGGAGTGTAAAATCTTCTGCCAGTTCAATACCGTCGCCTGCTTTGCGATGCGGTGTGGCGAGTCCCTTATCAATCATTTTACGCCAGAACGGGTCCTGCGTGTGGCTGTAATCCACAGAATATCCCATACCTGATATTACGCGGTCGAATTTGCGCGTTACAGCCTGCGCCCCCTCTTCCGCATCCGCATCCCAGGCGAGTGGCGCTTTGGCTTCCTGCGGGCCATCCGCCCGCGGGGTGCGCTGACCAGGCGTTATCGTCACTTCAATCCCGCCATCTACTTCCTTCATCCGCTCATCCGCCCGTGTAGAGATAAATCCGGCTATCACTTCAAGCTGGCCGGATTCGCGCATTTCATTCAAAATGCGAGAGTTCTCCGGCGTCGTGCCCACACGGTGCGTATTCAGCCACGTGGCATATTGGCTATATAAGCGACGAGACGCATCGTCACTCAGCACATCCCCGATATCCGGCACACAACGCTCCCAATAGCCCAACACTTCTTCCGATGTGTAGCCTTTCTTCATATGCAATGCGAATTCGCGCTGCATCGACTGGACGATATCGGTTTCCACAGAACCGGGATAGTCTGCGCCCTGCCGTTTCGCCGCGTCCACTATGGCCATGAATCGCGGCGGTTTGCGCTCCAGTTCCGCTATTTTTTCGGGCCGCGGCTCACCGGCTAATCCGTTTGCCAGATAATCCTCGGTGCTGGTAGCGCCATAAGCGGCATGCTCCAGCGCATTACGCGATACCAGGGTAATCTTACCCTCATAACCGGATTGCTTCAGACGCAGGGCGGCATCCTGAGCCGTGAGGCCCGTTCCCATAATCAGCACGCTGCCCGGATCCTCACCCGCCGCCTTTTTGCTTGCCTGCTCTGCCAGCACCTCCTTGAAGAATGCGTTAGCCTGCGCACTATAGGGGTCTGCCGCATAACGTTCGCTGTCTACAATATTTTGTGCGGCCACGTGGCGCACCGGTTCTTTCTGGCCTGTCGCCAACACCAGTTTGCGGCACTCCAGCGTTTCAACCTGCCCGTCTTCACCGCGGACAAGCAACTTGCGCGGCGTAGCGGAGACATCCGGCTCCAGCGCCTCTCCTATCCGCACCGTAACGTTAGCCTTATCTCCCGCGCGGGCCGCCGCCAGATCCACCAGATGCGAAAGATACTGGCCGAAAAGCTCGCGCGGCGGATCCTGCAGATGCTTCAGCACCTGTTCCTTTGCCTGCGCCCCAAGCTGATCATCGGCCAGTCCCTGAATATAGCCTGCAAAGCTCGGAAAACCTTCCGGCATATTTTCAACGGCAAATATGGTCGGACTTTTCGAACTCAGATTCAGGTGATGTTCCTTGAAATCCGCCGTCTTACCGTAAGCCACTCCGCCAAATTTCTGTTGCGGGTAGCGCTCGATCATTGCGATGTTCACCGGCGCATCCGCTGTGGCGCGCGGATCATCGGCAATTTTCAGCAGCTCATGCACCAGCGTGGCTGTTCCGGCAAGGCCGCTTCCTACGATCGCAATATCATAATTATCCGCCACGGCGTTTCCCCTCTGCGACCGGACGAACACGCTTGAAATCAAACGCGAAGAATGCGTCTCTCTGGTTTTCGGCGATATAATAAAACCACTCGTTGGCCCTGTTCTGCACTGCCGGCAGATTCAGCATCAACGGGCCGGTAACGCCCGGATAATATACCCGTAAATCCGGCTGACCATACGCCTCTTCTATGACAAAGCGGATATTGTTATCCACCATCACTCCCCTACAGGGGGGGCGCTTTGCAGGATCAAAGGCAGGATTTACCACGACATACCCCTCCCCGGCCAACCTGTATAACCGGACGGCGTCATTGCCGTGATGCGTGCCTATCAGCATGGGCGCATTGCACTCATCAAGCTGAAACGGCGTTATTTCCGTGAAGATGACCTGCATAATAACCTCTTACAAACTTCCCCCTGTCATCATAGCAGGAAATTGTTACAATCCTATTACACCGCTTGTAACAGGCTGTCACTGCGGATTTGCCTGATGGCATGCTTCCACAGGCAGGCGGCGCTCATTGATAATCAGCAGCTTTTGCGTGTTTGAGCCATCAGCGGCCTGAGTTGCCAGGATCCCGAAGCGTTTTCCATCCTTATAAGGCGTGTTCATGATGACGGTGCCATTAGGAGCTGTTACCTTGAAATAGCCATGCACCATGCCGTGGCGATACGTCACTTCGGCATAATTGCCGTTAGGATACCAGTATTTGGCTAACCCATGCACCTGGCCTGCGACCATCGGCTCCTCGGCCTTCATGCCATTGCTGTTGCGCTGGCGGTAATAGTCCGGTTTTTCTACACCGATCTCGCGTTTAAAGTCAAAGTTAGCGGCCCAGCCGCATGCTTCTTTTACCAAAGCCACCGGCAAGGGAACTTGTGCGGCGGTGTTGCTCGCGAACTGCGCCGTAACCTGCTGGGAAGTGACTGCCGGATTGCGGCGTGTACTGGGCATCATTCCCGACAGGCGATAGCGTTTTTCATGCCAGGGCATGCCTAAATATCCGGCATGCATTTCAATCGTCGCCTGTGTCTGCTGTAGCACAATGCCTGCGTACGTACCGGAACTGACGGAAAAGCTTTCCTTATCGCTAAGGCTGACAGGCAGCGGCGAGGCTGCGGGGCTGGTGATGGAAAAATGATAATAAGTCCCGCCATGCCTGCCATGACTGATATATTTGCTGATTACAGGCAGCGTTAGCTCCTGTGCGGGAGATTTATCCATTTCGCTGTTGATATACATGCCAATCCCTGCAAGCGCTGCACTGATCAGCGCTATATTGGCGGCAAGAAACCCTATTCCTACGGGCTGCGCGGTCTTTACCGTTTGTCCGCTTATTGCGTCACCGGCACTCATGGCCTCGTAGAGATTTTCTGTATTTACGATCTTATTATCCGCTTCGGGTTTAACTTCGCTATCTCCATTGTAGTTGCGGTAGCGAGCGTACCATGTGCCCAGCGGAAGGGCATAAGTGGCCAGAAATGCCAGCGGCGAGGCTATTATAAAGCAGATAAGAAAGTTTTCTGCGTAGTGGAATGTTCCCAGCGCCGAAGACTCCACAATAAGCCCGACAATGAGCACATACAGGATAACCCGGTACCATCTGGCGACGGGGTTACGCTTCTTGCGTAACGCAGCCTGTTTCCTCTTTTCCTTATCTTCTGGGGAAAGTGAATTAAATGATAACTGCATTATGCACCCGGCCTGCTTTGGGGATAGATGCTCCCATTATGGCAGACAAAGCTTAAGTTTTTATTACCGGGGGTTGCAAAAACGCTAGTTCTTCAGCTCTTTCAGAAAGTCCTTCACGCGATCGCGCAGCAGATCGGACTGTTTGGAGAGCATTTCGGACGAATGGAGCATCTCTCCTGCCTCCTTGTCCGCATTGCCAACGCCATGCGTGACATCACCGATATTGGCGGAAATATGCTGAACGCGCTCGGAAGCCTGGCGCATATTGCCCGATATCTCTCCGGTAGCGGCGGACTGCTGTTCCACCGCGGATGCAATTCCGCCGGAATACTGGTTCACATTGTTAATGGCGGTCTGAATGTCTTTTAATACATCCACCACTTCATTGGAAACTTTCTTGACGTTTTCGATCTGCTTGGCGATTTCTTCCGTAGCCTTGCCGGTCTGTCCCGCAAGGTTCTTCACTTCGGACGCCACCACCGCAAATCCCTTACCGGCTTCCCCGGCCCTGGCGGATTCGATCGTAGCATTGAGCGCCAGCAGGTTGATCTGTTCCGAGATGCCACTGATAAGTTCGACAATATTGCCAATCTGCGCCACAGCGGTCGTCAGCTGTTCCACGGTCCTGCCCGCCTGTTCCGTATGCTGCACGGTTTCGCTGACAAGGGTAGAAGATTTCGTAATCTGGGCAGCGATCTCTTTCACGGAGGCGGACATTTCCTCCACCGCTACCGATACGCTTTTCACGTTCATATTGGTCTGCTCGGAAGCATCCGATACCGCACCGGACTGCATGGCCGCCTTGGCCATTTTTTCTTTCATGCCTTCAGCGGTTTTGTACAGCGTAGACGCCGTCGTTGCTACCGTGGTGATAATCCCCTGCACTTCATGCTCGAACTTATCCGCCATCTTGCCCATTGCAGCGCGCTTCGCCACTTCCGCCTCGGCACGCATTTTTTCTTCATTCTTCTGCATGTCTTTAATGCGGATGATGTTCGCCTTGAAAGATTTCAGCGCTTCGACGACCACTCCCAGCTCGTCCCTGCGTGAGAATTCTTCCAGATCCACGCTGACATCGCCTTTTGCCAGCCCATCCGTGACTTCGGCAATTTTCCTGATGGATTGCAGCAGCTCCTTGCCCATGATGTAGTTCAGCATGAACCCTACGAGCAGCAGCACCCCTATGATACCCTTGCCCCAGCTCTGGCTTTTGGCAATATCGGCAAACATCACATCAGATTTATGCTGTGCGTCGTTATAGGAGTCTTCGCGAATCTGGTGCAGCAGTTCCTGGACTTTCTTATATTTGGCCGTGAATGGCTCAATGGCGTTAACTGCGCCGGAAAAGTCAATTTCCAGCATCGCCTGAATAACGGTCAGGGCATCTGCATATCCCGGAATCTTATCTTCTTTGCTGCCCTTGATTTCTTTTATCACAGATGCAAGGTCGGGGCTGGGGTGCTGGCCGTAATAATCGTCCAGTTCCTGTGTCAGGGTCCCCAGATCTTTTTTAATGGATTCGATATCTTTATTGGCGTCGTATGTCTTGTTCGCCGCTTTTCTGACCAGGGTCTGATATATACTTGTATTGAGGGAGCTGAAATGGTCGGAGATGGATGCCAGCGTTACCGTCGATTTGACGTTTACGTCCGCAATCACTTTGGCTGTGCCCGCTGAATTCGACAGCAGCGTGTTGGCAAAAAATGCAACCCCGATAAGGGAGAGCATGCCCAAGGCTGCGGGAGCGGCGATTTTTGCAAGCAACGAAAAATTCTTTAACTTCATAACACCATTCCCCACTTACACGAGCCCTGTTTAGGTAAGGGCCCGGCGAACCGGGCCCCCTTAATTCATTAGGGCACTTCCTTGATCATCATGCTGAACGCCGAACCGAAAGATACCCCCGTTGCAGCCGATGCGGCTTTGGAAACGGTAATATCCACGGCAGGCTCGCTCTTTACCGATATAGCACATTTCTGAGCGGCCGTACAGTCACCGGAGTTCGAAATGGTGATGAGCTTCTTGGCGCTTGCAGCCGAGAAGATCGCGTCGAAGCTGCCGTTCATGCCCGCAGGGATGAACACCACTTTCGCCGCTGTGCCGGAAAGTGCGGCAGGCGCCACGATGGTCGCCGTGAGCCCGGCACCCGCTGCCTGGCTGACCGCTGCATCCGCATCCGCCTTGGATGCGCCGCCGTCCGTCACCACTGCAACGTCCACTGTCCCTTTCGGACCGTTTTCCACGAAGCTGATTGCCTTGGCCACCACCTTCATGTCCTTGTCGGTCACCGCTGCCTGGGCCTGCGTCGAGAGAGCAGATGCAGCCAGCAGGGATACAGCGCCGATTACACCATAACGTAGTCTGGAAATCTTATTCATAAAACAACCTCATTATAGCTTAATTGACGCTTAGAACTTTTTGGACAGAGACAGGAATACCTCGCGCTCTTCTTCAAGCCCGAAACTGGTCGGTACGCTTGCCTGAGAGATATCCAGACCGGACAGCGCAATCGTGATACCCGGATCGAACGTATAACCAACGCGGGCAGACAGCGTGTGGAAATCATTCACGTCCACCAGAGCATCGTGACTTGGCACTGCCGTTGTTGTGATTGCTTTATATCCGGAAGCAACCTGACCGTAAACGTCAGCTTCCCAAGGACCTTTCGCCCAGCCCAGGTGACCATTCAGCACGTGATGCGGGAAGGTATCCTGGAAGTCGATCGGCACTGAGATAAAGGACTGATTCACGGTGAAATTATCATCCGTGGTCTGATAGGCATAGCCCAATCCCCAGCTCCAATCCTGCAGGAAACGGCCATCAAGTTTCAATTCCAGACCTTCGGTACGGGTATCACCGATATTACCAGCCTGCGATACGAGTGCTGAAAGCTGCTGTGCGCTGGTAGACATTACATCGCGCGTGTTTTTATAATAAACATCCGTGCGCAATTTGCCGCCGATCTGGCTGATCAGACGATCGTAACCAAGTTCATAGTTGGTAACAATCGAAGGCTTCAGGGCCGGCTGGCCAACCGTATAAGCATTTACGCCTGGAAATCCAGTGGGTATGGTTAAGTCTATCCCGTAATCCACCAGCGAAGGCGCCTGGATACCACGTGCATAAGACACACGGAATGTATCTAAATCCGTCGCTTTCCATACCAGGCCGCTGTTTTCGCTCAAAGCTGTGGTGCTTTCATCGAAATTGGCATCGCTTGTAAAGGGAGTAGTAAATGGCCCGCGGCGCCCCAGATCGAGTGTATCCAGACGCACAGCGTTCGTCAGTTCCAATTTCGGCGTGATAGCCCAGTTCCACATGGCCGAACCAGCCCAGACACTATAAAATATATCACCATTCCCCATTAACGGCCCCCCCTGCATGGTGTTATAGCGATACTCACCCATCACACGGAAGCTGTGGTCGGTACCGATCTTGAACAGATCCTGCAGCTGCGCTACCGTTACTTTATTTTCAATCGCGAGCGCAGGAACTACTCCGGATGCTCTTGAATGTGAAATCAGATCGTTTTGATAAACATTCGCTTCAACAAGGCCTATATTGGTCTGAGAAGTCAGTGTGGCTTTTTCGCTATTAACGCGCGTGCGTACGATAGAGTTGCTGTAGAATACTGCTTCGTTGTCATTGCTGTTTGCCAGACTTCCTTCCAAGCGCAACTGAGTCTTCGAATTGATCTGGAAGATCGAGTCCAGATTGAAATCCTGTGCATGATCTTCAGGCTGGAACGAACCGCTCGCAAACGTTGTGCCATTGGAGTCTTTATTGAATTCGTTTTCACCCATCGTGCTGCCGGATACGCGGACGCTGGCCCAATCGGTCGGGCTTACGGTCGCAACAGCATGCGCCTTACGATATTCACCGGTGCCGACTGTGACGCCTGCTTCTTTGACGTTATCGTATTTCGGATTGTAGGTCACAATATTGACCACGCCGCTAACTGCGTTAAAGCCGAACAAGGCGGTATTGGGGCCTTTGACGACTTCGATCTGGCGGATTTCTTCAAGCTGCACGGGGATCAGCGTCCAGTCCGTATAGCCGTAAGTGTCGATATATACCTGACGGCCGTTTACCAGTACGAGCAGGGTCGGGTTCAGTGTCTGGTTCTGTCCGCGAACGCCTACGTCGGACCAGGCGCGCGTGCTCTGCCAGTTCATTACGCCATCAACACGGCTCAGGATCTGCGGGATGGTCTGAGCACCGCTGCGGCGGATATCATCAGAAGTGATGATGTCCATTGCCACCGGGGCTTCCGATGCTTTCTGGGGTTTGCCTGTGGCGCTGGTGGTGACCGGTTCGCCGAACAGTTCCTGTAAACTGCCGTAATTAATTGTTTGCGCATGCGCCGCGCCCGCATAAGCAAGCGTCAGAGCAACCATACTGGCAGTTGTAGCAAGGATTTTTTTCATAAGCAGCCCCATGTAGATTGTGTTACCCTTTCACAGCTAGCATATGTAATTTGGAAAAGTCTTCGTGAATTTAGCATCGGAAAACACAAAGTTTATTCACTGTAACATAATTGCCGCTAATGATTTCGGATTCGTAAACCATTCGGTTTCATATTAAGATTTATTTAACTCTTATATTGTCTAAATTGGGACTATTTCTACAAACAAAATATTTCTCCTCTTATAAGTTGGCACCTTCTCCTCTATTAATTTGCATTGCTGTCCTATAGTGCCCGATTATCATAAAGGAAAATCATTCCTTCATGAGGCATCAATGAAATTATGCGCATTATTAACCGCTGTCGGTTCGCTTACTATTGCGATGCTTTACCTCTCTCCTGCTCCTGCTAATGCTTTTGGTCCTTTGCGTGCATTGCTTCACCGCTCTCACAGCGACTCCTCTTTCGATGCGGAAAGTGACGGCTACGGATATTTCTTCAATCACTTAAGCTGCAACAAAGCAGTGCGGGCGGAAAGCCGGGGTTCTCACCGGGAAAGCACTTCCATTGCTCCCAACTATACAGCGTCCTATGGCTCCAGCCCATTACAGACGCTGGATGTCTATGCTCCTTCCAAACGAGAAAACAGTTCATTGCCAATCATTGTGATGGTGCATGGCGGCGCGTGGTGTGTCGGCGATAAGCGCATGGATAAAGTCGTCACCCATAAAGCGAAGCGCTGGGTATCCAAAGGCTTTTTGTTTGTCTCCGTCGACTACCGCATGCTGCCGCAGCACGCGGACATTATGACGCAGGCCGCAGATGTTGCTTCCGCTATCGCCTATGTCCAGGCCCATGCGGCGCAATGGGGCGGCAATCCCGCGGAAGTTATTGTGATGGGGCATTCGGCCGGAGCGCATCTGGTTTCCCTGCTCAATTCCGATCCGCAGCTCGCGGCCCAATACGGTGCGCATCCCTGGCTCGGCACAATTTCGCTCGACAGCGCAGCGCTCGATGTTCCGATGAGCATGCATGCGCAGCATCCGGTTTTCTATGACGATGCGTTTGGCTCCGATCCTTCCGTGTGGCTGGCCGCTTCGCCGTTTCAGCATTTATCGCGCCGCTCATTGCCCTGGCTGGGCGTCTGTTCTTCCCAGCGCAAGGATTCCTGTCCGCATGCTCATGCCTATGCCAAACGCGCGCAGCAATTAGGGGTCAAAGCAAGCGTACTGGAAGAGGATATGAAACATGCAGAAGTTAACGACAGGCTCGGCGAAGACCCATCTTATACGGATGCTGTCGAATCGTTTATGGCATCGCTTAGCGCCGACATAGCACACCACCTGAAATAGAACTGCCTTTCCTATATGGTCACACATTGATCAGGAGTGGGAAACTTCTTCAGATGTTTGCGCTGTGCGTGTCGTCTGAACCCAATTTTTGGTTGCACAGTGACACAGGAAGGGCTACTAATTTGGTATGGTAGCCTCGTGAATCCTCAGGGATTACGGCGACTTATATCAATACGCCGAAGGACATTACATGAACAGTATCGTGCGTCCGGCAGATAATTTTTTTATGCGGCAGGCCACCGCAATTGCCATTATTATCGTGACATTGCTGATGGCTATGTCCGCTGTCATTTTTTACAATCAGGAACGCGCAGGACGTCTTGCCAAGGACTGGGTTGAGCATTCGTACCAGGTGTCCATGCATACGCAGGTGCTGTTCGGCAAACTAAAGGATGCGGAAATCGGCGAACGCGGCTTTCTGCTTACCGGCAGGAAGGAGTATCTGGAACCCTATTATAACGCCATCAACGATACGCTTGTTCCCGTTACGCTGCCGGTAAGCCATTTCGTTCGCAGCAAGTTCAATTCCGATGCCGAGCCTAACAATCTGCCAATGGAATATGCCGTACCGGATCCGCGCGTTTCCATACAGAATGAGCTGAAGACGCTGCGCTGGCTTACCTCGGATAATATCGCCCAGCAACGCAACGTAGATGAAATGGACGGGGTGATAAAAGAGCTCCTTGCCTACTGGGACGATGCTATCAGGGTGCGAAAAAGCAATAACAGCATGGCTGAAGTCTCGCAGGATACAGGCAAGCATATGATGGATCATGTGCGGATTCTGGCACGTGTGATGCTGTCAGAAGAATCGCGCCTGCTGGAAATGCGCAGCGACGCCGATGAAGCCAACACCGAACGCAATCATATGCTCATCTATGGTGGTATTCTGTTTTTCTATGCCGCGCTCGTGCTCTGCATATGGCTCTACCAACGCACCCGCGCACGCGCCGCGGTTCAGGTGCTGAACTATACGCAAGCGCTCGAGAAAAGCGAAGAAGAGCTGAAGATGCAGCAGGAAGAATTGAAAGCCTCGAACGAAGAGATCGAAGCTTCGAATGAAGAACTGGAAGAAAAAACACGGGCGCTGGAAGAGCAGAACACCCAGATCCGCCGCCAGACGGAAGAGCTGGAAAAAAGCAGAGCCATGGTTATCCAGAAGGCCCAGGAAGTGGAGCAGGCAAGTAAATATAAATCGGAATTCCTTGCCAATATGTCGCATGAACTGCGCACACCGCTTAATAGCCTGCTGATTCTGGCCAAGCTGCTGGCCGCCAATGAAGAAGGCAATCTTACAGCAGAACAGGTGGAAGAAGCCCGTGTTATCCATAATGGGGGGCTGGAGTTGCTGAACCTGATTAATGATATCCTGGATCTTTCCAAGGTGGAAGCGGGCAAGCTTACCATTACCGCCGATGATGTTTACATCGATAATATCGTCAAGCAGATGCAGCGCCAGTTCGCTCCCGTCGCCAGGGAATCCGGTGTCGCGTTCCCGGTAAAGATCGCAGATGATACCCCCTCTCTCATGCGTACAGACGCGCAGCGCGTGGAACAGATTCTGAAGAACCTGATTTCCAATGCTTTTAAGTTTACTGAACGCGGTCACGTAGCACTTGAAGTCGGCAGGCCGGATGCAAAGCTCTCCCTCCAGCGCCCTCATCTGGACCGCAATAATACTATCGCATTTACGGTGGAAGACACAGGTATCGGCATTGAATCCTCGAAGCTCAATGATATTTTTGAAGCTTTCCAGCAGGAGAATGGCTCCATCGACCGGCATTATGGCGGCACTGGCCTCGGCCTTACGATCGCGCGCAAATTCGCTCATATGCTGGGCGGTGAAATTCATGTCACAAGCGCTAAAGGTAAAGGCAGCCGGTTTACGCTTATCCTTCCCGTTTCGCTCGAACCTTCTACGGAAAGCAGCGAGCCCGCAGAGACTGTCTTATCGGAGCCCGTTTCCCTGCAGCAGGAACCGGCAGAACCGGTGAGCATGCCCATGCCTTCCGCCGCGGAATTCGTTTCCGACGATCGCAAGGTAATCGGCGAAAAAGACAAGGTGCTGCTTGTGATCGAAGACGATCCGCAATTTGCCGGAGCGTTAATGACCATGGCCCACCGGCATGGTTATAAATGCCTGATTGCCGGGGACGGGCGCTCCGGCATATTGCTTGCAACGCAGGCTAAAATCACTGCTATCATACTAGACCTGAAACTGCCGGATATTGACGGCATGCAGGTGCTGGAGCAATTGAAAGACGATTTGCGCACACGCCATATCCCGGTTCATATCATCAGCGGGCGGGAAGAACCGGAGGGCGACGCAGCGCCGCTTCGCAAGGGCGCTGCCGGATATCTGCGCAAGCCTGCGGAAAAAGAAGATATCGACCGCGTATTCGCAAAGCTGGATTCACTGCTGCCGTCGCAGACCAAGCGCCTGCTTGTCGTGGAAGACGACCGTAAGAGCCAGGTTGCCATAGAGAGCCTGCTGAAGAAAGAAGGCGTGCAGATTACCTCCGTTAACACAGGCGCAGCCGCATTCGCGCAACTGGCCGAAACCACGTTCGACTGCATTATTCTCGACCTCCGCCTGCCGGATATGAGCGGGTTTGAATGGCTGGAGCAGGCAGAAAAATCTCCGCCTAAAAATGGTTTACCCCCCGTCATCGTTTATACGGCGAAGGAACTGACGGAGGATGAAAATCGGGACCTGCATGGCTATACCGGGAGCATCATTATCAAAGGCGCGAAATCTCCAGAGCGGCTGCTCGACGAGGTGACCCTGTTCCTGCACAGCGTGGAATCCACTCTCTCGCGCGAACAGCAGGATATCATCCGCATGCAGCATAACCCGGACAAGGTCCTGCAGCGCCGCACCATCCTGCTGGTGGATGATGATCTTCGCAATACATTCGCGCTGTCCAAGCTGCTCAAAAAACACGGTATGAATATCGTGATCGCCGATAACGGCCAGATGGCGCTGGATAAACTGCGCGAGGATCCTTCCATCGAACTCGTGATCATGGATATCATGATGCCCATTATGGACGGCTATCAGGCCATTCGGGAAATCCGCAGCCAGAAGGCCTATGCAAGAATGCCGATCATCGCGCTCACGGCGCGCGCCATGCCCCAGGAGCAGGAAAAATGCATGGAAGCCGGGGCGAACGATTACATGACGAAACCCGTCGATATCGAACGTCTGCTCACGCTACTGCGCGTCTGGCTATTCAGGCAGGAAAAGGCGGCTTAATGGCATCCCTTACCCCTCCCCCAGCCATATATGACGCCAGCGACACCGAACAGATCGAGATCGATCTGCTGCTTGCAGGCATCCGCAGCCGCTATGGTTATGATTTCAGCCATTATTCGCATGCCTCGCTTAAACGCCGCCTGGAGCGCGCACGCGAGCAGGCAGGATTGAAGCGGTTTACTCAGCTGCTGGACCTGCTGCTGCACAATGAAGCCAGCTTCGATGAATTCCTGAAGGCCATGTCCGTCACGGTTACGACGATGTTTCGCGATCCGCTATTTTACCGCACCGTACGCGAGAAAATCATCCCTGTGTTTAAGACCTTCCCTTTTGTCAAAATCTGGCATCCGGGTTGCGCCACCGGGGAAGAAGTTTATTCCATGGCCATTGTGCTGCACGAGGAAGGTTTTCTGGAACGCGCACGGATTTATGCGACGGATTTCAATAAACACTCGCTTGATATTGCACAGAAAGCCGTCTACCCGGGGCGCAATCTCACCGGATATGAGGCTAATTACCGTGAAGCCGGCGGCAAGGGCGACTTCTCCGACTATTACAGCGACCGGTATGAGCTCGTGAAATTCAAGAATTTCCTGCAGGAACGCATCACCTTTTCCTACCATAACCTGGTTACGGACGGTGTATTCGGAGAAATGAACCTGATCTGCTGCCGCAATGTGCTTATTTACTTCGACAAGGTGCTGCAGGAGCGCGTGCTTACCCTGTTTGCGCAAAGCCTGCGCCATGGCGGATTCCTGTGTCTTGGCAACAAGGAGAGCCTTAAATATACTGGCGTAAAGCCGCAGTTCGAGAATGTGGATTCCAAGCAGCGTGTTTTCCGTAAACTTCATACGGAGGATATCTATCATGCGCTATGAGGCTATTGTGATCGGGGTATCGGCGGGGGGGCTGCAGGCGCTCAAAACGCTGCTGCCTGCACTAAGCAGCACTTCCTTGCCGCCTATTGCCATCGTGCAGCATATCGAGGAGCATTCCGGCAGCTTCATGGTGGAATATCTCGACCAGCTATGCAGTTTCAGTGTCAAAGAAGCCGAAGATAAGGAGCCGATGCTTGCCGGTCATGCCTATCTTGCCCCGGCGGGCTATCATTTGCTGGTCGAGCCGGACCGCACATTCAGCCTGTCGGTCGACGAGCGCGTGAATTACTGCCGCCCGTCCGTGGATATTCTGTTTGAAAGCGCGGCGGAAGCCTTCGGCAATAGCCTGATAGGTGTTATCCTGACCGGTGGGAATAAAGACGGGGCGAAAGGACTGCAAACCGTCGCCGCACGCGGCGGAGTTACTATCGTACAGCATCCTGAAACCGCTGAGGCGCAGCCCATGCCCCGGGCCGCACGCGAAGCCGTGCCCGAAGCAGCCTGCCTTCCGCTGGAACAGATCGCGCCGTTTTTGATGCAATTATGCACTTCACCTTCCAAGAAGAAGAGGATTCCATGAATCAGCCTTTGTTAAAACCGGATAATTTTCCGACTTCCGATGCTGCATTGAGGCCCAATATCCTCATTGTGGATGACCGCAAGGAGAATCTGCTCGCGACGGAAAAAATCCTGCGGCACCTGGATGCGGATATTTTCAAGGCCGGTTCCGGCAATGAAGCCCTGTCGCTCATGCTGCGCCACCGTTTCGCGCTTGTGCTGCTGGACGTACAGATGCCGGAGATGGACGGATTCGAGACGGCCAAGCTTATGCAGGACCATGACGATATGAAAAATACGCCGATCATCTTCGTTACGGCGATCAGCAAAGAAGAGAAATATGCGACGCAGGCCGCGGAAATTGGTGCGGTGGATTATATCTTCAAGCCCATCAACCCTGAAATCCTCAAAAGCAAAGTGAAGGTTTATCTTGATATTTACGTCCAGCGCGAGGAGATACTGAAGCTCAACTCCGTCCTGCGCCAGTCCAACGAGGAGCTGGAACGTTTCGCCTATATCTGTTCGCACGACATGCAGGAGCCTGTGCGTATGATGAACAGCTATGCGGAATTGCTTAGCAATAAATACGCAGAGCAGCTGGACGAAAAAGCGACCAAATACTTACGCTTCATTTCCAGCAATGCTCGCCACTTACAGAAAATGATCATGGATATTCTTGAATTTTCACGCGTGGGCAGGGAATCGCCGACACTGGAGCGGATCGACAGCCATAGGGTAGCAATGGAAGTGATCGGCAAATTCGAATCCCTCATCGCAGAGAAAGGCGCAAAGATTGAGTGTGAAGACCTGCCGGTGATCCGCACTTCCGATACGCTCATGCGCGCTTTGTTCCAGAATATCATTGGCAATGCGCTGAAATTTCATGACGGCTCGAAAACTCCTGAAATACACGTTCATGCCGAAGAACAGCCGGATGGATGGCTATTCTCCATCACGGATAACGGTATCGGCATAGACCCGCAATATAACGACAAGGTATTCGCCATTTTCCAGCGCATCCACCGCAGGGAGCTTTATCCCGGCACGGGGATCGGGCTCAGCACTTGCAAGAAACTCGTGGAGCTTTATGGCGGCCGTATCTGGTTTGAATCTATCCTCGGCGCCGGAACCACTTTTTACTTTATCATACCGAAAAAGGAGTAGTTTATGCCCATGGGCAGACGCGCAGAAGTATTGCTGGTTGAGGATAATGAAGGCGACATCGAACTGACCGAAATGGCTTTCCTGCAGAGCAGGACGCCCTCCCGTCTCTGGGTTTCCCATAACGGTCAGGAAGCCTTGGATTTTCTGATGAAAAAGGACAGTTTTGGCCAATCCCCCACGCCGGATATCATTCTGCTGGATCTGAATATGCCGCGCATGGACGGAAAAACGTTCCTTGATGTGCTAAAGCGCGACGAAAGCCTACGGATCATTCCCGTCATAGTATTCACAAGCTCCAATGCCCCAAAAGATATCGCTGAGGCCTATCAAAAGCACGCCAATTCCTATATAATTAAACCGTTCAGCCTCGAAGAATATAGCGAGGTCGTGAAGCAGGTAGAAGATTTCTGGATCAAATTGTCGCAACTTCCCACCGTGAGGTAATGTTATGGCTCTACCTTCCCTACAACAGCCTACCCCTCTTCAGATCCTGTTGATTGAGGATAATGAAGGGGATGCGTTCCTGGTGCAGGAGACACTGGAAGATACTCGAGCGGGATTTGCCGTCTCCCACGCTTACAGCATCGCCGAAGCGGAGCCCATGTACCGCGCGCAGGATTTCGACATATTGCTGCTCGATTTGAGTCTTCCCGGCATTTCCGGGCTCGACGCAGTGGAGAAGCTCCAGCATGACCTGCCGCGCACTCCCATCATCGTCATGACAGGCCTCAACGATGAAACCAAAGCGCTATATGCCATGCAGGCCGGGGCGCAGGATTATCTGGTCAAAGGGCGCTACAGCAACGAGGCCCTGCCGCGTGCGATCCGCTATGCCATCGAGCGCAAGCGTTTTGAGAATGAAGTCATCGAGCTTGCCCATTTTGACCGAGTAACAAGGCTGATGCACAGCGATATTTTCCGCAGCAATCTGGAAGCCGCCATTATCATGGCCGCGCAGAACGGGATGCATCTGGCCGTACTGCTAGTCAGCCTGCGGCGCTTCCGTGACGTGACGACCATGCTCGGCCACGAGGCTGGTAATGCGCTGCTCAAAGAGGTCGCCGTGCGGCTGAAGGAGTGCCTTATGGCACAGGATTGCGCCGCGCGCCTCGAAGGCGACGAGTTCGTACTGCTCCTCACCGGAAGCCGCGCACGGGATGAGGAACTGCCCGGCATTGCCCAGCGCATTATGGAACATATCCAGATGCCGTTTTTCCTTGAGGGCGCGCAAGCAGAGATCGGCTGCAGTATAGGTATCGCCACTTATCCCGCCTGCGGCAGGAGCGCTGGCGAACTTATGAAACATGCCGACATCGCCCTGCACCGCGCAAGGCAAGCCACCAAGGATGAATTCCAGTTCTTCACCGACAAGCTGAATGTCGAATTCGTCGAGCGCATGACACTGGAGAAAGAATTGCGGGAAGCGCTGAAATCGCGCCTGCTCGTGCCGTATTACCAGCCGATCATGGATTTGAAAAACAACACGGTCTGCGGCGTGGAAACGCTGCTGCACTGGCAGCATCCGGAAAAAGGGTTGATTCCGCCGGGGGCATTCATGCCCATCGCCCAGAAATCCGATCTTGTGGTCGATATCAGCGCTTATGTGACGGAACTGGCCTGTAATGACTACCGCTTATGGAAGAAAAACCTGCCGCAGACGTTTTATGTGACTATTAACTTAAGCGGTAAGGATATCCAAAGCCAAAGCTTTACCGACAGGCTGGCCAAGATTCTCGGCGATAGCGGCATGAACCCGAAGAACATTGCGCTCGAGATCACCGAATGCGCCCTCACGGACGATGCAAAACAGAGCATCGAGGCGCTGCGCAAATGCAGGGAAATGGGCGCTTCCATCTTTGTAGACGATTTCGGCACGGGTTATTCTTCGCTCAGCTATTTAAGCGTGCTGCCGCTTGATATTCTGAAGATTCACCGCTCGTTTGTGAGCGGTATCGAAACCAACGAGCATAATCGCCTGATCGCCACTTCCACCATTCATCTGGCCAAGGGGCTTGGGCTCAAGGTAATTGCGGAAGGCATTGAAACCGGAGCGCAGAAAGACCTTCTCACGGAACTTGGCTGTGACAAAGCACAAGGCAGCTTCTTCGCCAAGCCAATGACAGCGGGTGAGCTGATGAAATGGCTGCCTAAGACGGCATAACGGCACTGGTCGCAAAATCGACGGCATTGCGGGATGGGTGGCACGCGTATCCGCATTTGCATTCACGGCGCGGTTGTTATAGTTTAACGCGCATGAAAACAGCACAATCCCCCTCCGATATTCTTGTCCCCGTTCTGGCGCCTTATGCCTGTCATCCGTCCGCGAGCCGCGGTCGATTGCATGCGGAGCCGGACGATACGATGCGCACGCCGTTCCAGCGCGACCGCGACCGCATCATCCATTCCACGGCCTTTCGCAGGCTGGAATATAAAACGCAGGTCTTCGTCAATCATGAGGGTGACCATTACCGCACGCGCCTGACGCACAGTATCGAGGTGGCGCAGCTTGCACGCACGATGAGCCGCGCGTTGGGCCTGAATGACGATCTGGCCGAAGCGCTGGCGCTTGCGCATGATCTTGGCCATACGCCGTTCGGCCATGCCGGGGAAGATGGCTTGCAGGAAGTGATGAAAGATTTCGGCGGTTTCGATCATAATGCACAGACTTTACGCATACTGACCAAGCTCGAGCACCGCTACGCCGCTTTTGACGGGCTGAACCTGACCTGGGAAGCGCTGGAAGGCATCGCCAAGCATAACGGCCCTGTGGCCAATCCCCCGCGCGCGATGGCGGAATATGCCAAAACGCATGATCTGGAGCTTTTGAGCTTCGCCAGCGCCGAGGCGCAGCTTGCCTCGCTTGCGGACGATATCGCCTATAATAACCACGATATTGACGATGGGCTGCGCTCCGGCCTGTTTACCATCGCGGATATCTGCGAAGTGCCGCTCGTCGCAAACATGTTTGAAGAAGTGCGGACAATGCATAAAGGGCTGGACGAGCGCAGGCTGGTGTATGAAGTCATCCGCCGCATGATCACCGTCATGGTCTATGACGTGATTGCGGAAACTTCCGCCCGCCTTGCCGCCCAACCGCTTGCTTCCGCTGAGGCGGTGCGCAGTCTTGGCAAGCCTGTCGTGGCGTTTTCGGCTAAAATGGAGCAGGATATCAAGCTGCTCAAGGCGTTTCTCATGAAACATATGTACCGCCACTACCGCGTCAACCGCATGACGAGCAAGGCGCGGCGCATCGTGAAACGGCTGTTCGAGTTTTTCCTGCTGGAGCCGGAATGCCTGCCGGACGAGTGGCGCAGCCTTACGGATGGGAAAGGTACCCGTCAGACCGCTGAAACGGTGGCCGACTTCATCGCAGGTATGACGGACCGCTTTGCCATTGATGAATATGAAAGAATTTTTAATGTCAGAGAGAGGAGTTAGTATTTTGAATTGCTCCCGCTTCGACCTGCTGGCCTTCGCGATGAGCCTAACGCCTTCGGCGACTAAAGAGGCGCGGTCTACTGACCGCGCTTACAGCCAACACAAAATATGACCTTATCCACCCCTATTTTTTCTCGTTTAGACGCTTTTCTTACTCCTGCACCTGTTGCTATCGCGGTTGCCTGCTCTGGTGGCGGAGATAGTATGGCACTTACGCTGCTCGCACAGGAATGGGCTAAACGCCACCACGTGAAACTTATTGCCCTGACCGTGGACCATGGATTGCGCGCAGAATCCGCGAGCGAGGCAAAAACCGTCGGCAAATGGCTAAAAAAACATGGCATTAACCACCATGTGCTGCGCTGGGAAGGGAAGAAGCCGCAATCCAATATCCAGGAAAGCGCACGCGAAGCGCGTTATGGGCTGCTGACCGGTTATTGCAGGGAACGTGGTATTCCAGCATTGCTCGTTGCCCATACGCTGGAGGATCAGGCGGAAACATTCCTGCTGCGGCTGAAGCGCGGCAGTGGGGTGGACGGGCTTGCAGCAATGGCGGAATCCTTGCAGTGGGAGGGCATAAACATCCTGAGGCCGCTGCTTGATATCCACAAGGCCGATCTGCTGGCTTATCTGGAGACAAAAGGTCAGGCTTATATCAACGATCCAAGCAACGAAAACACGGCTTATGACCGTGTGAAGATCCGTAAACTCCTGCCGGAACTGGCCGCGCTTGGCCTGACGCCGCAGCGACTGGCTAAAACTGCCGCCAATATGGCGCGGGCGCGGGAATATCTACAGGCGCAGACGGAAGCGTTTCTTGCAGCCCAGGCGCATTTTCATGAAGCCGGGTATGCCGAACTAGCCGCACTGCCGGCGGAGGATGAGATTGCGCTACGCGTACTGGCGGCGCTGCTTACGCGTATTGGCGGCCATAACGTTCCGCCCCGGCTGGATGAGCTGGAAAGATTGCATGAGAGAATGCGCGCCCCCGGCTTTAAAAGCGCCACGCTCGGCGGCTGTGTATTCAAGCGGAATAAAGATGGTTTTTTGGTTTTACGCGAACTTAAAGCCGTAGAGGCTCCTGCACCGCTTCCTGCAGGAAAGGCTTTGCTTTGGGATGGGCGATTCACCTTAACCGCTGCCCGTAAAGGCTTCTCAGTTGGCGCACTTACACAGACAGGGTGGCTGGAGCTTGCGCGTGAGCATGGGCTGAAAAATTCATTTCCGGATAAACAAATTCTTTATACCCTGCCCGCTTTACGCAACGCAGCCGGGAATATCGTTTCTGTTCCGCATCTGGGAGTTGGCCAGAATCAGGCGGCTTGGGCCGTAAAATAGGCTATTTATTCTCTAGCCTGCTACGCAATGTTTCCACTAGCCTGGCGCGCTGAGCATCGTCGCACTGAGTGGCAATTGCGGCCAGCGCATCGGAGACATCCTGCGAGATTTTCACGTGGATATCCGCTAAGGCTTTAGTGTGCTGATCGTAGGCATCTTTATTGAACGGCTTGGCATCCAGTGCCGCAATTGCCTGCAGACGCTCGTTATGCAACTGCTGGCGCTGGTTATCCAGATCTTTTTGGTCAGCAGCAATCCGCCCGTGGAGCTGCTGCTGCGCCTGCGGCGAGAGGAATGCAGCCATTTCCATGAGATTGATATGATGATGCTCATTGCATGACAAAAAGTCACGCCCGGTATGGCCAAATACCATGCCCAGCATCAAAAGGTTACCCAGTAGCGAAATCGCCAGAAAAAATTTTAAGATTCTATGGTTCATAACATCTCATCTTCATCCAAGACTGCATAAAGGGCGTGAGGCGTCTGCACGGGCAGCGCCGCACCGATCACGAGGCCGAGCGCCAATACGGCCAGCACGGAATAAGCGGGGCGCAATGCCATACGTTCGCTTACCCATTCCCAGAATTGTTCCGTAAATGCAGGCTTATATTCCCGTGCCACGGCCTTACCGATAATCCGCTCCGCCAGATCTGCGCCCGGCGGCTCGTATTTTCGGTTTCTCAGATACACATCAAACTGCTTCTCGGTCAGCATAAAGCTCTCCTATTCTTTCTCTCAAGGTCGTCTTGGCCCGCATCAGCAGCGACTGCAGTGCCTTGAGCCTGACTCCCATAATATCCGCCGCCTCCTGGTTGCTCAGTTCTTCGTAAAAGCACAGATTCAGTGCCGTGCGCTGGCGTTCCGGCAGTGCCCGTATCTGCGCTTCGAGCATGAACTGCTTCTCATCAATCAGCATCGTTTCCTCATGCGTCTGCCTTTCATCCGCTACCCAGTCGCCCTCCTCCAGCGGAAGTGGGCGCTTTTTCTTCTGCCAGTCCAGGCACATATTCACCACCACGCGGTAAAACCAGGTCGTAAAAGCGGTTTTTCTGTCTTCCTGCCACATATCCGGCTTTTCCCAGAGCTTAATGAACGCCTCCTGCACGATGTCCTCCGCTTCCGTGCGGTGACCGGAAAAACGGTACGCGACACGGTAGAAGCGTTCGCTATGGCGCCTGACCAGCACTGCGAAAGCCTGTTTCTCTCCTTTTCGTATAAGCCTCAGAAGTCGTGCATCGTCTAATGCAGCATTCATTTAACCGCCATCATTTTACCTGTTAATGCCAGTGATGATAATGCCATCCATAGCCGTAGTAAACCGGTGACTCCACAATTACCGCCGGCGCAGACGCAGCATAGGCCACGGGAGAATAGACAACGGGCGGCGGCGCAGCCACGTATTGCGGCGGAGGCACATAAGCAACCGGCGGAGGTGAATACACCACCGGCGGCGCATAATAGGCCGGAGCAGACAGGGAAACATACACGGCGGCATCGGCTGCGCGTGCGAAGGGCAATGTAAGCAGCAGGGCCGCCATTGTCAGGGCAATTTTGTTCATAAGACACCTCCTTAAGGCATATTTAGCGTTCTTATGACTGTAATACGACTCCCGCCCCCTATTATATTCGCGGGAATTTTACTGGTGCGCAAAAATATCGACTTCTTCCCAGCCTGCAAGGTCAAGAAGCGCGCGCGCAGGCAGGAAATTGAAGCAGGCCTGCGCCAGTTCATAGCGCCCTTCGCGCACGAGCATCGGGTCGAGCACAGCACGCAGCTGGTGCAGGTACAGCACGTCACCTGCTGCATATTCCTGCTGTTCGGGCGTCAAAGTATCTGCGCCCCAGTCAGAAGATTGCTGCTGTTTGGAAATATCTTTGCCGAGCAGTTCACGGCAGAGCTCTTTCAGGCCATGGCGGTCGGTGAAGGTGCGCACCAGACGGGACGCCGTGCGCGTGCAGTAAATATTCTGGATCAGAACGCCCAGATAATAGCGAATGATCGCCACATCGAAGCGGGCAAAGTGGAACAGCTTCACAGTATTGTTATCGGAAAGCAGCGCTTTAAGGTTCGGTGCTTCATACTGGCCGCGTGCAAACTGCACGAGATGCACATCGCCATTGCCGTTGGAAAGCTGCACGACGCACAGGCGGTCACGGCGGTTCACAAGCCCCATCGCTTCCGTGTCGATAGCGATATCGCCGCTCAGATCCACGTCTTTCGGCAGGTCATTTTTATGCAGGTAAATAGTGATAAGCCAGCCCTTTCGGTAAAAGTATGTTCCGGCGTGCATTAATGCACTTTACAGCCCTCTTTGTTAGTCCTTTCAGCCTCATAAGTCAATATAAGCCATTATCTGCGGCGGAATTTCGTATTTCATTCCCCGGCAGCTGTGCTAGCATGCCGCCGATTTTTAACCAATCATGAGGTCTTTTCATGTCCAATTCCAATTACCGCAAGAAAACCATCGGCGAGCATAAGCTCCACCCGGAAACACAGATGATGTCTTACGGCTATGATCCGTTTCTTTCCGAAGGCGCTGTAAAGCCGCCGGTCTTCCTTACTTCCACATTCGTTTTCCGCTCGGCTGAAGACGGCGCGAATTTCTTCGATGTGACTTCTGGCCGCAAACCGCAACCGGAGAATACCTCCGCCGGGCTGATTTATAGCCGTTTCAATCATCCGAACCTTGAAATCATCGAAGATCGTCTTGCGCTGCTGGATAATTCCGAGGCTGCGGTCGTCACCTCGAGCGGTATGTCCGCAATCAGCGCCGTGCTGCTCGCTTTCCTGCGTCCGGGTGACATCGTCCTGCAGTCCAATCCGCTCTACGGCGGCACAGAAACGCTTATCAATAAGGCGTTGAAGGAATGGGGTATTTCCACCCATGCGATCAAGGATGCACTTTCCCCCGCCTCCATGCGCGAAGCACTGGAAGAAGCCGCAAAAGCAGGTCCGGTGAAAATCGTCTATATCGAAACACCGGCCAATCCGACCAATAGCCTCGTGGATATGGCAGGTCTGAAGGCAGAACTGGACGCATTTGAGAAAAAGCACGGTTACCGCCCTATTTCGGTCTGCGACAATACGCTGCTTGGCCCTGTTTTCCAGAAACCGACGGAACACGGCATCGATCTGTGCGTTTATTCGCTGACCAAATATGTCGGCGGGCATAGCGATCTCGTAGCGGGCGGCGTTACGGGTAAACGCACACTGATCACGAAAATCAGGCTCACACGCAGCGCTTTCGGATCACAGCTAGATCCGCATTCCTGCTGGATGATTTCGCGCTCCATGGAAACGCTTGTGCTGCGCATGAAACAATCCGCGCGTACGGCCAGCCGGATCGCAGCATGGCTTGCTGCCAATCCGCATCAGAAGATCGAAGTGTTCCACAGCGAACATATCAAGGACCCGACCTATCAGGCGGTTTACCAGAAACAATGCTCCGGTCCCGGCTCCACATTTTCTTTCGTGCTGGATGGCGGGCGCGAGCGGGCATTCAAATTCATCAATGCGCTTCGCCTCTTCAAATCCGCCGTCAGTCTCGGTGGCACGGAATCGCTTGTCTGCCACCCGGCTTCCACCACACATTCCGGTGTGGGCGCGGAGATGTTGAAACTGACACGCGTAAGCGAAGGGCTGATTCGTGTTTCCATCGGCCTAGAACATGAAGACGATTTGATTGCGGACCTCGAACAGGCGCTAAAAAACTGCTAAGCCTACCGGAGGCGGAGTGGCTGTTTACGCTATTCCGCCTCTTCTTCCACCTTCTTTTGGTATCTTTTTCAGACGATCCTCAACAAATCGCTACGGTATTCAGGTGCCCCGCCTATCACTCTGAAAAATCATTATTTCTTAACCAGGCTCCATTACACGCTGCTTATTCTATTCGTGTATTCAGTTATTTATAGTCTGAAATCAGACTATTTATTCTAATTAATCCTTATTTGTTATTGAAATAAGTCCAATATTGGACTATTATTACCTATATATTTAAAATAGTCCTATGACAGTCACATCCAATATCGCAAAATCCTACAATCAGATACAGACCGTTTCCGGCGCGGCGCTCCGTACATTTTTTAATATTGCGGGAGCCTGGGGGCTGGATACGGAAGAACAGCGCATTCTGCTGGGCAAACCTGCCCGCAGCACATTCTTCAACTGGAAGAAAAACAAACCTGTTGCCCTGTCGCATGACACGCTGGAGCGGCTTTCCTATATTCTGGGGATTTACAAGGCGCTGCAGATATTATTACCGCAAGCGGAAGCAGCCGATGGCTGGGTCAAACGGGCTAACGATGCTCCCATTTTCGGCGGTAAATCCGCGCTTGACCGCATGTTGAGCGGCAACGTCGCCGATTTATACGTCGTACGGCAGTATCTGGACGCACAAAGAGGCGGCTGGGCATGACATTCACACTGGCTGACATCGCCTGGCTGCCCGCCTGGCGCATTATTCCCAGCCGGTTCCCTCCTACCGGATTATTTGACCGTGTCGCCGCACCGGAGGATCTGGAAGCGGTATTCGCGCTGGAAAGTATGACGAACGACCGTTTGCGCGACGAGGTGGGCAATCTGCAGCTCGTCCCTCCCGAAGACCGTATATCGGGCAGCGGCACAAGCATCGTCATGGCAGCTTTTACGCATTTAAATCCGGATGGCAGCCGCTTCTGTGACGGTAGTTATGGCGTATTTTATGCGGCCTACACGCTGGAGACCGCGATTGCGGAGACGCGCTATCACCGAGAACGTTTTCTGCGCGCGACGCATGAAAAACCGCTTGAGATCGATATGCGGGTTTACAATGTGGATTTACGCGGCCAGTTACATGATATTCGCGCACAAGATTCCGTTTCCGCTGAAATTTACCATCTGGATGATTACCGCGCCTCTTCCCGCTGGGCGAAGCAACTGCGCGATGAAGGCTCACAGGGCGTGGTTTATCGCAGCGTGCGACACGAACTGGGCATGAACGCCGCTGTATTCAAGCCCCGGCTCTTGTCCAATTGCCGTCAGGAGCGGCATTTATGTTATGCATGGGACGGACAGAGTATCACGCACGTATATCGCAAAGAGCTTCTGGGATAGGCAACGTATGAAAATAGAACAACATGTTTGCTATGCAATTGACGATTATCAGGCCGGGAAACTCGATTCGGCTCTTATGCACGCCTGCATGGCTATCGATGGCACGGCTAAGAATTTGTTCTCTAGCGGTGGCAATACTATTGGATTATCGAGCCAATGGTAGGTGTTGGTCTTAATCTTGAGGAAACACAATGGACCAATATTACCATTATCGAACAAAATGGAAAAATAATCTCCTCACCTGATCTTGCTGATATTATTTATCATATATTTCGATGCAGCCATGCTCATTGCGAAGCTGTGCCCATTAATTATGCACTTATTCCTAGCCATGATGGCAATTCAAAATGGATATTTGCCAAGGGTCTTCTGCAGATGCCAGATAGAATTATATGGGCGTTATTAGCTGTTGCTGTATTTGCGTCTGCCAATAAAGGCATACAGAATAATGGCGACTATTATCTAAGCTGGGGTAGCGAAACGTTAGGGCTGGGTGTTCAAAAATTTGTGATAAATGAGTGGTGGGGGCGTGAAGATGATTTCCGTGCTTTTATCACACCATACAATACACTCCGTGTGAAAATGGATAAATTGCATGAATTTAACTAGTTACGAATCTTATATCCTGCTAAACGTCTTATGCACATAGTTTAAATACTGTTGATTAATCCTGTAACAGAATCTTCATTAGCCCGTTTCCGCCTCATAATGGTATGATGCAAAACTTTATTGGCGTGGCTCGGCTCACCGGATTCGAGATTTTCATGCCGATTTCGGCGTGAAATACGCCTCTAAAGCATTCTACCTGCGAGTCCGCAGCATTATATGCATCCAGCTGTAAGGGTGCGGACAGACAGGTGACAGGCAAGAACATTTTGCCTGCAACTCCTATTCTACTGAGAGGGGGTACTTCCATGTCCAAGGGACGCTCTATGCGCCGCGGCAAGCAGCCCAAAGTGAATGCAAACGGGCAGCGCCAGAATCCGCAACGCGCGAAGAGAAGGAAGAAGAGCAGGAAACAGTAAAAACCCTGCTGACATAGAGGCAATTTAGCAGCACCGCGGGCAAGGGCTTCTCTCAATATCGTGCCGCCAGCACGAGAATTGAGGTGAAGCCCAAACCTAAATTCTCAAAATATTACGCTACTTTTCTCGCCTGATATTCCGTAATGCGGCGTTCGACTTCCGGACGGAAGTGACGGAACAACCCCTGGATCGGCCAGGCGGCAGCATCACCGAGCGCACAAATCGTATGACCTTCAATGCGCGTCGTCACATCCAGCAAACGGTCAATCTCTTCCATCTGCGCGTTGCCCGTTACCATACGCTCCATCACACGCCACATCCAGCCCGTGCCTTCACGGCAGGGCGTGCACTGGCCGCAGGATTCATGCATATAGAACTTGGACAAGCGGGCGATGGCTTTCACGAGATCGGTCGATTTATCCATGACGATCACCGCAGCGGTGCCAAGGCCGGATTTCACTTCACGCAGCGAGTCGAAGTCCATGAGCACCGTGTCGCAGATGGATTTGGGGATCATCGGCACGGAAGAACCGCCCGGAATGACTGCAAGCAGGTTATCCCACCCGCCGCGCACGCCGCCAGCGTGTTTTTCAATGAGTTCCTTCAGCGGAATGCCCATTTCTTCTTCGACATTGCAAGGATTGTTTACATGGCCGGAGATACAGAACACTTTTGTGCCCGTGTTGTTCGGGCGGCCGATACCAGCGAACCAGGACGGGCCACGGCGCAGAATTTCCGGCACGACCGCAATGCTTTCCACGTTATTGACCGTCGTCGGGCAGCCCCAGACGCCCACGCCTGCCGGGAATGGTGGCTTAAGACGCGGCTGGCCTTTTTTGCCTTCAAGCGATTCGATCAGCGCAGTTTCTTCGCCGCAAATATACGCGCCTGCGCCACGATGCACGAAAACATCAAAATCGTAGCCAGAACCACAGGCATTTTTGCCGAGCAATCCGGCAGCGCGCGCTTCATCAATTGCATACTCCAGGCGGTTTGCTTCCTCGATAAATTCGCCGCGGATGTAGATATAGGCCGCAACTGCCCGGATCGCAAAACCGCCGATCAGGCAACCTTCAATCAGCTTATGCGGATCGTGGCGCATCATGTCGCGGTCTTTGCAGGTACCGGGTTCGCCTTCATCGGCATTCACAACGAGGTAAGACGGACGGCCGTCAGATTTCTTCGGCATGAAGGACCATTTCATCCCGGTGGAGAAACCTGCACCGCCGCGACCGCGCAAGCCTGAAGCTTTTACTTCCTCGATGATCGTATCCGCGCCTTTGGCCAGCAATTCTTTCGTATTGCTCCAGTCGCCGCGCTTTTTCGCGCCCGCGAGTTTCCAGTCTTCAAAACCATACAGGTTGGTGAATATGCGGTCTTCGTCTTTTAACATAGCAATCCCTGCTTTTGTCTGTTTGGATTATCCCGATGATTATAATAAAATGCACGGACATACCACAAAAAATATTAGGAAAACTCATATATGCGTTTAGTTTTTACCCTCCTGTGTCTTCTGGTCTGGCTTCCCGGCTTCGCTCATGCCTCCGGGGATAATATCACGCTTGCAGGAATGCGTGTAAGCGTCTGGCAGCCCGCCACGTCCGGCAAAGCTCCGGTTATTATATTTTCGCATGGATTTCACGGCTGTTCCACACAGTCGCCTTTCCTGATGCAGGCCTTTGCCGAAGCCGGTTATATTGTCTTCGCCCCGAACCACAGGGATGCGGTTTGCAATGGCGGTGCTGCTTCTCGCTCCGACCGCCCGCAGGCTCCGTTTGGCCGGCCAAACCTTTGGGACGAAAAAACTTACGCAGACCGGCGCGATGATATTCGTGAGCTTATCTCGGCGCTGAAGCAGGACAGGCATTTTGCAGGGCGCATTGACTGGTCGCGCCTGGGATTATGCGGCCATTCGCTCGGCGGCTATACGGTGCTGGGGTTAGGCGGTGCCATTCCCAGCTGGAAACTACCCGGAGTGAAAGCCATTCTTGCACTGGCTCCCTATAACCTCCCGCTTGATCATCTGGAATCGATTGCTGCACCCGTCATGTATCAGGCGGGAAGCCGTGACAGGATGATTACCCCCAGCCTGGAAGGCACAAAGGGTGCTTATGCGCTATCCCCTGCTCCCAAATATTTTGTGGAGTTTAACGGCGCCAACCATTTTGCATGGACGGCATTCGGTTATGTTCATCCCCAGATTACGACTTATAGCCTGGCTTTCATGAACCATTATCTGAAAGGGACTGATGAGCCGCAACTTACTCAGCCCATGCAGGGAGTTAGTGTTCTTAAGCACTTACCCTAATTTACGGCTCAACTGGCATAAAATATGCATATACCTTTGTATTTCCATATAAAGGCAGATTCTTATGACCAGCATCACTAATACTCCGGCTTCCTATTACCAGCTTTCTTCGCTGCAAAGCGGCAATAGTCAGTCGTCGCTCACGGCTAACAATAAAAGCTCCGGCGGTCCTTCCTCCGTCACACAGTCGCTCATCAATGCTTTACAAGGCTTAGGCAGTTCAACGGACTCTTCCGGTTCTTCCGATATTCTGGACCTAAGCCCCGCAGCACAGGCGCTTCTGAATAATACTTCTTCCGGAAACACCCAAAGCCCGGGCAGCAGTTCCAGCTTTAGCCTGACACAGGCACAGCAGGTGCAGATTAATGAGATTATCGCAAAATATAAAGATGCGCCTATGACGCAGGAAACTTTTAACAAAATTCAGAATGATCTTGAAGCAGCGGGTCTGGGCGCCGATCAGCTCTCGGCGAAGGATCAGGTTTCCTCGCTGAATCTGACTTCGACATTGCTGGATGCGCTCAACGGGAAAAACGATCCGCTCAGTTCGACATCGGATAAACTTTCCGCCGAGCAGACCAAAGCGAACAATTATATGAAAGATGTTTATAGCCTCTGGCAACAGGTGGCTTCGGGCTCCAGCAACTCCTCCTCTTCTACGACCGCCTAGCGGTCAAAAAAATGCCCGCCTCATTTCTGAGGCGGGCCAAGAGACTCAACAACAAATCGTTAAATGCTTCCGCCCAGGCGGCGCAATACATCGTCCAGCTGCTCGAGGCTTTCATAGGCAACGGTGATTTCACCGGCCTGGCCGCGATCGTTAATGCTGACTTTTAATCCGAGATTCTCAGAGAGTGCTGCTTCCAGTGCCAGGATATCCTGATCTTTGGGGCCCTGATGGACAGCAACGGTTGTCACTGTCGTGGTTACGGTTTTGGGCTCCCTCGGCTTTTGCGCCTTGGGTTCCCTGTTCGGGTTTTTGCTGTCGCTCACCAGCTTTTCCGTCTGGCGGACGCTCAGATTACGGCGGATAATTTCTTCCGCGATCTGCGAAGCACTTTCTACGCCGATCAGGGCGCGGGCATGGCCCATCGTCAGTTTTTCGGTCGTCAGCAATTCCTGGATATCTTTCGGCAGACTCAGGAGACGCAGCAGATTCGCGATATGGCTGCGGCTCTTATGGACGGTGGACGCGATGTTTTCCTGGGTATAACCGAATTCGTCCATCAGCCTCTGGTAACCGGCGGCCTCTTCAAGCGGATGCAGGCCTTCGCGCTGGACGTTTTCGACGATAGCAAGTTCCAGCGCCTGCTCGTCTGTGAGGTCGCGGATCACGACCGGGATTTCATCCAGGCCCGCGATCTTGGAAGCGCGCCAGCGGCGTTCACCGGCAACGATTTCATATAGATCGGCTCCGATCATGCGTACCAGAATCGGCTGCATAACGCCGTTCTTCTTGATCGAATTGGCGAGATCGCTCAGAGCGCTCTCATTGAAATGCTCACGTGGCTGGTATTTGCCGGAACGAAGCTGGCTGAGCTTAAGGGTCTGCTTGGGAAGTTCGGCAGCGGATTGTTCCGGGCGGTCCTGGTTGGCGGGCTGTGCCGGAGCGGCCGGGGCCTGGCTGTAGGTGTCCGACATCAGGGCCGAAAGCCCTTTACCTAATCCGCGTGCATTCGATTTTTTTACTGCGCTCATATGGTGCTCCTTAGATTATGCTGCGGTTAATTCGCGTTGCTGTTTTTCACGTTTCAATAACTCACTGGCCAGTTTCAGATAGGCTTGCGAACCGGTGCAATGCAGATCATAGATCAATGCCGGTTTCCCGTGAGACGGCGCTTCCGACATACGGATGTTGCGGGGGATGACGGTTTTGTAAACTTTCGTGCCGAGGAAATCGCGGACGTCTTCCTCGATCTGCGCGGTCAGGCTGTTGCGGCGGTCATACATGGTCAGCACGATACCTTCGATGGTCAGCGCGGGGTTGATACGCGTGCGGACGAGTTCGATGGTTTTCAATAGATGGCTCAAACCTTCCAACGCATAAAATTCACACTGCAGCGGAATCAAAACGGAATGAGCGGCGGTCAATGCATTGAGGGTTACCAAACCGAGTGACGGCGGGCAGTCGATAATGACATAATCGTAGTTCAGTTTCTCATTTGCGAAAGCTTCCTGCAGACGATATTCACGGCGCATCATGCTGACGAGTTCGATCTCGGCGCCGGAGAGATCAATATTAGCAGAGACCAGAAACAGATTTGGAATTTCGGTTTTTAAAGTTGCTTCGGCAATGCTGACCTCGCCAATGAGCAGATCATAGGATGTGATGCTACGGTCACTATGATCGATACCGAGACCGGTGCTGGCATTCCCCTGCGGATCGAGATCGATGAGCAATACCTTGCGTCCGCAAGCCGCGAGCGCAGTAGCTAAGTTAATCGCAGTGGTGGTCTTTCCGACGCCGCCTTTCTGGTTCACGATAGCAATAATTTTTGCTGGCGTGTTTTCATCCCTGATATGTTTTGATTGTTTGCTGCTCATATACTAATCCTTTGTTTTATAGATATTTTCTATAATAAGAATGGCGCTGTTATTATCCGTTATACTATGAATTTTTTTATAGTCAAAATGCCAATTGGCCCTGGCTTCCGCGATTTCCTTCTCATATTCCCTTCCCTTCAATAAAACCATTTTATGACGTGGGGTTAGGTTTTCTCCGAGCATCGAAAAAATTTTTTCGAGCGGAGCAAAACCTCGCGCGGTGATCACATCCACTTCATCAAGTAAGATCGTTTCAACCCGATTATTGGAGATACTGATGTGGGTGTTCGTTACTCTTGCCGCTTCTCTCAAGAACGCAACTTTACGCATATCGCTTTCAACAAGCGTTACGTTCTTAATGCCGAGTATGGATAATATAATTCCGGGAAGCCCTGCCCCACTCCCCAGATCGGCCACTCTTTGATCGGGGTGAATATGAGAAATGAGTTGGGTTGAATCCAGAATATGGCGCGCCCAAACGTCGGGAATTGTAGAGTCACTGATGAGATTGATCTTCTTCTGCCATTTTAGAAGAAGCGAAACATACTCCTCCAATCGGGTGAATGTTTCACGTGAAACGCCCCCGGGGACTATTTTTTGGAAATTTTGATATAAAAAATCGCCCGACATGTCGTGTTTATACACTTCTATTCGAATAGACGCCAGATGAAATTAGGCCGGGATTTTATTTTTTGACGGACGCATTTTTTCTTTAATGAATCCCATCAGAATCGTAAGCGCAGCGGGCGTTACACCAGGGATTCTCTGGGCTGCGCCTAGCGTCAGCGGCTTATGATTTTTGAGCTTTTCTTTAATCTCGTTGGAGAGCGATGGCACCGTATTATAGTCAATATCTTCGGGAATCTTGAGCGATTCTTCTTGTTTGAAAGCGAGGATATCCGCGCCCTGTTTTTCTAAATACCCATCGTAAAGTGCTTCTATTTTTATCTGACGCAGAATTGCATCCGGTATTTCTTTTAATTCATTCCAGATATGATAAATATCCTCCAATTCGACATTCGTATTGGAGAGCAATTCAAATGCGGAGCGTTTAATTCCGTCCTTATTCAAATTCACTCCGTATTTTGTCGCCTCACTGGGACTAATCAGACTATTTTTGAATAGGGAAATAGAATTGCGGAGTTGTTCGGATTTGTTTTTATACATTTCAGAGCGCGACTTCGTGACGCAACCAATCGCAATACCTCTATCCGTCAAACGCAGATCAGCATTATCAGCCCTGACGCTGAGACGGTATTCGGAACGCGATGTGAACATACGATAGGGTTCACTCGTTCCGAGTGTAATCAGATCGTCGATCATGACGCCGATATACGCGTCGCTACGGTCGAGAATAAATGCGTCCTGACCACGAATGGAAAGTACGGCGTTAATCCCAGCGATGATACCCTGCCCTCCGGCTTCTTCATATCCCGTGGTGCCATTGATCTGACCCGCGAAATAAAGACCTTTAATTTTCTTGGTCTCGAGTGTCGGATAGAGTTCCCGTGGATCGACATAGTCATATTCAATCGCGTAACCCGGACGGATCATGGTCGCATCTTCCAGACCCGGAATTGTTTTTAAAATCGCGAGCTGAACATCTTCCGGGAGCGATGTGGAGATGCCGTTCGGATAAACCGTATCGTCATCGAGCCCTTCCGGTTCGAGAAAGATCTGGTGTTTCGGTTTATCGGAGAAGCGAACGATCTTATCTTCAATGGACGGACAATAACGAGGCCCCCGTCCTTCGATCTGCCCACTATACATGGGGGCGCGGTGGATATTACCCCGGATAATTTCGTGAGTGGCTTGTGTCGTCTGAGTGATAAAACATTTGATCTGAGGAACGATGATCTTATCCACCATATAGGAAAATGGTTGAGGGATATCGTCGCCCGGTTGCTCCTGGAGACCGGACCAGTCGATCGTCTTTCCATCGAGACGGGGTGGCGTTCCGGTCTTAAGACGTCCGACCATAAACCCCGTGTCACGAAGGGTTTTGGATAGACCTAATGAAGGGGCCTCCCCTACCCTGCCGGCCGGGATTTTCTTTTCACCGATATGGATAAGCCCACCCAGAAAAGTCCCTGTGGTGAGGATAACTGACGAAGCAAAAATTTGTTCGCCTTCTCCGGTCACGACCCCAACGACTTTTCCATTTTCGATAAGAAGGTCTTCGATCGCGACCGACTGTATGGTGAGGGTTTCGTATTCGGATAAAATATCCTGAACAGCCTGGCGGTATAATTTCCGATCCGCCTGTGCACGAGGTCCGTGAACTGCCGGCCCCTTACTGGCGTTAAGCATTTTGTAATGGATGCCCGCCCGATCAATTGCCCTTCCCATGACTCCGTCCAGAGCGTCGATCTCACGGACAAGGGTGCCTTTGGCGATCCCCCCGATAGCCGGGTTACACGACATTTCGCCCACGGTTTCTTTTTTATGTGTTGCCAAAAGTGTGGTCGCGCCCATACGCGCAGAAGCCGCTGCGGCCTCTGTTCCGGCATGCCCACCCCCAATAACAATCACATCAAATCTGGTCATAAATGTTTCACGTGGAACTTTTGCGAAAATCAGGGATAATTCCCGTAACTAAAAATATTTCTCTGCCCTATACCTTAAAAAAGCTAAATTAGCAATTGAATCCGTTATAAGCCGCCAATCAGGGCATCAAAACTTGAAAAGCGAGACCGGTATATTTATACCTGAGCAATATTATTTATTTCTTGATGGTATATCGGTGAAACCCGCATTTTTATTTACCGCTTTTGTGAGCGCCTGTCTTGTGTTTTCGCCCCTGCCTTCCATGGCCGGAGAAACACCGCCGGGCTTTGCCGATCTCGTGGAAAAGCTCACGCCAACCGTTGTAAATATTTCCACGACGCAGAAAATGCCGGGCGATACGATGAATGCCACAGCCACGGCCATTCCTGAGGGGTTTCACGATTTCCCCGAACATCCTGAAAACAAGGATGACTCCCATAAGATTTATTCGCTCGGTTCCGGTTTCATCATCGATCCGAACGGTTATATCGCGACGAACAACCATGTGATTTCCGGCTCCGGCGACATCACGATTACACTTAGCGACGACACTAAACTCGATGCTCAGATCGTGGGTCACGATGAAAAGACGGATCTGGCCTTGCTCAAGGTGGAGGCTGGAAAAAAACTGCCGTCCGTGGTCTTCGGCAATTCCGATAAGGCCCGTGTCGGCGACTGGGTAATTGCCATTGGCAATCCGTTCGGCTTCGGCGGTACGGTGACTGCGGGTATCATCTCCGCCCGTGCGCGCAATCTGAATGCCGGACCGTTTGACGATTTTATCCAGACGGATGCCGCCATTAACCGTGGCAATTCTGGTGGACCGATGTTTAACCTTCAGGGCCAGGTGATCGGAATCAACACGGCGATTTACTCTCCTTCGGGTGAGAATGTCGGTATCGGATTCGCCATGCCGATTGCACTCGCCAAAACCGTATTCGAGCAACTCAAAACCAAAGGTTATGTTGAGCGCAGCTGGATCGGCATCCGCATTGAAGACGTGACTGCTGCTGCGGCACATAATGCCGGGCTTAAAAAGCCTTATGGGGCGCTCGTGATGAGCGTGGCGGAAAATGGCCCGGCCGCCAAAGCAGGCATTGTGGCGGGCGATGTAATCGTCCGTTTTGATGGTAAAAACATCAGGGAAATGCGTATGTTACCGCTTTGCGTGGCAGAGACCGAACCCGGCAGCGCCGTACCGGTGGAGCTGTGGCGCAAGGGCGAACTGCACAAGCTTGTCATGCATGTCGGGAAGCTTAAAGGATAAGGAATTACCGGTTGGTTTTGGAGGCCAGGGGGAGAATCGAACTCCCGAATACAGGATTTGCAGTCCCGTGCATTACCACTTTGCTACCTAGCCTTCACCATTGCCTGCCCAATACCAGCGAGTATGGGCTTTATGCAACACCGCTATAGCGCTTAAGCGTGGTAAGGTCAAGATGTTCTCTGATTGCGGGCCTATCGTCAAGCTGGATTTTTTCCTACTGCCCATCTTCAATCTCACCAGTGGTATGATGCTGGTAATAGGAAAGAATTTCTAGTTTATTAAGAGTCTTATTTGTGGATGTTTTTGAGGTAAAAG